>CAYWVO010000018.1:0-52112 GCA_964461835.1 uncultured Ignavibacteria bacterium | reverse complement strand
CATCTGCCGCTTATTTTCACCTGCTCACCTGTTCCCCTGCTCACCTGCTCTATTTTTGCCGTTTATCAATCCCAGTAATCAAACCGCTTATCATTCGGGCGACGATTTCCAGTTGTTCCCGCAAGGTTTGTTGTTTCGGGTCGGTCAGCAAGCCGCGTCGCCTCGCAACTTCAAGCAAGGGAATGCATTCCTGGGCAGAACCACGGGCAATCACAAAGAAATTCTTCCGATCGGCTTTGGTGAAGCGACCATTACCTTCTGCCAAGTTTGTGGCAATGGAGAGTGCGGCGCGATTGAGTTGATTGGTAAGAAACGCGTACCCGCGAGGAAAATCTTCGGTCAGTTCCGCAGTTTGATCGGCGAAATCGACGGCCTTTTGATAGACCTGCAAGTTTTCGAACATGAAGGCCATGTTAATGCCCTTCTGCGCAGTTGATCAGGTGAACAGGAGACCGCAGGTGAGATCCGGCAACGTGGCTCCTGCTTAGTTCCATCTGCCGCTTATTTTCACCTGCTCACCTGTTCCCCTGCTCACCTGCTCTATTTGTATGGCCTGCGGCCATACAAATCGGGGCGAGAGGATTTGAACCTCCGACTTCCTGGTCCCAAACCAGGCGCGCTAACCAGACTGCGCTACGCCCCGGATAAGAAGCGTTCCTGCCTGTAATCGGCGGGAAAGTACGAAATCACGAGTTTATTACGCAAGCGGAGATTATTTCGCTGGACCCGTGACCAAAGCACGGATGAATTCCCCTGCGGCACGGAAGGCACGTCCCCGGTGGCTGTATTGATTTTTCAGATCTTCGGGGATTTCCGCAAAGGCCTTGCCCACCTCGGGAAAATAAAACACCGGGTCGTAGCCGAAACCCTCTTTACCGCGAATTTGCGTGGTAATTCGGCCTTCTACCGTGCCCTCGAATAGATGAAGATCATCCGGACCCAGGGCCAGCGCCGCCACGCAGCGAAAGCGGGCGGTGCGTTCGGGGTCGGGGACACCCTCCAGGAGCTTGAGCAGCTTACGGTTATTATCGGCAAAGGTGCAACCGGGACCGGCGAAACGGGCCGACATGACCCCAGGGGCACCGTCCAGATAGTCGACCTCCAGCCCGGAATCATCGGCCAGCGAGGGTAATCCGGTAGCTGTAAAAATTACGCGGGCCTTGAGCCGGGCGTTTTCCTCCATGGTCTCCCCGGTCTCGTCCGGATCGGGAAAGTCAGGGAAATCGGTTTTGGTGAGGAGCCGGATATCGACTCCATTCAGGATATTCTGAATCTCCCGAATTTTATGCGCGTTGTTGGTGGCTAAGACGAGTTTCATGGCAGCGATGGGGTCGGGTTTCTCCGTCTCCACGGCGGCGGAGCCGTCGGAACCCGACCTACAATAGTTTTCACGTTGTTACCCTCATGCACCGTTCCTACGGAGTGACCGGTTCATTGTAGCGCGCGATATCAATTTGCGAGACGGTGCCGATGGGCCGCCCCAGAAACAACTCGCCTACCCTGGCAAATTTGCCGGGTGTGTCTGATACGTAAAACCGATGTTTCCCGGGCTGTTCGCCCGCGCGAAACTCCCCCGCCTCGACCAACAACTGCTTGACTGCCTGGGCGGTCGAGACGGCGGAATCGATGATGGTAACATCGGGCCCGAGTACTTCGCCAATCACGTTCTTGAGTAACGGATAATGGGTACAGCCGAGCACCAGGGTATCGATGCCCTTACCTTTCATTGAGCCCAGGTAATCTTCGACGATCAATTTGGTGGCCGGGCGATCGATATACCCCTCCTCGGCCAACGCCACAAACAACGGACAGGGCTTCCCCATCACTTTCAGTTCGGGATCGATCGCCTTGATCGCCTCAGTATATGAACCCGAGGCGATGGTGCCCTCCGTGCCGATCACCCCGATGCGTTTGGTGCGCGTGGCCTTCGCTGCCGCGGCGGCGACCGGTTTAATCACCCCGACAATCGGCACCGGGCAATCGGGTGCAATCGCGTCCAGCGCCATCGCGGATGCCGAATTACAGGCCACCACGACGAACTTGACTTCAAAGGTCAGCAGGAAATTGAGAATTTGCCGCGAATACTCAATAACCACCCGTGGCGACCGGACGCCGTAGGGGAAGCGTCCGGTATCACCAAAGTAAATGATATCGTCCGCAGGGCAGGCCTGTTCAACTTCCCGATAGACGGTCAGGCCGCCGATGCCGGAATCAAATATGCCGATAGGTTGTTCGATCATCTGTAATTTCGACTTTCATACTGGATGGCGTTTGCACAGGTGAGCGCAGAGATAACGTCTGCTTTGCTGCTGACCTGCTCTCTTATACCCTACTTCTTTTCTTCCGGGTTTTTCAATTTCGCGATTTGTTCGTTCACCCACTCGATTTCATCCGACTCCGGAAAATTTTCCACAAAGGCCTGGTACTGCGCGATTGCCTGAGCGGTATCTCCCGCCTTACTGTGCAGCCAGGGGATATAGACTTCGGCGTCCTCACGCAATTCCGACTCCGGATAGCTATCAATCATGATACGAAATTCTCTAATCGCTTTCTCGTAGTTCTTCTCTTTGCGGGAGATGTACGCCATATAGTACGCGGCGTCATCCGCCAGCCCGGTGGTGTTTTTAGTATCCAAGTTGAGGACACTATGATAATGCATGCGGGCCCGGTTCCAGTTACTGCGAGCGATAAACTTCTCTGCCATCGCGTAATGCAATTGGGGATTCCCCGAGTCTTCCCGCAGTCGTTGCCGGTAGTCCGCCAGGGTGTTGATCCCGGCCATATAATTGTTGATCTCTAAGAGAAATGAATCAGCGGGATAGTAGCCCAACAACCGGTCAATTTCATTTCCGTCCGGATCGACCAGAATAACGGTGGGATAACCGCTGATCCCCAGGGAATCTTCCAGCAGCGTATCAACCGTGCCGTCAATTCTGGCAAACACCTGATTTTCCGAGAACTCGACCACGGCCGAGTCGATGAACGTGGTGGTGTCCATCATTTCACACCACGTTCAGGTGGGGGTATAGAAATCCACCAACAGGTGGCGGTTGGTCTTTTTTGCCTGCGCCAGTCCCTTTTCGAATGACTTCACCCAATCGATGCCGTTTTCTGGAACCTCGTCGGCGATCACCGGCAGCGCCAGCATTAGCACCAGGACAATCGTTGCCGCAATACGCATGATTCCTCCTCTGTCTATCTCAGCCGTCAACACATTGGAGAATATAGAAAAAAGCCTAGCTGAATGCTATGGCATCTAAGAGATGATCAGTCATTGCAGGGTACTTGCGGAGAAGGGATTCTCCCCGCTATGGCTTAATGTCTGCAAGAATATCTACAAAACGATCAAGGTGTTGCGGCATATGCTTTTCGGTCACCGCAATCATCAACTCGTTTCTGCGGTCGGGGTAATAGCCGGAAAGATCAATGCCGGGCATGATACCCTCTTTGAGCATGATTTCGATGACGCTCGCCGGCGGTACCGGACAGGTAATAACGAATTCGTTAAAAAAGGGTCCGCTGTATTTCAGGGTGTACCACGGCAGGGCATCGATTTTCTCAGCCAGGTAATGGGCACGCCGGGTACAGACTTCCGCTAATGCCGCAAATCCGTGTTTGCCCAGCAGGGCAAGATAGATGGCGGCGCGGGTCGCCAATAGTGCCTGAGAGGTACAAATGTTGGAGGTGGCTTTTTCGCGACGGATATGTTGTTCGCGTGTCTGCAAGGTCAGTACGTAGCCGGTCCGTCCCTCAACATCCTCGGTGCGGCCGACAATTCGACCGGGCAGATACCGTGCATGGTTTCTCTTGGCAGCAATCAGGCCAAGCAGTGGGCCGCCATAACTGGGTACATTGCCTAAACACTGCCCCTCTCCCACCGCGATATCGGCGTTGACCTCTCCCGGCGACCGGCAGATCCCCAACGCCATCGGGTAGCAGACATAAATCAGCAATCCCCCGGCCTCGTGGATTGCTCTCTCGACTGGGCGAACATCCTCCAACTGGCCGAAGAAGTTGGGTGATTGCACGATAACACAGGCGGTCTGATCGCTGATCAGCCTGGTCATCGTGCAGATATCGCTGACTCCCCGTTCCTCCAGCGTGACGTCCATGACCATATCACGGCCTTGGGTGTAAGTCTGGAGGACATCGCGATACCGCGGATGAACGGTGCCAGCGACAATCACCTGCGGACGTTTGGTAATCCCTAACGCCATCGAGGCTGCTTCCGCGACCGCCGAGGCGCCGTCGTACAGGGACGCATTGGCGAGATCCATGCCGGTCAAGCGGCAGATCATCGACTGGAACTCGTAGGTCGCCTGGAGTGTTCCCTGGGCTACTTCCGCCTGGTACGGGGTGTACGCCGTGTAAAACTCTGAGCGAGAGCTGAGGGCGTCAACCGCCGCCGGCACATAGTGATCGTAGATTCCCCCACCCAGAAACGACTGCGTGTGACCGACTCCGGCGTTCGTGGCCGCCAACGATTCCAAGAGCGTGTACACCTCCGCTTCGGATAGCGACGGATCTATCGGGAGCGGCTCGGGTAATTGCAGGTTTTGCGGGATCGTGCGCAACAGCCGTTGCAGAGACGGCTCGCCAATCGTCGAGAGCATCTGATCCTGATCGTGTGGGGTATGCGCGGAATACGACATTGAGATTTTTGGGGTGTGGGGATCCAGGTTTCGTTAGCGGTTATTCGTCTCCCGAGAGTTCGCGATATTCATCCGGGGTCAACAGGTTATCCAACTCAGAGACATTTGAGATTTTAATTTTGATCATCCATCCGTTTTCATAGGGATCAGTGTTGATAATTGCCGCGTCGTCGGCCACGTCCTGATTGACTTCTTCCACGGTTCCGGACAATGGTGAAAACAGTTCGGCGACGGCCTTGACTGCTTCGATCGTGCCGAACGGTTCATTGGCGGTTACGGAGTCACCGTTCTCCGGCAATTCGACAAAGACAATATCTCCGAGTTCACCCTGGGCGAAATCGGTAATACCGACCGTAGCGATATCACCTTCAACACTCACCCACTCATGTTCTTTCGTGTACTTCAGATCATCGCGGACCATCTGGCCTCCCCTCGCATGATTGGATACGACATCGGCGTATAAAATACTGGGATCTCGTCGCAGGCAATGCTCAAACCCGGAAAAATTGACATTTGTTGCTATTCACGACAATTGACATCGGCAATACTCAGCGTTCGGCCCCCTCAGCAATCAATTCCGGCAAATGTTGATCGACAAAGGAGGTATCGTACTCCCCATTGATAAACACCCGATGATCCACAACCCGTTTGAAAAAGTCAATTGTCGTGGGGACTCCCTCCACAATGAATTCGTCCAGCGCCCGGCGTAACTTCCTCAACGCTTCATTACGGGTTTTGCCGTGCGCGATGAGCTTGGCCAGCAAAGAATCATAATAGGGAGGAATCCGGTACTTGGCGTAGGCGTGGGTGTCGACGCGGATGCCATGTCCCCCCGGGATATGGAAGCTGGTGATTTGTCCCGGTCGCGGGGAAAAATTTTTGGCGGGATCTTCCGCATTGATTCGCAGTTCAATCGTATGACCGGAAAAAACGATATCCTCTTGTTTCAAGCGCAGCTTCTCACCCGCGGCGATCTGGATTTGCTGTTTGACCAGATCGACATCAGTCTGCTCCTCGGTGACCGGATGCTCCACCTGGATTCGCGTATTCATCTCCATGAAATACAGGCCTCCGGCACCGTCGAGAAGAAACTCAATCGTGCCCGCAGAATAGTACCCCACGGCTTCCGCTGCCTTAACCGCTACTTCCCCCAACGCTTGCCGTAACACCGGGTTCACGGCAACCGATGGAGATTCTTCGATGAGTTTTTGGTGGCGGCGCTGGACGGTGCAGTCGCGTTCGCCCAAGTGTATGACGTTTCCGAACTTATCGCCCAGAACTTGCATTTCGATGTGCCGGGGTTTGGTGAGGAACTTTTCGATATACACTGCCGGGTCCCCGAATGCCGCCTGCGCCTCGGCCTGTGCGGCCTCAAAATTCGCCTTTAGCCGTTTTTCACTTTCACACAGTCGCATGCCGCGGCCACCGCCACCGGATGCCGCCTTGATCAGCACCGGATACCCGATTTCTTTGGCCAGGAAGATAGCATTATCAAGCGACGTCAAGTTGTTGTCTGATCCGGGAGTCACCGGGACTCCCGCCTCACTCATCTTTTTGCGGGCCAAAGACTTATTGCCCATGTCGCGAATGACTTGCGAGGATGGGCCGATGAAATTGATGCTGCAGGATTCGCAGATATCAGCAAAATCGGCGTTTTCGGACAGAAAGCCATATCCGGGATGAATTGCGTCCGCATTGGTAACCTCCGCCGCCGCAATAATCCGCTTGGGATCGAGGTAGGATTGGCTGGGAGAAGGTGGACCGATACAGACGTCTTCGTCGGCAAAACGGACATGGAGGGATTCCTCATCTGCTTCACTGTGCACGGCTACGGTCTTGATGCCCATCTCCCGGCAGGCACGGATAACCCGGAGGGCAATTTCCCCTCGGTTGGCAATAAGTATTTTCTTAAACATGTACTTTCTTACCGACTTGCGTTCTTGGGAAGGATTTGACATTGCCCGCAACAAAGTGCAAACCCTTCGGCGTTCGGCGCTGTACAGTGTACGTATAGGGCAGCCGGGGAGCAACCGAATTTGGTGACTGGCGGCTGTTCAATTTGATCCGGCCACCTACTAAGAAGGCTGGAGGAAAGAAAGGCGGTACGAGATGCACCGACTGATGATTTTTATTGACGGTTCTAATTTGTACCATGAGACCGATCGGTACCGGAGAGGCATGCGCATCGATTTCGAAAAACTGCGCGACATCTTATCCGACGGATTTGACCTGGTGCGCACCTTCTATTACGCCTCGCGACCAGGAGCACCGACCTCGGAGCAGGAGGGATTTTTCAAGAAAATGGGGTACCTGGGATTTAAGACCCGGATCAAGCCGTTGCGCGAATCCTATAACGAGAATGGCCGACGAGACACCCGGGAAAAGGGGGTCGATGTGGCGCTGGCCACCGATCTGGTCGCCAACGGCATGCGGAATGCCTTTGACTGGGCGTTAATTGTCTCCGGCGACCAGGATTACTGCGAAGCGATCGAGCAGGTCCAGACCCAGGGATTGCGCGTTCACGTGTCGTTTTACCGGCATGCGATGGCTGATGAATTGAAGCTGAAGGCGGATAAGTTCACGTACCTTGATGAATTCATTGACCGGGTGATTATCAATCGAGCCCAATCCATAGAATCGGGTCTGGATCAGCCCGAGACCCCGTTGAACATCTAGTACTACGGCCGGACCAACTGAGTGGTCCGGCCGTGTGTTTCATCTTTGCCAATTGTTATTCTATCGTCATCGATTCGTTGTTGATCTCCGCCCATCCGCGATCGGATGCGCCGGTGATACCCCGGACGCGCAGATCAAAATCATCCGGGTTGGTGGCGTAGTTCATCGCCTCTTCGTAGGAAATCAAGCCGGCGCGGTGATGTTTCATGATCGATTGGTCGAACGTCTGCATCCCATACTGCACCATACCACTCTCAATCAAATCATGAATGGTATTGGTTTTGGATTCATCGAGGATTGATTCCCGAATTGCTGCCGTACCGATCAGTACCTCCACGGCGGGGATTCGTCCCGGCCGATCGGATCGCGACAGCAACCGTTGCGAGATGATCGCTTTCAGCGTGCCGGCAAGCAACAAACGCACCTGTTGATGCTGGTGAGGCGGGAAGAACGACACAATACGCGAGATCGTTTCCACCGCATCGAGCGTATGGAGGGTGGTCAGAACCAGGTGACCGGTGTCGGCAGCGGTCAGGGCGATCGACATCGTTTCGAGGTCACGAATCTCACCGATGAGGATGACATCCGGGTCCTGACGGAACGCATGGCGCAATGACGCCCCAAATGATTCGGTGTCACCGCCGACTTCGCGCTGGCAAATAACCGATTTTTTATTGCTATAGATATACTCGATGGGATCTTCCACGGTAAGGATGTTGTTCGACCGGGTCGCATTGATCTGCTCGATCATTGCCGCTAACGTGGTCGATTTCCCCGAACCGGTGGTTCCCGTAACCACGATCAACCCACGCCGCTCGTTGCACAGTTTTTTAATCACCTCAGGTAAGTGCAATTCAGAAAACGAGGGAACCACCGTGTTGACGGCACGGATCGCTATGCCGGGTGTGCCGCGTTGACGATAGAGGTTGACGCGGAACCGTCCCAGACGTGAGACCGACAGTGCGAGGTCCATCTCGTTGCGCGCGTAAAATCGCTTCCGCTGTGATTCGTCGAGAATCTTCTCAATGAAGGCATCGATATCTTCTTTGGTCAGTTCTTCAGCATCCACCTGGGTGAGCTGACCATCGATACGCAAAATCGGCCTAATCCCGACGCGCAAGTGCAGGTCGGACGCCTTCCGCGCCATCATCTCCGAAAGTAACTGTTTGAGACTCATGTATATCTCCAATAGTCTAGTTTGCCCATACGCATGCCCGCCTGGGCGCTATTGCCCTCGTTGGTAGTATCGACCGATCGGAGGGGAGATTGACGATGGGCTAACGGCAGCATGGCGGGAATCGTGGGCTTTCGGCAGTAAGGGGGTACTCCACGGCCACTGTTCTTCAGGCCGAAACAGGCAGGCGGGAAGCTACTTGGACCCGATCAGCCAATTAGTATTTTTTGATTTCGATGTATGTATCGTCACGGATCCGGTCGATCCACTCAGAAACGACCTGGTTGGTTTTCTGACGTCGCGCCATTTGTTTGATCGTATCCCAGTCGTCCTCGAGTGAATACTGACGGCTCTCCTGGCGGTCGAGCACCCGGATAATATGCACGCCAAATTCCGAAATCGCCGGTCCGGCATACTCGCCAACGGCCACGCCGGTTACCGCCTCTTTGAACTCCGGAAACATCTGGGAAATCGGGAACCAGCCCAGCTCGCCACAGTTTTTCTGCGATTCGATATCGTCGGTATGCTCTCGGACCAGCTCACAAAAATCTGCACCGGCACGAATTTCGGTCAAGAGTGAATCCGCCTTGGCCAGCACCCGAGCGGTATCGGCGGCGTTGGGCTGCAATTGCAGGAGAATGTGGCGGGTACGGAAACGATTTCCCTCTTTGGCTAATACTTCAATGAGGTGGAATCCAAACGGGGTGCGGACAATTCCGGAAAGTTGACCGGGCACGAGCCGTCGGGCGGCCTGTTCAAATTCCGGAACCAGGTCACCGGCGCTGAACCAACCCAATTCGCCCCCAACTTGTGCGGTCGGATCATCGGAATACTGCCGGGCCAGCTCGGCAAAATCAGTCCCGGCCTCAATCCGGGCGCGTAAATCAGTCAAGGTATCACGCAACGCCAGGATTCGGTTGGTATCGATTTCAATCTCTAAGAGGATGTGTGATAATTTCACCGATTGCGGGATCGGCGGTAAGGAGTCCACATACCGAGAGTAGAAGTCCTTGACTTCTCCCATGGTGACCGACACCGAGCCAAGCTTCTGATTGATCAGTTTTTGTTTGAGCAGCTGGTTGCGGGTGTCCTGCCGGAATCGTCGGCGCAGCTCTCCAATGGTCATCCCCTCGCGCATGAGTTCGGCCTCAAATGCTTCATCACTGCCGAACTGTGCCCGCAGACCGGTGATATGGTCATCCAGCGCCCGTTCTACCTCCGCCGCTTCGACCGCGATGGTGGTGTCCTGTTCCGCCTTCGCCAAAATCAGCCGGTCTTCAATCATCTGCTGCAGGATAGTCTCCCGCAACTTAGCTCGCCGGCCGGGATTGTTCAGATCTACGTCAGATTGCAGTGCATACATTTGCATTTGCGCCTGGAGTTCCGACTCGAGAATGATTTTATCACCAACGATTGCGGCGGGCCGGTCAAAAGAATCCGCCCGAGCGACGCCCGAAGCGCCGAGGCTCACGAGCAGTGTGACCAGCGCACAGACCAGCGCCTTTGTGGTAATCAACTTCCCGAATATCTGCACCATATTATTGATCTTTCTCTGCGTACCGGTCGTAATCAATGGTACTCTTCAGGAGCTCCGTGTCCACCGTCACCGGCGTCACTGCGCGTAATGAATCAATGTATTTCTCGCGCAATGTTTCCAGTTCCCTTCCCTGCAACGTGTTGAACAACTCGATTTTCACACTGTCATACGGCCGTGGTTCCGGTTCGATGCGTTCTTCGAGTTTGATTATTGACCAGTCGTCCTTGGTCAGGAACGGCTCAGAGATTTCCCCGACTTTCATTTGGGAGGCCCGCTCCCAGATTTTTTCCCGCCGGTATGGTTTTAAGTATCCGAGGTCGCCGCCCGGCCGCTGGTATCCCTTGCGAGTGGTCCGCTCTCGGGCAAGCTGCGCAAAATCCGCTCCCTGCTGCAATTGGCGGTACAATGAGTCGGCGGTTTCCTCGGTATAGACCAGGATCTCCCGGACGCGCAGTTTCAAATCGGTGTAAAATGAGTCGCGATGGGCCTCAAAGTAATCTTTCATCTCCGACTCGGTAACCGAGGCATCGCGCACAATCACCGAGTTGCGCATCTTGTCCACCATTAACGTCTCGGTAAACCGTTTGATGCGCTTTTGATAGACCTCTGATTCTTCGAGATTGAGCCGGTGTGCTTCCGCGAGAAGAAACTCGTACAACAACTCTTCGAACATGAACACTTTAAGCCGCTGATCGTCATCAAGCGCCGGTTTGCGCTCCGGCCGGACATTGTTGGTGATCGTCAGATATTCGCCGACCGTAAGTGTGCGGTCATCCAGGTACGTGGCAAACGGTTGATCCTGCTCGAACGAGGAGAGGTAGTCGAGCGGCACATCGCGGCGTAAGGAATCCGGCACCTCGGCCGTGTCGATCTTGGCGTATTCCTTGATTTTCTTTATCAGCAGCGCCCGGCCGTCTTCATCAATCGTGATCGGATACCGTTCCCGGACTTCCAGGCGGTGTTCGATTTCCCGATCTTTGACTTTGATGGCCTTAATCGCCTGGGCAATGTTCTCACGGACGGAGTCGAGGGGCCTGCGGTCGATCGTCTTTCGATCCAGAACTTCAATCAAGTGCCAGCCGTAATCAGTTTCCACTGGTGCGGAGACCGTATCGTCCCCGAGCGCGAAGAAGGCCCGCTGGAAACTCGGCACCAAATCTCCCCAGCGGTAGTATTTGCCCATATCACCACCGCGACGCCGGGTGAGCGGGTCAAGTGAATGTGTACTGGCCAATTCAGCAAAATTGGCCCCGGCGCGGAGTTCCGCCCGCAGAGAATCCGCTTCCTCGCGGGTGGCGACGAGCAGATGGCGACCCCGGAGACGTGTGAAATAATGATCATACCATTCCTGGATTTCTTCATCGGTAACCGGGCACTTCTCCGAAATTTCCACCCGATAGAGTTCATCGAGCAAAAATTTCCCTCTCTCCGCCTCGACAAGTTCCAGGATTTCAATATCTCGATCCAGCCCGTGCACATAGGCGGAAACCGCCAGAAGTTCATCGGCGATCAGACTATCGAGATATTCCTGCTTCAGGCGAAGTTCCTCTTCGGCGGACGGGAGATACGTGACCATGTATTCATTGTAATAATCGGTGACTTTGCTCACGGATATTTCCCGGTCGGCCACAGTTGCAACCACGTCTTGTTCTTTGGTGTCCGCGCATCCCAGCAGAAGCAATATGCCCACCAGGCCTATGATCCAATGCCGCATAGAATCTCCTCAATTCTCGTCTGTTTCATATTGCCGATAACTTATACGTACGTATGCTGTAGAACAAGCGCCATGACGTGTCAGAGTTTCTCCAGTATTCGTTTCAGAAAACGGGAGCGATCCCGTCCTGATGCCGGCGCCTGCGCCGGTTTAACCCGGATGACAAACGGTGGGCCGGGAGAAAAAGTCAACTTCTCGGTGATGTTTTTACGCCACCGTTCGATTTCGCTGCGGCCAACCGGCCGGGATGATTCGAACTCGATTTTTAGTGCTCCGGTATGCGGACTCACAATTGCCCGGGCAACTTGCAACCCCGTACCAAGAACCCGCGCATACGCCAGGTTCAGCAATACCTCCATGGCCGGCGGCGGCGCCCCGAATCGGTCGGCCAATTCGACCCGTAAATCATCCAGATCATGGGTCGTCGCCGCATCCGCAAGCCGTTTATACACTTCGAACCGCTGTTGGTTGTCCAAGATATAATCGTCCGGGATGAAGGTCTTGTCGGGGAATTCGACGGTTGTCACCTCCGTTGGGGACGGTGGTTCTTCACCTTTCAATTCTGCGACCGCCTCCTCCAGCAGCCGACAGTATAAATCAAACCCGATTTCTTCGATAAACCCGTGTTGCTGAGGACCCAACAAATTCCCGGCACCACGGATCTCTAAGTCACGCATCGCCAGATGGAATCCCGAACCAAGGGCGGTATGTTCCGCCAATGCTTTGAGGCGTTTGCGGGCAATGGCGGTCAGAGCGCTGAACGGCGGGGTGAGCAGGTACGCATAGGCCCGGCGATGTGACCGCCCGACGCGCCCCCGTAACTGGTATAATTGGGATAAACCGAATCGATCTGCACGATTAATGATAATTGTGTTCACTGAAGGGATATCCAGCCCGGATTCGATGATCGCCGTGGAAAGCAGGCAATCGAATTTCCTATTGAGGAACTCTACCATTATTTTTTCGAGTTCGCGTTCTTTCATCTGGCCGTGGGCGACCCCGATTCGCATCTCCGGCAGAATCCGCCGTAAGAAACTGGCCATGGCCTCAATGGAGCGTACCCGGTTATGGACGAAGAAGATTTGGCCGCCACGTTCCATTTCCTGCCGGGCAGCTTCGACGATTACTTCCGGAGAAAATTCCCGAATTTCCGTGTGAATGGGCAGGCGGTTGCGCGGCGACGTGGCGATCAATGACATGTCCCGTGCGCCCAGCAGTGACATTTGCAGGGTCCGGGGGATCGGTGTAGCAGTGAGGGTTATGGTATCGACTAATGTCTTGAGTTTGCGAATCTTCTCTTTATGTGCGACACCAAAATGCTGCTCCTCATCCACGACCAACAGCCCCAACTGTGTGAAATCAACATCTTTGGAGAGGAGCCGATGGGTGCCAATGACGATGTCGATCTTACCGGTGCGCAGGTGGGCGATGATTTTTTTTTGCTGTCGAGGGGTACGAAATCGTGAGAGAATTTCGATGTTGATCGGAAAATCGGCCAGTCGCTCACGAAACGTATTGAGATGCTGTTCAGCGAGAATAGTGGTGGGAACCAATACCGCCACCTGTTTGTGATCGGTGACCGCCTTAAATGCTGCGCGGATGGCAACTTCGGTTTTGCCGTAGCCGACATCGCCACAAATGAGCCGGTCGGCGGGTGCGGGAGTTTCCAGGTCCTGTTTGACCTCGTTGATCGCCTTGAGTTGGTCCGGTGTCTCCTCGTAATCGAAGGACGCCTCCAGTTGCTTTTGCCATTCGTTGTCCGGCGAAAAGCCAAAGCCAGTGCGGGCTTTGCGCTCGGCGTAGAGCCTGACCAGTTCGGCGGCCATGTCCATCAGGGCTTTTTTTGTCTTTTTCTTGGCCTTCTCCCATGCTGTTCCGCCGAGCCGGGAGAGTTGGGGACTGCCCTCTTTCCCGGAGAATTTCTGTACTCGATTGAATTCCTCAATCGGCACGAACAGTTTATCATCGCCTTTATAGAGAATGAGCAGGCAATCCCGGTCCTGCTGACCTACCGTGATGCGCTGCAAGCCTCGAAAGCGGCCGATGCCATGGTCCACATGTACCACATAATCGCCTTTGGTCAGCTGATTATAGCTGGAGAGGGCAATCCCCTCTTTGAAGCGGCGGCGTCGGTATTGCTTGTAATGCCGTTCAAAGATTTGATGGTCGGTCAGGAGGGTGTCACCATTGGCGAAACTAAATCCCTCGTGAATGCCGGGGGTAGAGAGTTGCGTGGTTAATGGGACACCACCTTCGGCATCCAATATCTCTGTCAGTCGTATCCGGTGTGGCTCAGAATCACAGAGAATCCAGACTCTGCGGGAGGTCTCCTCCTGCGCCTGGAGAAACTCGACCAACTTTTTCACTTGGGAGGCAAAGGCCGGCGCCGGGCCGGTCTCAAAATCGATTAAGCCGCGACGCCGGAAATCATACTGGCGGATGAGGGGATGTTGATGGACTCGTTCTAAAATCTGGTCGCACAACTCGCCGGCGCGGCCGGGTGCCGGTATCGGCTCGTAGGTTTGGGCTGTCCGCCGATGGAAGCCCTCACTTCTGTTGGCAATTTCCTCACGTTTCAATTCATACGTGGTGGGCTCAGCCAGCCAGACTACCGCATCGGACGGGAGATAGTCGACAACGGTGCTCCGTCTGTAGCCCAGAGTTTCAGCCAACCATTCCAATCCCGGATAGTCCGGATCACCTTCGACCCGCTCTCGCAAGGCACTGTTGGCCTCTACCTTAGCCAGCCGGCTGATCACGCCGGTGCGGTCGGCGAGCACTTCCCGTGCCGGCAGGACAACACATTCTTTCAAGTGATGAACTGAACGCTGGCTGGAGACCGAAAAAGAACGGATCGAATCGATCGTGTCACCAAAGAATTCGACCCGGACGGGATTCTGCATTGCATAGGTGAATACATCGATGATGCCACCGCGATGGGCAAAGCTGCCGGCCTCTTCGACCAGCGAGGCACGTTCGTATCCGAGTGTAACCAGTTGTGTCAGAACAGAGTCGACGGCAATCTCCTGCCCTACGGTGAGGCTGAGATGATAGCGGTCAAATTCCTCCGGCGGCATAGTCAGTTCCACCGCAGCTCGCAGATGGGTTACAACAATTACCGGCTTGCCCTGCCGCAAACGATGTAGACAATCCAGACGCTGGCCAATCAGTTCCGCTGCTGGACGCCGAAATTCATACGGTGAAATCTCCCAGGTCGAGAAGCGACAGACGTCATTCTCCCCCAGAATCGAGGACAAGTCGTCCCGCCAGCGCGATGCGGCATCCCCGGAGGGCGCGAACACCAATACGGGTTGCTTATGCTTTAAAAACCAGGCAGCCAGCACCAACGCATTCGCGGAACCGGCGAGTCCGCACACCCCACCGGTGCCGCCACCGTCGGCCAGAACTGCTTCCTCCAGCTGGGCAAACGCACGATGCTCAGCGAACGATCGCAGGATCGCGAGCATGGGGGATTGGGTAGCGGTGACGGAACCTGTCTGTATCTCCGAGAGATTCATCGCCATATCCACGCGCGGTACAAACACACCTACCCCACACCCGCTTGCGCGGGGTGGGGGGTCATCGAGCGGCCAATATAGGGTATCGTCTCAATCGAGGCAATATTCCATCCGACACGATGTATTTGCCTGACAACAACTATCTGCCCCGTGGGCGTATGTCTCTTTTGAAATCGAAGGAATTTGACGACAACGAGCAACATGTTCGGGGAAAGGATCGGGAGATGAAGAAGGCGGAGGCGAAATGGACCGGCGGTCTCCAGTTTGTCGGCCGGGCCGATTCCGGTCATGCTATCGTAATGGAAGCCGGGAAAGAGAATGGTGGCGAGGACGGCGGTCCACGACCCGGTGAGTTGCCATTAATCGCGCTGGCCGGCTGTACCGGCATCGATGTCGTCATGATTTTGAAAAAAATGAAGATCGCCCCTGATGCCATTTTCGTCTCAGTTGAGGCAGAATCCGTGGATGAACATCCAAAGATCTGGAAAACCATCAAGATGCACTATCGGATCACCGGAGATCTCCCGGAAAAAAAGGTGAAGAAAGCGATTGAGCTCTCGCATGAAAAATACTGCTCAGTCGGAGCGATTCTGGGCGCTACTGCAGATTTACGCTATGATTATGAAATCCTGCCATCCACGCAGGACACTTGAGGATTTCTTGTCTTCAGGGATGGATTGTCCAGGCGGAATATTGTATCTTAGGGATCATCAGGGATGATACTGCAACAGGAGGTTCCCAGTGTACACCCGGTCACACCGCGATAAAGTCAGACAGCCCCATGTTGCGGGCCAGTTTTATCCGGATGACCCGGTAGAATTGACCAAGACAATCGCCGGGTATTTCAGCCAAGTCGAAGACCTCGACGTCACCGGTGAGCCGGTGGCATTGATCTGCCCGCACGCCGGCTACCAATATTCCGGTAAGGTCGCTGCGCATGCCTACAAGCTGTTGAAATCTACGTCATTTAACACGGTGGTCGTTATTTCGCCTTCCCACACGATGTTTTTCAATGGCGCAGCAGTGTACGACGGTGGGATGTACCGGACTCCGTTGGGGGATATTCCCGTAGATATCGACTTCGTCGGTAAATTGACCTCGATTAATCCCCGCATTTCCCTGTCGGATTCCGGCCATAACGGCCGCGGTGGACGGCACGAGCACGCCCTGGAGGTCCAATTGCCGTTTTTGCAAATCGCGCTGGGCTCGTTTATGCTGGTGCCGGTGGTGATGGGTGATCAGGAGTACGAGACTTGCCGCGCCCTCGGGGAAGCCCTCGGTGAATTTGCGGTTCCGGGCAAGACGTTGATTGTTGCCTCCTCGGACCTCTCGCATTTCCACTCCTATGATGAGGCGAAACAGCTCGATCAACGGGCCGCTGATGCGATTGCGGCGTTCTCGCCCTCGAAACTGATGAAAACACTCGAATCCGGCGAGACGGAAGCCTGTGGCGGCGGACCGATTGCGGCGGCAATGATCGCGGCGCAAAAAATGGGTGGCAGCAAAGCTCACATTCTCCAGATGGCGAACTCCGGCGACGTGGAACCCGGCTTCAGTGATCAGGTAGTTGGCTATCTATCAGCCGTAATCACCAGCGAGGCAACCAAACAATCCCCATCAGCATATGAACTTCGGGAAAAAGCCTCCCCAGATGAGAACATCGCTTACTCTCAGGAAGAACAGCAGTTTCTCAAACGGATTGCCCGTAAATCCATTGAGCAGGTGATTAAGGGCTCCCGTGTGCCCGATCTGGCGCCGCCGACTGGTAGACTTTCTCATAAGCGCGGCGTGTTTGTGACACTGAAAAAAGATGATATCGTGCGGGGCCGTGTGGGATATATTCAAGGAATTCGCCCCCTGGTCGAAGCGGTCCGGGATATGGCCAGAGCTGCGGCAACTGAGGATGATCGTTGGGCACCAATCTCGCCCGATGAAATCGAAGACCTGGACATAGAGGTCACGGTGCTGTCTCCCATGACCAGAGTCGAGGATATCCTGGATATCCTGGTGGGCCGCGACGGCCTGTTTATTAAAATCGGTTTTCAGTCCGGCATGCTCTTCCCTGAGACTGCGGTGGCCAACGACTGGAACCGGGAGACATTTTTGGCCCAGACCTGCCTGGAAGGACATTTGCCTGCCGATGCCTGGCAGGCCCCGGAGGCGGAGATTTATCGCTTTACCGTTACCACTTTTTGATGGAGGCAGACCACACAATTCGGTGGTGGCAACGCGGCGCCCGCCGCTGCTTTCAGCGCTGGCTGTATGGTATTCAACCCCACCCGAATACCTACCCACAACCGGTCGACGTCGATCGCTTGGTCACGCCACCGGGAGTCTCGTTGCCTGCGCCCGTTGCTTCCGGCTTGGCACTGGATGCCTATTCACGTGGCCGGCTGGTGCGACGTCGGACACCGGCGGGAGTGGAGATGTTCCGCTTCAAATATCGAGGCGATCTCGATGCCGGATGGCGTCTGGTGCGGGCGGCTGCCGAGTTTCTGGCACATCGCTGGGAAATGTCGGCGATTGAATTTCTGCTGGCGGCCCCTCATGGATTGGAATATCGTCCATTCTACCCGGTGGACTGGCTCACCGCACGTCTTGCAGAGGTGCTTGAAGTACCGGCAATTAAAAATGGCTTTTCATTCACTCGTCTGGCGGTCAAGCAGAAGCACCTGTGGACGGTCGCGGATAAGCAACGCAATGTCACAGGGCTGTTTCGGCTGACCCAGAATGCCCGCCGCAAGATTGCGGGAAAACCGGTGCTGTTGATTGACGACCTCTGTAACAGTGGGTATACTCTGGCGGAACTGCGACGAACATTGATTGCGGCCGGAAGCGGAAAAGTGTTTCTGTTTGCTTTCGTGCGGACCGGGCGATCAGGCGGGAAGGAAAGGTCGGAATAATGGACGACCGTTCAATTGTGTTTAACCTGAAGGAAGCGGGACGGGTCGGTCCGCGAACCATGATCGCGTTGTTGCGGCACTTCCAATCGGCACAAGCAATCTGGGAAGCCAGCCCGGAGGAATTGCGGGAGATTCCCCGGATCGGCAGGAAAACTGTCGAGCAGATCGTAGAGGGACGAAAACAACGAGATCACACTCTCCAGATGATGATGGACCTGGAGGAGCAGGATATACAGGTTATCACGCTGGTTGACCGCGAATATCCCCTCCGTTTGCGGATGATCGGTGATCCACCGTCGGTCGTGTACGTGCGTGGCACTCTCAACGGCAGTGAGACGCCCACCGTTGCCGTGGTCGGCACACACGAAGCTGATGCCGAAGGGATATTGAGTTCCGAAAACTGGGGCGACCGCCTGGCGCGCGAGGGCGCAACGATCGTCTCCGGATTGGCGCGCGGGGTGGATGCCGCAGCGCATGTCGGTGCGATGCAGGCTGGAGGGCGACCACTGGCGGTTCTCGGTTGTGGCTTCACGCGGTTGTACCCGCCGGAGCACGGCGAACTGGCTGGTCAAATAGCTGAAAACGGTGCTGTTATCTCCGAATATCGCCCGGATACCTCTGTATCGGTCGGGCGCCTAATGGCGCGGAACCGGCTGGTCGTGGGACTCTCGGACGCTGTATTGATAGTACAGGTGCACGAATCATCGACCGGGACGATGGACGCAGCCCATCGCTGCTATGAACAGGGAAAGCCGCTGTATGTGCTGGAACGCGACCATATTCCGCAGATCGGCGCGTTGAAATCCTGTGGTGCAGTTTTAGTCAACGACATGACCGGCATCAGCCTGATACTCGACTACCTCTAAAAGCCTTCCGTGTTACAGATTATTGTTGCTTGTCGTATGCTAAGTGAATGAATACGAAGAAGGACATACGCGCAGAAGAGACAAAACTCCGCAAATTGCGCCGTCTCACCGACCGCACAGCGCTCGTTTTGGCCAATATTCCCATGACCGACCAGGCGCGAGACGAGTTGCTGATCGCCACCCGACGGGCAGCGGAGGAGCTGATTCCCGATCAGATGGATACTTATACCTTGATCTACGAGGCCCGCTTTTATCGGTTGATCGAGCAGTTCGGCGGCCGGCATAATCAGGCGCAATGATCTTCCCGTAGTAGCCTATTGGCTATACCACCGTCCCCGTCAAGATTTTCCGTTGCCGCTTGTGTTATCCCGGCTTCCATGATTATAGTGCAGTGATGAAGCAACTCACTGGCTCGCACGACATAGGGGTGTAATCGGGAGACGGCGGCGGGCCAAGGTAAAGGAAACCATCATGCTGCAATCAATAATCCTTGCTGTCCTAATTGTGGCAACCGCGGTATTGTTCTGGCTGCCGATTCAGAAGCGAATCAATCTCATTAGAAGTGCCAAAGGCGGTCTGTGCACCGACAATTTCGGGAAACGTTTCAGCCGCTTCCTCTCTGAGGTGATATTCCAAGGGGTAGTAATCGGTCAACGTCCACTGGTCGGCCTGATGCATGCCTTTGTTTTTTGGGGCTTTCTCTTTTTCATCCCGATCACACTACATCATTTTGCCGAAGGATTCGGCTTCTCGCTTCTCGGTAGTGGTCTCGTGTACCAGGTTATTTCGGCAATCGTCGCGGTCTGGGCGGTGCTGGTAACGATCGGTATCCTCTACCTTTCCTACCGCCGCTTTATTCTGCGGCCGGAAGCTCTGGGAGAACGTCTCTCGGCGGGGTCCGGCTTCGTCGCGCTGTTTATTGTGGTTTTGATGGTCACGTACCTCCTGGGGTTGGGTACGTTCGAGCATGGGACACTGGCGTATGAAATTAACTGGTGGATTCACACGCTTACAATCCTCGCGTTCGCGGTGCTCATCCCGCAAAGCAAGCACCTGCATCTGGTTCTCTCACCGGTGACCACGTTTACGAAGTCGTTCCGCCTCGCCGATATCAAGCCGCTGGATTTTGAAGCGGAAGAGTTCGGCGCGGTAGATCTTAAGGACCTCACGGCGCACACTGCCCTCGGTTCGTTTACGTGTGTGGAATGTGGCCGATGCCAGGACCATTGTCCGGCGTACAGTACCGGCAAGGTACTCAACCCCAAGCAGATCATGCTGGATTTGCGCAAAGGGTACCTGGAAAATCCGGACGCGGCGGTGGTGCCGGATGAGGTCCTGCCGCTGGAGGCCTTGTGGCAGTGCACGACGTGCGGGGCGTGTACCTACCAGTGTCCGGTCGGCATCGACCAGGTCATCCCGATTATGGAACTGCGGCGCGGACTGGGCGCGGAGGGAGAATTCCCGGAACCGATGAACGCGCTGATGAAGAACCTGGAACGCAACAGTAATCCGTGGGGGTATACCCAAAACCAGGCCGAGGAATTTTTGGATGATCATGAGTACCCGGCCTATGACGGGCAGGATGTTCTTTACTGGATGGGGTGCTTAGCGCGGTATGACGTGCAATACCGTCAGGTTTCTCTCGCCTTTGCGAAAATTCTCAACGCCGCAGGGGTATCTTGGGGGGTCTTGCGGGACGAGAAATGCACCGGAGATGCCGCCCGCCGGGCGGGAAATGAATACCAATTTCAGGAATTGGCGCTGGAAAATATCGAACTCCTGAACAACGCCAAGCCGAAGAGGATTGTGACCACGTGTCCCCACTGTCTGCGTACCCTGGAGGAGTACAAAGATCTGGAACTCAATCGGGACATTACGATTATCCATCATTCAACGATGATCAACGATTTCCTCCAGCGTGGCACCGTCAAGCTCAACGGCGGCAATGATATTAAAGCTGTGTATCACGATCCCTGTTACTTATCCCGCTATGACGCACCAGCCGGGTATGAAACGCCTCGTTCGGTGCTGCGCGGCGCCGGGATCGATATTCAGGAACCGGAACGGACGAAGGATAAATCTTTCTGCTGCGGGGCGGGTGGTGCACAGTTGTTTAATGAAGAAACTGAGGGTGAACGGGTGCCGCATAATCGCACGAAGGAGCTGTTGGCGACCGGCGCCGGAGAAATCGCCGCTGCGTGCCCATTTTGTCCGATTATGATTCGTGACGCATTGGCGGTCAGTGACATCGAAGACGTTGCGGTCAAGGATATTGCCCAATACGTTGCCGAACGGTTGCCGTAAATTAAACAGGTTTGTCCCCGTTACTCGTATAGGTAGTGAAAAGAAAGCAGACCCGAGAAAGGGAGACTCGTGGACAATACGGACCCAAAACCAGATCCAAAAGATGTTGCCTTACACGTAGTCGTGGACGGGAAAGCACGCACCGTCACCTACCAGGAATTGACGCTTTCTAACAATCTGGCGCAGGAGTCGCTGGTACGCCTGTTGGTGAAGAAAAAGCTGATTGACCCCAAAGAACTGCTGGATGAAATGGAAGCGGTGCGCAAAGAACGCTATACCAATCCGCCGAACACTACCGGTGCAACGCAGTAGATGACTCAGGCATGAATGATGCGCCGGCAAATAATCCTGCTCCCGAGGAAGACCCCGAACAGGTCCTGTTGACTTGGCGGTCGATTCCGGCAAAACGGGACCGGCGGGTAACGGCCCTGGTTTCGTTAGTGGTGATCGGGCTGCCCGTGGTTCTGGGAATATGGTATGGGCCGTTTTATGGCGTTCTGGCTTTGCTTATTTTGGGCGGTTCGCTATCCTCGTTCTTCCTGCCGACTGATTTTTCACTCACGGACAAGAGCATCGCCCGACGGTACCTGGGGGTGGAACACAAGCGCACGTGGGGGGAATTTCGCAGTTACTACCCTGACAAAAACGGCGTGCTGCTGAGCCCGTTCCCACGACCGTCACGGCTGGAAAACTTTCGCGGCATGTATGTACGGTTTGAGGGGAACCGCGACCGGGTGCTGGCGATCATTCAGAACCATATCGCGCCGCAGCCCGCGGAGGAACCGGCATGAATTTCCGGAATCTGTTTAATCCCGGTGAGGTCACCAACCTCGACAAGCGCCCGCCGCTGACAGAACGCGAGAAAGAAGTGATGAACAAACTGGCAGCCAAAGTGGTGGAGTGGCGGATGACTGTCCCGGCGATCATGTTTCTCGAATCGGTGAAGCCGCTGAATTTTATTGGCGCGCAAGCCATGATCTTCTTCGAGCCGTTTGTGCAAACGCTTTTCGATATTCGCGATTACGATACCTTTCGGGAGATGATGGAACGGCGCGAAAACGTTGAACGCCTCCTGTTGAAAATTGAAGAACAGGACGCTGAGGCGATGCAAAAGGAAAAAGAAAACCGCGCTGCCCGCAAAAAACAGCGTCGAGGCTTTTGGTCTCGCATCCGTTTGTTTTCGCGCAAAAAATCCGACTAATACCTTTGGCAGCCGGCAGGAGCGATGCCCGAAAATGGACTGTTCCCTTCTTGTTCCACCAAAAATTGGTGTTTTTCCGGGGAAATTTTCTTCCGAGTCGGTCTCCCGGTAAATGCCCGAATCATCTTAACCGATATAGATAGCAGATCAGGCATTTTCAGGGAGCGGGAGCCCAACATGCAGCGTGTTGCAAGCCAACAACCCGTCATGGATAAAATTGTCGCTACTCTCGGTGAATTACCGACCTCACCGGCAGTTGTGTCCACCGTCATGGGCCTAACGGCAAACCTCAATACCGAAATCACTGAACTAACGCGAGTCCTCTCCGGTGACCCGGCCTTGACCGCCAAAGTTTTACGGCTGTCCAACTCACCGTTTTACGGGCGCGCCCGAACCGTCAGTTCCCTCAATGAAGCGGTCGTGATTCTTGGCTTTTACACGATTCGATCGTTGGTTGTCGCCTCGTCGACCTATTCGATTTTCCGCAAAGGGAAATCAGAGAAGCACGGCGCAATGCTCTGGGCGCACTCCCTCGGTACGGGTCTGGCGGCACGGCTTGTCGCGCGACATGTCAATCATCCCCAAATTGAAGAAGCGTTTATCGTTGGTCTGTTGCACGATATCGGTAAATTGATTCTGCTGCAAAAAATGTCGGTGGATTACGCAAAGGTCATTGCCGCGGTACAAGAGACAAACAACGAATTCGTCAGAGTTGAACAGGCGATGTTGGGGTTTGATCACTGTCAGCTAGGTTCCATCGTGCTTTCTCGCTGGAATTTCCCGGCCTCTCTCTGTGAAGCCGTTGCCTATCATCATCGACCAGCTCAAGGGAGTTCCTCGCGGGGGGTCTATGCACCCCTAAGCCATGTGGTCGCCCTGGCCAATTCACTTGCTCAAGCAAGTGGATATGGATTCTTGCGGGAATACACCGGAGAATTGATTGACGATCCCACAGTGCAGGCGCTTGATCTCACGGCCGCCGATATCGCCGCCCTTCAGGAATCATTAACCTCTAATTATGCCCAGGAAAAGGCACTTTTTGAAGAGCATTAGCGGGACAAACCCCGCCTTGACTGTGCAGTGTTAACCTGCCATATTGCAGTTATATGTTGATACGCCTGGCCAAAGTGATCCGTATTCTCATCTTGTGTAGCCTGCTGGTGGGCTGTCTTGGGTGTTCCGGCAAGGAAGAATCACCCCAAAGCGAATTCGATATTCTCTTCCAAGTTCAGTTGCGGTATCAATTTGATATCTTCCGCTACCACACCGAGGGAACATACCCCGATTCGATTGCGACTCTCCCCGGTGAGGAGGTCATGCCAATCTGGTCGCCGGATCACCAGCGGTTCGTTTTCTCCCATGCCCGAGAAGAGCATTTTGATGTGGCGATCGCTGATGCGGACGGCAGCAACCTGCAATATGTGACCGCGGACACGTTCGACAATGTCAATATTGCCTCCTGGCATCCGGCCGGCGATCGAATATTCTTTTCCTCCCGCCGGGGCGGGCAGACCGATATTTACTCGATTCGCACCGATGGCACCATGCTGACTCCGATCGTCACGGACACGTCTAACCAATGGCATCCGATCGTCACGCCCAATGGTCGCCGACTGCTCTTTATGTCCGATCGGACCCGTCGTCCACGGATTTGGGGGATGGAATTAGCCACCGGGGAAGTCGCTTTCGCATTTCCGCCCGACCCGGAGTATACCGACCTTGACCCGGCCATATCACCCGACGGAAAATTTCTCGCGCACGCGCGGGTAAAAATCGGGGGCGATCCACGGGATGTCGATATCGTGTTACGGGACCTGGTAAACAATACGGTCGAAGTCATTGTGGATACCCCGAGTGTTGACCGGTACCCACGGTTTTCCCCGGATGGCCGGAGGATTTTGTTCCACTCCAATCGTACCGGTACGGATGCGTTGTATTATTACGATCGGGACACCAAGTCGGTGTCCCTGGTGCCGACCAGCACGATCAACGCCTCCTTTGGCGATTGGTAAGTGGGCATGGTCGTTGTCCACCCGACGAAATTGTCCACCCGACGAAAACTCGCTTTAAGTGCCTTCAACGACCCGATTATTGCGTATAACAGATGAGGAGGAATTTGAACACGCGACTGTATGTTTGAGACTTTTCGTGCTACGTTAGTCGAGAAAGCCGTTTTAGTCGGTTTGCGCCGCAACGGTCGACGCCATCGCTTCGAACACTCCCTGGCCGAACTTCGATTTTTAGCAGAATCCGCGGGCGCCCATGTCGTTGGTGAGGTAATCCAGCGCTCCGGTCGACCGAAGGCGTCTCACCTTATCAGCAAAGGGAAACGAGAAGAGCTGGCCACAACGCTGGCGGAGAACAAGGGAAATCTCGTTATCTTTGACGATGATCTTTCACCGGCCCAGGTCCGCAACCTGGCAACAGAATTACAGACGAAAATCATCGACCGGTCGATGCTGATTCTGGATATTTTCGCCCGGCGCGCCAAAACTGTGGAGGCACGCACACAGGTCGAATTGGCGCAAATGAAATATTTATATCCCCGGCTGACCCGTTTCTGGACTCACTTTTCCAAACAATACGGCGGGATCGGCGCGAAAGGGCCCGGCGAGACTCAGCTTGAGGTAGACCGACGGTTGGTCGGAAAACGTATCAAAAAACTCACCGCCGAACTCAAGCGGATCGACCGGGAGCGGCGGGAACAGCGCAAGCGACGGCATGAGATATTCACCATTGCGCTCGTGGGATATACCAACGCGGGCAAGTCCACCCTGTTCAATGTGTTGACGCACTCCGACGCATTCGCGGATAACCGCCTGTTTTCCACGCTCGACTCGACGACCCGGGTGCTCTATGTCCCGGACCGAGGCCGTGCGTTGTTGACGGATACGATTGGCTTTATCCGCAAGCTTCCGCCCCAGCTGGTGGCGTCATTCCGGGCTACCCTGGCGGATATCGCCGATGCCGATTTATTGCTGCATGTTGTCGATTACTCGGCGGATGAGATGGCGGAGACAGTCGAGGAAGTCGAGAAAGTAATCCACGATATCAATCCCGAGCATGCGCGCAGTTTGCTGGTGTACAACAAGATCGATCTCCTCAACGGCGACGAACCCTCCCGGGTCCATGCCCTGCCCACCGAGCAGAATTTCGTTACGATCTCGGCTAAGGATGAAATTGGCATCCCGGCGCTGATGCAGCAAATTCAACGCTATTATCGCATGTGGGCCGAAGAGCACCGCCATCTGGCTGACCGGCAGTCGGCCTAATCCCCCAACTATCCCATAAGATTCCGCCCGAAAAAGTCGATACACATAATAGGAATTGCTCGGCATCAGTCGCGGGATATGGAATGCCCATCTCGCACAGCTGGGAGGGATGGATGGCTCGCAAGAGCAGAAAAAAAGTATTGGTCGTTGAGGATAATCCGAATATGTCCGGCCTCTTGACCGATATGCTGGAAATATTTGAAGTGGAATCCGTTATTGCCGGCAATGGGTCTGAGGCGCTGGAACTGATGGCAAGTCAGGAATTTGGGATAGTCATTTCTGATATGCGCATGCCGAAGATGACCGGCACCGAACTGCTCGTTGCGATCAAAGAAAACTACCCCGAAACCCCGGTGGTCCTCATTTCGGGATTCCGGGTGGAATCCTCCGATGATGAAATGATTGCGAAACAGGCCGACGGTTTTCTCAGCAAGCCGTTTAAAATGAATGAACTCCAAGAAGTCCTCAATGATTTCATGCAGTAGTACCGCCAGCAGTTATCCGTCTTTTGAATTTTGCACTAAGAATTATTGATCAAGGAGTAGGTCTGCTCGGCAATGGCTAACTCTTCGTTGGTCGGGATGACCAGTGTTCGAACTGCGGCATCGGCTGCGGAGATATCCGCTTCGACACCACGGGCAGAAGTATTCTTGTCTTCATCGATTCCAAAGCCAAATTCCTCCAATTCGGCGATGCTGCGCTGACGCACGGTGGGATTGTTTTCGCCGATCCCGGCGGTAAACACCAGGCCATCAACATGCCCCAACACCGCCATCATGCTGCCAATATATTTGCGAATACGGTAACAATAGACATCCAGGGCCAGTCGTGCCCGTTTATCCCCATCATTCGCTGCGGCTTCAACCTCCCGCATATCATTTGATTTACCGGAGAGACCCAGCAGGCCGCTGTGTTTATTGATCATCTGATTGATTTGCGCGGCGGACATTTTCGCTGAGTTCATCAGGTACATCACAATCGCCGGATCAAAATCACCGGTGCGGGTGCCCATGACCAGACCTTCAAGGGGAGTAAATCCCATGCTCGTATCTACCGACTGTCCCTGTTTGATGGCCGCCATGCTCGCACCATTCCCCAGGTGGCAGGTAATCAGATTGATTTCTTCTAACGGTCTGCCAATGACGGCTGCTGCCCGCTTCGCGACATAGGCATGTGAAGTTCCATGAAATCCGTAGCGCCGAATCCGACCATCGGTGTACAGCTCGTAGGGCAGTGCATACAAAAAAGCCTCAGGTTCCATGGTCTGATGGAACGCCGTATCGAATACCCCCACCTGCGGCACATTCGGCAACAACTGCCGGCTGACCTCCACCCCCAGGAGATTGGGCGGATTATGCAGCGGGGCCAGCGGGATATTGTCCCGCACGGCCGCGATCACCTTATCATCAATGATCACGGGTTGGGAAAAGGCCTCACCGCCGTGCACAAGACGATGGCCGACACCACCCAGGGCTTGCCGGTCTTCCAGCGCGCCGCCGTCACCCGCCAGCAGATCCAAGGCAACTTCGAGCGCTGCCGCGTGGTCAGCGAATTTCCGCTCGATCGTCTGTGTGTTGCCGTTGACCTTATGCGTTATTTTTCCCGACGATTCGCCGATTTTCTCACACACGCCGGAGGCGATCACCGTTGCGTCCGGCATCTCGAAACATTTGTATTTAATCGATGAGCTGCCCGAGTTGATGACAAGGATTTTCACAATCTGACTCCTGGAGTCTAGCGGCTGCTGTTGCGCGCCTGAATTGCGGTGATGGCGACGGTGTTAATGATGTCCGGAACGAGGCACCCGCGACTTAGGTCATTGACGGGCTTTCTCAACCCTTGCAGAACCGGTCCGACGGCCAGAGCGCGCGCGGAGCGCTGCACGGCTTTGTAGGTATTGTTCCCGGTATTCAAGTCAGGAAAAATAAATACGGTGGCGTGACCGGCGACCTTGCTGCCCGGCATTTTCGTTTTCGCCACACCCAGATCGATCGCCGCGTCGTACTGAATTGGGCCTTCGATCGCCAGGTCCGGCCGGCGGGACTGGGCCAGTTCAGTTGCTTTGATGACTTTATCGACATCCGAGCCGCCACCGGATTGACCGGTCGCATAGGAAAGCATCGCCACGATTGGCTCGATACCAAATGATTGCGCCGTATCGGCGCTGGAGACTGCGATTTCGGCCAGTTGCTCAGCTGTCGGATTTGGGTTCACCGCGCAGTCGCCATAAACCAGAACGCGATCTTCCAGGCACATAAAGAAAATACTGGAGACCAAGGAAACCCCCGGCTTGGTCTTGATGAATTCGAAGGCCGGGCGGAGCGTATCACGCGTGGTACTCACCGACCCGCCGACCATGCCATCGGCGTCACCCTTATAAACCATCATCGTCCCATAAAAGAGCCGGTTGGTCATGGTGTCCCGCGCCGCATCTTCGGTAATACCCTTGTGCTTACGCAACTCCAGGTAGGTGGCCGCGTAATCATCGAAGGCCTCGGACTTCAGAGGATCAATAATGCGTGCGTGTTTGATATGGAGTTTTGATTCGAGAATTTGCTGGCGAATTTTCTCTTCATCTCCCAGAAGGATAACATCCACGACATCCCGGCGCTCCAGCGCTTCGGTTGCCCGCAAGATGCGTTCTTCCTGGCCTTCCGGTAACACGATGCGCTTTTTGTCCGCGGCTGCCAGATGAATAATATTGTGGAGGAAGAGTTTGGGCGTGAGGACCTCCGGCGCCTCGATCGAGATTTTTCCCCGTAAGGCGTCAGCGTCAATATGACGGGCGAAAATCGAGAGTGCGGTGTCGATCTTGCGATGATCCCCCGGCCGGATCACCGACTTGATATTATTGATGGCCATCGCGGTCTTGAACGTATTGCTCTTAACCGAGACGATCGGCATCCGCACCGCACGCAATCCCTCGATGAGCCGGCTGATCGGGGCGGACGGTTTGAATCCGCCGGTTAAGACAACTCCGGCAATATTCGGCATTTTGGTAGAGACCTGTGCGGCCATCAGCCCCGCGATGATATCCTGCCGGTCACCCGGCGTTATGACCAGCGCTCCCTGGGGGACGCGTTCCAGGCAGTTGTCGAGTTTCATGGCCGCGATGACAAACTCGGTGGCAATGTTGTCGAGATGACGTTCACCGTAGACAATCTCGCCGTCGAGGATACGGAGGATCTCACTCACGGACGGTCGCGAGAGCAGTTCTTCTTCGGGAATACACCCGATCATATCGATGCCCTCGTCCGCCAGCTTTTGCTGTAACTGCTCCCGTGTTCCCTCCAATCCCGTGCGACAGGCCATATTGACGATTGCGGCCTGCAGATCGCACCCGCGGTATTCGAACTGCTCCTTACTCAAGACCGCCGAGGCGACGATTTCTTCAATACTGCGATCTTTTCCTTTGATGATCATCAACACCGGGGCATTGAGATTGCGGGCAAGGACCGCATTGGTATCGAATTCAAACCACGACGTTACGCCTTCGTAGTTGGTGCCCTCAATCAATACAAAATCGCACTGTTCTTCATACTCTTTGTAGCGGTCAATGATGATTTCGATCAGGTCATCCAGTCGGCCCCGGGCGACATACTCTTCAGCGACGTCTGCGGTCACGCCGTACATCGACTCAATATCGTAGTCCAACCGGAAATGGGAATGGATCAATTCGATGTTGGGGTCGACTGAAGATTTGCTGTCATGCATGCGCGCGATGGGCCGGAAGAACCCGACCCGTTGAATCGTTCCTTCCAGGAACTCCATCAATCCCAGCGAGATCGCACTTTTGCCGCTTTTCGGCTCATTGATTGTGACATACAAATTTCTGGACATCCCGTCCTATCCCCTTTTTGCTTCTCCACGAATACCGTATCCCCTACGCCAATATATCGACCTGATTGGCCGAGGTATTCTTCAAGGGACTCGATTATGCCAGTGGGTATCCGATTTTGACAGCGGGTTGACCGGGACAGATTCAGGTCATCAACCGATATCCGCACCGGAGGCGATTTCGCCGTCGGTCGTCACCAGGCGGAGGGATTTTCCTTTGCGAGCGGCAAGCAACATACCATTGGATTCAATGCCCCGAATCTTCGCCGGCTTGAGATTGGCTACAACGACAATCGTCCGGCCGACCAGCTCGTCCGGCTGATAGTGCTCGGCAATGCCGGCAACGATCTGCCGGGTGTCCTCGCCGATTTTTATTTGCAGTTTGAGCAACCTGTCGGCGTTTTTCACCTTTTCGGCGGCGACAACTTCAGCGGTCTTGAGCTTGGTAGCGAAGAAATCATCAATGGTGATTACATTATCCTCGGTCGGTTTTTCCTTTTTGGGTGGTGCGGGTTCCGGTTTGATTTTATCCACCCGGGGGAAGAGAGCGGTCTCCAGATTGATTTGCCGTCCCCCCGGCCCGGCGATCTGCTCGCCTTTTTCGAGACATGCCTCGATCTCGGTGTCGGTGAATCCCAAGCCTCGCAAAAGCTCGGGAATCTTCGTGGGCAGTGTCGGGAAAAGCAGCACCCCGGCCTCGAAAATCGCCTGGAACGTACACCCCAGTATCACGGCCAGCCGGTCGAGGTCTTTTTCTTTGAGCGACTGCCACGGTTTCGTGTGATCGAAATACTGGTTGGTCTTTCGGGCGATACTCAGCGCCGCCTCCACCGCCTGATTGGGATTGACCGCATCGATTGCTTCAGCGAACACCGCCTTTGCGTCGTCGATCGCCGCCTGGACTCGCTGTTCATCCTTCCCGGAAAAGTCGGCATCCGGGATGAATCCGTCGAATGCACCTTTTACCATCTTCGCGGCGCGCGAGACCAGATTGCCGAAATCATTAGCCAGATCGGCGTTGTATTTTTCGCGCAGGGTTTCTTCGCGGATTTCCCCGTCCTGACCAAACCGGAAAACCGTGGTCAGCAAATAGCGAGCGCCGTCAACGCCAAAGGCCGGCACCCACTCGTCCGGCTTGAGGACGTTCCCCAGAGACTTACTCATCTTGCGATCGACCAACGTCAAGTACCCGTGGATAAATAACTGGTTGGGGGGTGGTTCCCCGGCCGCCATCAACATCGCGGGCCAGAAGATTGTGTGAAACTTAAGGATATCCTTGGCCATTAAGTGTAAGATCCAACTGCTACCCCACCATTTGGCATAGTGGTCAGGATTATCCCCAAAACCGATCGCCGTGATGTAATTGGAGAGGGCGTCCACCCAGACATAGGCAGTCTGGGACGAGTCAAACGGCAAAGGGATACCCCAGGCGACTTTTTCGCGGGAAATGGAGAAATCATCCAGCCCCTGGGCAAAGAGTCCGAGTACTTCCTGTTTCCTTCCCTCCGGCCGGATACAGATTTCATCCGACTCGATTTTCGCCTTCAATTTGTCGAGAAACGCCGAGAGCCGAAAGAAGTAGTTACGCTCGGTGATTTCCTGTAAATCCCGGTTGGGATGTAATGCACATTTACCGTCCACGAGGTCGCGGTCGGTCAGAAATCTTTCGCAACCGGTGCAATATTTCCCCTTGTACTCACCTTCGTAGATAACCGGATCACCGTCCGGAGTGCGGGCGGCGTGCAATCGTTCGAGCATCTTGGTGACACCGGCAATGTGGACCCTATCGGTGGTGCGAATGAAACGGTCATAGTTGATTTCCAGTTTCTTCCAAGCATCTTTAAAGGCCTGGGCCACTTCATCGCAGAGTTCTCTGGGCTGCATGCCGCGTTTGGCAGCGGTTTCGGCGACTTTTTCACCGTGTTCGTCCGTCCCGGTCAAAAAAAATGCTTCACGGCCAAGCAGCCGATGGGCTCGGGTTAGGAAATCCGCAGCGACTGTTGTGTAGGCAGTTCCAATGTGCGGTTTGTCATTTACATAATAGATAGGCGTGGTGATTAAGATACGCCCGGCGTCTGCCGCGGAAGTTGTCATAACTTTTCCTCCCGAGGGTACCGTTTGCGTTCACATCGTCGGGTGAATTACTCTTGCATCCAGGCCCGCTTGCGCATGGCGCGCCGGATTTCGATTAAGCTGATTTTTTCGTATTCGCCCGATTCATAGCGAATGGTCATCTCGTCGTTGAGCACCGAAATATTCTCGACGCTGCCGGTACCCCGTTCGGTCTTGTACTCAGAGCCGACGGCCGGGAATTGACCGACCACTTCGCGATAGAATTCGCTTTCGTAACGCAGGCAACACAGCAGCCGGCCACAATTGCCCGAAATTTTCGCCGGGTTGAGCGATAAATTCTGCTCTCGTGCTAACTGGGTAGTGATTGGCTCGAATTCCCGCAAAAAAGAGGTACAACACTGTTCCAACCCGCAGATTCCGAGCCCGCCCACCCGACGCGCCTCATCGCGGGCGCCGATCTGTCGTAATTCGATCCGGGTGCGATACACCGCAGCCAAGTCCTTGACTAATTCGCGGAAATCGACCCGCTTTTCGGCAGTGAAGTAGAAGGTGATCTTATTGCCGTCGAATTGCCATTCGACATCCACTAACTTCATCTTAAGACCGTGTTTGCCAATGAGTTTCAGGCATTCATCCTTGGCGGCATATTCTCGCTCAGAGTTTTCCTTTCGCACCGCCAACTCCTCGTCGGAGGCTATCCGCAAGATTGGCAACGGCTTAATACTGTCGACCGCTAATCGATCGTTGGAAATTTCGGTGATAATCTGACCAAGATCTTCTCCTCTTTCAACTTGTACCACGACCCAAGTGTCCTCCTGAAGGTGGGAGGCGTAGGGGCTGCGGTAGAACTCTTTGCGCGAGCCTTTGAATTCAACCATATATACCGGCGCGGCGTCGGCGTCGGTTTCGGGCGTCGTTCCCGGTTGTCCGAATTTGTCTTCGCTCATATCCATTCCTTCATCCCGAATGTCCCTAAGAAATACGGGGTCAACCGGAAGTCAAGCGAACTGATTTGACAGACTTATCATCCCGTAAGACAACAAGTACCGCCAATATGTTAGGAATCAGTTAATTTGGCAAACTTGCGCAACAGCAGCATTGCCGAGCGCCTCCGATCAGTATATCATAGGACTACTAACGAAAGCAAGGGGCTTTTGAGCTAACTATTACAACCGCAGGAGATTGAGGAGCATGGGAATGAGAAGTCTGCTTGGTGTTGTGCTGCTTGGCTTGTTACTCAGTCTGGCCATGGTCAGCGGCTGTCAGCAAGCGGCGGAAGAACCAGCCCGCAAACCCCTGGGTATCCCGGACACCATCATTGATACCACGATTGACACCGATAGTGGGTTGGTCAATGTGCGCAAAGAAATCTACCAGAATGGCCGCCTCAGTCGTGAGTACTCCTATATCACCGATTCGGCGGGAGTGGAATATATTCATGGTACAGTGAAAAAGTGGTATCCGTGGGGAGTTCCCCGGTCGGTGGTGACGATGGTCAGGGGCCGGGCCGAGGGTGAGACCACCGTCTGGTATGAAGACGGCACCAAAAGAGAGGAAGCTCATTTTCATGACGGCATGCTGCACGGACGTCTCCGCCGCTGGAACGAGGAGGGTATCCTTATCGTTGAACGGCATTATCAAAATGATCGGTACCACGGCCGGGAACGACTTTGGGACAGCAACGCGATTTTGACCACGGAACGGATGTGGGAAGACAACGAGATTGTCTCCGAGAAAAACTTCGACCAGTAAACCGCGAGCGCATAGATGACCAAAAGCCCCGCCGGATGGCGGGGCTTTTTGTCGGACTCAATCATTGGCGCATCTCTTGAGACTGGTCCCCCTAGGGCTTTACAAAACAAATTCCCGGAAAGGATTTACTAACCAGAAAAACACGGCCGTTACGAGGACAGTCAGAATCAACAACAAGAGATATACCTGAAGAAAGCCTTTATCGGTTTTTAACTTGCCGGAAATATTGAAATAATACCCCAGGACACCATCGGCGATAATAAACGTCGCCAGCGCAACGGCAGCCGGCAGGAGTGACTGGCTAATCACCGTCACGAAAATCAGCCCTCTTGTCGCGATGTGAATAACCGTGGACATGATTCTCTCCATGACCGGAAAAACAAGTTGGTAGACGAGGTATTTGGCCCCCGAGAGTTTTTCAATGCGCGACTGTACTTCGCTGGTTGATTTCTCCAGGGCGGTCCCCTTAAGCAAATCTTCCCCTCCCTGCCAGACAAGGAGCAAGCTCTCAAAGGAACCAATGGCCAGGCCGAAAGAAATTATCGCCGCAAAATCAAAGTCAAACCGGTCTTTCATCAACAGGATAACCACGAGAGCCGCCAGCAGTTCAAAAATGCCGGACAACGCACCGTTGACCAGGGAAACGACCAGGTTGGAAACCTTCGCTTTCGCCAGTCGGACAACGACAAGTTGATGGGCAATCATTTTGCCGATTACGCCAATCCCCCAGGATCCGGTACCCAGGATGAATGCTTTGAGGGGAACATGTTCGACCTGGTGAAAATAAAGCAGCGGCAAGAGCGCAATTGCCAGCAGGATAGCTTTTAGCGTGTAATTGACTGTCTTTTCTTTTGCCATCATGAGCACCGGTAAAAGATCAAGCCCCGCCGGACGGCGGGGCTTTTGTTATTCGGTGACAGACCGACAGAGCCCCCGGGTGGTCCGCGCATAGGGTAAAACTAATTCCGGCTGGAGACTGCCTCGATCATCTCCTGTCCAACCTCGGTGTCACCGAGCGCGACCACATTGAATCCGTCCGCGTACTGTTTCATCACCCGCTGGATTTCCTCGGGCGTGACTTTCTGGATCAACTCGATTCGTTTGTCGGCCATGTGGAAGCCGTCACCATTGATCTCCTGGAGCGCCAGTTGGCTGGCCTGGCTGGAATTGGTCTGCTCGGACATGAGTGTCTCAGTAGTCAGCACTTTGATCTTATCGTGCAGGTCCTTGGCCGGGACCATTTCGGTGCGCATCCTCTCGACCTCATCGATCATCACGGTCATCGCCTGAGTCGGATCGGTCGAGGTCACATAAAGCAGGCCGTAGTTATGCTTGCGATTCGCCATCGAGGACGACACGGCATAGGTGAGATTGCGCTTGGTCCGAACTTCCTCAAAGAGCCGGTCGCGCAGGATATCCAGTCCGACAAACATCGGAACGTAGTCGTCGACATTATCCGGTGACGGGGTCGGGAAATAGCCGCGGACATAGGTGGTGGGCAAGTCGCGCTCTTCGACTTTATGTTCGACTGCTTCATAGCCCCCGGGCGGGGAGAGCTCCGGTGGGATATAGGCCCCTGCCGGCAATGATCCGAAGCCTTCCTTGACCAGTCCAGTCGCCTGGGCTTTATCGACATCGCCGACAATCACAATCAATGCCCGGGATTTATTCATGAATTCATCGTGGTAAGCCTTTAATACTTCCGGTGTGAAGCCAGTCACAGTCTCTTCGGTCCCATCTGCCGAGACCGAATACGGATGACCACGGAAGAACACCCGGTCCCCGAGGACGCGTGCGTAGCCGTCCGGATCGGCGTGCTTTTGCCGGATATCATTGAGTTGGCGTTCGACCGCCAGTTCGACATCGTTTGCTTCACACAATGGCCGGACAATAACGTCAGCGTAAATGTCCCAGGACTCGTCGAAATATCGTTTAAGGCACTGCATGTTGATTGAGGTGTAGTCCGGTCCGGCGTTGCTGGAGATTTCGGTACCCATGCGAGACAATGCTGCGCGAAGCTTTTCCTTGGGGTAATTCTCGGTGCCTTCTTCGGCGACCTTAAAGAGAACATCTTCGATTCCGGCCTGATCGGTCCCGTAGTAAGGGACGCCACCTTTGAGATAGAACTGCACTGCGATAATTTCGTTTGCCGGATTGGTTTTCAGGATTACGTCAATGCCGTCGACCGTGAATTTTTCCACGGCAAGGCCGGTGGATGTCGTCGCGATGATCATGCCACACACCATTAGAAACAGGGATAGACGCTTCATCAGTTCGCCTCCCCTATGTTAAGTGTTCGCTGGTCCGCATCCGAGAGCAGCACGCCGGTGACCGACGGTTTCCCCTTGATGTAGGTGCGGACGTAATTGTAGATATCTTCGCGGGTGACCGCGCGCAAATTCTCGATATAATCCATGTAGTAATCGAGACTGCCCGAGGAACACCACCAATAGGAGATCGTATGGGCAAACTGATCAGCCCGTTCCTGGCCGTAGATTTCGCCGATCTCCAACTGGTTTTTCGCGAATTCGATTTGCTCGTCGGTGAAATAGTCCGGATCGTCGAATTTTTTGATTTCGGCATCAATCGCCGCCACCGCGGCTTCATAGCGATCGGTCGATGTCCGGGCACCGAGCGAAATCGGCCCGGTATAGGTGAGTGACTGGTATCCCAGGCTAATCCCGTCAACCAAGCCGGCATCCCGCAGGTTCTTCTGGAATTTCGAATCCGGCTGTGAAAGAATAAACGAAAACACATCGGCGGCGAATGTTGCCTTGACATCGTCCTTCATACTCGGCCCATGCCATTGCCGCTGGATCACGACGAAATTCACCGGTTGGGTCACCGCAACGACGGAATTTTTCTCAAGGGGCGGGTGTTCCGGGACCGGATGTTCTTCGAACGGGTCCGGAGCACGTTCCCAGTCACCGAACATTGCTCCCACTTTGGCAAAAACTTCACTGGGAGTCACGTCACCAGCCACGATCAAGGCCGAATTATTCGGGATATAGTATCGCGACTGGATCAGCCGGAGTTTGCCCTCATCGGCGGCCAGAATCGTGTCCCGATCGCCAATCACGTTCTTCCGACTGAAGTATTTGTACCATAGTTTCTTGCCGATTGCCCGCCCCAGATGAAAATACGGGCTGGCTTCGGCGCGGTCGAATTCACCAATGACGACTTCGCGTTCCCGCAGCAATTCCTCGCGCAGGAAGAGGGGGTAGCGGATCGCGTTATTCATGAATTCAAGCCCCTCGTCGAGATCGTCCTTATGGAGGGTAAAAAAGTAATTCACGCGCTCGTCGGAGGTCGAGCCATTCCAGCTCATGCCCAATTCGCGGGTGCGTTCGAGATAGCGTTCCTGATTGGGAATGGCCTTGTTGGCCTTGAAAAACATGTGCTCGTAAAGGTGTGATAAGCCATCGAGTTCCGGCGGTTCGGTGTACGCGCCATTTTTGCTGCAAATCTCAATTGTCGCGAGCGGAACACCGTGGTTTTCGATGACGATTACTTCCAGGCCGTTTTCCAGGACCTTCGAGGAAATTCCGTATTTCTGTGCCAGCACCGGAGTGGCCATCAGAGCTACCATAAGCACCACTCCCGTTGCCCGCACCAGGCGCCGTACGTCCATTGGACCTCGCTTATTCTATATGGGATAACGATTCGTTCCATGTTCCTCCGATCAGGGCCGGACCCGGATATTGAATGCATACGAAGAAGAACCCTCTCGGGCTGCATTTTTTTCGGTTTTCAGATGAGTGGGTGAACCTTGCTTACTTGTCCCTAATAAAAACGCCCGGCAGGGATCCCGCCGGGCATGGGTTGAGACTGTATCCTGTCAGCTAGGCAGGGTATACGAGCTGAGCACTTTCAGGTAATTCGCCCGCTCGTAGGCTGCCGGTTCAGCCACCGAGCGATAACTCATACTGCCCTGCATCTGTTTGATTCCCTCGTATTCTTTTTCTTCCATCCAGGTTGTGAGGTCATGCAGGATGGTGGTCATGTGTTCGATCCCGTGCAAAAACAGCGCTGACGTCAACATGGCGACTTTGGCTCCCGCCATCATCGATTTTAAGACCCCCTCCGCCGAATGTACCCCACCAGTGACTGCAAGGTCGGCGTTCACGTGGCCATAGAGAATGGCGATCCAGTGGAGGCGCAGCAGGATTTCGTAGGGACTGCTCAAGGTCAGGGTATGGGTGATCTCCAAATTTTCCAGATCGAAATCCGGCTGATAGAAGCGATTGAACAGGACCAAGCCATCAGCCCCAGCGCCATCGAGCGCCTTGCCGAAATTGGCCATCGCGCTGAATTGATGGCCGATTTTGACTGCAACGGGGATATCCAGGGTGGACTTCATTTCCTGCACGAGGTCTATATACATCTCTTCGACATCGTTGGCGGACTTGTCGGCGTCGGTCGCCATGTAGTAAATATTCAATTCCAGTGCATCGGCCCCGGCATCCTGGATCAGCTTGCCGTATTTGATCCACCCGCCGGCCGAGACACCGTTGAGACTGCCGATAATCGGGATATCCACCGCTTCTTTGGCTTTGCGGACGTGTTCGAGATAGGCGTAGGGTCCCAGCCTGGTCGGGGGTAAGTCAGGATAATAGGATATCGCCTCTGCGTAATGCTCGCCATGCGACAGATGCGCGTCGAGCTCCTGGCTTTCGATAGTAATTTGCTCTTCAAACAGCGAGTGGAGTACGATTGCCGCCGCCCCGGCGGCTTCCATCTGTTGAATCTTGTCGATATGTTCACACCACGGTGAGGCCGACACGACCAACGGATTATTCAACGAGAGACCCAGGTATTCAGTCGAGAGATCCGGCATCACTTCTCCTCCTTCTCGCTGCCGTCTTGTTGCATGTTGGCCCAGTGTTGATAGAATTGCCACCGCGATTTGGCGTCACGTTCGGCCTCCTCCAGCAATTTTTTGGCTTCTTCCGGCCGGCTGTGCACCAGCATGGCGAATCGGGTTTCATTATACATGTATTTTTCCAGCGGGATACTTGGTGCTTTTGAATCCAGAATTAAGGGGTTTTTTCCTTCCTCGACTAAGTCCGGATTATACCGCACCAGCGGCCAGTGGCCTGATTGCACCGCGGCCTTTTGTTGATCCATCCCGTGCACCAGATCATAGCCATGAGCGATGCAATGGCTGTAGGCGATTATCAGGGACGGACCCGGGTATCGTTCTGCTTCAATGAACGCCTTGATCGTCTGGGTGTTGTTGGCACCCATCGCCACACGCGCGACATATACCGTGCCATAGGTCATCGCCATGAGGGCGAGGTCTTTTTTGCCGGCGGGTTTGCCCCCGAATGCGAACTTGGCGACGGCACCGCGTGGGGTGGCTTTGGACATCTGGCCGCCGGTATTGGAGTACACCTCGGTGTCCAAAACCAGCAGATTAACATCGCGGCCCATGCTCAGCACATGGTCGACACCGCCGTAGCCGATATCGTACGCCCAACCGTCGCCGCCCAGAATCCACACGCTCTTCTTCACCAGGACATCGGCCAGTTGCAAGAGATCGTGCTCCCGGGCATTTTCCGGGGATGTTAGCTTCTCTTTGAGCAGTTCCACCCGTTTGCGCTGCTCGGCGATATCAGCGTCGTCGACCTGCTTGGCGTTGAGCAGCTCACGCACGAGTTGATCGCCAGCTTTGCCACCGACGCCCTGCAACAGTTCACGGACGTAAGCGATTTGTTGATCGAGCGCCAGCCGCATGCCCACGCCGAACTCGGCGTTGTCCTCAAACAGCGAATTGGTCCAGGCCGGACCGCGGCCCTCCTCGTTAACTGCCCACGGAGTGGTCGGCAGGTTGCCACCGTAGATGGAGGAACAGCCGGTCGCATTCGTGATTAGCGCACGATCCCCAAACAACTGACTGAGCAGCTTTACATATGGTGTCTCACCGCAACCTGCGCAGGCGCCGGAGAACTCAAACAATGGGCGGAAAAGCTGAACATCTTTGACCTTATGTGGCGCCAGCGTACTCCGATCGGCCTCCGGCAGGCTGAGGAAGAATTCCCAATTTTCCGCCTCAGCTTCGCGGAGCGGCGGCTGCGGTTCCATATTGATCGCCTTATGCTTGACCTCGCTCTTGCTCTTCGCGGGGCACACTTCCACGCAAAGCTCGCAACCGGTGCAATCCTCGGGAGCAACCTGCAGGAGGAATTTCTGGTCTTTGAATCCTTTGAAGCGGGAATCGGCTGATTTGAAGGTCGGCGGTGCGTTTTTCAAAAGTTCCGGCTCGACCAGTTTGGCGCGAATCACCGAATGCGGACAGACCAGGACACAGCGGCCACACTGAATACAGAGGTCTTCATCCCAGACTGGAATTTCCAGCGCGATATTCCGTTTTTCCCACTGGGTGGTCGCGCTGGGATAAGTCCCGTCAACTGGGAATGCGCTTACCGGCAAATCGTCGCCCTGTGCGGCAATAATTTTAGCGGTGACATTCTGCACAAATTCCGGCGCTTTTTCCGGAACGGGACGACGCAGGTCAAAGGTGCTGGTGACCTTGCCCGGCACTTTGACTTCGTGCAATTTCTCCAGGGTAGCATCTACTGCGGCGAAATTCTTTTTCACCACCGCTTCGCCGCGGGCGCCATATGTCTTTTCGATAGCGCTTTTAATATACCTGATTGCTTCGTCGCGATCCATCAACCCGCTGATAGCAAAGAAGCAGGTCTGCATAATTGTGTTGATCCGCGCACCCATGCCGGTCTCTTTGGCCACCGAGTACGCGTCAATGACATAGAACTTCAGGTTCTTCTTGACCAAATGTTCCTGAGTAACCCGAGGCAGGTGGTCCCAAACCTCATCCGGGCCATGCGGGCTGTTCAGCAGAAACGTTGCGCCGGGCACCGCATCCTTGAGCATATCGAAGCGTTCCAGAAATGTTGTCTGGTGACAGGCGATGAAATTCGCCTTATTGATCAAATAAGTGGAGTGCAAGTCGTTGGGGCCGAACCGCAAGTGCGAGACCGTGACTGAGCCGGCCTTTCGTGAGTCGTACACAAAATACCCCTGCGCGCGGTTGTCGGTCTCCTCGCCGATAATTTTGATCGAGTTCTTGTTGGCGCCGACTGTTCCGTCCGCCCCCAAACCGTAAAACATCGCGCGGATCGCCTGCTCATCCTCGGTGGAGAAATCGGGGTCGTACTCAATACTCGTCTGGGTAACATCATCCACGATGCCGACGGTGAAGTGATTTTTCGGTGAATCCTTGGCCAGTTCGTTGAACACTCCTTTGACCATCGCCGGGGTGAATTCTTTGGAGGAAAGGCCGTAGCGCCCGCCAAAGACTCGCGGCATGGCCGAAAACTTACCGTTGCCGGAGGAGAGATATTCACTCAGCCCGGTGATGACATCCCCGTACAGCGGTTCACCGATGCTGCCGGGTTCTTTGGTGCGGTCGAGGACACCGATGGACTTGACCGATTCCGGCAAGGTCTCGCAGAAGTCTTTCACGGAGAACGGACGGTACAAGCGCGCCTTGATTAGTCCCACTTTTTCGCCCTGGCCGGTCAGATATTCAACCGCTTCATGTGCAGCCTCAGCCCCGGAGCCCATCATGACAATCACCCGGTCGGCATCCGGCGCGCCGACATAGTCAAAGAGATGGTACTGGCGTCCGACAACCTTGGCGAACTTGTCCATTGCCTTCTGCACGATCTCCGGGCATTCGAGGTAATACTTGTTAACCGTTTCCCGGCCCTGGAAATAGACATCCGGGTTTTGCGCAGTCCCGCGAATGAATGGGCGGTCGGGCGAGAGAGCACGCCGGCGATGTTGGCGGACCAGGTCGTCGTCGATCATCGCTTTGGCGTCATCGTGGGTCAGCGCTTCGACTTTCATGACTTCATGGGAACTGCGAAATCCGTCAAAGAAGTGCAAGAACGGGACCCGGGATTCGAGCGTGGCGGTCTGGGCGATCAAGGCCAGGTCCATGATTTCCTGGATGCTGTTGGAGGCTAACAGGGCGAAGCCGGTCTGCCGGGTGGCCATGACATCCGAGTGGTCGCCGAAAATTGATAAGGCCTGCACCGCCAGGCTGCGGGCGGACACGTGAATCACCGCCGGGGTTAATTCACCGGCGATCTTGTACATATTCGGAATCATTAAGAGCAGGCCCTGGGAGGCGGTAAAGGTGGTGGTCAGCGCCCCGGCCTGAAGCGACCCATGCAGCGCCCCCGCCGCGCCGCCTTCGCTCTGCATCTCGACTACCGTGGGAATTTCGCCCCAGATGTTGGTCTGCTGCTGGGCCGCCCACTGGTCAGCCAGCTCGCCCATTGGGGACGAGGGCGTAATGGGGTAGATTGCGATGACCTCGTTGACCATGAATGCCGAGTGTGCAGCGGCCTCGTTGCCGTCAATCATTACCATGGGTCGTGCCATATTCAACTCTCCATAAGATACCCGCGGGGTTATCAGGGTATGACTGTGGTCTGGTTTATTCAAGCGCCCCGAAGGTTCAGATAATCCTCTGATTTGTACCGTGACCGCATACGGCTGCCGCACTCGTCTCGCCGGCAGCAGTCCGCAGGAATTCTAAACCACCTGCGCCCGGTCAATCCGGTTTTCCAACCGTCTATTCTACGAGATTTATCGACTCAAGGCCAGCCCGTGCAGGTGAAAGATGACACAAATTGGGCCGACGGAAGTCTAAATCTTGTTGAGTGTTAGAGGGTTGCTAGGGTAGCACCATTGAGCCGGCAGTCTCAGCAAGTCCACATCTTATTAGTTGTCATCATAGATTCCGCCCGTGCCGAAGATCATGGTACTCAGGCGGGGATTGCCCCGATAATACACTGAGCCGGTGCCATGAATTTGCACCGCGAGTTGGTCGTTTGCCCGAACAAATGCATCATTGGCGCCATGATGAATAACTGAAGTTCGCTCCGTGGCCAACCCGTAAGCATCCAGAATTACCGTTGATTGCAAACGGGCCAAATTCTGCTCGGATTCACCGGCTAGACGAATCGTACCGACACCCCGTCCCTCGATAATGCTCCGATCAACATCAAGGTGTAGATCAACATCGCCAATTCCGTTAAGTCTTATATAGAATTGTTCACCTTCAATTGTGTTAACGCTCCTGAACGAGCCGATGCCCTCCTGGCGGATACCCTCGAGGTCCGGCGTTGTAATATCTATTCTGAGATAATGATCCGGTTCGGGGGATTGGTCCATGCTGATACTTAACCGTCCACGGCCGACAATGGTCATAATATGCGGCAGGACATCTTCCCGGGCATACACAGTTACAGTCTGTGTTTCACTCTCACGGATGTTGATATCCCCGATTGTTCGCATTTGAATCTCACGAATCGGGTTAAATTCACGAACTTCAGAAACTACATCCGGCGGTATAACCGGGCCGTTGGGATCTGAGCAGTTGTTACCATATACCGCAATGAAAGATATCGCGGCTAACATCAGTACTTTTCGCATAGCAATCCCCCGTGATTACGGACATCACAATATACTAGAAAAATCTGAAATTCCTACTACGCAGCCCTGTGAAATCTTGTACTGCTGGAACGCGGAATAGTTCTTCTCACGGGGAAATAGTTCATGCGGCTTCCTCGTGTGCCGAATCCGACCAAATGGTAGGCCCGGCAAGTGGTACGGCGGGGGTGTTCTCGGCCAGGAGCTTTAGATCGGTGACCGTAATCGTGATCACGCCCAGATCCTCGGTGACCTCGCCGGTGACCAGAAATGGGCCGGAAGACGGGATAATCGGCGCGAATTTGCGATACTCACGGGGGAAGACGACGGTTTCATACAGCGAGGTCGTATCCTCGAACGAGACGAAGGCCATCGGTTCGTCCTGCTTGGTGCGCAACCGCTTGCGGGTCACCTGCCAGCCCTGTACGTTGACTGTTCGACCGATGTAGTTGCGCAGTTTCTCCGCGGGAACCGTCTGATGGCCGGAAAACCGATCGGCAAACATGACCAGCGGATGCACCGAGGCGACAAGTCCCAATGTCTCTGACTCGGCGGCCAGTTTTTGTTCGGACGTGTAATCCCGTACTCGCGGCGCAGGCGGCAGCTGTACGTTACCGAAAAGCCCAAATGACGTGTCGTTCGCTGTTGCCCGTTGGGCGCGATACATTGTGTGCTGCTGGAGTAGTTGCGGGCGGTTGAGTTTGCCGGCGATTGTGTCGAATGCGCCGGCGCGGATCATAGTCTCGACTTCATTTGCCGGCATCCCCACTCGGGCCAGGAAGTCCCCGAAATCGAGAAACGGGCCACCGCGCTTACGTTCGGCCAACAATGCCTCCAAGTGGTCATGCCGAACATTGCGCAATTGGCCCAGACCGACGCGCACCCAATTCTCAGTGCCGGTGAATTCCAGTTTGCTTCGATTCACGCAAGGTGGGAGAACCCGCAATCCCATGCGGCGGCATTCGGAGATATACGACAACGTTGAATAGTAGCCACCATGATTGGACATTACCGCTGCCATAAACTCCGCCGGGTGATGGGCGCGCAGATACGCCGCCTGGTAGCTGACCAAGGCATACGACGCTGAATGCGCTTTGCAGAACGAGTAGCCGGAAAACGACTCGATTTGGCGCCAGAGTTCCCGGCAAATATCCAGGCTGCACCCATTGACCAGCGCTCCGGTGATAAACTGCCGCCGGTATTTTTCGATCGCGACAAAATCACGTTTTTTGCTCATGGCCTTGCGTAATCCATCCGAATCTTCCGGGCTCATCCGCGCGACCATCATGGCGACTTTGAGCACATCCTCCTGGTAGGCCATCACGCCAAACGTTTCCTCCAACGCCTCGCGCATGAGCGGATGAAGGTACCAGGAATCATCATGGCGTCCCTCATTGCGGTCGAAATGAGAGCGCAGGACATATTGTTGCATCATCCCTGAAGACGCAATCCCCGGCCGGACAATCGAGGACGCCGCCACGAGTCCATCGAACGTGTGGCAATCAAGTTTCAACAGCAGGCTGCGCATAGACGGGCTTTCGATATAGAAACACGCCATCGTCTCCCCGCGTCGTACGAGATTTTTCGTTTTTTCGTCCTGCGTGGGATCAAAGGAGGTATAATCGATTTGGGTGCCGGTGTTCTCCTCCACTGTGGTGAGCGTATCGCTGATCACCGCCAAGGAACGGTTGCCCAAAAGATCAATTTTTACCAGGCCGGCGTCCTCGATGGGATACATATCCCACTGCGTAACCACGACCTTGCCGGATTCTAACTCTTTTGCCGCGGGTTGCAGCGGGACATAGTCGGTGAGCGGCCCGGGGGCGATGACAATACCACCCGCATGCATGCCCAGGTGTTTCGGGTAGCCGTGGATCTGCTCGGCGAGTGTAAAAATGGAGCGCCACGGCTCCTCGTGCACCGGCAGGTTTTGTGAGCGCGGATCGTCGCGGGCCGCCTCAAAGATTGGTTTATCATCCCAGCCGGAGGGGAGCTGTTTCGTGATACGCGTAATGTGTTTCGGTGGAACCCCCCACACTTTGGCGATTTCGCGCACCGCGCCGCGTCCGGCAAAACTGACATGCGTGGAAATCATCGCCACCCGGTCCGCCCCGTAGCGCTGGTACACCCAGTCGATAATCCGGTCCCGTTCATCCCAGGCGAAATCAATGTCGACATCCGGGCAATCACTGCGTCCGCGATTAAGGAATCGCTCGAAATAGAGGTTGTTTGACAACGGTTCGACATGGGTTAATTCCAGGGCGTACGCGACCACGCTGTTGGCGGCGCTGCCGCGCCCGCAGGTGGGAATTCCCAAGCGCTTGGCGGCGTCGACAATGTCGGCTACGATCAAGAAATAATCGGCATAGCCCATCTCGCGGATAATGTTCAATTCCCGCTCGACTTGCCGGAGGACTGCAGGTGTGACAGCACCATATCGATGCCCTATCCCTTGCTCGGTTTTGGCCCGCAACATTTCTAATGATGTTTGTCCGTCGGTGAATGGGAACCGGGGGAGACGTAGCTCACCAAGCTGCAGTCTGAAAGTACACTGCTCGGCGACACGACGGGTATTGGTGACCGCTTCGGGGATGTCGGCAAAAAGACGCGTCATCGTCTCGGGTGGTTTCAGCCAGTGTTCGAGCCGGGCGGTTTCAGTATCGGCAAGCGCGGAGATACTGGTATTAAGATTGATGGCGGTCAGCAGTTGATGACGCCCGAATCCGTCCGGCTGGGCAAACCACACATTGTTGGTTGCCAACAGCGGCAGACCGGTGCGGAGGTGTGTTTTCCAGGAGCGGGCGATTGTATCGGGGCAAATCTCAACATAGAGATTCTCCGGCCCGCTGGTTTGCCGCAGGTACGAGAGTAATGGTTCATCGAGCGAGAAAATGATTAATCCGGCGCGGTAGTACGTCAGGCAACCGGCCAGGTCGAACGACTTCTTTCTTCGCGATCGGTGCAATGCGGTGATCACTCGGCAGAGATTGCCGTAGCCGGTTTGATTGATGGCTAAGGCGACGCAGCAGGTGGATGCACTGACCAGCTCAGCCCCGAAGATCGGCTGCAATCCGTGGCGTTCGCACTCACGTTGAAACGGTACCGCACCGTACAGACCGTTGCGATCGGTTAAGGCCAGCGAGGATGGCCCAAATTCCGCGGCCCGGGAGCAGAGTGTTGGAACCGTATCCGCGCCGCGCAATAATGAATAGTTGGAGTGCACGTGCAAATGGACAAAATCGGAATTTTTCTCGCGCCGGGAATTCATCATGCCGCCACCAAGGTCCGTCCCCGCTGAATGGCGGTTGCGCCGTGCCGCCGGCGGATTGCGTCAATCACCGAACTCAGTAGCCGCTTGCGGTCGTAGTTGCGGGAATCATCCAGCAGGCTCATTTGTCGGTTGGCGGGAATCAGGTCGGTCAGTTTTAGCGTGATTCGGCGCACGGCCTGCCTGCCGGTGTTCATGCGTTGTAGCGAATGAACAGCGGCGTCCCCGATTTCATCATCCAGGTCGGTGGCAAAATCGGAACGGATGGCGCTGTCCGCGCGGTGGCCATCAATAAATGTCAGCGTCAACGCCACTTTCTGAGTCTGGCGCCCGTGTTCCCGCAGTTGTTGCCCCGCCTGTTCGGCCAAAAGGAATATCACCGCTCTCAGCAGGTGCCGATCGTTCGAATCATTGGTGAGTGTTTTATCCACCGTGATATGACTTGGCGTTGTCGACAGCCCGACCGGCGTGTAATCGATCCCACGCGCACGTGCATAAAGGATTTGTCCGCGTACTCCGAACGCGCTGAGCAGAAATTCCCGTTTCGTCGCGGCGAGATCTCCCACAGTTTCGATATTGAATTCGCCGAGTCGTTTTTGCGTGGCGGGGCCGACACCGGGTAGTGAACCAATCGGCAACGGTGCCAAGAATTCGCATTCGCTGCCGGGCGCCACATCGCACAACCCCGCGGGTCTGGCAGTTCGAGCGGCGATTTTGGCGACCAGTTTATTGATTGCCACACCGATAGTCAATTGCAGGCGATACCGCGCATGTATCTCCCGATGAATCCGTGCTCCCAAGTCGACCACGTCCCCAAACAACCGCTGCGTGCCGGTGACATCAATATATGCCTGGTCCAGCGTCGACCATTCAAACTGCGGCGAGAACTGCCGCAGGTAGGAGCGCACACCCCTGGCCGCGCGCCGGTACAGCGCAAAATCACCGTCAATAACATATAACTCCGGGCAACGAGACAACGCGGCGGAGGTGGTCATGGACGGGTAAACGCCGTATTGGCGGGCTTCCGGTGAAACCGCCGCAATCACGCCACGTTGTGCCCGTTGGCTCCCAATCGCTAACGGCCGGTTATGCAAACGCGGATTGATCGATCGTTCGACGGCAATATAGAAACCATCGAAGTCGGTGAAGAGAATATGTCGATTCCTATTCATGCTTTCCATTCACAGGTGCCAACCCCAAACTCGGTCCGCCGCAGGCGGGCTTCATTTGGGGTTGGGTTCGCATGGTACCGAAACTGGTACCACCCAGAGCGGCACGCGCATTAGCGCGTGAGCGTCGGGTGGGTTGGTAAAACTTCCAATGGAGCAATACCGACCCACCTGCCGTCCCGCATACGAGCACGCGGGACTTTAGGGGGGCTACACATGTCGAACGTCCGTGTCGAAACCACGTCCCGTAACCGGGGACTCAGAAATTGACCGCGCAATTCACGGGCAAGATGCCCGTGCCACGGTCTGCCGTCCGCGCCCAAACTGGATTCCCGCCTGCGCGGGAATGACACGGTTAGGTGCATGCTTTTTCGATCTACAGCTCATAGCATCGCTCTCAGAAACCCTGACAAATGTCAGGGCCACCCACAGTTGATCGTTCAGCATCTCATCACCCTCCCCCGGCCCCCCGAGGTACTGCGCGCGGGCGTCGCCTCTGTCGTATATAACGACAACACGGAAACACGGGAGATCATTTCGGTGTCACTTCCAGAGTATCAGTTTCGGAATGTCGCAGACGGAGTGCATTTCGCCACCGCCAGCGATCGCTATGCCGGATGGATTGGACAGATTTATTCGGCAGACAAGGATTATAAGATCAAAAAAAGCCAGAAGTCGGTTAAAGGCAAAAAGGTTGCCGAGGAGAAGGTGCCGGTACGCTCGGTGGCAGAGTATTTCCAGCACTACGACGCGCTGGAGATTGATTTCACGTTCTACGCTTACTTGTTGAAACAGGATGGGACACCATCGCGTACGATGCCGGTGTTGGAGGAATATGATAAGTATATCCCGCTGGACGGTCTTGTCCTGCTCAAAGTGCCGCAGGCGATCACCGCGCCGCGAACGTGGCAGCAGATTGACGGCAAACGGAAATTTGCCGATAACCCCGACTATCTTAATGCCGAAAAATTCACTGATTTATTCTACAAGCCGGTGTTGAACACGTTAGGCGATCGAGCCGCGGCGTTCATTTTTGAACGCCCGTATCAACGCAAAGCAAATTGCCCACCGTCTGATGAAAACATTGCCGAGCTGCAGGAATTCTTCGACTCAATCCCGCCGGATGACCGCTACCATATCGAAGAACGCACCGACCGGCTGAAAACCGAGGATTACTTCCAGTTTCTACAGTCTCGGGGTATCGCTAATGTGTTCAGTCACTGGACGTGGCTACCGGATTTGAAAACGCAGTGGGAGCAGGCCGGTGGGTTCAGCGGGGCGATGGGGATTATTCGTCTGTTGACGCCCTTGAATATGAAATATGATGATACTTACGAACGCTATGCGCCATTCAATAAGCTGATCGATGAATTCCCTGAGATGTATCGTGATGCGGCGATGATTATCCACGAGGGCCAGGACGCGGGTTTGCCGACAGTGACTGTCGCCAACAACCGCGCGGGCGGTAATTCGAATGAGATTACCCGGCGGGTGGTGGAGGCGATGATGGATGAATAAGAAAAGCGCCGGGCTCTCCCGGGGCTTAGAAACCTCACCGAAGCATTCAACTTACTTGTGTGCATTGCTGCTCAACTCGGGGGGTTCTCCGACTCCTTCGGGAGTCCAGCCGACCAGGTAATCGGTCCCGACCAACAGGCGGAAATCGATCGTCGCTTTGGCGCGAGCGCATTCAATGTCTGACGTTTCATTTATGTCGTCACCATCCTCATCCCACGCTTCACAATAACAATTGGCGGCTCCCGGCAGTTCCACCATCATGAACCCGGCGACCAAGTCGCCAAGTTCGGTCCCCCATTCCATGAGATACACGGTTCCCGGCTGGGTAACTCCGCAATCGCACGGGGGTGATCCGGGATCTCCCGGATAAAAAAAGCTGATTGGGCCACTACCGTAGGTACCAGAACATTGTTCCCGACTGGTGGCAAGCATGACCGTTGTCGCACTTAATCCGGAGGCGCAGGGGAATAACTTCAGTGGGCCAATGGAATAATCCGCTGTATGGGTTATGGCCGTTATATTGAATCCGACGTATGCGAAATCGAAATCAGAGAGTGACGATCCTCGGACACCACCACCGCGCATCGTCAACGCGCCGGGACCCGATATGCAATCTTCACTCAGGACGGGCGACGGCAAGCCAGCTTCCTCAAATTCCACCTCGAAGTAACGCTCATACATTCCGTCATTGTTCATGTCGATTTGAATATCTCCACTCATGGTCGGATTTGGTTCCAGTACCAAATCGCGCTGACCGGAGACGGCACCGTCGGAAGTAATCGAGACCAGGAAGGAATCCGGGTGATAATCGTCATAAGTCGCCTTAACCCACCACGACCCGGCAGGCAGGGTGAGGTCGTACGTTCCGTAATGGACGTAGATTGACCGCTCGTATTCCACTCCGGCAACATCCCGGGCGGTCACCTCGACTGTTTCCTGGAACGTTGCCGGTTCAATTCCATGATGAACAAGGATACCGTTTAAAACTTTGCCGCTGACGCCGCCGCTGTTGCGGTACATGGGGATATGCCGGGTAATTTCCTGATCAGCCGCAATTACTACGGTGACGGTCTTGGTATTATAGCCGGACTTAACTGCGGTGATCGATTTTTCGCCGACGCCAATGTTATAGAACCGGTAATGGCCATCCTCCCCGGTGGTGACTTCATGGTTGGGTTCAAGGGGATTGCCTTCATCGCCGGTGAGCGTCACGGTCGCGCCCGACATCGGATCACCACTTTGCGCGTCGGCAACTTGACCGCGCACCGCGCCGAATTCGACAACATCGTTCCATACTGCAAATGAGGTCTTAAATTCGGCGGTACTCAGCGCCATGACGGTCTTCAGCACCGAGGTCACCGAGTTATAGGTCATTACTCCTTTGGCAAAGACGTTAACCCATTTGAGGATTTTCCCAATCATCCCGTCGGTAAGCGCAATGCCGGTTGCGGAGACGAAGGCAGCGCGAAACTCAGCATTGGTGGTCAGTTCGCCCATAATGTGCTTTGTGAGATGCCAGGAAAGCCCCCAGGGATCATCGGCCTGGATGTAGAGGCCGATCTGCTGCATCAGAACACCGTCCGTAAGCAGGAAACCAAAGATAGTATCCCCGAGACGGTCGGCGATCTCGCCTTTCCCGTAACCGGAGGAGGTATTGCAAATAACGGCGAGGACCTGGCTGCATAATTCAATCGTGATAGTTGCCATACCGCCGGCATGTGCCAACTGCTGCTCACCCACTGACAGGTTGTTCCAGATATTGTCGTCATATGCGGCGAAGCCGTAGCCATACAGTCGCACAAAGCTGGTATCGGCGCCGGGGGTGACGGTCATGCTGAACTCCCGCTGGGACGGCGCCCAGGGACGGCTGCCTTTGACGACATCCAGAAAATCACCGTTGGGAAACACGAAGAAGGAATCTTCCGGCGTGGTGCAGTAAGCCCAGCGACCGAACGAGTTGGTAATTTCAAAGGTACTTCCGCCTTGCCAATTAAGCCGATGACCACTGACTTGCCAATCGGGGAAAATTTGCATACCCTCATCGCCCGGGGTCGCCGGACTTTGCGGACCCGAGGTGACCGGGTGCCGGGGCCGAGCGAGTGATGCCGGCGGATACGCGTTGACATATTCGGTCACCACCGCAGTAAGCACAGAGTCCAATTCGGCACTTGTTTCCCACAAGGCAAATGTGCTCTGGACAATATGATCTTCAACCACGGCTGTCAGGTCATCGAACGACGGCGTGGATCGCAAATCGTCGAGCACCCCGTGGATATAGTCGGGATTGGCGGTACAGATAAAGGGGTTGAGAAAGACGAGGGCCAGGGCGGTGGATTCTGCGTCAAGCCAGACACTGCCATCAGACGTCGGATCCGGCACGATACTCAGCAGCACCGGCGTACCCTGCGGGTCGTAGGCCATAGCCAAGCCAGGAATGTGTTCGTTTCCCTGGACCGTGAATATGCCGTCCTCATCGACCGCCTCATCATAGTCACCAAAGCCGACTGTCAAGTCGGATTCGTCATACCAGGAATCTTCAGGTAGATCAATGCTGCCAGTGAGACCAACTACGGTCGCGGATGGTGTGGTAGACTTATCTCCGTCTCCGCCGCAAGAAACTACGTTGAGGATTCCCAGCATGCATGCCACCAGGAAGATGCGTCGTACAGTCATGGTTTCCCGCCTTGTGTAAAATTCTCAGTTGATGTTCTGTACCATTCTCTCGTTGCCACGCCTGGATGATTGAATCATTGATGATAGACACGGCGTTGGGGAGAATACCCCTATTGGAAAAATCGGCGTTTGGCACAGACCGTTGAGTCAGAAAAGACGTATTTTTATCTTGTTGCATCACAGGTGATTGTGGTGGAGGCAGGAGGATCATTGCCTGCTGTCTCATGAGGACGGAGAGTCCATCGTGGGTGAGACCTGACCAGGAAGAAAGTGATTGACGGGAATACGTAGACTGAATTATTGATTTCTGCAAAAGGATTCAACATCGATTTATCAGACGATCATCTGTAATCAGGGGAGGGACAGATGTCGAAGCGGGTTGGTTTGATCGTACTGCTGCTTGTCCCGATTCTTGCTTCAATTGGTTTCACGCAGGAGACCGGAGTTATTACGGGGACGGTTACAGATGCCAAAACCGGTAAGCGCGTCCAACACGCATGGGTTATATTAGAAGAGACAGAAATTTTGGTAGCAATCTAG
>CAYWVO010000017.1:0-64415 GCA_964461835.1 uncultured Ignavibacteria bacterium | reverse complement strand
ATGTCTAGCTTTTTCTTCGCCCCCAATCGGAAAATATTTATGAGAATCGCTCTAAAAGAAATTTCAAAGATTTTTCAAAAAAACTTGAAATTTTGAGGATTTCTTGCGATATAATATATGAAAGTCACGTGCTCGCAGACCTGCGAGTATGTTCCGAGATTGCACAGGGGAGGTACTTCCCACTCCCCTGTGTTTTTTATTGCCGAGAAGTAAGAAGTCATTATGGCACAATAATAGGAGGTCTGGACGTTACCTATCCGCCAGCCGCCGGGCTACTTCCTGGATCAGGCCATTGGCGCACGTGTAGGGATCGGTCTGGCCGTCGAGAATCTCCTGCGTGGCGTTCTCTAAGAGGCCCGATGTGTCCAGCAGGTCGCGCCAGCGTTGATCGATTTTGTGCTGGAGGATCGTCAGCAAGTCATCGACGATACGTTGCTTTTGATATTCGGTTTCCGAGGTGGCCTCGCGGCGGAATTCCCGATGCTTCTCAACTGCTTGCCAGAGGTCATCAATCCCGACATTATTGACCGCTTCGGTACGGATGATAGGATATTCCCATTCGTCCTTTTTCTTGCGCAACCCGAGCACCGATTTCAATTCAACCAGCAGTCGTTCGGCACCCTCGCGGTCGGCTTTGTTCAGGCAGAAGATGTCGGCAATCTCCATCAGTCCGGCTTTCATGGCCTGGACAGCGTCCCCGGATTCGGGAACAAACGCCACAATCACCGTGTCACAGGCGCGGGCGATATCCAGCTCGATTTGCCCCACGCCGACAGTTTCGATTAAAATGATATCTTTCCCGAAGGCATCCAGGGCGATGGTCACATCACGGGTGGCTTTGGCCAGGCCGCCGGTTGAGCCGCGGGTGGCCATGCTGCGAATGAAAATGTTGGGATCGGCGGAGAGCTCTTGCATGCGGATCCGGTCTCCCAACAATGCCCCACCGGTAAATGGGCTGGTGGGATCGACCGCGATTACGCCGAGTGACTTACCCTGGGCCGCCAGCATTTCCGCCAGGCGAAAGACAATGGTCGATTTTCCGGCACCCGGAGGACCGGTGATACCAATCCGCAGGGCGGTTCCGGATTTGACGTAGAGTTTGGCGAGGATATCCTGATATCCCTGGCGCCGGTTTTCGATTGCGCTGATGACCCGGGCCAGGGCGTAAGGGTCACCGGCGGCAAATGATTCGAGGACATTCATGCAGTGGTATATAGGGGTGACTCCGGCGGAACGCAAGCGGTCCGCCGGGGCCGATCAATTTACCTGGATGTCTTTAATTCGCAATTGCACTTGGCCGCTGTTATTATGCGTTGCCCGTTCGGCGACATAGACCATGTCGATTGTGCCGTGATGGTTCTGCAACTTGCGGGCGAAGTCTCCCATGTTGAACCAGATACAATCGAAAACCCGGCTGTTGCCTTTGCCCACGCGCATTTTTAGATGATTGCGGCCGACAATATAGGGGTTGCCGACAACCTCGACACTGCCGGTCATGAAAACGGGGCGCGTGTTCTGGGGACCGAACGGCGCGAACTGCTCAAGTATCGAGACAAATGAATCATTCAACAGTTCCAGATCCATATAACAGTCGATAGAGAGGGTCGGGGTGAGGTCTTCACCGGTGAGCATTTCTTTGGCTACTTTTTTAAACCGTTGGCGAAACGCCGGGATTTTTTCGGTGGCAATAGACAGGCCTGCGGCATATTTATGTCCGCCGTACCGCGAGAGTAACTCCGAACATTCGCGCATGGCGTCGTACAGATGGAACGCCGGGATCGAGCGGGCAGATCCTTTTCCCTCGTCGCCATCAATCGCAATCAACACTGTGGGGACATGGTAGCGCTCGACAATGCGGGAGGCGACAATCCCGATCACTCCCTGATGCCAGCCTTCGGCGGCCAGGACGATCACCCGTTCTTCATCGACATCGCAGTCCCGCTCTACCAGTTCCAAAGCTTGCTTAAGTGTGGTTTCATCGAGTTTCTTGCGCAGTTTGTTTTCCTGGTCGAGTTTGCGGGCAATTTCGGTCGCCGCCGTTTCATCGCGGGTGGTGAGGAGTTTAATCGCCAATTCCGGATCACCCAGCCTGCCGACCGCGTTAATGCGGGGCGCCAGAATGAACACTACTTGGCCGGTGCTGATTTCTTTGCCCATTAAACCGGAGACAAAACACAGGGATTTCAATCCCGGCTTGGTGGTGCGGGCAATTTGCCGGATGCCGTGCTTGGTCAGGATCCGGTTTTCGTCAACGAGGGGGGCGATATCGGCCGCGGTGCCAAGGGCGACGAGGTCGAGGTGCTCCTCCAGTTCGCTGTCGTTTTGGCCCAAGGTCTGGTACAGGGCTTGGGCGATCTTAAAGGCCACCCCGACACCGGCCATTTCCTGTCCGGGGGTCCCATCACCGGCAACTTTGGGATTGACAATCGCGACCGCATTGGGAAGGACCGGGCCGGGTTCATGATGATCGGTGATGAGGACGTCGATGCCTTTACTGCGGGCATACTCGACTTCTTCGACTGCGGTGATCCCACAGTCAACCGTCACGATCAGGCTGACCCCCTGCCTGATTGCGCGCTGCATCCCGTCTTCCGAGAGACCATACCCTTCAATCAGCCGATTCGGCAGGTAGTAGGTAACATCCGCCCCTAATCGATTGAGCACGAGGAACATGAGGGCGGCGGAGGTGATCCCGTCCACATCATAATCCCCGTACACCATGATTTTTTCCCGCTGTCTGAGAGCGAGCAGGATACGGTTGATGACCTCTTTGACCCCATGCAGTTCAAACGGATCGAGGAGATCGTTCAACTCCGGCTTCACGAAGTTCTTAATTTCCTGTTCGCTAGTGAGGCCGCGGTTGATGAGGATGCGTACGATCTCTGGGGGAAAGCCAGTCCGATCCGTCAACGCCCGAACCAGGTCTGGATCGGGCGAGTCGGCGAAGACCCATTTCAAGGCTGACACGACGACGCTCCCGGAACGAGCGTTGGTACCCGACCGGTGGCCGATAAGCCGGGTTCTGTAATCCGCGCATGCGGACCGGCGACCATTAATCTGGCATTACCGTCACCGGCAATGTCCAGCAGCCTACCCGGGAGTGGCTCCGGGGCAAGCGACCCCTCTCTCCCTGCATGGCTTTGCTCCGGGTGGGGTTTGCACGGCCCGGTCACTTACGTGACCGGCCGGTGGTCTCTTACACCACCTTTTCACCCTTACCCCGTGCCGGGCACGGGGCGGTTCTTTTCTGTTGCACTTTCCGTCGAATTGCTTCGCCCTCGCGTTACGAGGCACCCTGCTCTGTGGAGCCCGGACTTTCCTCACCTTGCATCGCAGCAAGGCGCGGTCACCAGACCACCGATCGAGAACCTCCTCTCGTTACCGTTTTTAAGATGAATGACACCATATACATAACACTTATTCTCAACATTATTTCTTACATCACCCCAAATGTAAGATAATACGTGTCAAACCGGCAACCAAGAGCAAAAAGGGGCGGTGTCCTAATTTGCCTGGCAATGGTATAACAGTGATAGAAAAAATGGATGGGCAGTACATGTTCTGATAAGTGATTGCACTACTCCCCGTTGCGCAGGACGATGGCTAACTGCATGGCCTCCTCTAACTTATCGAGGAACGCGGGCATGGCCTGGACCCCGGCTTGCGTCAGGAATCGGCGGGTGATCGTGAAGGTGCGGTTGATTGCCAAACCGTCCGGATCATCCAGATGTTCCTCCGAGACTGTTCCGCAATCCGCCGCGAAGGAGTCATTGCCCGGCGAGCCGAAAATCCGCCAGTCAGGGCTGTGCTGGATACTGACAGAGATCGACGCGCTCATCGGCAATGGCAACAGCGCCGGGTGCTGCCAATTGCGATCGCGCCAATCTTCAATTGGCATAAACGGCGTGCGCCAGTTGAGCATGGCCACTCGATAATCCACAATCGGGGAGGAATTACAGCGGAAGTGTTTGCCGGAGAAGGAGAAATAATCATTTTTCGGATCGTACGGACTCACCGCCCACCGCTCAATGCGTGCGTTTGGCAGATGCTCCTGTAACACCACTTGGGCCGCCCGTCGCGGCTGCGAGACACCCATGGACAACACTTTCCAATGTTCGTCCAGCCAGCGCCCAGGGACTCCCCAGGCTTCCAGCGTGAAGGTCCCCCGGAGGTCGCCATCGGGCGTAATTACCAGTTCCTCGCCCAGATCGAGCCGGTTGACCGCAAAAGATTGTTCGGGGATTGTGATTATCTTGCTGGGGTTTCCCAATCGCAGAGCCGGCAGACCCTGAAGGTGTGTCGGCGTCAGCCCGAATGGAGTAAGGGTGTCGGTGGCGTCTAGGTATACCCAGTCCCCGTCAAGACGGGTGCGCAAAATAATATGATCGAATTGGCTGCCCGGCAATTCCCGGACAATGAACCCTTCATCCATACCGATCAGCAGAAATTCTGCCGGCAGCTTCAGTTCCTTGCACAACAAGGACAGCAGGTAGGCTTTATCGTGACAATCGCCGACTCCTTGCTCGACGATCCGCCGGGCCCGGCCTTCTTTGGCGATGTTACGCTTGGCAGAGACAAGGGACATATATTTAATGCGGTCGCGAATCCAGTAGTATCCCCCGCGCATTTTCTCTATCGGGCTTTGTTCACGATCAATCACTTCACGCACGACTGGCGGCAGTGGTTCCGGTGGTTCAAGGTCGGTGCCCACCGACTTTATTTCGTCGATGCCCACCTGCTCCCAGGTGCGGTCGGTGGAGGTGACGCAACCATGGGGGCAACGCAGCGTTCGTTCCAGCCGGGACTGGCCCCAATCATCACAGATAAGTTTCTCCGCGGTGAAAAGGTACTCCTGCCAGTCATCATCACGTTTGATTTTCGTCGGAGGATTCGAGCCGTGAATACCGACACAACGGGCCGGCCATTCTTGCGGACAGCGGATCCGGACGACACTGGAATAGGTGGGAAAATCGGATACCAGGTTTGACCGCCGGTAAAAATTGGGCAGCTCATCACGCAGGGAACCGTCGTTGTGTAAGATAGCATAGCTCATTTCAATGATATCGCCGGCGTGCAGTTCCGGCAGGAAGCAGACAATTTCCTTTTTTTCCGCCGTGCGGATCGCCGGGTCATGCTCGGGAGCGTCTGCAACGGTGAGCTGTTCTTCGGGAACCTCTTTGATCGACTGGTCCTCGTGCAAAATCCGCAACTGCACGTTTGCGAGTGCTTCGTTGTGTGGTGCAAACTCAAAGTGCAGCCGGCGCAGCATCCGGGCTGCAGCTCGGCGTTTTATTTTAACGAGGCTGCGATGTTTGTACAGGTGCACGGTTCCGAACCCGCCCCAGTAGAATTGGTCGCGCAGCAGACAGACCGCGCCATAATGTTCGTTTTCCGGCCAGCCGGCTGATTGTTCCTCAAGAGAGACGGCATCACTGCGCAGATCGGGTGGATTGGCCTGGTACAGGTCCCGCAGAAAATCGATTCCCCGCTGCAATTCGCCGTGCGCACAGGCATTTAACGCCCAGCGTTCCGCAGCCGGCAGATCGTCGTTCTTTTTGCACAACATTGCCAGCTCGAATGCCGCAGTGCCATTGGCGGGCGCATTCCCCAGCCCGGCCTTATATTCTTTAATTGCTGCAAGGAAATTGCCTTCCTGTAATAACTCGCGGGCCTCGGTAAGCCGTACCCAGTCCGGGTACGGGTATTTGCCAACCACGACCACAACCGCGAAATCACCTTCCAGATCGAGATCTTCGACAAAGATTTGCAGTTTTGTGGTTGGGGCCAACCGTTTGAATCGAACAAAGAGAGTCCCGCGGTCGCTTTCCCGGTCCTGGTATGTGGCGATTGGTTCTTCACGCCAAGAGTCGCCCTGCGGTGATTCTATTCGCGCCTCGCCGTATTCAGTCACTTCTTCGTTTTTGATGCTTAATCCGAGGGGTACGCGAGGCGCAGTGAAAGTCAAACTGAAGCCGGCATAATCATCGGTCGGATTCAGGTGATATTCCTGCGGGAGCGCTGCTCGATACCGAAGTTTGTTGATCCATCGGCCGATCAGCCGCTGGAGAAACGTAGACCCAGATCCCTGATCCAACCGCCGACTCAATGCCAGACTCAACGGAACGCCATCAGGAAACATCTCCTCCAGAGGCAGCGGTTCAGGGGCCGATTGCGCTGCTGCGCACTGGTGGCTTGGTTCTGGTGAACTGTCGTGCACGAAGAATAACTTACCACCGGGCAGATGCTTTCGCAAGTGGGGAATGGTGCAACAGTGCGAATCCGGTCTCAGTTGACGTCGAAAACCGGACGCTCAGGGGGATGACCGGCATCGTGGCGGGTGAAGAGATTACCCTACCTGGTAGTTTGGTGCTTCTTTGGTAATCGTGATGTCGTGGGGATGTGATTCTCGGACCCCGGCAGTGCTGACCTGAACGAACAGGCTTCTTTCCTGCAATTCCCTGATGGTCCGTGCACCGCAGATCCCCATCCCCGCGCGGATACCCCCGACCAGCTGGTAAATCATATCAGCAAGTTTACCCTTAAACGGAACCCGGCCTTCGATTCCCTCGGGGACCAGCTTGGAGATTTCGGTGTCCTCCTGGTAGTAGCGGTCGGATGAGCCTTCCTTCATCGCCGACACAGAACCCATGCCACGGTACACCTTGTACGACCGCCCCTCATAAAGAACAGTTTCCCCCGGCGATTCGGCGACCCCGGCCAGTACGGACCCGACCATGACCGCCGCCGCCCCGGCGGACAGGGCCTTGGCAATATCACCAGAATACCGGATGCCGCCATCGGCAATAATTGCCACGTCTGATTTTTTGGCCTCGCCGGCGCAATCCATAATCGCGGTAACCTGGGGAATTCCAGCGCCGGTAATTACGCGGGTGGTACAGATTGATCCGGGCCCGATGCCGACTTTGATGACATCCGCACCGGCGTCGATTAAATCCCGCGTTCCTTCCGCCGTGGCCACATTTCCAGCCATTAATGGGATTTCCGGGAACTTACTTTTCACCTCTTTGATTGTTGAGATAACCGATTCGGTATGCCCATGCGAGGTGTCGACACAGAGACAATCGATCCCGGCCTTGACCAGTTGTTCCGCACGCTGGATATTTTCAGTGCCGACACCGATTGCCGCACCGACCCGCAACCGGCCTCGCCCGTCCTTTGAGGATTCCGGGTAGATACGGCTTTTCATGATATCTTTGACCGTAATCATGCCGCGGAGATTGTAATCATCGTCGACGATGAGCAGCTTTTCGATCCGGTTGGTGTGCAGGATATCCTCGGCCTGATCGAGAGTCGTGCCCTCGGGGACGGTGATCAAATTGTCCTTGGTCATGACTTCACCGATGGTGACCGCGGGGTCGCGCTGGAAACGCAGATCGCGATTGGTAATAATGCCCACCAGCCGGTTTCCTTCGGTGATTGGGATACCCGAGATGGAGAACCGCCGCATCAGCGTCAGGGCATCGGAGATCGGCTTATCCGGCGGCAAGGTAATCGGGTCGACGATCATGCCCGACTCGGACCGTTTGACCTTGTCGACCTCGGAGGCCTGTTCGGTAGAGGACATGTTGCGGTGTATAATGCCGAGGCCACCCTGGCGCGCCAGCGCGATCGCCAGTCCGGCCTCGGTCACCGTGTCCATGGCCGCCGAGAGAATCGGAATGCGCAACTTCAGGGTGTCGGTCAGCGTGGTGCTGACATCGACTTCGTGAGGGAGGACACCGGAACGGCGGGGCACCAAGAGAACATCATCGAAAGTCAAGGCGGTTTTGGTGATCTTGGTTTTGGGATCGCTCAATCTTCCCCCTCCCAGATCAGGATGCGACCACACGAATCACAACAAATGATCTGATCGCCTTTGCGGATCTCCTGCACCACCTGCGGCGGGAGAGCCTTGAAACATCCGCTGCAGGCGCGTTTTCTGATCGGAACCACGGCTGATCCTTTGCCGCGTTTGATTCGTTCGTAGGTTGCCACTACTGACGGACTCAGCCGAACCAGGATATTGTTCCGTTCGTCCTCCTTGATTTTGATTTTGGTTCCGACGGAGTCTATTTCGCCCTGAATGGTGTCGAGTTGTTCGGTGTTGGCTTTGGCGACGTCCTCTTTGCTTTCTTCCGTTGCGTGGATTTTTTCTTCCAGCTCTTCAATCTCGGTCATCACGGTTAACAACTGATCTTCCAGCACGGACGCTTGTTCTTTCTTGTGGTCAATTTCGCGACTGAGTGCGTCATACTCGCGGTTGGTTTTAATCGAGGTCATTTGTGATTTGAGTTTGGTCAACAGGTCATTCGTCTCCGCGAGTTCTATCTCCAGCCGTTTCTTTTCCAACTGATCTTCTTCCAGCCGTTTCTTGGCATTTTCGTGCTCTTCTTCAGCGGCAGCAATCTCTTTGCGGAGATTTTCAATCATGTCGGGAAGATACTCTTTTGATCGTTCCAGTTCACCCAGTTGGTAATCGATACTTTGTAATTCTAACAACAATTCTGCGGTGGATGTCCGCTCCCTCATGACCACGATATTCTCCCCGTCAATTGCGGGCTCGGACAGCGAGATTTTTCGCGCGAAAAAAAATGCGCACAATGTGTGCGCAGTCTACTTCGCTGGGGATCAGGGGCACATCCGTACACACGGACCGCCCCACGAATTTTCGTTGCCGATACCCGTCGTCTTTCACTCTACCTGAATATCCATCAATGGTGGGCAATACAGGATTCGAACCTGTGACCTCTCGGATGTGAACCGAACGCTCTAACCAACTGAGCTAATTGCCCGTCCGTTGTTCCGCGTTCCTGTTATCGTGCTGCGCCGGTGTCCTGGCCACGGCTGTTCTCGTCTGCTGGTGGGCCCACCAGGACTCGAACCTGGGACCGACTGATTATGAGTCAGTTGCTCTAACCAACTGAGCTATAGGCCCGCCTCCGTGGTGACCGTACCTGCGACAGCCGAACAAATACGTCCTCCTGTCTTCACTACGGCGGATATTCCGCCAATGTAAACTCTCATTCTACCACCTGGCTAATCTTTTGTCAAGGTCTTTTGAGCCAACTCTTTAAGCAGTCGTTGGGCTTCTTTTTGGTCTCCCCGCCGTTCGGCATCCTGTAACCGCTTTTTTAATTCGACAGTATCTCTCTTTGGTCGACGAGCCACGAACTTCGCCACATAGTCGGCATAGGCTTCCGAGGTGTCATCGACCGGCATCAGGGCAATCTCCGCCGCCAACGCCTGCTCCTCTATTGTGGCACCGATATCCGCGGGATTTATTTCACTGGCTGATTTACTACCGACAATTGCCTGAAATAAATCGGCCAAATGTTCATTCTTAAAATCGTCACTGTGGATTTCTGCTTTCGCTCGTTTACGAAGGTCATCGCGCCGCAGCAAGATATGGAGAAACTCCGCCTCCCAGCGGTATGGACCATTGATGAATGGACCGGACGGCGCTTGTTTATCTGCGGCCGGCCCCGACGGTTGCCGCTTACGCGTGAGTTGGGCACGCAGATCATCTTCCGGGATGCGCGTCGCTTCACTGATCTGTCGAATAAGCAGAGAGCGTCGTACCCGGTCGGGGATCGCCGCGGTGGTATCGAGTAGCTCACGGATGACTGCTTCCTGGGACAGCAAATTGCCCGAGGAGAGTTTCTGATGGGCCAGGCTGACCTTGTAGGACACGTATTCTTGCGCGTCGGCAAGCGCCTGGGTAATACTGTCCCGCCCTTGTTTGCGAATCGCGGTGTCCGGGTCGAGACCGTCCGGTAACACGGCGATTTTTACATCCAGCCCTTCCCGGAAGAGCACCTCCACTCCCCGCAATGCGGCTTGATCTCCGGCGGGGTCTGCATCAAACAACAAGATGACATTTTGGGAAAACCGGCGGAGTTGCCGCGCCTGTTCTGCGGTGAACGCCGTGCCCGACGAGGCGACTACATTGCTGATATTCGCCAAATACAAAGAAACCCAATCGGTATATCCCTCGACTACGACCGAGGCATCCTGTCGGCGAATTTCGTCACGGGCCTTATCTAAACCGTACAAAATAGTGCTCTTGCGATAGATTGGTGTTTCAGGCGAATTGATATACTTGGCTGTTTCGTCGGGACTGAGCGCCCGGGCGCCGAAAGCGATCGGGCGTCCGGACAGATTGCAAATGGCGAAGGTCAGCCGGTTGCGAAACCGATCGTAGTAACTGCCCTTTGTTTCGTGGCGGATAACCAGACCGGCATCGGTGAGAACTTGCTCGGTAAGGTCCCGGCGTCGCGCAAACTTGATCAGGCCATCCCAGTGGTCCGGTGCATAGCCAATTTGCAGGTGTGCTAACTTATCACGTGGCACGCCACGGCCGGTAATATACGCCAAAGCGTGTTTACCCTCCGGCTCGTGAATCATGCGGGAGAAAAATTCGGCGGCAACCGCGTTGGCTTCGTACAGCTTGGCATACCGATCCTGTTCTGCGGGACTCCGGCGGCGAGGCAGAGGAATATTGGCACGTTCGGCCAAGTAGCGGAGCGCTTCCGGGAATGACCAATTCTCCTGTTCCATGAGAAACGTGAACACGTCGCCACCTTTCCCACAGCCGAAACAGTGGTAGAATTGCCGGTCGGGATGGACGGTAAACGATGGTGTCTTTTCGTCGTGGAATGGACAGAGGCCGAGCAGGTTTCGGCCGCGCTTTTTTAACGTAACATACTGCCCGATCACCTCGGCAATGTCGGTAGCATCGCGTACCCGTTGTTTGAAATCGTCGTAGTCGGCCATGGTACTATCGTCCGGCTGCCTTCCTGATGTGCCTCGTCTAGGTGCAGGCCGATCCGCTCAAGGCGGATCAGCACTCCATCTCGCGAATAAAATACGAATTTGGCCTGACCGATAATCATTTCTTGGGAAATTGACCCGTGGTGACGGGAATCGGCGGCATGGTCACGGTGATCTCCGAGGACAAATACATGGCGGGGAGGGACTTCGACCGGCGCAAAACAATCGCGCGGCGATTGCTCGGCGGACAGGAATGTTGACGGGTCGTCGAAGGTGACTGAGCGCGGGGGATTAACAAGTTTGCCATTCACGAAAAACTTCTTCAAGTGCATGTGTACTATATCGCCGGGTAACGCAACCACGCGGGCCAGCGAGGGCGACGCGGGATCGGCAGATTCGCGGTAGAGAACAATCTCCCCAATCGTCGGGTCGCGATCATCATAGGCGCGAGTGTCGATCAGTATTTCATCCCCCGGCAGCAGGGTGTTTTCCATCTGTGAATCGATAATCGATAGGGTGCGCAACCCGAGAAGGGAGGTCGCTGATGTGTGAATCCCCACTGCCAGGCCCACCCAGACAATGAGAGAAACCACATACCAGATCAGCTTATTGTATGAGCGTAACGAATAGCTCTGCCTTTGCGCTAAGCCCAGGAAGACTGGAATTGCCGAGTAAAGCAAAAATACACCGAGGACGATTAGCATACTCAGGATGCGGGCGGAAAAATCAGCAAAGCTGCAAAAGCCAAGCCAGAGAGCAATCCCCGTAAATCCGGCTATCGCCCACCACAGGTTGCCCACATAGAGAAATGCGGTCGGCGGGCTGATGGAGGTCAACAGAGCGGCAATCCACCAACGGCGCGGATGGTTGGTTCCCGGGACGATACGCTGTTGGATTAGTGGTTGCGATGGCGTTGAGGTTTGTTGCATGTGAAAATCAATTTTGTGGTCGGCGCATGTCCCCGCACGCTGACCAACTCAATACCAGGGACCAACCCCAAGGTGGCCACCCAGTACGGGTGTCGTTAGTATTATCGGCACACCGGGAGGAATGAATCAATTGCAGGAATCAGGTACGTTTTGACTTGCGCAGGCGCGCAATGGTGACGCCCAGGTCACCCTCGTTCCATTCACCGACCCGCTGTGAAATCACGCGCCTATCAGCATTGAGCATCTGCTGGACCACTCGCCGCAGAATACCCTCGCCTTTGCCGTGGACAATCCGCACTTCTTCCCACCCGGCCAGCAGGGCCTCGTCGAGGTAGTTATCCAGCTCCTCGCGAGCGTCCTCGGCGGTCATGCCCCGTAGCGATATTTCCGGCGAAACCTCTGAACTGTAGGAATATTGCACCGGGGCGGAGTGCACTTCCCGTCGCTCAGACGCAGCTGCGCCGATTTTCCGGCAATGGATATCGTCAATGGTGTAATACATATTCCCGAACCGGAGTTTCACCTTGCGCTGGTCCGGGAAGAGTTCGACCACTTCCCCTTCTTTCTTGAATGATTCCACCCAGACGCGGTCGCCCGGCTGCAGTGGTTCGTCGGACGTGGGTGGGGGAGGAGCACTGGGTTTTTTCACGCGTTTGATTTCCTGCCGGGTTTTTTCGGCAGTATCTGCCAGTTGTCGATGGGCTTTTTTGACTAAATCTCTTCGAGCCTGGGTTTCGCGGATTTCTTTGACCAGGTGTTCCATATCGCGTTTTGTTTGTTGCACAATTTTTTCCGCCTCGACCAGGGCCTGTTCCTTAAATTCCTGCTCAGTCTCGTGGAGCTTGGCCCGCCGGTCTTGCAGCAGGCTTTCCAGTTCTTCGGTGGCCTGTTGCCGCTTGGTTAAAGCTTCTTCCTGTTCGCGGACGCGCTTCAGGTTTTCCGAAAGCTCCGCCAGCAACTGCGCGAGGTTGACTTCCTGCTCTCCGAGCAGGGTGGCGGCCCGCTCGGTAATCGAATCGGGCATCCCCAATCGGCGGGCAATGTCGATTGCATACGACGCGCCGGGAACTCCGAGATGTAGACGAAACGTCGGTTGTAGCGTCTCGGCATCAAATTCTACCGCGGCATTCTCGATGAGTGGATTGTTTTGAGACAAGGCTTTTAAGGCAGTGTAGTGGGTGGTGCACATCACTCGCGCGCCGGTCTCGATCAAGCTGGTAATGATCGCCTCGCCAAGTGCCGCGCCCTCACGGGGATCGGTTCCCGCACCGAGTTCGTCCAGTAAAACCAGCGAAGAATCATCCGCATGCTCTAAAGCATTGCGGATCTGGCGCATGTGTGAGGAAAAGGTGGAGAGGGAGGACTCAATCGATTGCTCATCGCCGATGTCGGCAAACACCTGCTGGAAAACCCCGATCCGTGTTCCGTCACGAGCCGGCACCGGGAGGCCCGCCTGGGTCATCAAGGTCAACAAGCCAACGGTTTTCAATGAGACGGTCTTACCGCCCGTGTTGGGACCGGTGACTACCAGACCAATAAATGATTCACCCAGCGAGACGCTGATTGGCACGACTTCCTCGCGCTCCTCCTCGGGTTGCTCCAGGCTCCGAATGACCAATAGGGGGTGACGACCCTCCCGGATCGAGAACTGGGGACCGTCGACCAATTCGACCACCTGCGATTGCGTTTTGGCCGCCCAGCGGGCTTTGGCATATAGCGAATCGAGAATCCCGACAATGCGGACATTTTCGGTGAGTCGATCCACCTCGCTGGCGATCATCCGGGTGATCGAGCGCAGGATTTTTTCAATTTCCCGGCGTTCCTCAATCAGGATGTGTCGGAGCCGGTTGTTCAATTCGATAACTTTGAACGGTTCGACGAACAACGTCTGTCCGGTGGACGAGCGGTCCTGGATGACCCCGTCGCGTGGGGAAAGTTCGCCGGTGCGAATCGGGATGACATACCGGTCGTTGCGCAGGGTAATGATATCTTCCTGCCAGGCGGGGTCCGGATCTCGCCGAGCGATAATTTTTTCCAGCCGGCTCATGATCGAGTCGCGCACGGCCCGTTTCTCGCCACGCAGGCGATGCAAGTCTTTGGAAGCATTATCCCGTAACTCGCCATCTTCGTCGATGGCCGTGCGGATGCGCTTGACAATCTGGTGGCCGGAAACCAGCAGGGAGAGGTGCTCCTCCAACAAGGGGTACTTCTCGGCGGTAACCTTGGAAAAGCGCAACAAATCCTGGCATAATTCCAGGAATTCGGCGATTGCCAGCATTTCTTTGGGATCGAGGAAGTTACCCTCCAACGACGTGCGCAACAACGACGGTCGAATGTCTGTTATTCGCCCCAGCGGGAAATCGCCCTCGACGGTAAGCAAATCCTGCATCTCCCAGGTTTCGTCGAGGAGTCGCTTGATGGCGGCAAAATCAGCCTGCGGCCGGGTGGCCAGTAACCGTTCCCGTCCCATGGGTGTCAGCGCAGAGCCGGCGATTGATTCAATCGCCTTGGCGAATTCCAGGACATTGAGTGTATGTTTTTCCACTATCTTATCCTACGTCCTGCGGCCGCATTCCATAGTCCTCACAAATAGAAAGGCGCCCGGTAACGGGCGCCAATAAAGGGAATTGACCGCCGGGGTCAAGTTTCCTCGAAAAATAGCCGCTCGACTCGGTTTAAAAATTCATTAATACGCGCTCGGTCGACAGCAGTCAACGGCCGTCGTTTCTCATGCTTGCCTTGGTTTGATTTGATCGAAGTGGGCTGTCCGGTCAGGGAATCCTCCAGCTTCAACACGAAGGATTTTTCCGAGGGGTGCAATCCACCGGTGGCTTCATAGAGAAAAGGTACGGCCGAGGCCATCCGAATCGCCAGGTAGGAGCTTTCTACCCGTTCCTCCACAGGTCGTGGCAGCGGGATATATAGGAGCATAAAAATGATGAATCCGCCCAGAAACCAGCCGTGCGCGATACCAACGATCGCCCCACCGAATTTGTCGGTCTTGCCCAGTCGATGAACCTCTGCGACACGGTACAGCAATTTCGCCAATAACTTAAACAGCGCGTAGAGCAGTGCCCCGGATATGACAAATGCCGCCAAGCTGGCCCACATGGGCGATACGCGTAACCAATCCTCCATTTCCGCCGTGAGAAAATCGTTGTAGTGCACGGCGAGCACAATGGCACCAATTAAGGCAATGACACCCACCGTTTCGCGTATAAACCCGATCTTGCTGCCATATACGGCGCCCGCGACCAGGATCAATAGCATAATCAGGTCCAGAAAGTTCATAGCCCCTCCCCGGTTTGCTAACCAGTTGAGGGCAGAGGGAGACGCTGAATCGAGATAGAGCTCACTCGCAACCCGGCGGAGGTTCCGCCGATCCCTGCCCCATTACGATCGAAAACGTATATGCACATCCTGCCTCAGCCTGCCGTTCCGCATCAGCATAAACTGCACAGGTTTTTCCTGTAATTTCGCTTTAACAGCAGCCGCCACGGCCTTGCCGGCAGCCCGTCCGGCGACTTTGGCCATCGCCCCTTTCATTACCGCACCGAAATCTTTGGGTCCTGACGCGTTGACCTCGGCAATCACCTCATCGATTAATTCTCCCAGCTCGTCGGCAGACAACTCCTGGGGGAGATATTCTTTGATGACCGCCAACTCCTTCTCTTCCTCGGCAGCCCGATCAGCGCGCCCCGCTTTCTTGAAGGCGTCAATTGCATCTTGTCGTTTGCGCACTGCGGCACGAATGACTCCTACACATTCCTCGTCGGAGAGGTCACGGCCCACATCGATTTCTTTATACATGAGCTCGGACTTCAATCCTCGAAGCACGTTTGTTCTCACGCTGTCGCGGCTTTTCATCGCCGCAGTGAGATCTCCCGGGATTTTCTTGTGTACCTGGCCGCTCATTTACGACGGAGTTGCTTCTTGCGATTGCGGCGTATGGCCTGATTCAATTTGCGTTTACGACGATCCGACGGTTTCTCGAAATGTTGATTCTTCTTGATATCAGACATAATTCCGGATTTTTCGCACGCTTTGTTGAACCGTTTCAGTGCACGTTCAAAGGACTCTTCATCCCGTACGCGGATACCCGCCATCTACTGCTCGACCCCCTTTCACTTCGAAATGCCCGGTCTCTGTTGTCCAGGCAGTATATTGCTACTCTCTGTATCGTCACTCACAAGGCACACCGCACCTCCAGGCACAACATACCCTGCCGCGGGCAATATAGACTGCCAGACGACAATGTCAAACAAAACTTCCTGTACAAGGCTGCAAATCGCTGGTAGTCGGCTAAAACAGTGATTTTGTCATTGGAAAAACGCTCATCTGCGACGATATTGGGAAGGATCCCGTACATTGCGTGTATTGAAAACATGTGGCAACTTTGGGTTGCCTGGAGTGAAACCGACAAAAAAATGTCGAAATAGCACCGCCCGTTGCATAGAAAAACGCAACACGCGTTGCCAAAATGGTTTTCAGGCATTAAGTTGTATTGTTTGGGAGAAAAGGGTGCTGACGGGTTGAGAACCTGGTCTTTCAGAAATTATTACAGGAGATATGCACGTGCGCGATATGAATAACTCACTGTCACGGTGGCTGCTACTGGCGGCCCTGATTGCCGCCCTGGGATTAGGCGGCTGTGGTGATGATGATGACAACCTGATTGGTCCGCAGACGAATCTGATCAAATTTGAAGAGGGAGGCACGGCCTCACTCGACAATAGGGTTTTTGTCACGGTTCCCCCCGAAGCGATCACCGAAGATGCATACGTCGAAATCACCGCTGTCGAGGAGTTTCCGTCATTACCGTCCGATCGCGGACTTGCCTCCCAGGTCTTTACCATTTCGCTCTCGAATGGCCAGATTCAGGATACGATCTGGATCGATGTGACCTACCTGAATGAACTGATGCCCTCAGATGTGTTGGAAGGGACTTTGCTGGTGGGTTATGTGGCCGACGGGTCGTGGACTTTTATGACTCCGGCGCTGCAAACGGACGCGAATCGCGCGCGAATCCCGGCGGTATCGGAAATTACCGTGGCTGTAATCTGGGCGGAACAGGATGCCCGCTCAACCATCAGTTCGATCATTGGCGACGCCGTCAGTCTCATGCAGGGCCAACGTGGAACGAATTTCAGCGATCTACTGCCGCAGGGAACGGTTGAAACCATTATCACGCAATTCCAGGATATCAAGACTGCACTTGATAATGCAACAGCCGACGACGGTGCTGTAACCAATGCCGTAGAGACTTTCTTCGGTGTCTTGCGGGCGATTGAGGATGGTGACGGCATTATCCACTATTCTCATGCGGCGGATCTCATTGCAGCGTATCAGACACTCGGGACAGCTCTTGGCGTATTCGATGCAGTCGAGACGACAGATCCGCCACGGGCACCGTTCGGAACGGTCAATTTCCTGCCCCAGGCATTCGCCGGATTGCTGGCGGAACCGGCGACGTTCCAGCGCTCCTGGATGCGGAGAACTGCCGGGAAAACCCAGACGACCGCAACGTTAATTGAACACTTCTTCGCCCAGCTTAACTACAAGCCGGTATTTGGCGGTTTGACCTATCTGGATTACCCAGAAGGGTATGAGCGCGACACGCTTACTGTTCGGGAGGACGAGCACGGCGTGTACTGGCTGGATATGTACGAAATGCAGGATCCGTCCGGTGAAACCTATTACTTCGACTACTTCCGCGATCGGCAACTGAGCTTGTATTGGCCGGTGGAATCGGAAGTTTTGCTATTTAATTTCCCGCAGGGGTACAATCCCCCCAATGGCCTGGGGATTGTCGTGTCATTTGAAAATGATATTATCGACGTCGAGTCCTTCTCCGCCGATGCGCTGTCGAATGCGCAGGCGGATGAGCATGGGGTATGGTTCTACTACGGCGTTGGCGTGGCGGCCATGGAAGGTCTGCGTAAGCAGGACGGGGAGATCACAATCCGGTTTGGTGGTTCCACGGGCGCACAGATGGACCATGAAATGTTTCCCGTAAGTCGTCGACCAGTCCTGAGCTACGGGGACTGGACCGAACCATCACCGGTTACCGATTTGGCCAACGTTGAATACCGCGGAAATTCGATACGGTTACAGTGGACCGCCCCCGGCAATGATTTGAGTTCCGGCACCGCTACCTGGTATGATTTCCGGTATAACACCGTGCCGATTACAGAAGAGAACTGGAATTCTTCGGTGAAACTAATGGGCGAAATTGCGCCTGCATCTTCCGGAACCCTTGAGGAGTGGACCGTTTTGCCCTACGATCTTTCGGAGCCGACGTATATGGCCATGCGGACGCTTGATCAGGATTACAACCGCTCCGAAATCTCCAATACGATTGCGATCAAAGGCATCGACCAGATTGAAGTTATTTTTGAAGAATCCGCCCTGGAATTTGCTATTCGCAATCTGACCGGGAACGTGAGCGACCCATTGATGGCATCGGAGTTGGTTAATTTCACTGACCTTATACTTATGGGGAGAGCCATCCGCGATCTCTCCGGCCTTGAATTTCTGCCCAACCTGACATCATTGAATCTGAGCCAGAGCCAGCTGATTTTTGATATCGACCCCCTGAAGCACCTCCTTTCGTTGCAAAGGTTGGAGTTACAGGTAAACTATATCCATGACATTTCACCTCTCTGGCTCATGACGGACATGCGGTATTTGGACTTAACCAGTAATCGGGTGCAGGATATTACTCCCTTGCAGGATATGGAACACCTCGACTCGCTGAATCTGTCGTTCAACGGTGTAAGCAATCAACTACCGTTGCGCAAGCTACGAAACTTGGTGTATTTGAACCTCGCCGGAAATGAGCTGCTGGAATTGTCCGGAATGCAACATCTGACCGAACTGCGGACCCTCGACCTCAGCGGAAATCCCGTGTATTCGTTTCATGAACTTATCGATAATCCTGGGTTCGGTGAAGGGGATACACTCATCGTGCGCGACCGGGCGTTGACCCGGGAATTGCTGCGGGTTGTCTTTCCGGCGTTAGAGGCCAAAGGCGTGACAGTTCTCCACGATTAGTCCGGGCATTTGTCCCATTTTATGCCCCAGCAGTGGACAAGGTGCTTGTCACAAATTTCACTTTGTCCTTGCCCATTTCTTTCTCCAACCCCTATATTAGCAGCCTTATGAGGGAGATGAAAGCCTATAAACCGTAACGGGTTAGGGGAGATTATCTATGGTTGACCTGAACTGGGGATTGTGGGCGCCGATTTTCGGAGGTGTCGGTCTCTTGTTTGCCCTGGGTGTGTACTTTTCCGTCAAAGGGATGCCCACCGGCAACGAGACGATGACCAACATCGCCAATCGTATCTACGCGGGCGCCATGGTGTTTTTGAAACGCGAGTACTCGATTCTGCTGATCTTCATCTTGATTGTTTTCGCCTTGCTCCTGTGGAAAATCGGAACGTTATCGGCAATTGCTTTCCTGACCGGGGCCGGTTGCTCGATGCTGGCCGGGTTTTTCGGTATGTCCTCGGCAACCCTGGCGAATGTTCGTACGACAGCCGCTGCGAAAGATCATGGTCAGGGAAAGGCACTCGTCGTGGCGTTTTCCGGTGGCTCAGTGATGGGGATGTCGGTTGCCGCCTTGGGGTTGTTGGGTTTGGGTATCTGGTTCGGTCAGTTGGGAACCGAGCAAATCCAGGTCCTCTCCGGGTTCTCGATGGGCGCCTCTTCGATTGCCTTGTTTGCTCGTGTCGGGGGCGGGATTTACACTAAAGCCGCGGATGTGGGGGCTGACTTAGTCGGGAAAGTCGAAGCGGGAATTCCCGAAGATGATCCGCGAAATCCAGCGGTGATCGCCGACAATGTCGGCGATAATGTTGGTGACGTAGCCGGAATGGGCGCCGACCTCTTTGAATCCTATGTTGGTTCCATTGTTGCCACGATGGTCATTGGTGCCTCGCTGTACGCTACGGACCCGACAAAGCTCGGCTGGGTGGTGCTTCCCCTTGCGGTCGTGATGATTGGAATTGTTGCCAGCATGCTTGGCATTCTCTCCGTTCGTCTATTCGCGAATATGAATCCGGCGGCGGTGCTACGGATTGTGACGTATGTCGCGGCCATCGTCATGTTAGTGGCAACCTATTTTGTGGTACAGGCATTGAACGTTGATGTCAATGTGTTTTGGACGATACTGGTCGGGTCATTCTGCGGCATTGCGCTGGGGCTGCTGACCGAATATTACACCGCGGGCAAACCGATTCGCAATATCGCCCAAGCCTCGGAGACCGGACCGGCAACGAATATTATCACCGGGCTGGCGGTTGGCATGGAATCGGTAGCATTACCAGTATTAGTCATTGCCGCCGCCATCTATATTGGTTACGAACTCGCCGGTCTCTACGGCATCGGTATCGCCGCAGTGGGGATGCTTTCTACGATTGGCGTGACCATGTCGGTTGACGCCTATGGCCCCGTTGCCGACAACGCCGGCGGCATCTCGGAAATGGCCGGTCTGGGGCCGGAAGTCCGCAGTATTACTGACCGGTTGGATGCGCTGGGCAACACCACGGCCGCTATCGGTAAGGGGTTTGCCATTGGTTCGGCAGCCCTGACTGCGCTGGCGCTTTTTGCCGCGTACACGACCGCAGTTGGGTTGGAGACTATCGATCTGGTTTCTTCTAAAGTGGTTACCGGCCTCTTTATTGGCGGACTGTTGCCGTTCTTCATTGCGGCCAATACCATGACCGCGGTCGGTAAGGCGGCCTTTATGATGGTGGAAGAGGTCCGTCGCCAGTTCCGCGAAATCAAAGGCCTGATGGAGGGCGAAGCGGAACCGGATTCGGATCGCTGCGTCTCGATTTCCGCAACCGCGGCGTTGCAGCAGATGATTGTGCCGGGACTCACCGCCGTCCTCGCGCCGGTCCTCGTCGGTTCGTTGATCGGTAAGGAGGCGCTGGGTGGGATGCTGGCTGGCGCCACCCTCACCGGCGTAATGATGGCCCTGATGATGGCCAACGGCGGCGGCGCGTGGGATAACGCCAAAAAATACATCGAAGGCGGCGCCCATGGCGGTAAAGGTTCGGACGCGCACAAAGCAGCGGTGGTCGGCGATACCGTCGGCGATCCGTTCAAAGATACTTCGGGTCCCTCGATGAACATTCTGATTAAGCTGATGGCAATCGTGTCGCTGGTGTTGGCGCCGTTGTTCCGGTAGCCACAGCTGATCGGAAGGTTCTCCACAGATTTTTGCGGTGCGCCGGATAGCAACCTCAAACCATCTCCCCGCCGCGGTGGGGGAGAGGCTGGGGGTTGGCAACTGCTCAATCGGATGTTTACCGACCCACCTGTCGTTCTGAGTCCGCGCGGGCTCAGAACGACAGGTGGGCTACACCTATTCTTTGCGGTTATGTCTACATCCCTCGTTGCGGCCATTTACAATAACCATTATTTTTGGTAATAACTAAAGAATACGGAGTTGCGGCGAGCGATCATTTACCCGTTTGCTATCATCAGGGCAGATATGTAATTTCTGTGGTTGACAAATGAATGAATGAGACATATTCGGGTAAATTCGTGTAAGTTGGTTATGTCGGAAGTGTTGGCAAAACTGAAACATTTTAGACGTGGGGCCGTCTTGTGTGACGGGTACCCACGATGGAGAGATGATCATGAATGATCAGGTGACCATGCCGGAAACTGGAGAAAGTCCCGAGCAGCCACAGATGGGAATGCCGGCGAGATTCATGGCTCTTTTTACCGATCCGCGACGGGCCTTTGCCGCCGTGCGCAAAAACTGGGAATGGTTGTTGATTATCCTGATTGTTTCCGTCGTTGGCATCGCCAGTTTCCAGATCGCCAAGCCGATTTACATCAAAGATCAGCTGGCCAGCACGGAGGAAGCGCTGGACCGGTTTAATGTGCCGGAGGAGCGACAAGCGGAAATCCTGGAAGAACAGGAACAAAACATGTCGAATCCTGCCATGCAATTGATCGGCCCGGTGGCAACGGTGATCATTCTGGTCATTGTGTCGGCGATTCTGTTTTTTATTACCAATGTTTTACTCGGCGGCCAATCCTCGTTTTTGCTGGTGATGAATATGTATGCTTTGACCTGGTTGGTTACGATTCCAGAAGCAATAGTCAAAGTCCCGCTCATTCTTTCGAAGGGGTCAACGCAGGTCCACTTGTCACTGGCCGTCCTGCTTCCGTCCGATCAGATTAATACGTTCATGGGACAGATATTTAATCAACTGGGTATATTTCCATTATGGCAACTCATCCTCGTCATGCTGGGTGTATCCGTACTGGCCAAAGCCCCGTTTGCCAAGAGTGCGACGTTCGTCGGTATTCTCTGGGTGATCTGGGTACTGATCTCGGCCGGCCTGGCACAACTCGGCATTAACATGGCGGGTATGTAACACGTAAGAAAATGAACATGAGGAGAGACGAATGATAGCTGTGCGCTGGTTGCGGTTAGTCGTAATTTGCACTGTTGTTTGCTTGTCGGGTGTGGGGTCGGCGGTGCAGGCTGAGGAGTTATCGTTGGAGGAGTGTATTAATATCGCTCTGGATCGAAATGCCACCTTGGCCTCCTCCCGCTACTCCCTGATCTCGGCGGAACAGGGTGTCTGGGAGTCAATCGGCAGTTGGTTGCCGCGGTTTGAAGCTTCGGCGGGGTACAATTACAGCGAACAGGGTGGGGTCTCGCAGTATGACGTCTCCGTGCCCATCAGGCGGATTTATTCCAAGAGTCTCATCGTGCGTCATACCCTCTTTCGCTGGGGCGGCAACTACTTCGATTTACGGAATTCTATGCAGACTCGGGACGCTCGGGAGGCTGACTATTCGCAGGCGGAGCTGGAAATCATTGATTTAGTCCGGAACTACTACTTCAACAGCTTACGCTATAAAGGGTTACTTGATGTCGCGGAACAAACCGTGGAGACCGCCGAACATAATCTGGAACTGGTGCAGGCACGGTTTGATCTGGGATCGGCGAATCAGTCGGAGCTTTTAAAGGCCAAGGTGCAGTTGTTGACCAGCAAAGCGTCGTTAGAATCAGCCAAGCAGAACTGGGCTGTTTCTATCGCCGAATTGAATAACTCGATGAATCGGCCGGCGAATACCCCGATAACCCTGGCTGCGGGAGTCGACACCCTCGCGGTTGATGAGACCTATGAGTCCGCGGTAGAGTATGCCAAAGAGCGTCATCCCAGAATCCGCGCCGCGCGTGCTGAACTCAACAGCGCCAAGTATTCACTGCGTAGTGTCTGGGCCAATTATCTGCCGGTGGTTTCCTGGAGTGGCAGCCGGTCGTTTTCTTCCTCGGATGTGGGTAACTGGACTGAATTTAACCAGGAAGAATCCAACTGGTCGCTCGGCGTGAGTTTTTCCTGGCCGATTCCGTTTTTTGATGGGTTTTCGCAGAAGGCAGCGCATAGCCGGGCAAAAGCGGGAAAACGGCTGGCAGAAGTCAATCTGGAATCAACCATCAATAGCGTGGGTCTGGGAATTCAGACCGCTTTACTCAGTATCAACAACGCCCGCGTCAATTTACAACTCTATGAAGAATCCGTACGGTCGGCACAGGAGGATATGGCCATCGCCCAGGAGCGCTATAACCTCGGCGCGGCGACCATTCTCGATTTGCTGGATGCCCAGCAAAACCTCGCCGACGCGCAAAACAGTTTTATTAGCGCCAAGTACGATTTCAACCTGGCCGTATCGGCCTTAGATAAGGCAATGGGGCGGCGGCGATAGCAATATCCTGGCCCGTCGCATCGGCGGGGAAGGATGACCGGAACATTCGGGGTTAACGAACGGTATCATCTGTTGGATAGGTAACTCCGAGACTCCCCACCGGTCGTTGATAAGACAAAAGTCGAGGTACCTATGAACAACAACCGTAAGAAAAAATCCGGGAAAAAGTGGTTCATTATCGGTGGGGTTGCGCTCGTCCTGATCATCATTATCATCGCCAATCTGAGTCGGTCAGGCGAAGAAACCAAGCAGGTAAATGCAGATACGGTCGGGCGTGGGGATATTACCGCATTGGTGACCGCCTCCGGTAAGGTGAAGGCCAAGACCGAGGTTGACATCTCGGCGAATGTCTCGGCCAAAATTGTGGAGTTGCCGGTCAAAGAGGGCGAGCGGGTATCCAAAGGACAACTGCTGGTGCAACTGGATGCGATACGATATCAGGCGGCGGTGGATCAGTACCGCGCATCGTTGGCCTCCGCCCAGGCGCAGGCTGAACTGGCTGAGGCGCAACTGGAGGAAGCCGGCCTGGCGTACGAGCGGGCCAAGAAGCTGCATGAGAACCGGTTGATCTCTGACGAGACGTATGACCAGATCCGGACAACCTACAATGTCCAGAAAGCGTCACACAACGCGGCCGTGCATTCCGTGGAGCGCGCGCGGGCGTCGCTGCGGGAGGCGCGCAACCAGCTTGAGTACACAACGATCAACTCTCCGATTGACGGCGTGATTACCGCTCTCAACGCGGAGATTGGTGAAATTGTGATCATCGGGACGATGAATAATCCCGGAACCGTAATCATGACCGTCTCGGATCTCTCGGAGATTGAAGTTGAAGTCGAAGTCGACGAGACTGATATCGCGAATGTAGAGGTGAATCAACCCGCCAAGATTGAACTTGATGCCTTGCCGGACACGACCTTCGAAGGCGTCGTCACCGAAGTCGGTAACAGCGCGCGGCTCACCGGATTGGGTACCACGGATCAAGTGACCAATTTTCTGGTGACGATCTTGATGGGGGAGACGGTTCCGTCAATTCGCCCGGGGATGTCGGCGACCTGCGATATCACTACCGCCGAGGCAGATGGTGTCATCAAGATTCCCATCGGCGCTGTCGTACTTCGTGATGAAAAAGATATTGAGAAACAGAAAGCGGAGTTGACTGGTTCCGGCACGAGTGAAGCCCAGGCCTCGGAAAGTGATGAGAGTGCTCCGGAGGAAGACGAGGGGGAAGAGGAAAGCCGGGAGCTGGACGGTGTGTTTGTGATCGAGGACGGACATGTAAAGTTTGTCGAAGTGGTGACCGGAATCGCTGACCAGCAGGATATCGAAATTGTCTCCGGTCTCGAAGAGGATCAGAAGATTGTGACCGGCAGTTTCCGGATGCTCCGTGAACTGGAACACGGAGACGCGGTCAAAGTGAAAGACTGAATCGGGTCGGTACTCGAGTCGCATGCCGGGGATGGACGAAGGTGATATATGGTATTGATTAAGACGGAAGATTTGTGGAAGACATACGAGATGGGCGCAGAGACCATTCACGCCCTGCGCGGTGTCGGGGTCAATGTGCAAGCCGGAGAATATGTCGCGATTATGGGACCATCGGGATCAGGGAAATCCACCTTGATGAATTTGATCGGCTGTCTCGATACGCCCTCCAGAGGGGTGTATGAGTTGAATGAAAAGCGGGTCTCCGACATGAACGACAACGAACTGGCGCGCATCCGCAACAAGGAGATCGGTTTCGTTTTCCAGACATTCAACCTGCTACCCCGCGCTTCCGCGTTGCACAACGTGGAGTTGCCGTTGATCTACGATGGGAGTGATTCGCATACCCGCATCGAAAAGGCCAAGCGGGCACTGGATATGGTTGACTTGTCGGACCGCATGTCGCACAAGCCCAACGAACTCTCCGGCGGGCAGCGGCAGCGAGTGGCCATCGCCCGGGCGCTGGTGAATAACCCATCGCTGATTCTGGCGGATGAGCCGACCGGCAACCTCGACACCAAGACCGGCGAGGAGATTATGGCCCTCTTCGGCCGGCTGCACGAAGCCGGCAACACCATCCTCATTGTCACGCACGAGCACGATGTCGCGTCGTATGCCGACCGGATTCTGCATATCCGCGATGGTCAAATCGAGAAAGAAGAACACGTGTCTCACCTGTAAGGGAGCGGGCCGCGTATGCGGGTCTTCTGGGAAAGTGTTCATTTAGCCCTCCAGGCGCTGTGGGCCAATAAGCTTCGCTCAATGCTGACGTTGGTCGGGGTGATCATCGGCGTAATGACGATTATCGCCATGGTCTCGTTGATCAACGGAATGAACACCTATGTCGCCGATCGCATATCCTCGATGGGCGCGACCACGTTTATCGTTGACCGATACGGTATTGTGACATCAGAGGATCAGTGGTGGGAGATTCGTAAGCGCAAGCCGATCACCACGGAAGACATGGAAGCGATTGATGAGTTGTGCGAGGAATGTGCGGTGGTGTCCGGACGCAATGTTACATCCGCTACAGTGAAAAGGGGCAACCAGTATATTGACGGTGTACATATCATGGGGTCCACGCCCAATTGGATTCAAACGGTCGATTTCGAGGTGGAACGTGGACGGTATGTTTCCGAGGACGACTATCAACACCGGCGTCGGGTAGCGTTTATTGGCTACGATGTCATTGACAATCTGTTCCCCGGCATCGATCCCATCGGCAAGACCATCAAAATTGATGCGCGAAAATACACGGTGATCGGTCATGGCAACCGCCGGGGCTCCACCCTGGGAATGAGTAATGATAATTATATTGTGATTCCGATGACCTCATTTGAGAAGCAGTACGGCAGTCGTCGCTCGGTGGATATTTTCATTAAGGCACAGACCTTTGAACGGATGCAGGAAGCCAAAGACGAAGTCCGCATGATCTTGCGCGCGCGCCGCAACGTGGGGTACCATGATGACGACAACTTCGGTATTATGACCGCCTCCGATTTTATGTCGATGTGGGAGGATTTTTCCCGGATGATCTTTTTTGTGATGATCGGCATTTCCTCGATCTCCCTTGTGGTCGGCGGGGTGGTGGTCATGAATATCATGTTGGTCTCGGTGACCGAGCGAACGCGGGAAGTGGGCATTCGCAAGGCGGTCGGTGCACGCTCGGGCAATATTTTACTCCAGTTTTTGCTGGAGGCGGTCATGCTCTCCCTGATCGGCGGGGGACTTGGTGTTTTGGGTGGTTTTCTACTGGGTTCGGTGGGGACCAGCCAATTGGGGGTGCCGGCCGGTATTGCTTTGTGGTCGGTGTTGCTCGGTTTAGGGGTCGCCTCGACAGTCGGAATCTTTTTTGGGGTGTACCCCGCCATGAAGGCGGCGCGGCTGGATCCGATTGAAGCCCTGCGGTACGAATAATTCAGGTACCATGGTAAACAGCTCGGAAGAATGATGGCAAACAATGGCCCTGAACTTATTTGAAATACGCGAAGCAATTGTCCTGGCGCTGGATGCAATCCGGACCAACAAGCTGCGGTCATTTTTGACGGTACTGGGGGTGATGATCGGTGTCAGTTCGGTCATTGGCATGGTGTCCATCATCACCGGCCTGAATGAATCGATGGCGAGTCAGATCGAATCGCTTGGATCGAATGTGATTTACATCAGCAAATATCGTCCCGGGATTCATATCGGCCGTCGTTCCCGCAGCGAACGCAACCGGCCGGATATTGAGTATGACCACGCGATGGCGATCAAGGAGTACTGTCCCTCGGTGAAGGCGGTCTCACCCGAAAACAATATGTGGTATCCACCCGAAGGCAATGTCGCGAAATACAAGGGCAATGAATCGCGCCGTCCAGGATTGACCGGTGTTGTTCCCGATTACCAGATAGTCCGTGCCGTCGATCTCCAATCCGGCCGATTTATTACGGAGATGGATCATCACTACCGGCGGGCGGTGTGTGTTTTGGGACCGGATGTGGTCGATGCGCTCTTCCCCAATCTTGATCCCCTGGGCAAGGAGATCCTGGTCAACAATCACCGCTTCACCGTGGTTGGGACCGCCGAAGAGAAAGAGGCGTTTCTGGGCCAATCGCAGGATAACTATATCCTGATCCCGCTGGGGACATTTCAGAAGTTGTATCCCTGGGATAAGGCGCTTACGCTCGCGGTCAATGCCCGCGGTGCAGAACAGGTAGATGATGCAATTGACGAAATTACTGACATCACGAGACGCTACCGGGGCTTGGCTTATGACGACGCGAACGATTTTGAGGTTTACACGCAAAGCTCCTTAATGGATCTCTATTCCCAGATCACCGGCAGCATTTACATCGCGATGATCGTCATTTCCGGGATCGGCCTGTTTGTCGGCGGGATCGGCGTCATGAATATCATGTTGGTCTCGGTCACCGAACGGACACGGGAGATCGGTATCCGCAAAGCCATCGGCGCGCGAAGTGCCGATATTGTTTGGCAATTTCTCATCGAAGCGATGACCTTATCTGCCTCCGGAGGCATCATTGGTATTTTGGTCGGGCTGGGCATCGGATTTTTAGTCAAAATCGCCACCCCGCTTTCGGCGGCGGTGTCAATTCCCTGGATTGTCATCGGCTTCAGCGTCTCGGTTTCTGTCGGGTTAATCTTCGGCAGCTACCCGGCATACCGGGCTGCCCGGGTCGATCCAATCATCTCGCTCCGCTACGAATAGGCATTCTCTGGGACAGCTGTCGCGGTTTTTTCGTATACATTTTGGGGTGGCAAACCACATGATCCGACCCTATCATGGTACTGTGTCGACCGGGTGCGGGGGTACGGCACAGTGAGGATGTGAGTGATCCGTACCACCCCTGGGGTCGATAAGGAGGTATATTGTGCGAGATAGGCAATTCCCTCGATGGACAATATGGTTGATAACAGCATTCGTTCTGGTTCCATCGGCGACGGTGCTTGCACAGACAGAGTTTTCCGGGATACCCGAACCGGGATCTCCGGTGTTTTGGGCGGATTACGCAGTCTTTTGGGATTTGCCGACGAATGAGAGTCGGGTGGAAATCGCTTACAAGGTGCCCAATCCCAACCTGACCTATATCCGTCGTGGGGATCAATACATTGCCAGTTATGAGATTAATGCCTTAATTCGAGACGATGATAATCCGCAGGTCACCACGGCGTCGCATAAAGAATCCTATGCCGTCTCCACGTTCCGCGAAACGCGGAGTCGTGACAGTTACCTGGTCAATAAGCTGGAAGTGACGGTCCCGCCGGGCAGCTATCAGTTGGAAGTGCGGATTCGGGACGTGATTTCCGACCGCAAATATCTCCGCACGTCATTACTCACGGTACCCGATTATGCGGGCAGGGACTATAGTCTGTCCTCGCCGCTCTACTGTGCCGCGCCGCCGGAGGAGACGTTGCCCGCTCGCTTTCAAAAATACGGCCAACCGCTCTTACCCAAAGTGACCCGGGCGTATGGCGCGGCCGGCGAAACAGTGCCAATCTATCTGGAGGCATATACTCCGGAAGACACTACAGTGCAAATGATGCTGCTGGCCGATTCCTTTCATCGCTTCCAGGACTACACGCGCCATGATACTCTCCGTTTTACCCCGGCCGCGGAGAACCCGACTCCATTAATTTTAAATATCCCGATCGGCGAATTCCGGCCCGGCGAGGTCGAGTTGACGTTGACCTTGCTGGCTGATGGCCAAACGGTCGTGGAGGAGCTTAAGTCCTCATACCGGATCGAGTGGTCACTGCAGGCGATGATGGGGCAGGATTGGGAGACGGTGGTCGATCAACTGGTCCATATCGGTGAACCGAAAGAAATCCGCGCGCTGCGCGATGCGGATGAAGAAGACCGGTTATCGATGTTTAAGGCGTTCTGGAAAGCCAAAGATCCAACCCCCGACACGCCGGAAAACGAATGGAAAAACGAATACTATCGGCGAATCCGGTTTGCCGACGCTCATTACACGAACCCGTACCGGCGGGGCTGGAAAACTGATTTCGGGATGGTGTACATTAAATACGGGGAGCCGGACCAGATTGAGCGGTATCCCTTTGAGTTGGGTCAGAAACCCTACGAGATCTGGTACTACTATTCCCAGGGGCGGAAATTTGTCTTTGTAGACTCGAAAGGAAACGATGATTATCAATTGCAGTATCCATACGACGGCATTGAGCGATAGGGAGGACCGAGTGTTGTTGTATGCTGTTGGATCGGGGAGGTGTTCCGGATGAAGGATAGCAAGCAGCTGATTATTAGTCTTAGTGTACTCGGTGCAATCATGATCGTGGCACTCTTACCACGGCCGCTCTCTGCGGTGGAGACGGAGGCGGGCGAGCTAACGGTATCGGCCGATTACGCTTGCTTTCGCATTGCCGATGAACCGGCACTGACTGAGGTGGAGTTTTCCCTCATGTTACGGCGGCATCAATTTACGTTCCTGCCGGAACCGGATGGGACTTGGATGGCCGAAATTGGGCTGTGGATTCAACTGCTCAATCCCAACGGGGTGGCGGTCAGCGATACAATTGCGCGTTATTTCGGCTGTAGTGTCAATGATACCAGCCAGGCGAGCCGTCCCGATTACAAGGTGTTTTATGCGATGTCACTGGAGTTGCCACCCGGAGCGTATCAGGCGAAGGTGATTGCCTTGGATGTTTACTCGCCCGGGGATGGGCGTCGGTACAGCGAATTGACGATGCCGGTCGAGGTGCGCGACATGTCCTCGAACGATCTACTGCTCTCCGATCTTAAACTCGCGTTTGATATTGACATTCTCGAGCGCGATGCAGAGAGGGTGGCCGAGGACGTTTTAGTGCGTAATTATCGCAAAGTCTATCCCGATCCGCGAGGAATCCTCTCACCGCGCAATCGTCCAAAACTTTACTTTTATGGAGAAATCTATAATCTGGCCTTTAAACCTGGTGGGGAAAATTTTTACGATATCGAATTTCGATTTTTGACCGATGAGGAGACTCTGGTCAAAGATTTTGGCCGCTCCGCCTACCCGAAACCGGGAACATCCTCAGTGTTAGCGACCCACCTGGATATTAAGGACTTGCCCGAGGGTGATTATCTCCTCGAACTCGCGGTGATTGATTCGGTTGCCCAGGCACGAGCAGTGGCCCGGAAACCATTCCGGGTGCGCTTGATGGGTGATGATTGTGAGGAACTCACGCCGGAGGAGGCTTCCCGGATGCGGGAGGTTATCCTTTACATCGCACGACGCGAGGAGCTGGAGACCTACGATGAGTTGAGTGGGTGCGGCAAATGGAATTTCCTCCGCAAGTTCTGGAAACGGCGCGATCCAACGCCGCAAACACCATACAACGAATTTAAGGACCGACATTTCCAGCGGATCAACTACGCCAATGAAAAATTCTCCACGAAACTGGGAGATAAGACTGACGGCTGGAAGACCGATCGGGGACGAATTTATATTCGATACGGTGAGCCGGACGAAATCGAGCGGTACCCGTCCTCTCTGGAGCGCAAGCCGATCCAGCAGTGGTTTTATTATCAAATGCCCGACCAGGGAGAAATATTCTTCTTATTTGAGGATGAGGACGGATTTGGCACGTATACATTGGTCCATTCCTCCGCCCGGGGTGAGAAATACGATCCCGAATGGGATCGAATCATCAGGGAAAACCGCCTGATTCGGTGATCGGCGGTAGACACAATTTATGTAATCTCGGGCCGGCATTTTTGCCGGGCCGAGATTTTTATTTGATCTTAGTATCCGGCTCGCCGACATTAGGGAATATGCACCGCTGGATGGTGCGAGATTGGGGGAGGGACAACCGATGGTTCCCACGGCAATTGAAAAAGTGAAACGGGAGATCTCACTCTTGGAGGAGCAGCTTGCTGCGCATCCGTTCGGGGGGTTGTTTGATCGATCCCGAATGCAAAAACTCCAGAAGAAATTAAAGAAGAAGCGTAAAGAATTAGCGGCACTGCAACAGGAGCAGGAGCGGGTTACACCGGCTGCCACCGGATCGGAACCGGAATCTCAACCGGAACCGGAAAAACGGCCAAAGCCGGAACCAGAGCCCAAGCAGGCGGCAACAACCAAAGCAAAGACGGCCACGAAGAAGAAACCGGCAAAAAAGGTACCCGCAAAAAAGACGACGACAGTGAAGAAGACAGCGGCCAAGAAAACGGCAAAAAAGAAGACCACCAAAAAGAAGACAACGAAAAAGAAGGCGACGGCAAAGAAGACGACCAAGAGGAAGACCGCCAAAAAGCCGGCCGCTAAGAAAACCGCTAAGAAATCGAAGGTAAAGAGTAGGAAGAAAAATTAGTGCCAGACCGGACCGGGTGAGTCTTGCATTTTCGGCGATTATCTATATCTTCCGGCACGGGCCAGCCCCTGGGAATGCTGGGGGATCGTCCAATGGCAGGACATGCGGCTCTGGACCGTAGAATCGGGGTTCGAATCCCTGTCCCCCAGCCAGAGGACTAAACCCCTCGACCGGATGTTGAGGGGTTTTTTCGTCAGGACTCCGGCCGTTATCCAACCGCCTTATGACGCACTTTCTGGAACATCCCGCCGTGCACGCATTTGTCTTGTCGTTGCTGCCGATTGCCGAATTGCGCGGCGGAATCCCCTATGCCGTAGCCAGCGGGATCAACCCGCTGGCGGCCTACGGGCTTTGTGTCTTGAGCAACCTGTTGGTGATTCCGCTGGTTTTTATCTTTTTGGAGACGGCACACAAACTCTTCTACACGATACCCCTGTACCGGACGCTTTTCGACAGCTACCAGGAGCGTGTCCGCAAAAGGGCCGAGCGCAATATTCACCGCTGGGGCTATTGGGGCGTGATGATGTTTGTGGCGATACCGCTGCCGATCACCGGCGCGTACACGGGCACGGTTGCTGCTTGGCTGCTGCGTCTCGACCGGAAGCGGAGTATCCCATACCTGGTGCTGGGAGTCTTCGTCGCCGGGGTGATCGTCCTGACCGCCACCATGACCGGCGTGGGCCTCTTGCAACTATTTACGAAATAGACCCATCTACTGCTTCGGCCAGAGCAGGCAAGCAAGGCTATACTGAGGCTTTTTTTCGGTACCCTAATCAAGAAATGATAAGAAAAAACTTGTGTTTGGTGCGTCATTGGTTGTTCTTCCGTTCTGCAATATTGTTCTCCATCGGGGTGATAGTACTTGATTCGCCGGGAGAGAGCCCAACGAAGCTTTTGTTGGGAAACGCATGCCGTACAAAGTAGCATTTGATGAGGCGGACGGCATTGTTCGCACTACCTGCACGGGTGAATTGACCGCCGATCTTGCGCGTGCCGCCAGCAGAGACGCACTCGCCTGTGGTCGAACACGGGGCACACGTTTGTTCCTCTTCGACAACCGGGAAGCGGTAGTCACCGAGAGTGATATCGGGATTTTCTCGCTGATGAGCAATTTGGGGTCGTTGGGATTTGATCAGGCGGACGACCGGGTTGCCTTGGTCTTTGCCCGACAGGCCGAGGATCATCGATTCGCCGAGACCGTAGCGCTCAATCGGGCTTGGTTTAATTTCCGTTTTTTTGCGGAGTTTGACGAAGCGTTGGCGTGGCTGAGGGAAAACAAATCATAGGCAATTGCATCTTCTACGGGAGCGGGTGTTCGTGGTTACGTGAGCTTACCGGAATAGAGCTTTAATTTTGCCCCAGGTACTGCGTTTAACGTCCAGCGTAATCGACGATACAGTCAGGGCTATTTCGGTACTTCCCTCGCCGGCCAGGAAAATCGGCCGGGCCTCGTAGCCCTGTACCCAGATGGTGATTTTGTCGTTGTCGCGCCACCCATCCCGGGCAGCGGTCCGCGGATTGTCGGCAGGGATTACCAGCGCATAGTGCCCGGCAGTGGTCACCGTTGTATCGGCCAGAACGAATTCACCCACTTTAGCTTCCAGTTTCGTTCCCACCGACGCCGGGTTGCCGAAGTAGGTGATTTCCCCGTATACTCGGCACTCGAGTGCCGACGGACGACCAAGCGATTGACCGGCAGACAAGAGAAGTCCCAACAACGCAAGACCCGTAATCAGGATCGCGGCGTGATATCCCGACAACATGCAGCTAACTCTATACTTCATGCCGCTTAAGGTACTCATGCGGGTGATGATACACTTCCGGAACAGTATGTCAAGTAAGAATCCGGGGCTAGGCTAGCCTTTGCCCGGAACATCAAACGCCTGTCGATTACAGAGATAAAACGACAAGTACTCCATTTCCATCGACATGTTGACGGTCCGCAGCACGACGTCCGGCGGTACTTTTAGATTAATCGGCGCAAAGTTCAAAATCGCCTTGACGCCCGCCTCCACCACCATGTCCGCAATCCGTTGGGCCTGGGCGGCCGGCACGGCGATCACCACGATTTCGATGTGATGTTCCTGAAGGGCTTTGGGCAGGTCGGCAACGTCTTCGATTGTGATTCCCCGGTGATTGGAGCCGATTTTGCGTTGGTCGTTGTCGAAAATGGAGTTGATTTCAAATCCTTGTTTAGCGAATTCTTTGTATGCTGCCAGGGCGGAGCCGATGTTGCCTGCGCCGACCAGGGCAATATGCCAAGTTTGATCGATGCCCAGGATACTGGCGATGCGTTCCTTGAGCTCTTTAGTGGGATATCCCAAACCCCGGGTGCCGAAGCTGCCAAAGAACGAGAGGTCTTTACGCACCTGCGCCGGAGTCAGTTTCTCACGCCGTGCCAGTTCTTTGGACGAGACCGTATGGTATCCTTCGCTCTCTAACAAGGAAAGCTGCCGGTAGTACACGGACAGCCGTCGGATCGTAGACTCGGAGATACGTCGGGCATTTGCGTCGGTGGCGAATTTTACTTTTGTTTTGCTCATAGCACGTTCCTGTGAATTCTTTCACGATGAAAAAAAGTTCTATCAGGTACATCGTCAAGGAGAAAGAGACAAGTTTCACATACTCTGACAAAAAGCACAGCGTGCAAACATCGATATTTTCCTGTATCGCAACCAATTAGGCTTCCAAGGCATCTGACAATTCTTCGGGTATGTGCTCCTAGATTGTTCATACATTCGCGTTTACGACCTTAAACGCCGTCATATTTGCGGTGGTGGACAGCGAAAATTTTGGGGTAGGTAATCGGGCTGTCCTGGCGGGTGCTACGAGGGATGGGGACGCAGACCTAAGGGAACTCCGAGATAGAACCCGGAGTAGTTACCGTCCCCTTTGGCGGATAAAAGAACCATGAATCCAATGACGTACCGCAACGTATGGGGTAGCGGAGGTCCATTGTGCCGAGACGAATTGCCCAGGTAGAAGGAAGCCTTTGACTCCAGAGTTTGGCTAAGTTTGTGGTTGTACCTCTCTGGGCCGCGGGGTATATTGCCGCATCGAGGTCGTCTAAAGACCTCATTTAAGAGAGAAAATCGGTGAATTGTTCAGCCGAACTGGGGGATGTACATGAAGTTATCGCACCGTGAAGAAGACGGCGTTGCCATCCTCGAACCCAAAGGCAAAATTATGGGTGGTCCGGATGCAACGCTGTTACATGACCAGTTACACGATTTTATCAAACAGGGTAAACTGAAAGTCGTGATTGATCTGGCGGGAGTTGACTGGATGAACTCAACCGGCTTGGGGATCCTCATTTCCGGCTTGACCACCCTGCGCAACAACAACGGGGAACTGAAGTTGGCCAACGTCACGGACAAAATCCAATCCTTATTGACGATTACGAAGCTGGTGACGGTGTTTGAGGCGCACGATTCGGTTGATGAGGCGATCAAGAGTTTTTCGTAATGAGGATGAGGCAACGCCGGCTGCGTACCTGGTACCGGCTCAGATGAAAAGACGCCACTAACCCCCAACGTTTATGAGTCCCGCAAGCTCCCCGAAGACATACCGCTTGAAGATTCCCAGTATCCCGGATAAAATCGCGGAGGTCGACCAGTATCTGGAATCTACCCTTTATGCGGCCGGGATTGACAAGGATACCGTGGCAGATATCGCCATTGCGGTGACGGAAATAGTGAATAACGCCATCGATCATGGCAATGCCGCCGATCCGGAGAAATCAGTCACCATGGAGATGACGATCAGCGAGAAGGAAATCGCCATATCCATTGCTGATGAAGGTGGGGGGTTCAACCCGGACACCGTCGATGATCCGCTGGCCAAAGAAAACCTCCTCAAGGAGGTGGGCCGGGGGATTTTTATTGTCCGGCACTTGATGGATACTGTCGCAATCGATTCGGTCCCCGGCCGGGGCACGACAGTGCGCATCACCAAGGCGCTCAATCCCTCCGCATCGTAACCCGTTCGCGGGTGGTTGATCCGGGGAGTATGTGGTGAGCTTCTCAACCATTATAGCAATTCTCTACGTCTTTCTCGGCGCCATCCTCTTTTTGCTGGGAACGATCATTTTTCGTGAAAACCCGCGGGCGCGGGTGAACCGCATCACCGGCCTGATGCTTTTTTTCGCCGGTCTCGGACCGGTTTTTGGGGCGGTGGGGACTGCGATCAGTCCCAGCACCGATGCACGTTACCTCTCCAGCAGTCCGTTGTACTACAATTTGTTCTACTTCTGGGAGCTTTTTTTTCCGCAGTTGATCTTTTTCGCGTCGGTCTTCCCCGTTCTGCATGCCTGGTATCTGCGGTGGCGGCGTCTGAAATACGCGATTTTTATCCCGCATATCTTCCATATCATCTGGGTCTCAATCCTGGCGCGTCCGGAGTTGGAATTCTTGGACCCGGACAAAATGACCGGGCTCGCGAAAGTAATACTTTCGCCTCTGGGATACACGCTGCGCCTGGCGTCGTTGTTTTTCTCAGTGCTGTTTGAGTTCCACCTCAAGTTTTTCTCAATCGTCAATCTGGCCTATATTGTGATTGCTTTCTGGCTGTTGATGACGGGGTATCGGCAACTGCGCAATCCGCGCCTGCGGCGGCAAGTGCGCATTTTGTTGTGGGGGATCCCCGGTGCCGTTGGCCTGTACGCGGTAGCATTCATTTTGCCACCGTTAAGCGTCTGGGAACCACCGGAGGGGATACGGTATGGGATGACGATTGCCGCTCTGATTTTTGGCGCCGGCTCGATCGCCTGGTCAATTATTCGTCATCAATTTCTCGATGTCCGTCTCATCGTACGGCAATCGCTGGTGTTCTCAATATCTTCCGCCTTGCTGGTGGCGGTCTACTTGCTGGTAATCATCCAGGTGTCTGGCTTGATTAAAGACACACTCGAACTGGATAGCCCCCTGGTGGATATTGCGTTCATTGTCCTGATTCTCATCTTCTTTCAGCCGGTGAAAGAACAAATCGACGACGTCGTCACCCGGTTTTTCCTGCGTGATAAGGCCGATTACCGGACAATCATCGAACGCTATTCGGTGGAAATCTCTACGGTATTCGATCCGGAGATATTAAAACGGCGGATGATGGAGGTGGTCACCGGGCCAATGTATGTTGAACGGGCATTTTTCGCCTTTCACGATCGGGACAGTTCCCTGGCATTGGAATGGGACTCCATAGATGACCGCCCGCGGGAATTGCCGCCGGATGACCATATATATCGCCTGCTGTCCGAGCGGGACAAACCGGTTTTTCTCGATGAACTGGCGGAGGAAGATTCTCCCGGCCCCATCATACCGGCTCTCAAAGACTGGGGTTGCCGGGTGATCATACCGATTCGCGAGCAGGATCAGTTATCCGGTTTGTTATTTCTCAGTGAGAAGGTGCCGGGATTTCGCTATAGCTACGAAGACCTCAATTTGCTCAGCGTGCTGGCCAATCAACTGGCCGCCGGGTTGACCTCGGCCCGGCTGTATCGCGAGGCGATTGAAAAGCAAAAGATCGAAGAGGAACTAAACGTCGCGCGCCAGATCCAGATGCAATTGTTGCCCCAGTCGGATCCGTGTGGGCTGGACTACGAGTTTGCCGCCTTCGCCCAACCCTCCCGCCAGGTCGGCGGAGATTATTTTGACTATTTCGAACGCCCGGACGGGCAAATTGGCCTGGTCATCGCGGATGTGTCCGGGAAGGGCGTTCCTGCGGCCCTGCTGGTCTCCCAGTTGCAGGCAATTTTTAAATCGGAAGTGCGGACCGGCAAGGACCTGTCGGCCATGATGGCCACCGTCAACCAGATTGTTACGGAGAGTACGTCTCCGGAAAAATTCGCAACCCTGTTTTACGCCGATTGGAACCCGGTGACGCGGCAGTTTAATTATGTCAACGCTGGTCACAATTATCCCATTGTCGTCCGAGAGAATGGAACGGTCGAACAGCTCTCAATTGGCGGGCTGGTGCTGGGGGTCATTCCGACGGCAGCGTTTGAGCGTGGATCTGTGCAATTGGCCGCCGGTGATCTGGTCTTGCTGTACACCGATGGTTTGTCTGAACTGAACAACCCTGAGGGAGAGGAGTACGGCGAAGAACGGTTGATCCGGCTTTTGCGAGAGAATGCACATCTCTCGGCCGAAGCGATCAAGACCAAAATTATCCGGGACGCCACCCGCTTTTCGCTGGGAGAATTGGGGTTTGATGATTTAACCCTGATTGTGTTCAAAGTTCGCGAGAATGACTCGGCATGACCCATGCCCGTCGTTTTTTACTACCCCCTCTGAGACATCTTTGTATAATAACCTGTTCAATCCGGTCCGCGGGTAAACCGAACGCAAGAGGAATCGGCAGTGAATTTCACAGCGAATGACCAGCCCGATCGCGATCCTGCGCTGGAGGGCAGTTTTCGATTCTGTCCGTATTGCGCGACCGCCCTGGAAGTATCGCATGCCGAAGAGGTGCCGCGCATGGCTTGCCCGAAGGGCCATTTTGTGCACTACCGCAATCCGGTGCCGGCTGCCGGGGTCATTATCACCAAAGCGAACAGAATACTCCTGGTGCGGCGCAGGTTTGAACCCAAAGCAGGTCTCTGGAGTTTACCCGCCGGATTCTTAGAATATGGTGAGTCCCCTGAACGCTGTGCGGTGCGCGAGTTGGCCGAAGAAACGGGGCTGTCCGGCGAAATCCAGGGATTGCACGGCGTTTACGCAGCCGGGGATGATCCACGGACGAAAGTCGTATTAATTATTTATCTGGCTCGCATAACCGGGGGAGACCTTCAGCCGGGCGATGATGCCGACCGGGTGGACTATTTCCCAATGGATGATCTGCCGGAGCTGGCGTGGTCATCACACCGACGTGCATTCGCCGATTTTCAGCGGTGATGAAAGCAATAATCAAGATGTTGAGACAGAAAGAAATGGGGTTTGACGTGCCTGCCTCGCGGCGTCTGGCGCTGGGGGCGGCTATTGTTGTTGTGTTACTGTTACTGATGCCGGCGCGCGGTGAAGGAGCGATCCTCACGATTGAACAACGCGGCGATTCCCTGGTGGTACAAACAGTCGTCGGCGGACGCGCACAGTCGCGTGCAGTCGAACCGATGACCGGGATGCCGGCAATTGAAACGGCGCTGGAGCAGGCAACGGTGACAATGACTCCCGAGGTCATTGCCCGTGGGGAGGAGACAATTCCATGGGGCCGCGTGACGATGACAACCTCAGTCCGTCTAGCCCGCCGAGGCTGGAGACTCGTTTTTGATACCCTGAGTGCGGACAGGACGGAATCGGACGATGTGTGCGGGGCCGGTCCTGCGTTCAAAATCACCGAAACTGATTTTATCTTCGGGTCAGTCTTTTTTTATGGCGGCGAGGTGGAGATTTACGGTGAGGTTGGCGGGGACGTGGTGTGTCTTGGTGGACCAATTCGCCTTCATCCGGGAGCGGTCGTGCGCGGCAGTGTGCTGGCGATCGGCGGCCGTGTGTTCCAGGAAGCACCGGCCAAGGTTTATGGCGGAGTCTACTCCAATCTTGATTACCAATATCGTCCCGTCAGTGTCTCCCGTCGGTGGGAATTCGAAGGCGATCGCTATGGGGTGTGGCCGACATTCACCTACGACAAAGTGGACGGCGCTCGGCCGGGAATCCGCGGGTTTTTTCAGGACTCCTGGCTCACGCCAAAGATTGGCGCCTGGATTGGATATTCGTTCTCCTCAGAAATCGTGCAGTATCAAGTCTCCATTTCGCAGCGGCTGGCGAAATCGCGAGACTTCCGGCTCGACGGTGAATTTCATCGATTCACCGATACCGAAGACCGGACCTGGGTCGGTTCGCTGGAAAACACCCTCGTTGCCTTGTTAGCCAACGAAGATTATCGGGATTACTACGGCTCGCGCGGGGGGTCAATCACAGTGATCTATGAGTTGGCTGCCCGGCAATATGGATCCCTCAGTTACAGGAATTTCGACTACCGATTGCGGACAGCCAAAGAAGATTTGTGGAGTCTCTTCTGGAGTGGGCGTGAATTTCGCGAGAATTTCGGGATGTTTGAGGGGCCAGCAGCCCTTTTGCTGAACAAAGATGTGTTCGAACGAAAGATGTCCTTACTTCGCCTGTCGTACCGATTGGAACCCCCGGGGCATGACCGCTACCTTCCAGGGATTGCCTATGAAGCTCGCGGATATGCGGAAATCGGCGGCGGTCTGCTGGGTGGCGACTGGGATTTTTCCCGCATTGTCGGTCAGGGATCGTTATGGTATGATTTTGCTGGACGCCATCGCCTGCTGTTCCAGGTGCGTGGTGGTCTGGCGCAGAATGATGTCCCGGCGCCGAAGTTTTTCTTCCTTGGTGGACCCGCGTCATTGCGTGGCTATCGAGTCAAGCAGTTCTACGGCGACGAAATGCTGTTATTTACCACGGAATACTCTATCCGCTTCTGGAAGCACGCGCTGACCGATGCGTCCTTTGTGTTGTTCTATGACTTCGGTCGCGTTACCCTCAACAGCGAATTCGGCGAATTCTGGGAAATCGATCAATTTCGCTCTGATATTGGTGTTGCCCTTGATCTGGGCGGCGGATTCCGGCTCGCGGTCGCTAAAGCGCTTGAATTGAGTGACTTAGGCCCAGTAGTGACCGTGCGAGTCAAGGCCGGACTCTGAAATACCCGCCCGTATTGCGAATGTAGCTTCCCGTTTTCTTCCTGGTGTTTTTTGGGCGGTTGAACCAGCGGTCGGGGTACGCATGATCTCACCGGGCTTAAGGCAATTTGCTGAATGACCGATAGTTATACAGGGTATAAACGACGGTTTCCGCGAAGATACGAAGCCGTTTGAGGAGTGCTTTATGTCAGGTAAAAAAGCGGCAGATCCGGCTGACGTTGACACCGCGCGGATTCCGCTCGGTATTGTCCAGAAGGATCAGGATGATCCAGCGGAAAAAGGAACACCCCGGAAAGCGGATGACGTCCTGGCCCAAATGCATCAAGCCTTAGCGAAAATTCCCATTGATGCCTCCACCGGTTCGCGCGCCTCGAGTCCGTCCTCGCAAAAGGACGAATTCATTGCGCTGCTGGAAGTCTCGAAAGTCATCAACTCCACGGTCGACCTGGATGAAATCCTCAGCATGGTGATGCAGCGAGCGATCGAACTGCTCCGTGCCGAGCGCGGTTTTCTGATGTTGATTGACGAGAATGGCGAGTTGGTGCCGCGCAGCGCCCACAATATTCATAAAGACTCGCTGACCGAGGCGGAGGATTTTCGGATCAGCCGGACGGTTGCCCGGCAGGTCGCCGAGTCCGGTGAACCGGTGTACACTTCTAACGCGCAGGCAGATTTTCCGGGCAACGAGAGCGTGATCGAATTAAATCTGCGCTCGATTCTCTGTGTGCCGCTCAAGACCGAGAATCGCCTCATCGGCGTGTGCTATCTGGACAATCGGATTGCCACCCGGCCGTTTGTGCGAGACGATTTGTACCTGCTTAACCTGCTGGCCGAGCAGGCGTCGATTGCCATTGAGAAGGCGAAACTGTATCAAAATCTCAAAGCCCTCAAGTTGTTCAATGAAAGCATCGTGCGCCAGACGCCGACGGGGATCATCGTTTTAGATCCTGAACTGCGCATTCTGACCTTTAACAGCATGGCGGAGTCAATTTTCCGTGAGCCGGATTCGCCGTGGACCGCGAAGGACCTAATGGACGGCCGAGTGCAATTTACCGACATTCTGCCGGACCGAGATAAGGAATGGTGGGAAGAATCTCTACGCACCGTGCGTGATACCGGGCAATCGGAGACGAAGGACCCGTATTTTCACAACACTTCATCGAAGGAAAAGGTTCTCGCCATAAAAATCAGCATTATGGACAATGCGGATAGTGAACAGCCGGATATCATCGTCATGGCTGAGGACATCACCGAAAAGTCCATCTTGCAAAAATACGTAATCCTTTCGGAAAAACTGGTGGCCAAAGCTGAGTCGGCGGCTGCCATTGGACATGAGTTGAATAATTACCTGGCGCTCATTTCCCACCATGCGGAGTTATTACCGTTGTATATCCAGCGCAAGCAACCCGACAAACTGCCGGGCAGTTGTCAGGGAATCCTGGACAATATCGACAAAATGAAACGGTTCACCGACGGGCTGATGGACTTCTCCCGGATGGAAACCGAACTGGTCGAATACGACTTACGGCATCTCATCGAGGAACAACTCTTTTCATTGAAGCCACATCGCAAGTTCGCCCGGACCAAGTTTACCACGTATTTCGAAACGGGCTTGCCGTTGATTAAAGTCGACGTGGGGCAGATTCAGCAAGTGTTGCTCAATCTCTTCAACAACGCTATCGAGGCCTGGGATATTGACAACGGTCAGTCATTGGCGATTCACATCGATGTCCGGCAGGATGAGACACGCAAGTACGTTGAGGTCAAAGTCAGCGATAACGGTGTCGGCATGCCGGAAGATATCATCGAAAAGGTTTTTGAACCGCATTTTTCCACTAAGCCCGGCGGCCACGGGCTCGGGCTGTATAACTGTCGTAAAATTGTGGAGAATCACGGCGGGCAGATGGAAGTGGCGAGCGCCCCTGGCGAGGGAACAACGTTTACGATCAAACTCCCGCAGACCGACAAGTATCAGTCATTTGGCAGTTGAGGAACCGGTGGTGGTCCCGCCCGCAACGCAACCACGCTCCCAGGACATCCCGCCGTCGATCGGCCCATATACGATCAACGCAAAGTTGGGCGCCGGCGGGCAGTCGCACGTTTTCGCCGGGTCTGTCGATTCCAGATCAACCACGGTTGCCGTCAAATGGTCGCGACAACCGTTTGATCCGCCCTGGTCCGATCCCTTGGCCAACGAATTCCGCCTGCTGAACTCGTTGCGGCATCCACAGTTAACCCGCGCCCACGATTTTGGCTACGCGGAGAAGCGTGCCTATCTGGTGGTAGACAAAATCGATGGATCGTCATTGTTCGCAGGTATTACCGAGGGCGGTTTCCCGGGCTTTTGGCAACTGGTGCGCGCGGTCACGCCGGTGATCGATTTCTTGCACCACCGTGGGATCATCCACCGCGACTTGAAACCGGATAATTTCCGCTGGGCCGGCGACGAGGTTGCCATGCCGGAGCACGATTCCTTTCTGCCGGTCTATTTGCTTGACTTGGGGCTGGTTACCAAGGCAGAGGAGGATGTCACCGAAAAACAAGCCGGGACGCTCCGGTACATGGCGCCGGAGGTATTGCAGAGTGAGAAGATTGACCAGCGCTCAGATCTCTATTCGCTGGGAATTATTTTCTTTGAATGGTTGACCGGAAGTCCCCCATTTGTAGGTAATGATCCGGCGGCGATCATCGATGCCCATTTGACCAGTCCAATACGCTGGCCGGAAGGGTTTGATCAGACCGAGTGGCGGCCGGTAATGCCGGTGGTTGAGCTGTTATTGGCCAAAGATCCCGCCAAGCGGCCCGCCTCCATTGCCGAGTTCATCGGAAAATGCCGGAATGCTGGAATGTTGGTTAGGGAAGAATTCCCGCGTGAGCTGAACATGCCCTGGCATCTTCAGACAACGGCACTTTCTTACCCGGAGATCGAACTGCAAACATTGTTCGGTGGTGAATCCCACCCGGACGGAAAAATAGCGTTTTACGGGCTACGCGGTTGTGGGGCGAACGCAATTCTGGGGCGCTGTGCCGCCGAGAGCAAAATCCGGGGATGGCCTACTGGCCTTGCTGCTGATACATTACATGCCGGGGATTGCCGCATCGACGTGCACGGCGGGACTACGCCGGAAACTGCTGACGACAGTTGTGCCCATTGTATCCTGCCCCTGCGTGAATCCTCAATACGAGATTTCTTGACCAAAATATTTTTCGATGAGACGTTCGTTGCAGAAATTACCCCCCTGGTGACAGAAATATCCTCGGGGTTGCCGGAGGCAATCACGCTCGTAATCCAGCGTTGGTGCGAGCAGGGAATAATCTCTCGGGACGCCGGTCAGTGGCAGTTCGACCGGAAACGCGCAAGGGAAATTGCAGCTGATCGTGCGTTGCGGGATATATATCAGGATTTTTTTGCGGGATTATCGGCCGAAGACCGAGTTTGTGTCAGTTACGCAGCGGTCTTCGGCAGTCGTTTTAATCGAGCGATTTTAGAATCCCTTCTCGAAGATGACAAGCGCCCGACGGAGACGCTCGATGAGTTGTTTGCTACCGGCATCTTCATCGCAGACGCGCATGATCAAGAACCGCAACTTGATGCCCGATTCCGGCTGCCGGGAGCAGCGCTCGCCTGGCGGGCCGACCTGCCGCCGGAGTACCGCCGGGCTTTACATAGGAAGATCGCCGCAGCCTTGAAAAGCCGGCAGGATCGCTGGGGGAAAACCATCCATAAACACTTAGCCATCCATCATTGGCATGCTGAGGAATACCGGCCCGCCTATAACGCTGCTGTTCACTGGGCGAAACAAAATACGACTGCGGAGAAGTCAGCCGAAGCGAGTGAGTCTCTCGATCTTGCGGAGAAAGCAATTAAACATCTGGAATCCGTTGATCAACAGGTGCTGCGGGGACAAGTCCACATGTTGCGGGGGATTATTGCCAAGGCGGCCGGCGACCATGAACTGGCGCGCATCCGGCTTTTGCAAGCCATGGCGGTCGCTCGACGCACCGGTGAGGTTCGATTAAAGGCAGAAGCCGCAAAACACTTGGGGGATACCTACAAGGCGTCCCATGAACATGACAAAAGCAGCCGTGTCTTAAAGATCGCTTTGCGAAGCTTCCGTGCTTTAGAAGACGATATTGAGATTTCCCACACCCTGAATAATCTGGGAAATGCCGCATACTACCGCCAGGACCTTGATAGTGCCCTTGAGTATTACACCCAGGCATTAGACATTCAAGAGCGGTTAAATTTGAAGACGGCAATGGCGTCCACGCTGTCTAATATGGGATCGGTCTATGTGATGCAGTACAACTTGCCGCAGGCGCACCTTGTTATGACTGACTCGCTGGCGCTCAAAGAGGAAATTGGACAGCCGGGTGAAGTTGCCCGGACTTTGAATAATATTGGCTTACTGGATATACTCGCCGGTCAATACGAAAAAGCAATCACGATTCTAGGCCGGGCAATCAGAATCAATGAATCGATCGGTGCCGGTAACGAGGTCTTGCTGTGTCAGACTAATTTGTTGGAAGCATATCTCTGGCAAAAATCGTACGCTGCCGTCTTTGAGGAAAGTCCGGCAATTCTACAACGAGCGGAAAAACTAAGAAATACTTTTTACCAGACTCATGTATATTTGGATCTGGCACGGGCGCACTTCGAACGCGCCGAATATGATCAAAGCGAGCGTTATTTAGCGGACGCCGAACGAACGTTGGCCAAAGTAACAGAACGCTCCTTGATTGAAGAATACCATCTGTTGCGGGTAGATATGTGTCGTGTAGTGCGAGATCAGGACGGGTGCGAAAAGGCGTTACGGGCAGCGGTGGCCGCAGCGGAAGAAAGCGGCGATTTGCGGAACAAAGCGGAGGCGTTTTTTGCCGCGGGCAAGGTAACCCAAGTATTTGGGGAACGTGCGCCGGAATTCATTGCTGCCGCCGAAGAAGCACGGAGGTTGTTCGAGCAATCCGCCGGGCGTCATCGGATATTTGAGTTATTGCTGGCCACGGACACCGAGGATTTGTCCTCATTCTCGACTGAGTTTCCGGAACACGTCCCGTCAGAACCAGGTGGGGAAATTCATTATTCGGGCGCTGCCGAAGTGGAAGGATTATGGTTGGAACGGTGGGCGCAAAAGTTTCTTCGCGGCGGGAATGAAAACTGTGCCCAAAGATTCTTTGAACGATTGGTTGAGTGGGCTGACCGCAATTGTTGTCGTGAATCTCTCTGGCGGGCTCAGACGGAGTTGGGTATCCTCTATATTGCCAAACACGATTATGAATTGGCGGCGCAAAATCTTGGTAGAGCACTGCGGGTGTTGGAAAGAATCGTGAAATCAATCCCGAACGAGGTTGATCGGGAATCGTATCTGTCCGATCCGATTGTCTCCCGCCTCCAGGAAAATCTGGCGGCGTTTGCAACGAAGTTCAGCTCATAAAAAACCGCCGGAACTTTTTGTTCCGGCGGCCGTTTCCTTGGGAGGTTTACTGTCCGCCCTGGCTGAACGTCACCGGAGCGATCATCTCCTCGAGCTCAATTACCTCCAAGGTGTACATATCAACTCACCCCCTTCTTTGAACAGATGGTTGATGTGGGCCGGAACAGTCCGGCCGCATCTTAATCCTCTCACCTCGCACACAGACGTCAATCCTACCTCGCATATTCCTCCCCCTGGTCGGTCGCGCGCAGGAGTATAGGAGGAATGTAGAGGTAATGCGGACTCGTCTTGACGTCCGTGGTACTAGTAAGTTAGCCGCAATATGCAAATCCGTCAAGCGGTTACGGCAGAAAACTGAATCTAAATCGTCAAACAACAGCTTGACAGTGCAGATATTGCGCTTCTGTGGGACTTATCCACAATATGTGGAAATTTATTCAAAGTACCTTCTTACTCCCTAATTGTCTTAGAATTAGACGCAAAATCCACTTTGTGGATGAATTGGTAAGAAGAAGCCCATAGATTCTACTTTCGACTTCCTACTTTGTGGGGGATTGGCAAGCCGTTCGTCGATTCAATTTGCCGAATTCTCCGCGGTGTTGACCGAGATGTTTGCTTGTTGGTTGGCGGTGGATTCGTATAATGCACGATTACGATGACCGGGGGAGATTGCATTTGTCTGGAAGATTGCAACAGCTTTGCGTAGGATCACTGGTGCTCTTATGTGTTTTCGTGATCCGGTCGGCGGCGGCTACTTCCCAAGAATCTGCGAAACGGATCGTATTCGTCAGCATCGGGCCGCAGGCCTATTTCGTGGAGCAGATTGCCGGTGAGCTGGTGCAGGTGGAAGTGTTGATTCCGTCCGGCCATTCGCCGGCAACGTATTCAATCACTCCCCAGCAATACGTCGCCTTGATGGACGCCGACCTTTATTTCCGGATCGGCGTACCGGCCGAAGATCGAATCGTGGCCAAACTTCCCGCAACCGGGGAAGGCCCGGCAATAGTCGATACCCGTCACGGGATCACGCTGCGCACGATTGAGGAGGGCGATGATGGTCACGATCATTCTCATACACACGGTCGTGGCGATCCGCATACCTGGCTCGATCCGGATTTGGTGAAAATACAAGCGACGACAATTGCCGAATCGCTGGCCGTGCGTTTCCCGGATCACCGGCCGGTGCTGGATAGCAACCTGGCGAAATTCCACGGGGAACTTGACCGGATCGACAGCGTGCTCACCCGAATGTTGACTCCGGTTAAAGGGAAATCCCTGTATGTCTTCCATCCCTCTTTCGGATATTTTGTGGATGCCTACGGTCTGAAACAGGTGGCCGTCGAATCGGGCGGGAAAGAGCCAAATGCCCGACAGCTCGCGGCTTTTATCGAGCGGGTCAAAGGCGAACACGTGCCGGTCATTTTCGTCCAACGGCAGTTCTCCGATAAGAGCGCGCGAGTCATCGCCGATGAGATCGGGGCGAAACTGGTAACGCTTGATCCCCTGGCCCGTGATTATCTTGCCAATCTGCAATCAATTGGCAAGGCGGTTCTGGACGGTTTGACTGGCGGGATGGATCGGCCAAATGAGTGAGGAGTCAAAAAGACACGTGGATACAGCAAAAAAGACCAGCAACACTGCGATAGAATACGCTGGTGTTTCCTTTTCATATAACGCGGCAAAAATCCTGGATAACGTCAATCTCACTATCGGGCTGGAGGAGTTCGCCTGCATTGTCGGCCCCAATGGTGGGGGGAAGACGACATTAATTAAACTGGCGCTGGGATTGTTGCGGCCCGCGACGGGCCAGGTGCGGCTTCTGGGAGATACACCGAAGGTCACCCGCAAACGGGTCGGGTATATGCCCCAAAACGCGCAGGTCGATTCGCGCTTTCCGATTGCGGTGCGGGATGTTGTCTTCATGGGACGGCTGGATGAGCGGTCCTTTGGTTCATATTCTCAGGAAGACAGAGCAATCGTCGAACGAGCTTTGTCGGAGGTCGGCCTGGAGAGGTTACAGGACCGGTCGTACGCCACCCTGTCCGGTGGCGAGCAGCGACGGGTTCTTATCGCCCGTGCCTTGGCCTGCGACCCGGAACTGCTGATCCTCGACGAGCCAACAGCCAACCTCGATCCGGAGGCGGAACGGGAACTCTACCATCTGCTCTCGAAACTTAATCAATGGATGGCGGTTGTAGTTGTTTCGCATGACATGCACTTTGTTTCTCAGTTCGTGCAGCGGGTGATTTGTGTCATGCGCGGCGTCCAGGTGCACCAAACCAGCGAGATCACCGACCGTTCCATTGCGGAAGTGTTTCGGAAGCAGATGCGAATTGTCCATCACGAGGAACATTCGGCGGGCGACTCCGATGGCTGAATTTTTCTCCGCGTTGTGGACCTATGCATTCCTCCAGCGAGCGGTCCTGGTTGGTCTGCTGGCCAGTGTCGCCTGCGGGATTATGGGTACCTATGTTGTTGCCCGTGGTGTCACCTATATCGCCGGCGGCATCGCCCATGCAATCCTGGGTGGGATGGGCATTGCCTTCTATTTGCAGGTCGCTCGCGGGTGGGATTTTTTGCATCCGCTCTACGGTGCGGTGGTAGTTGCGTTACTGGCGGCTCTGATCATTGGCTGGGTGAGTTTGCGGGCCCGCCAGCGGGAGGACTCGCTGATCGGCGCGATCTGGTCGGTGGGTATGGCAATCGGGATCATCTTTATCGCCAAAACCCCGGGATATAACGAAAACCTGGTCAGCTACCTCTTTGGCAACATCCTGATGGTCACCTCCGCGGATTTGTGGTTGATCGCGATCCTTGATGTCATCATCGTCGGTGCGACTCTGACATTTTATCATCAGTTTCAAGCGGTATGGTTTGATGAGGAGTTTGCCCGCCTACGGGGCATCAACGTGGAATTGTACTATTTGGCGATCTTATGCCTTATTGCGGCCACTGTGGTGCTGCTTATCACGGTGGTGGGTATTGTTATGGTCATTGCACTTCTGACTCTCCCCGCGGCGACCGCGGGTTTGTTCTCCTGCTCGTTGTATCGCAATATGTTCGGCGCTGTCATTTTGAGCATTGGGGTCACACTTACCGGCCTTCTCATCAGCTATGGTCCTAACCTGCCGGCGGGAGCGACCATAATTCTCTCGGCCGGTGCGGTCTATGTTACCGGTTTGATCATTAACAGTCGGCGGCTGATCGGCCGGTAGTCTCATCGCTGGGTGAGCTGGAAACTATGCCAATCTGACGTGGCGAAGAGTTTTCCGCCGGCCTGAATCTGCACCTGAAATTTGAGCGGCCACTTGCCGGAACCCAGGTCGTTGAAGGCGTTCAACGGCAGGAACAGGGTGAAATCGTCGTACGTGCTGTTATCGCTCTCCGGCGTCAGCGTTCCCTGGGCAGTGACATGACCGGACGGGGTCCGGCTGCCGGACGGAGCATTCGGGCAAATGACTTTTTGCCCATTGTCATGGTAGAAAAACGCGCCGATGGTGAGCCTCGCCCCTTCAAGCTGCTGTGTGATTAGGGACAAATGAATCCGCATGCCGCCCTGGTAGTTCATCTCGGTGGTCAGTGATTCGATGGCCACACCGGGTTCGTCCGGATCGGCGGGAAGCGTGCCGCTTATTTCCGGTGTCTCCGCGGCTTCCGGCTGTAGATTCACCCGGACATTTTCATTCTGACCCGGCTGCACCAGGACAGTGCCGTTGTCGGAGAGGTATCCCTCGGCAGAAATGGTATACTGGTACGCGCCGGGAGCCAGCTCGAAATCCACCTGTGCACCGGTCTTACTGCCGATACCATCAATGCTCACTGTTGCCCTCGTATTGAGTCGGAAGATCACATACGATGTCGCCGGTTCTCCGGCCAGAACTACCGGCACCGAAGTGCCACCCGGTCGCAACTCTACGGAACCAGAAGTCGTTTCGTACCCGTCTGCTGAGATCTGATACCGATGTGTGCCCGGACGTAAGTTGAAGAATACCTCTTTACCGGTTTTCGTGTACTGATTGTCAACCCTGACCGTTGCCGCAACATTGACCGCAAAGGATAGGGGAGCCAAATTGGGGGTCGTTTTGGATAGTGAAACCGCAATCTCCTTATCCCGCTCAGCAACCGCCTCAAAATCACCGGAAGAAGACTGGTAGCCATCAGCCGAAATCTGGTAGGCATACCTGCCGGGGGCGATGTCGAACTCCACTTCCCGACCGGATTTGCTGCCGACGTCCTCAACGGTAACCGTCGCAGCAGGATTCACCGAGAAAATGACCGTGGTCGTTGTGGGGACGGCGGTCAGCTCGAGCGAAAGCTGATTACCCGCAGCAGGGAGATCAACGGTGCCGCGTTCATCTTCGTATCCCTCAGCTCGTGCCCGGTATGAGTGAGTTCCGGGCGGGAGGTTAAACATCAATTCCCGCCCCCGCTTTTCGATGGTGTCATTGACAGTGACGGTTATTGTGGTGTTTCCCGAAATAATAAGCTCAGCGAGATCAGGCGGAGGTGTTTCGAGAGTAACCGGTACTGCCACCGAATCATCGGCCTGAGCCTCGAGCGAACCGGAGGTTTGTTCGTATCCCTCGGCGAAAACAGTGTAGTCATACGTCCCAGCCGGCAACCTGAATTGGACAGTATCGCCCGACCGGCGCCCAACATTCTCAACCTCCACTGTCCCCGGGACATTGAGCGCAAAGGTGACAATCGCCGAATCCGGCCGATCTCCAGTGTCGAGGACCTCGTCCAATTTCGCCAGGGCAGAGGAGAGATCGACAACTACTTCCCCTCCCGCCGTCGCGACCATGGTTGTCTCAAACACGACAATGCCGACCGTACTGATTTCAAGGCGTTGTGATTGTTCGGTAGATGGCAAAAAGTAGCGATTAGCCGATTTTGCCGGCGATAAGGGATCCCCATTCCATTGTACTTCCAGACTCTCGACGTCCGGGGGATTAACGATTAGCGTTGTGTGACCGGTCTCTCCGGATTGCCAGAAGACGACTGCGAGGGCAATCAATGCTGCCAGCGTGACAATCCCGAACGCAATCTTCGGGAGTGGAGATTTAGTTTTTCTTTTTCGGAATGGCTCTCCACTGTGGATTCCGGATTCTTCTCCACCCGGCAGGCGCGGGATGTCTATTCCGTGATCGCGGGCGACGTGACGGATGGCGGTTGAGATTTCGGCAGCACTCTGATATCGTTCCGTTGGCTCCTTGGCCAGCGCCTTGTTGATCACATCCTGTAAGCCCTTGGGGATCTCATCGGTGTCGGTATCGAGTGGTTCAGGCGCCTTGTGGGCGATGGAGTAGATCAGCGCCGCGGTATCTTCCCCCTTAAACGGGAGTTTACCGGTCAGCAGTTCGTAAAGCACAATGCCAAAAGAAAAAAGATCGGATCGCGAATCCACCGGCCGGGCTTTGATCTGTTCCGGTGAGGCATATTTAAACGTGCCCAGAAACGTGCCGGTGCTGGTGAGTGCATGATCATCGACCGCCCGCGCGAGTCCGAAGTCCACCAGCCTCACGATGTGATTTTTGTCGATGAGGATATTGGCGGGTTTAATATCGCGGTGAATGATCCCGGCGTCATGGGCTGTTTTCAACCCGGCACAGATTTGCATGGCAATCCCCAAGGCCCGACGCAGGCTGGGTTTACCGTCTAAGAGGACGTCGTGCAAGGACTTACCGTCAATGAGCTGCATGGCGATATACGGACGTCTCTCGCATTCGCCAATTTGATGAACTGTGACGATATTGGGGTGGTCGAGGGAGGCGGCGACTTTCGCTTCCCGGATAAACCGGGCCTTGGACTGTTCGTCGTGGGCAAAGATGGCCGGCAGCAGTTTGAGCGCTACTTTACGGCCGAGGGTGGTATCCTCGGCGATATAGACTTCCCCCATGCTGCCCGCGCCGAGACGGCTGACGATCTTGTATTGATCTATTTGTGTCCCTTCCGGCAATCCCTCCGGAGAGGGTGAAGAGACCGTTTCATCCAAATCAGCCATTATCATCCTCCGCCGGGGACCAAGTATTCGAAATCAGCCCGGCTCATAACAATACGGTGTTCCCCCCGGTGGCAAAACACAAATCATCATTTTTCCCTGGCCCGTTGTGGTTTCTCATCCGGGGCCTTACCTTAGTCAATCGGATCCGTTTCCGAGGACTATAATGGAACATATTGAAGCCAAGACGCCGTTGATCAAGCAATTCCTGAAGTTCAAGCACCTCTACCCGGATCACATCGTGTTTTATCGGATGGGTGATTTTTATGAGATGTTTGGGGATGACGCGATTGAGGGGGCAAAAATTCTCGGTATCGCGCTGACCTCCCGCGCCCACGGCAAAAGTGAGAAAATCCCTCTCGCCGGGGTGCCGCATCACTCGGCGGATCGCTATTTGGCAAAGCTCGCCGCCGCCGGTAAAAAAGTGGTGGTCTGCGAACAGGTCGAGGATCCCAAGCTGGCAAAAGGAATTGTCAAACGGGACGTGGTGGAAATTCTCACGCCGGGAACGCTCCTGGTGGAAGGGGCAGTTTCCGAAAGCGACCGACAGTTTCTGGCAGGATTGTGCGCGCCGTCGGAGGCCAGCGGTTCGCTGAAGTCGGATTACCCATCCTGGGGATTAGCCTTTGCGGATGTCACGACCGGCACGTTTGTCTTCGATGAATGCTCTGAGGAAGAACTGCCGGTTACGATCTCAGCTTGGGATCCACGCGAGTTGGTGATTGCTGAATCGATGGCGGAACATCCCGCGATAAAGGACTTGGGGATTCCGTCTTCCACCCTGCCGGATTGGCGATTCAGCGAAGACGAGACCACGCAAATATTGCAGCGGCATTTCGGGACGGCATCGTTAACCGGTTTTGGCATCGACACGATCTCCCCTGGCGTGCGCGCGGCCGGCGGCGTGCTCTACTACCTGGCCGACACCAAAAAGGCCGCCCTGGCCCATATCACCGGCTTGGTGCGGGTACAGCGGGATGACCGAATGGTCTTGGATCAGGCGACGATTGTGAATTTGGAACTACTCGCTAATCGCCAGACCGGCAACCGGACAGAATCGCTACTCGGATTGCTGGATCACTGCTCCACCCCAATGGGTAAGCGGCTGCTGAAAGACTGGCTGATTGCTCCGTTGTTGAATGTTGAGCATGTTGGACGCCGTCTAAATGCGGTTGAGTTTTTCGTGACCAATCGTACTGCCCTCACCCAATTCACCGATCAGGTAAAAAGTATTTTTGACCTCGAACGGTTTTTGGGACGGCTGGGTACGGATCGCGCCAATGCGCGGGATTTAAATTCCTTAGTCGCCGCGGTCGAAATCCTGCCCACATGCGTCCAGCTGTTTGAAACGGCGCCGGAGATATTGCAACAGGACGCCGAGCGGTTGCCGGGTTTCTCCGATTTAGTATCACTTTTGCAGCAGGCAATCACCGATGACCCGCCGCTGTCCTTGACTGAGGGTAAATTAATCAAAAGAGGATATTCCGAGGAGTTGGATTCGCTGACTGACTCAATTCGTGAAAGTCGCGAATACCTGGCCTCACTGCAAACAAACCTCCGACAACAAACGGGAATTTTCTCGTTGAAAGTCGGCTATAATAAGGTTTTCGGGTATTATCTGGAAGTGACCCATGCCCATAAGGACAAAGTACCGACCGATTGGATCCGCAAACAAACTTTGGTTAATGCGGAACGCTACATCACTGAGGAAATGAAGACCGCCGAGGAGCGGATTGCCAAAGCGGAAGAGACGATTTTTGATCTCGAATACTGTCTGTTTCTTGAACTGCGGGACACCGTCAAAAAGCGTCTGGCGGATTTGCAGATCGCTGCCGAGGTTATTGCCCGCTGGGATACGCTGGCGGCGCTCGCCAAAGCCGCGCTGGCCAATGACTATGTCCGTCCCCAGGTCTATGATGATACACGCCTGGTTATCCGGGAGGGGAGACATCCTATTCTGGAGCGGCTCGGAGCGGTTGGCGATTTTGTCCCCAATGATACAGCCATCGACCACCCGCAGGAGTTTTTGCACTTGTTAACCGGCCCAAATATGGCCGGGAAATCAACCTATCTGCGCCAGGTTGGGTTGATTGCTCTGATGGCGCAAGTAGGGTCATTCGTCCCGGCGTCAGAGGCGGAGATCGGGGTGGCTGACCGCATCTTCACGCGGGTTGGTTCGGCGGATGATTTAACCAAAAATCAATCCACGTTCATGGTGGAGATGACCGAAACCGCGACGATCCTCCGCAATGCCACCCCCCGATCGCTGATTCTCTTTGATGAAATCGGCCGGGGGACCTCGACCTATGATGGTTTGTCCATCGCCTGGTCGGTTACCGAACATATCGCGCAATCGCACCACCTGCGCTGTCGAACAGTTTTCGCCACCCACTATCACGAGTTGACCACCCTGGCCGATAAACTGGACGGCGCCGCCAATTTTCAAATGGCGGTGGCTGAAACCGGCGATACGGTCTCTTTCCTGCATCGCGTGGTCCCCGGCGGGTGCGATGATTCCTATGGCATTTATGTTGCCCGGCTGGCAGGGATACCCCGGCCGGTAGTGGAGCGGGCAATGGAGATTCTGGCGGATATCGAAGCCGGCAATTTTGCGCCGATGTTATCTCAACTCTTGCGGCGCAAGATCAGGCGCTCGTCTTTGATCCCGAAAGAGCAAACGTCGCTGTTCCGTGAGGAGGAACATCCGGCAATCGCGGAGTTGCGAAAGGTCGATACCGAAGAATTGACACCGCTGCAGGCATTGAACGTGCTGGCGAAACTCGTGGCTATGATTAAAGAATAAACCGTCTGTGATATCACGTATGGACAAGGGGCAGGAAGAGCTGGAAGAATTCCCGATTGATGGGACGCTGGATTTGCACACTTTTCAGCCACGCGATGTCAAGGACCTGGTTCCGGAGTACATCGATGAATGCCTGCACCGACGAATCAGCACGATTCGCATTATTCACGGTAAGGGGACCGGCACCCTGCGACGCATTGTCCATGCGGCATTGGACCGCCATCCGGCGGTGCGCTCCTATCGGCATGAGGGCGGGTCGGGGGGAGCATGGGGGGCCACGGTCGTCGACCTGGAGTTGCCTGAAAAATAAGTGGATATTTGCAGCATGTTTTATCGCAGCCATGCGGCGGTTTATGCGTAAATTTGGTCAGGGGAAGTTAGGCAAGCAGATTTTGTGGAGGAATGGTACATGACCGAACAACGGTTGATCTACACGGTGAAGGCGTTTACGGGTGATCCGGAAGGAGGAAACGCCGCGGCAGTGGTGCCGCAGGCGGACGGGTTGACCGATGACCGGATGCAGGAGATCGCCCGCCGGATGGGCTTCTCCGAAACCGCTTTTGTGATTCCTTCCACCGATGACGCCGCCGCGTTTCGCTTGCGCTGGTTTACGCCTACCGTGGAGGTAAACCTCTGTGGTCATGCCACGGTTGCCACGCTCAAAGTGCTTGCTGAGGAAAGTTCATTTGCCACCGATGGCTCGGCTAAAAAGATTGAGACTTTGTCCGGACTGCTGCGGGTGAGCGCAGTAGTCGAGGGCAAGAAACAGATTCATCGCTTGCAAGTACCGTTACCGAATTTCGAACCACTGGAGGTCAAGGAGGAACAGCTTAAATCTCTCTTCGGGTTTTATCCGAGCGACTATATGACCCTCTGGCCGCGGGTCATTGATGATGTGTATCCGTTTTTTCCGGCGATGGGCGTCGGTTCGTTGCGGAAACTGCGGCCCGATTTTGCCCGGATGGAGCGGGAATCTCTCCTGAACAATGCCACCTTTTTTACCGGTGAGACTATTGAACTCGGCCACACCTGGCATTGCCGGTTTTTCGCGCCGTGTTATGGCATCAAAGAAGATCCGGTCACTGGTGCGATCAACGGACCGCTAGGCGGATATTTCTATGAGTACATCGATTCCAAGAAGCCCAAACGCGCGGAGTATATCGGGGAGCAGGGTGATATCATAGGTAGTCCGGGCCGGGTGTTGGTTACGGTTGAGGGAGACGGCGCGAAGCCGACAGGTATTGAAATCGGTGGCGAGGCGGTGATTACCAACAAACTTCCCCTCGATGACATTTTGCCGCGACAATAAATCCTGACGCGGCTGGCTCGGCCTTGATTTTCCCCGTATCATAGGTAATGACAACGCATACGTCCCAGGATCGTATTACCATACTTCCCGACCGCCTCGTGGATCAAATCGCCGCGGGCGAAGTCATTGAGCGTCCTTCCTCCGTGGTGAAGGAACTGGTGGAAAACGCGCTCGATGCCGGCGCCCGCCAGGTGACTATCGAAATCGCCGGGGCCGGGGAGAAAGAGATCACGGTCACCGACAATGGCGCGGGGATGACCGCCGGTGAGATCGAACTGGCAGTCCAACGGCACGCGACCTCCAAAATCCGCACGGTGGATGATCTCACGTCGATCACGTCCTTTGGTTTTCGCGGGGAAGCGCTGCCGTCAATCGCCTCGGTATCACGCATGGAGATTACCTCCCGGCGACGGGGGACTGAGCAGGGCGCACGGCGTTACTTCGAGGGCGGCAAGGTCGGCGAACGGGAAACCGTGGGCGCCGCGGAGGGAACCCGGATCAGCGTGAAAAATCTGTTCTTCAACACCCCGGCCCGCAAGAAATTTATGAAAGCAGAATCCACCGAGAAAAAACACATCATCAGTACCGTGACCTCGTTTGCGGTGGGAGCGCCCCGGGTGGCGTTTACCCTGGTGGTTGACGGCAAACAAGTGTTGCGTACGCCGGCGGCAGCGACGATGCGCGACAGACTCGCTGATTTGTTTGGCGTGCAAATGACCGAGCGATTAGTGCCCTTTGCGGGGGGCGAAGGCGATATCGAGATTGAGGGCTTTGCCGGAAAACCGGAAATTGCCCGCGCGACGCGTGATCACCTGTACTATTTCGTGAATGGCCGCCGCATTCAATCAAAGAGCCTGCATCACGCGCTCTCCGCCGCGTATGGCGAGTTGATCCCCAAAGGGCGATTCCCCTTTGCCGTGTTGTTTGTCGATATCAACCCGCTGTGGGTGGATGTGAATGTGCATCCCACCAAGCGTGAAGTGCGCTTCCGGCGTGAACAACAGTTGCACAATCTGGTATATTACGCGGTTAATCGGACAATCTTCTCGGATCATAAATCGTTCGGGACGTTTGACGGTAAGATGCAGGTGCCGAAAATAGACGAGCAGGCCGGGGAGTCGGCGACTTTGCCCCTGCAATGGGATCGGACCGCCTGGGACCAGCCGCCCCCCGAAGTTTCTCCGCGACCGACCGCAAATGCAAGCCGGGCCGCTGAACCGCTCCCGCCTCAATCCGGTGATGCACCTGCCCCGATGCCGGCAACGGAGAATGCATTGGGCGATGTCTCCGGTATTGAAGACCTTTGGCAGTTCCATAATTTGTATATCCTGGCGCGCGCGGGGGAGGATTTGCTGATTATCGATCAACACTCCGCGCACGAACGGGTGCTATATGAGGAAATTCTCGCCAAACTGGAAGGAGCGCCACCGGAGACCCAGCGCCTGCTGTTTCCGGAATCCCTCGATCTGGAAGTCATTGAGTATGACACGTTCGAGAAGAACCAGGGTCTCCTGCGGAACATGGGTTTTTCGGTGCGGGAATTCGGTGATCAGGTAGTACTACTGGAAGGCGTACCGACGGGCTGGAAACAAAAGAACCCGGTTAAATTGTTTCGCTGGGTACTGGATGATATCATTGCCGCGGAGAAAGCCGGTGAAGACTTGAAAAAGAGTGCGGCCGCGTCGTATGCCTGCCGGGCGGCGATAATGTCGGGGGATCCGCTGACCTTGCCGGAAATGCGGGCACTATTTCGCCGGCTCTTTGCCTGCAAGAATCCGTATGTCTGCCCGCACGGCCGCCCGACCCTGGTGCGCGTGCCGATGATTGAGTTCGATAAAAAGTTCTGCCGCCGATCGTAATCGGCTATCTCAACAGAACCATCTTTTTCGTCTGAGTTTGTTCGCCCAACGACAGGCGATAGAAGTAGATGCCGCTCGGCACGGCCTGCCCGCGGGAATCGCGCCCGTTCCAGTGGATGGTATGGCGACCTGCAGGCTGTTGGCCGATGTAGTCATTCCAAACGCGTTGACCCAGAATATTGAATATCTCGAACGCGACATCGCCAGGCTGGTCGAGTGTGTAGCTGATAGTTGTGCCGGCGTTAAAGGGATTGGGATAATTCTGTGAAAGATGAAACGCCTGCGGGATATCTGGTGGATCAGTGGGTTCCAATACGCCGGTGACCGCACCGCTAATGGTGAATGGCGCGGTCGCGCAGGGTGAATAGGCCACAACCGGACGGCCGGCTATATCCATCCCATCGTAAATCACCACCGCTCCCGGATCAATGGTCAGTTCCGCGTCGGCTGCCACGGTCATATAGGCGGACACGAGGACCGTATCGCCCGCAGTCCAGGTGGTATCATTGGTGATTTGTCCGGTTACTGGGATGATCGTCGCAAGAGCCGTACTGCTGAAAAACACGATCGCTGCAACCTGAATTGTCGCAATTGCCCAGGTCAGCACATGGGGATTTTGGGATTGCATCACGTTCATTGTCTACTAACATACCGCAAATTCCCACATCTGCCAAGCCCAACTATTGAAAACCAGAATGTCTGCTTGCCTCCGAGGGGCAATTTGTTGAACTTGGCAGGCAGCAGAGGAGGAATGATGACCTATCAGGAGATTGCGGGCGGATATTTCGTGCGCCTTTTCAAGGGTGAGGAGGTTATCACTACCTTAGGGAAGTTCGTCAAAACGCGGAATCTCGGCGGCGGGAGTATCTCCGGGATTGGTGCGGTGGAAAAGGTGACTTTGGGGTATTTCGATGTTGACAGTGGGGAATATCTGAGAAAAGAATTCCCCGGCAAATATGAGTTGATCAGCCTGACCGGCAATATTGGTTATTTTGGGGAAGAGCCGGTGATCCACGTGCATGTAGTGATTTCCGACCAGGAGATGGTCCCGCATTCCGGCCATCTGTTCTCTGGTACCATTTTGGTCACTGGTGAATTTGCCATCCTGGACTCCGGAGTACAGTTTAATCGTGCGAAGGATGCAGAGATTGGTCTCAATTTGCTTGATTTCCCGAACCGTGAGGATTGATGGCTGAGCGAATCATTACCCTGACCACCGATTTTGGCTGGTCGGACGGCTATGTGGGGGCGATGAAAGGGGTCATCGCCTCAATTTGCCCAAGCGCGCAGGTCCATGACCTGGCACATGAGATTCCGCCACAAAATATTGTTGCGGCTGCTCTGGTATTAGAAGCTGCGACCGGCCTGTTCCCGCCCGGGACGATTCATGTGGCGGTGATCGACCCCGGGGTTGGTTCGGCGCGGCCAAGATTGCTGGCGATGACCTCCCGCGGCATCTATGTCGGCCCCGACAATGGCGTTTTTTCCCTGGTCTTTCGGCGCGATCCGCCGGAGGTAATTATCTCCCTGGAGAACGAAAAGTATTTTCTTCCCGGACCAGCCACGACCTTCGATGGCCGTGATGTTTTTGCCCCGGTGGCGGCGTATTGTGCCGCCGGCGTGAGCCCTGATGAATTCGGTCCGGCGGTCGACAACCCGGTGGCGTTGCCATGGCCCGAGATAACCGTTGAGGACTGTGAACTGACCGGCGGTGTCGTGGGTACAGACCATTTCGGCAATATCATATTTTCGATCCGTCACGAAGATATCCCCCATGGCGTCGAGGATATCCGCATCCGGTTCCGGGATTTGGAATTCCGGAAAGTCGAGAATTCGTATGTTTCGGGTTCTCCTAAAGCGGCCGACAGCGAGTTTCGTATACTGTTTGGCAGTATGGGGTATCTGGAGTTGGCGCTGCCGGGCGGGTCAGCTGATGAGTGTTTTCGGGTGACCTTTGGCGAGCCGGTGCGGGTAAGCTGGTCGTTGACCGTAACGTAAGGAGTGGCGAGTGCGGTGTCCGTATTGTGGTCACGGAGAAGATAAGGTGATCGATTCACGCGCAGTGCAGGACGGCCGGGGTGTCCGCCGCCGCCGCGAGTGCGTATCCTGCGAGAAACGCTACACCACCTACGAATATATCGAGCGGGTGGAATTACGGGTGTTGAAGCAGGATGGGCACAGCGAACCGTACGACCGTTCAAAGCTCATCGAGGGGATCCGTCTCGCCTGTAAAAAGCGCCCGGTTTCCGACAAGAAGATCAGCGCCATGGTGGACGAAATCGAACGAAATTTGCATAACCTGTCGCGGGCGGAAGTCAGCAGCCAGCAGATTGGTGAAACGGTAATGGATATGCTGCGGAAGACCGATGAGATCGCCTATGTCCGTTTTGCCTCAGTCTACCGGAAATTTCAGGACAAGACTGAATTCATGGCGGAACTCAAGCGGCTCCTGGAGTAGATAATGGCCGACGACCCGGTAAACATGGGATTTCTTCAACACCTGGAGGAACTCCGGCGGCGGCTTATTATCTGCGTGACGTCGGTGTTGATTCTCTCGATTGTCGGGTACTTTTTCGCCACGGATATGATTGACGTTCTCACCAAGCCCGTTGGGGAAGTCTATTTCATGGCGCCCACCGAGGCTTTCGCTGTCCGGATCAAGATCGCGTTGTTTGCCGGGCTGATCGCCTCTATTCCCGTCATTCTCTATCAACTGTGGAAATTTATCGTCCCCGGTCTTTATCGGCATGAAGTCAAGATGGTGGTGCCGGTGGTCTTGTTCGGGACGATGTTCTTCGTTGGCGGGGGGGCATTTTGCTTTCTGGTGGTATTGCCGGTGGGCACAAAATTCCTGATTGGGTTTGGGACGGAAAACCTCAAGCCGCTGATTTCGATAGGGAAATATCTCAGCTTTGCTGCCTGGATGGTGTTGGCGTTTGGCGTAGTGTTCGAGTTGCCGGTGATCTCGTATTTTCTCGGCAAGGCCGGGATCATCACGCATCGCACGCTCAGCAAGGGACGACGCTATGCAATTGTGTCGATTCTGCTGGTGGCCGGGGCGATTACCCCGTCACCGGATGTGTTCTCCCAGCTTATGTTAGCCGGACCGCTGTATATTCTATATGAGGCATCAATAATCATCGTCCGGTTGACCGGCACGCGCCAACCGGACGAGGAAAAATCCGAGACCCGGAGCAAGGCGGAAACGCCGCTCGCCGGGTAGGGGGAGGGAAATGATTCGCAAAACGCTCGTTGCCGCTGTCATTGTAATTTGTGTGTTTTTTCTCTTGCCCTCCACTGCGCCGGCGATTGGCGGGATGGGAATTGGCATCCGCGCAGGACTGGTTGCAAGTTATGATCATCCGGTTCTGGAAGACGATGGTATTGAGCCGGACGATCTTACCATGTTCGGCGGGCACGTCACGGTTTTCTCGATTTATAAAATCAGCGTAGAGGCCTCCGGAGAGTACGCCTCCCGGGATTACGATCGATTCTTCGAAGCTCCTGGCAATGGAACGCCGTTTTCTTCCGGGGATGTAAATCTGACGGTGAAAGACTATGCGGGTTACCTGACGGGAAGACTTAAGCTAATCAGTGGAATCTGGGGTGCGCATCTCGGGGCGGGGCTCAATGTCCATCGCTTAGTTTACAAAATGGACGTACCGGACGACCTTAATTGGGTGAACAATGAAGTCCTGCTCCCGGAGGATGACTGGCATACCGGATTTCATGTACTTGTCGGTGCGTCATTCGGACCGCCGATGACGCCGATCAGGATTTTCGGTGAGGCGCGGGTCGCCAAAGTCGATGTCGGCGATAACTCGGTGAGTTTGACAACGGTGCTGGCCGGCGTCACCTTGGGCCTGTTTTGATATCCGGTGCCGAATCATACTATTCCCCTGTTTTCTTAACGCAATCTTAATAAATTGGGATCATTGTATCTATGTAATGGATTGTCGTTCACGGCTTTACTGATTATACCGCTTCTTCCTGCTCCTGAAGCCTCGCTTTTTGACCTGCTTTATATCCTTCGGCGGAGTATACTAGTGATGGGGAAGGTGAGAGGAGCCGATTTTTCCTATTATGGGTCGAAAAATCGCGTGTTAGAGGCAAATTATGGAATTTTCGGAAAAAAATCGCGGATTTGACCACCAAAATAGGCGGAAAAGTCTATCCGGGCACTCGTCGGTGCCTTGTCTTTTGCTGAATTCGGCCATCGTATTTCCACAGGGTACGATAACTGTTCCGCTCCGGATGCCTTATAACTTGCGGTTGTTAGAATCGCTGAATGATGAAAGTACACCGATTGTGGTTGCGCACATGGAAGGTGACTTGGATGGGGCAATTCATCCGGAACGCGTAAGCAGCGTCGCCGTTCAAGGTCAGGTTATCAATCAGAAGCGGATGCCGGATAACACGGTGCAGGTTACGTTGGATGGTCACCAGCGAGTAATGCTCCGGCGAATCAGCCAAAGTGAACCCTACACGCTGGCCGAAATCGACACTATTGACGAGCCCCCATTTGATGAACCGCAGGCCAAACAACTGGTTACTGAATGTTTTGCACAAGTGCGACGGTTGATTGATAAGTCTCCCGCTTACCCATCCGAGTACGCCAATATATTTCATCTCTCTCAGGATCAACCCGGCCGTTTTGCCGACTTGGTCGCTTCGGTTATTCATATTGCCATTGCCGACCGGCGTCGTATCCTCAATGCGATTGATGTTGTCGAGCGGCTGACTCTGCTGAAATCGATCTTGCGGGATGAGATTATCGGCCAGACGATGGCCGAAGAACTGTCCCAGCGCGCTCACACCAATGTGGAGCAACATCAACGGCAGATATTCTTGCGGGCGCAACTCGATGAAATTCGCAAGGAACTGGCCGAGACCGATCCCACAGTCAATGAAGTTACTCGACTGGAGCAACGGATTGCATCGGCCGGATTGCCACCGGAGGTTGCCGGGCAGGCCCGGTTGGAACTGGAACGATTGCAGGTATTATCCACGGCCTCGGCGGAATATGTTGGTGTGCGCAACTATATCGATTGGCTGGTCTCGCTGCCGTGGTCATCCGATCCCCCGCCGGCGCCTGATCCGTCCAGCGTGCGGCAGTTTGTCGATAAGGGATTCTACGGGCAGATGATGGCGAAGGAACGGTTGCTGGAGTTTCTGACCTTGCCGGCCTCGGCCCGGCAGGGTGGGTCCATTCCGTGCCTGATCGGTCCGCCGGGTTCGGGTAAGACTTTGCTGGGGCGAGTCGTGGCGCGCGCTTTGGGCCGCAAATGTTTTGCCATTGACCTGGGCCTGCTGCGGTCGGAGACGACACTGAAAGGAAACCGGCGCACGTTTCCGGGGGCTATGCCGGGCCGTTTCTTGCGGATGCTGGCCGACGTGGGCACCAATTCACCGGTGTGTTTGTTGGAACAGGTGGACCAACTCTCGGAGACCGATCGGCCGGACTTATCCGGTATCATCCTGGAGGCGATTGATCCCAGCGAAAACAAATCATTCATTGACTACTATCTCGGCGTCCCTTATGACCTTTCGCAGGTGCTGTTCGTGGCGACGGCCACCTCCGATGACGCGGTCCCGGAATTGTTGGCCGATCGCATGCAGTTCATCGATTTGCCGGGGTATCTCGAAGACGAGAAGATTGAAATCGCCTTCCAACATCTCATCCCACAGTTAATTGATTTACATGCCCTCAACGAGGAAGATGTCAGCTTCACGATAGGGGCGGTACGCAAAATTATTCGTGAGTATACGCTGGAATCCGGCTTGGCCGGTCTGAAAAAGAACCTGGAGGTGATCTTCCGTCGCCTGGCTGCGGATCGCTCGTTGCGGCGACGGCCATTTACCCGGGTGAATGTCGGCGCGATTGAGAAGCTGCTGGGTACGCCGGTGTTCATTCCGGAGATGGCGGAACTCCGGCCCGAGATTGGCGTGGCGGCCGGTCTGGCCTGGACCCATACCGGCGGGGACATCATGATGATCGAGGCCCTGCGCATGAACGGCTCCGGTACGGTATACACTACCGGGTATCTCGGCGATATCATGAAGGAGTCGATCCAGGCGGCGCATTCGTACGTTCGTTCGCGCGCGGATATGCTGGGTATCAAGACCAGAGACTTCACCAAATATGACGTGCACATTCATTTTCCGTCCGGTGCGATCCCCAAAGACGGGCCCTCGGCCGGGATTACGGTGTGTCTGGTATTGGCCTCGGTGATGTCCAACCGGCCGATCCGCAACGACGTGGCGTTCACCGGTGAAGTTTCTCTCCGGGGCAAGGTTTTGCCGGTCGGCGGCTTGCGGGAAAAGATCGCTGCCGCACATCGCACCGGCATTAATACAATCGTGTTCCCCAAACAAAATGTTAAGGACTTAAAGGAAATCCCGCGCGGGATCAGTAAAAGCATGAAATATCTGCCCGTGGAGCATGTCGACGAAGTCTTTCAGATCGCGCTCCTGGATTATGACCCTGCACAGCAGAGCCTGGAAAATCTCTTACGGCAAGAGTTGGAAAAGGCTTTGGATCAAGAACGAAAGAAACCGGCCAAAAAGACGCGGAAGAAAGTCGCGCGTAAGAGCCGCTCGAAGAAATGACACTAGT
>CAYWVO010000016.1:27737-67830 GCA_964461835.1 uncultured Ignavibacteria bacterium | reverse complement strand
CAGAAAGGAGTACTGGAACCCAAAAATATCTTGATCATCACAACAGTCGCTACATAATCTCAGGATACACTACGATGCGCAGGACAGCAACCGCAATCATCTCCTTCAATGCAAAACGCTCCGGCAAGCCGGAGCGCTGGCATCGCATGCCGAAAATATTTAAACGACCATTAGCCGGCGAGTTTTTCGATCAGTTCGTCCTCGATATCGAAGTTGGCGTGGACGTTCTGAACATCATCGTGTTCCTCCAGCGATTCGATCAATTTCAAAATCTGTCCCGCCTCCTTTTCCTCCAACTTCACGGTCGATTGCGGAATCATGGATTGCGAAGCGGACTGAATGGGAAATCCGGATTCTTCCAATGTCTCGCGCACCTTTTCCAAATCGCCCGGTTCGGCATAGATATCGTAGGTCTCGTCTTCCTGTTTCACGTCGCTGGCGCCGGCATCCAACGCCGCCAGCATCAGCGCATCTTCGTCAGTCCCTTCTGCCGGGACCTGGATGAAGCCCTGTTTGTTGAACATCCAGTTCACGCTGCCGGTCTCGCCGAGGCTCCCATTCTGCTTGGAGAGCAGGTGGCGGATTTCGGCCACGGTGCGGTTTTTGTTGTCGGTCAAGACTTCGATCAGAATAGCGACACCGCCTGGTCCGTAAGCCTCGTAGGTAATTTCGTCGTAACTTACGCCGGGAAGCTCGCCGGTTCCTTTTTGAATTGCCCGCTTGATATTATCCGCCGGCATATTTTGCGCTTTCGCGGCCGCAATTGCCGTGCGCAGCCGGGGGTTTTTCTCCGGATCACCGCCGCCGTCGCGGGCCGCCACTGAGATTTCCCGGATGAGGCGGGTGAAAATCTTGCCGCGTTGGGCGTCGAGTTTCCCTTTCTTATGCTTAATGGATGCCCATTTGCTATGACCAGACATGGGTCACCTCCCCATGAAGAGTGCTATTATCTCCGGAAAATATAGTGTGTAAAGCAAAAATCGGCAATGCTGAGATGGGCTGATTCATTAGCGGTTATATCGTGGTTACAGGCCAAGGTCCGGGAAATACAGGATGACGCCGGCGCGCACGTCCCACCACTCGAAATCGGATTTTACTTCATCCATTGCGATTTGCACATTTCCCTCTCCTCTCGGTGAAAAGGTATCCGTCCGTTCAACGCCTTCCGAGAAAAGGAAATTATAGGTTAATCCACCGATTAGGCTGAGGTAATCTGAGGTCTTTACAGTTAACCCAGCAAGCCCATAAATACCAAAAAGATAGTCGGATTCAGAGGTTCCCAGCAAGTGAACGGGATGGTCAGTGCCTTGTGCGTTGCTATTGGGCCCTAAAAAGACCTGAGAATTTGCACTTAACTTTCCATACTGCACCCCAATACCAATTGTGGGAGAAACCTTCCAATCTCTCCATGGAACGGCGTAAATCCCGGCTCGGAATGCCTCAAATGCAATTTGGCTCTCCGGGGTTACAAATTGCATTGTATCACTGAGGATATTAGTTGGAGCATCATTACCAAAGTGGCTTTCGGCATAGCCGACGCTGAGAATGGTCGGGATTGAAGCCACGGTAAATCGCCACGCCGCCTCGGCCCCGTAGAGGTGCCCCTCCGTGGCTCCGGACCTGGGAGGAGTGCGCTCGACATCCATGCGGCCGAATTCACCGACCGGCACCGTACCCCCGCCGTACACCATGATTCCAAACTGAGCACCAGCAATCCCGGAATCAAGAAGAATGGCGGCCAGCACAAAGCCCACCGCCATTATAGTATTAGGTTTCCTCATAGCGTTATGCCGCGACTTCCTCTTTTTGCCGTTTTGCTTGCTCAACTACTTTTTCGGCAATGTCCCGGGGAACTTCTTCATAGTGGGAAAAGTCCTGGGTGTGCCGGCCTCGACCCTGGGTCAATGAGCGCAGTGTGACGGAATATTTGTAAAGTTCCGCAAGCGGCACCTGGGCTTTAACCACCTGCCATTTCCCCTGCGGGTCCATGCCCATGATTTTCCCACGTTTCGACGACAGGTCGCCCATCACATCGCCGGCGTTATCGTTGGGTGCTTTGACTTCGATTTCGTAGATCGGCTCCAGCAACACCGGCTTGGCTTTCATGAACGCATCCTTGAAGGCCATCGAGCCGGCCATTTTGAAGGCCTGGTCAGATGAGTCAACATCATGGTAGGAGCCATAGAATAACTCAACTAAAACGTCCACCACCGGGTGACCGGAGAGCGCCCCGGACTGCATAGCTTCTTTGATGCCTTTTTCGACGGACGGGATGAATTTGGACGGTATTACCCCGCCGACAATCGAGTCGACAAACTCAAACTCCTCACCGCGTGGCAGCGGTTTCAACCGAATGTGAACATCACCGTACTGACCACGCCCACCGGTCTGCTTTTTATACTTGTAGTGGACTTCCGCCTTGCCTTTGATGGTTTCACGATACGGGATGCGTGGCTTTTCCAGTTCGACTTCGACATTGAAGCGTTGTTTCAACTTGCTGATGATGACGTCGAAGTGCATCTCCCCCTGACCATACATGATTGTCTGGCGGAGATCGGCGAACACTTTGTAGAAAAATGTCGGGTCTTCCTCGTGAATTCGGGTCATGCCGGTCGCCATCTTTTCCTCATCACCCTTGGCTTTGGTGTGGACACCCATTTCAAAAATTGGCGAGGGAAAATTAATGGTGGGCAGAATGACCGGAGATTTCTTGTCGCACAAGGTGTCTCCAGTGTGCGTGTTTTTCAGTTTGACTAATGCACCGATATCACCGGCTGAGATCTTCGGTATCTCGATCCGTTTATTGCCGTTCAAGGCATACAATTGCGCCACCCGCTCCGCATCTTCCTGGGTCGGATTATCCAGGTCCAGCCCCGGAGTCAAGGTACCGGAAAAGACTCGGACCAGTGAAAGCTCACCTACGTGGGGTTCGACAATAGTCTTAAAAACGAAGGCACACGCCGGCGCGGCGGGATCGTGGGGGCATTCCACATCCTCGTCGGTTCCCGGTTTCTTCCCCACCACGGGAGGACGCTCCGGTGGAGAGGGGAAATAATCGACGGCGAAATCGAGCATCGTCGAGCCACCCATATTTTTCCCCGCCGAGCCGGGCATCACCGGATAAATGCCGCCGGCCGCAATCCCTTTGCGCAGTCCCGCGACAATCTCCTCGTCGGTCAACTCGCCGGCATCGAAGAACTTTTCCAACAGAGCATCGTCCGATTCCGCCGCCGCCTCCATCAGCGAAGCGCGGGCCTCATCGACTACGCCCTGCATATCGTCAGGGATAGGGGTGGCTTTGGCCTTGCCTTTATCGTCATAGGTAAAGGCTTTCTTATGCACAATATCAACCAGGCCGGAGAATTCGGCGGCGTTGCCGATGGGCAACATAATCGCGACCGCGCGCTTAGAAAACACTTCGCGGATTTGATCGACGCAATTTTGGAAGTCCGCGTGTTCTTTCTCCATTTTATTGATAAAGAACGCCCGGGGCAATTCCCGTTCGTCGATAAGTTCATACAGCTGTTCGGTGCCCACTTCGATACCGGCGGACGCCGAAACCAGGAGCACTGCTATATCGATAACACGCAGAGCGCCATACACTTCGCCGATAAAATCCGCGTACCCCGGCGTATCGATCATATTGATTTTCTTGCCCTTCCACTCGGCGTGGAGCAGCGAAGCCGAGATCGATATCTTACGGGCGATTTCTTCGTCGGTATAGTCAGCAACCGTAGTGCCCTCATCCGGTTTGCCTAGGCGATTCGTTGCACCCGCCGTGTAAATCACCGCCTCCGCCAATGATGTCTTACCAACTCCGCCATGGCCGAACAGCCCGAAATTCCGGATGTTTTCGATGGTGAATTCTCTCACCGGTTGCTCCTTTGCTACAATCTCCGTACAGTTCCTGCGATCAATCCAAAACTTGGAGTATACGAAAATCCGAGACGATGTCAACTCCGATCATCCAACCCTATGGCCTTTCGTGCCATTCGGCAAGGTTCGGCGGCACCCGCAGATCTATCGCTACCGGTCAATTTCGTCTCCGCTGGAAAATTCCTGTGTTTTTCGCTCAGACTACCTGATCCGCCCGCAGTTTCTCGAATAACTGTTGCGCGACCTCCGCCGGTTCGCCTTCCAGGATTTCGCCCTTTTTCCGCGGTGGTGGCGGTTGGGATTTGGTAATTTTTGTCGGGGAATTCGGCCCGACGACAGTAGTATCGACCCCGAGGTCACCTGCGGTGTAGGTCGTAATTGGCGCCTTTTTGGCCTTCATCTTTCCTTTCAGAGAGGGCAAGCGCGGTTCGTTGATCTCCTTGACCACCGAACAGACCGCCGGTAAGGGCAATTCGCACACGTCATAACCATCCTCGGTCATCCGCTCCACTTTGGCGCCGGAATCAGAAAGCTCGACAAACCTACGGATAAACAGCACCTGCGGCCAGTCCAGAACGCCGGCGACATACCCCGGGACCGCCGACGCATCGGTATCCACGGCATTTTTGCCGAAGAGCACCAGATTGACATCACCAATTTTGGTGATCCCGGCGGCGAGAATCGTCGCGGTTGCCGCGGCGTCCGACCCTTCAAACGCCGGATCGCTGAGCAAGACCGCATTATCGACGCCCAGTGCCAGGGCGGAGCGCAGGGCGGTTGTAGCGTTTTCCGGCCCCATGGTGACCGCAGTAATAGTCCCGCCGTGCTTTTCGCGAATCACCAGCGCCTCTTCCAGAGCGTACTCATCGAACGGGTTGACCATTGAGGATCCCTCCGGGATGACTACTTTGCCCGAATCGGCATCGGCTGTAACCCGTTCGATCTCCGGAACCTGTTTTATGCAGACAACAACGTTCATTCTCTCTCCCTTCGCCAACTCTCTATCTTTTAGAGGGCTCAGTATAACAATTCGCCGCCGACTACGCCAGCGGTCCGTTCTCCTCCAACGTGCGTAAAAGCCGGGCCGGCACACCGGCCACCACCGCGCGTGGTGGGACATCTTTGGTCACCACCGCACCTGCGCCGATCACCGCGTCCTCGCCGATGGTGACCCCACACAAAATCACCGCTCCACTGCCGATCGAGGCGCGGCGTTTGACCAGCGTGGGCACGACCTCCCAATCAGCCTCGGTCTGGAGATCGCCATCATCTGCGGTCGCTCGGGGATATCGGTCATTAATGAACAGCACCCCGTGTCCCACAAAGACCTCGTTCTCAATCGTGACACCTTCGCAGATGAAGGTATGGCTGGAGACTTTGACCCGCTTGCCAATTAAGGCATTTTTCTGGATTTCAACAAAACAGCCGATTTTTGAGTCATCACCGATTTCGCACCCATACAAGTTGACGAAACCAAACAGCTTGACCCCCCGCCCGAATTTGACGTCCGGCGCGATACGGGAAAAATCAGCGGTTACCTGATTACTGGACATTGCCACCTACTCTCGTGAGAAACCATCTATTTTCGCAAACCGAGTTTGAGAAAGATCCAGGGGCGCAACATACTCCACCACCCGGTAATTACCTTGATCTTGGAATAATTTCGCATGGTTTTGGGATAAATCATCGACACGGGGACTTCCCGAATTTTGCGCCGGTGTTTCATGACATAATAATGTATGTAAAACTCGAACTCATATTTATCCAGCCAGTCCTGCCAGATGTCCATACCGGGCAATTCACACATACTTAGTTTGTACGCGCGGAAACCGCACGTCGCATCGGTCCCGCGATAGCCGGTGAACAGCCACACCAGCCAGGTGAAAATGGGAATGGTTATTTTGCGAAACAGTGGAAGGTTTTCGTACCGGCCACCGGCCAGGTACCGCGACCCCTGTACATATTCCACTCCGTCTTCCCGGATCGGGGCCAGCAGTTTTTCCGCCTCATGCAATTGCATTTTGCCGTTACCGGCGGCGACCACCAGTGTATCGTACCCGTGCTTTTTGGCGTAGGCAATCGCTGTTTTTATCGCACGTCCGACACCGGCATTCCGCTGATGTCGCACCGAGGGATACGGATATTCGGCCAGAATGGAATCGACATCATCGGTGGAAGCATCGTCCACAATGAGTACGTCGAACGAATGCTCTTCCGGAATCGACTGCAACGTCGTGCGTAATTTGTCGCCTTCATTGTAAACAACAATCGCGACCAGCGCACGGACGTTCTGCGTGGGAGATGCATTCATGGAAGTTGTGGACGGGCCGGATTAGTTAATTTCCACCAGCGTGCCGTTCCGGGCCATAGACTGGTTGGCTGCCTCGAGGATTCGCACGATACGATGTCCCGCCTTACCGTCGGTCAGTGGCGTACGGTCTTCCGTAATCGCGTCCAAGAACTCGCGGGACATCAGCTTCAGCGCTTCCGTGGTCTCAATTTTGGGTGCGGTCATGTCGCCTACCCGGTATTCGACCAGCACCTGCCGCCGTGCTTCCTCATCCGGGACAATCTCGACACCCTTGTCGTACACTTTCACTTTTTCGCTGGATTGCATATCGTCGTAGACGATCATCTTTTTAGTGCCGCCGATTAGCGTGGTCCGTACTTTCGCGGGGGCAATCCAGTTAACATGAAAATGCGCGATCGCCGTGGTGTCGAACAACACGGTCATGTAAGCCATATCTTCCAGAGACTCACTGAAATGCCGCCTTCCGATAGCGGAAACGCCGACGACTTTGTCCTGCATCACCGAATCCATAATCGAGACATCGTGCGGCGCCAAATCCCACAACACGTTGACGTCGTGCTGATAGAGACCCAGGTTAACCCGGACTGAGTCAAAATAGAGGATATCCCCCATATCACCGTTCGCAACCAGGGAATTTATCTTCCGCACGGCACCGGTATAAAGGAATGTGTGATCGACCATCAAGCAGCGCTTCTTCTGTGCCGCCAGTTCGATGAGTTCCTCTGCTTCTGCGGCGGCGGCGGTCATGGGTTTTTCCAACAGAACGTGTTTACCCGCTTGCAGCGCACGACGGGCAATAGCAAAGTGCAAGGCTACCGGGGTGGCGATGACGACCGCATCTACGCGGGAATCGGTGACCACCGCATCTCCGTCAGCGACAACCTCAATTGCCGGATAGTTGGCTTTGACGAAATCGCGCCGATCGCGTTTCGCGTCGGCGACCATGACCACCGTGCAATCGCTGTGCGAATTGAAGTTACGAACAAGATTCGGCCCCCAGTAGCCCGCTCCAATGACTCCAACATTAATCATAACAACCCCAAATCAGAAAAACACGTTCTGATTGTTGCTCATTTTCGCTATTAACAATATACGATAGTCGCCGGTTTGGCGACCGGACATTTCTGAGAGATCCTGCGCGGAACTCCCGCGTGCGGATATATAGCGGTTTTCCGCACTGACCAGTTTCCGTGGAATGGTCTCCCACACGCGGGGGTCACCCTCTTCATACAAGCGCTCGACCGAGGGATACAAAAACGTCGGCCCTTGCCAGTCATCCCAGTCACCGACGCGGTAATTTCCATAGACGCGAACATAATTTTTGTGTGAACCACCGTGCGCGACCCAGACACGCACAGTCAACCGCCCCGTCGTGATGAGCGATTGCACATGTTCTTTCGTCACCGCAATATCCACCCACTGGCGGATTTCTTCTTTTTTCTTCCCATAGGCGCGCAAAAAGGGCCGGTAGGCCGGTTTCGGATAAAAACTCTGAGAGAATTCCCCTTCAGGCAATGCAATAACTGTCGAATCAACTTGCACGTACAGCGTGAAATCCTCCCCGCCGCCCGATTGAATGTCCAGGACCAGCCGCATGTCGACAACCTGCCGCCAATCAAAACCGACAGGGGTCACAATCTCGCGCTCGACCATTTGCTGAGGCCGATATAGTTTGGTTGACCACTCTGCCCAGGTTTCCTGCGGTAAACCGCGCACCCACAACAATGCCAATCCACCAATCAGTGCAACCGTACCGGCGAGTTTGGCCCGGGGGGTACATCGCAAAAGCCAACAGAGCGCGTACAGATCGACAATCAAGATTGCCGCCCGTATCCCGTTGACCAGTACCTGGCCGGTTGCCGGCGCCACGCCCGGCAACAGCCCGAGCATAATCGCAACATCTAACCATTCCCACGCAAGATAGGTGAGAATTGCCAAAATGCCAATCGGCCCCCAGCGCGATACTGTGAGTGGTGTTCGGTGCTCTACCCGCAGGCTGTGAACCCCGACCGCCGCCGCGCCAATAAACAGCGGAATCGCCGGCAACGCGTAGCGAGTGAGTGAATGAAAAACAGTATGCAGGACAGAAATATACACAATCGCCGCCAGCGGTATGAGCCCGAGGGCATCATTCTCTTTCCTCGGCCAAAAAAAGACCCCGAGTATGGCCAACAGGGCCAGCAAGCGATGAAACCAAACCTGCGCCCCGACACCGGTGAGCAGAGGAATGCGATAATCATTATAGGAACGGTTCCAAAGTCGGTAAAACTTTTCCAGATACAGATGCACATAAGCGCCGGGCTGCGAAACAATCTTTTGGTACACCGGATACGTCCAGAAATCCGGGCGGGCCTGGTCCAAATCGTATCCACGATCCGCCAGGATATTCGAAGAGCGGAAATTGGCACTGCCGTAACTCGGATCCCGCACTCCCGGCACTCCGTACCTGATCCAGACCAGTAACACCCAGGGAAGGACCGGAATGATAAATCCGGTTGCCATTGTCAGTAATGTTCGCGATATTGACCGCCGGCCCAATATTGCGACGATGGCAACGGCAAGACCGATGAAGATAATCAACAAGGTCAGGGCTGCCTTGGTGAGTACCAGTACGCCGGCAACCAGGCCGGCGAAGAACAAGCCACGGAGGCGGTTTTGCTGAAGCCCCCAGATCGAGAGGGCAATCACCAGCGTTACCCCAAGCGCAGAAATCGGTTCGAGGTTCAACTCACCACATTTTATGATCGTTCCCGGATAAATCACAAACAACGCGGCACCTAAATAGCCGCCCCAGCGCCCGACGGTCATGGCCAGGAGCCAGAACAATAATCCGCAGGTGGCGGCGTCACAGGCAGCGTTGAAGATTCTGGCCGCGGTGAAGTCCGACCAGTTGGGTGAAAAGAGCACACTCAGAATTGCCGGATACACTGGGCCGGCGAAAAAGATTCCATCGACTGCCTGTGCGAACGTCGGCGGTGCATAGTACAGCCACTTCACCGTCTCACCCTGCAATCGATCACCGTATACGAGATCGTAGCTGATCGACTCCTGCGCGTCCCGGTCAAGCATTAATTTCGGATGCGACACTAGCAAGGGTAGAACAACGGCACTGGATACATAGATGCGCGCATCGAATTGCACCGGTGTGGGTGCCCCACTGGCGATATAGCCAACCCGGATAGCAAAGCAGGCGAGAATGAGCCAAAACAGCGGACGACGAGCCAGGCGGAAAACCGAGGATGAGATGCGTTGCGCCATACAAATCGGGCCTTCGCAGTGGTTACCTGGCCTCTGGACGATCCACCTTTTGTTTTGCTACCGCTGCGCCAGTGTCTTCTTCTTTTTCCATCTCCACCACCCCCTCATCGGTCTTGAGGCGCAGGTGTTCCGCCTTCAAATGATAGAAACCTAGCAGGGTAATCGGCAGGTACTGCGCGGCGTGCATGACAATCGCGATCGCGGCCGCTTCGCTGATGAAACTTTTATCCGGCAGGTCGAGGTAGGCTTTGAGTGCCAGCACACAACCAGCGTGGTAAACGCCGAAATAGCCGGGTGTCGAGGGAACCGTAATGGCCAGTGAGACTACTACCAGTACCACAAACGACGCCTCAACCGGCAGGTAGTGGACCGGATCATCCGGGTAAGGCCCGTAGCCGAAGGCCAGAAAGATCAGATAATTGGAGAGGGCCATAATGGTCCAGAGTAATACCGACGAGATGGCGATACCGATGGTCGATTTAAAATCCGGCGCCAGCGTCAGGCCGCGGGCGAATTTCTCCGCAATGCCACGCGCCGGGCGGCGGACCCGTTCCGGCAACCAGCGGCTGATTCTGCCCAGAAAATCCAACGTCGGTTCGGTCTTCCGCTGAAGAAAAATCAGCAGAACAAGAAGGACGATATTAATGGCCAGGAAGATAAAACCAAAGGACTTTATTGCCGCGGCATCAGTGGTTGTCGCCACCTTGGAAAACAAAAACACCAGCCACAGCATAAAAAGCAACGTAAAAGAATCGTAAATCCGTTCCACGATAATTGTGCCGAACAACGCAGAACGCGAAATCCCGGTCTTGGCCCCCAGGGAGTACGCCCGCACGGCCTCCCCCAACCGGGCCGGCAGAACATTGTTGGCCATAAAACCGATCATGACGGAGGCATACAGACGCCGCAGCGGCACTTTGCCCAGCGGATTGACGATCAGCCGCCAGCGCCAGGCGCGGAGCACCATACTGAAAATCACGATGGCGACGAACGGCAGGAGATACCAATAGTCTGCTCGCCGCAGCGCTGACCACAACTGCTGATAATCAATGACCAACAGCATCGCGATCAAGATGGCCAGCGAGACTACCGTGCCGATTATTGCTTTTCGCCGCATACTCATCGTGCTGCCTCAGGCGTCGCGGACCGTCTCCGCCAACAGCGCTTCGGTCTGTTTGGCGGCGGCATCCCACTGAAAGGTTGCCGACCACGATAATCCACCAGTGATAAGGTTGTTCCACAAGGTTTCATCGGTCAACACGCGGTTGAGACAGTCAGTCAACGCCGGAATCGCGCCGTGCGGGTATAATAATCCGGTTTCCCCGTCGCGAACCGAGTCCCGCAATCCCGGGACGTCTGCGGCAATCACCGGGGTGCCGCAGGCGTTGGCCTCGATATTGGTTAAGCCCCATCCCTCTTTTAGTGAGGGGCAGACCGCGACATGGGCCCGCCGCAAATAATCGACTTTGGTTGCTTGATCCACAAAACCGGTAAAGGTGACCCGTTTGTCGACGCCGACCCGGGCGGCTTCCCGGCGCAACCGGGGGAGATCGTCCCCGTCACCGATAACCACGATGCGCCAGTCGCCCACCGCGGAGGGTAATCCTGCCGCCGCCTGAAAAATATGGTCCACACATTTGTATTTTTTCAAACGGCCGAGATAGACGATGGTCGGCTGCTCGAATCGGTCCTGGACTTCCGCACCGGTGCTGTACAGGTCATGATCGATCCCGCAATGGATCACCGAGATTTGTCCCGCAGGGATACCCCGTTTCACGAGGTCGCTTTTGGTGCTCTCAGAGATAACCATCCAGGGAAACCGGCGATATATTCGGCTGACCGGCCTCTCCATCAAGTAAATGTAGGAAGCGAGCACCGGATTGATTTCCTGAAAAACGGTGGTGGCGAAAAGATGAGGCACAACCACCAGCAACGGTGATTTCACATAGAGGGGAATGTAAAAGGGGATTTTGTTGATATCCTCAATGATGATATCAAAAGATTTGCGGGCAACGAGTTTTCGCAGCCGGCACGGGACGACCCAATTGAAGGTGAACCGTTGGCCACGCCGGATGATTTTCTGGTTGTCGTATTCCTCCTCAGGGGCACTGCCGGGAAATGAGGAACAAAAGAGGGTAACATCATGTCCCCAGCGCCCCAGCCGAGTCAGGATTTCCTGCAGGTGAATTTCGGCGCCGCCCGCCAGGGGGTTTTTCCGGTCTTGCCAATTGACCGCGAGAATTCGTAAGCCCAAAGAAGCGTGTTCCTTCCCCTACAGATTGGTGAAAGCCGATGCTGTTACCTGCCGGTGTCCCGGCGAGTCCCCTCGAACATCTCCTGCAGGCTGTCCGGCAAATCCTCGGGCGGCTCCAATTCAACATCGACGGGCGAGAGCTGGGCCTTCACTTCCTCCAGCGTGCGCCGCGACAATGAGTCATGCGGATTGTGCTTGACCCAGGTCTGCAAGAGCGACAGGATACTATCGAAATTGTTTTCGGCATGATATGCCCGTACCAGTGTTTTAAACGATGATTCCAGGGTCGGGACCGCCGTCAGGGCTGTGTGCAACATCTCTTTCCCGAGATCCTTTTCTCCCAGGCGCTCATAACTGTGGTAGACAGTCTGAGCAATCTGATCCAGATCCGGTATGGGAATGTCGGCGGCCAAGGCCTTCTCCATCACCGCACGCAATTCAGTCGGATCACCCATATCACCGGCCAGTTGGGCCATGAAGACGTAGGGTTGCCATTGATGCGGCATGATCTCCATCGCCCGCTTGACTTCCTCCGCGGCGCCCCGAAGATCGCCTTCCTCCCGTTTGGCATTGGCGATAAAGAGAAAGCCGGAAGCGTAATTGGAAATGAGTCGCCGGTCACTTTCGGTCTTGGTAAAATCGGGGTCGTTAATCGTGCGAAACTGGAAAACATTCCAGAATTTATGATGCATCGTTTCAATATCGACCATGTTCGTGCCCGTGTCGGGGACCAATCGATACCCCATCCCGATCATCAGTAAGTGATCGGTAATACTCTGGCCCCGGAACTTCCGATTGGATTCGGGGACGGTGACCGAAAAGTTGATCGGTAGCTTCCAACGATTGGTTGCGATGATATTGTCGACCATCCGGTCTTGCAAGCGATACACATCGCCTTCCGGCGTCAATACGTGCGACAGGTTTTCAATTTCCTCGTCAGTATAAGAGATGGGAACACCGAGCTTGTTTTTCAACTGCTTGATATACCAGTGGGTATTAATCAGACTCAAATTAGTGACTTTGACGTCCTGGCGAATTCCATAGACTTGCTGGAGGCACCACACCGGAAACGTGTCGTTGTCCCCGTTGGTAAAGAGGACCGCATCCTGGTCGGCAGTCTGCAAGATGTTGTAGGCATAGTCCCAGGGGATATAATCACTGGATTTATCGTTCGGTTCCCAGTTTCTGATCAGGGTTTTCGTGGGCAGCAAGACCAGCAGACATCCCAAGCCCGCGGCAAAAAATCTCAGACCGCGTGGCGCATTGTCTTTGTCCAACGACGAACCCATGAAGGTGATTAGCCCGGCGCATCCCAACCCCATGGACATGCCGAACAGAATGAAGGCCGGCGTAAAGAAATAGTCACGATCGCGTACTTCGAGATAGGCGTCCTGCCGGGTGGGATCGTATTTGGTGCCATCAGCGAAATTCATATACCAGACCAATCCCACCGAGGCGAACAGGATCAACCCAAACAACATCAGGCCCACCCTCCAGCGGAAACGGATCATGGAACCGATACCAAACAGGCCGAGCGCAAAGAAGGGGAAAAATGCCTGGTCCCAATAGCCGTATTGCCGGTCGAAGAATCCCCAGAATCCCATGCGGCGATGCTGGCCGAACTGGTTGGCCCACTCCCCGCGACGTTTGAGCGCGCGTTCGATCATTGATTTTTGACCGTACTGCTTCCGTTCGAGGAATCCTTTGAACTTCTGCCAGGACTCTGGATTGTTCATATCCAAAGCTGGATCATGCATGGTCCGTAGCGGGATATAGGTCTGGACGGTGTACCCCATCAGCCCGGCCAACAATATTAAATGTGCCAGCATCCACTGACGGCGCTGGGGAATGACGCGAAAAACTACAAACGAGGCCAGCGAACCAAGAAATGCGCCCATATACAACGGCCAACTCTCTCCGACGCTGAGTGCGTACAGTCCGCCACCCAGCGTAAACGCCAACGGTAAGACAGCCCATCCTTTCCGCATCATCGGCCAGTAGTGGCCAACCGTGGAAACGAGCAGCCAAATAGTGGTTAGCATCAGGAATGTTTCCACTCCGCCGACCACCAAGGCCAGGACGACGCCGGTGACGTAGAACCGGGGATCCTTGCGTAAGCGAGGTGATGCTAACAGGATGAGCGGGAAGATGGCAAACATGGCGAGGAAACTGGTCATATGGATTCCGATGGAAAGCACCCCGATGTAAGCAATCGCAATCAGGTACTTGTCCGAACGAACATCCGCCCGCCGTTCGTACCACACCATCGCCAGCCAAAGCAGCGACATCATTAAAAACATCGCCGCGCCATAGACTTCCGCTTCGACGGAATTGCCCCAGTTGGTGTCGGAAAACGCCAAAAACAACGCACCGACAATACCACCGACATAAACCGCCAGACGTTGGAAAAGTGCGAGTTTCTGCGGTGTGTATTCCGAGGAAAACCAAGCCGTGATCATGCGGGCCAGCACGAAATAGCCGAGCATGGCGGTACCGGCAGAAGTCACCCCAGACAGCCAATTGATCCGGGCCGCATAATCTTCAATCAAAAACGCGGGAATAAACGAAAATATCCGTCCCACCAGCACATACAGTGGTGTTCCCGGCGGGTGCGGAACGCCGAGTGTATACGAGCAGGCAATGAATTCACCACAATCCCAGAACGGGATTGTCGCGGCCCTGGTCAGCGCATATACCACCAGGGTAAATAAAAATATTACCCACCCAACCGCGGTATTCAGAGTATCCCGCGGCGGCTTGACGAACGGTATGTGCTCGGATCCTTTTGCTGCCGGTTTTCGCAATGCTTTTTCGCCTCCAGCCATAAATTTTACAGTATAACGTCGAATTCGTACCCAGCAAAAGGGATTTTATGGGGATTATCGTGACCTCTGCATGGCGTCCAGCGGTGTTGGATTATTGAGCGTCCGCGTCAGCATTAGAAACTGAACGATATCGATGATAGACTGCGTCGAGTACACCATTGACAAACTTGGTTGCCTCCTCTGTGGAATAGACCCGCGCCAGCTCAATTGCTTCATTAATCGCGGTTCGTGGGGGTGTTTCTTTCAGATATCGGAGCTCGGCGATTGCCAAACGGAGGATATTTTTGTCAATGGCGGCAATACGGTCGAATTCCCAGTTCGCCGCGAATTCACGAATGCACTGATCGATATCCGCCGCATGTTCCAGCACGACTGCATACACCTGCCGGGCAAAGGCTTCCGGATCAGCGGCGAGACTTTCTCTGCGGAGTATTTCCGCTAAAATCTCGTCGGCGTCCCCACCCGAGGTGTAATAGGCATAGAGGGCTGACAAGACGGCGATCCGTGCCCGACGGCGCCGCCCGCCACCCGGCTCGTTGGCTTTCGACATGAATATTCCTGTCAACTAGCGCAATTGCCGATACAAATTGGCCATTTCAATGGCGGACCGGGCCGCATCACCGCCCTTATTGCCCGCTTTGGTACCCGCTCGTTCGATAGCCTGTTCAATGGTATCCGTGGTGATCACTCCGTACACGACCGGTTTAGCCGCCTCCAGCGATACCGCAGCAATCCCCTTCGTTACCTCCGCGGCAATGTAGTCAAAATGAGGGGTATCGCCACGGATGACAGCGCCGAGCGCGATTACGGCATCGACATCAGTACCAACAGCCTGCTTGACGACCGCCGGAATCTCGAACGAACCAGGGACTTTGATGACATTGACGGCATTTTTGATATCGGCTCCATGGCGAGCGAGGGTATCTAAACAGCCCTCCAGCAGCCGATCGGTGATGAAGTGGTTGAAGCGTGAGACCACGATGGCAAATCGCAGCCCCTTTGCTTGCAGTGTCCCTTCGATATACTGTGGCATATCACATTCCTTTATAAATCGCCGGTTACCGGATCTTGATCTTCGTCACGGGTTGGGGTCCTGCCGGAGGACACAGATGCTGGTGGTTCGGGGACGTGCAACAGGTGCCCCAATTTATCGCGTTTCGTCCTGAGATATTCCAGGTTTTCCGGCGTAGGGACAGTCTCAATCGGGACCCGCTCGGTTACTTTCAACCCGTATCCGGTCAGCCCGACAATTTTCTTGGGATTGTTGGTCAACAGCCGGATAGTCGACAGTCCCAAATCAACCAGAATCTGGGCGCCAATCCCGTAATCGCGCAAATCCGGGGCGAAACCAATCTGAACGTTAGCTTCCACGGTGTCATATCCCCGCTCCTGCAAATGGTAGGCTTTGATCTTATTGGTCAGGCCGATACCGCGGCCCTCCTGCCGCATGTACAACAACACCCCTTGCCCCTCCCGGGTAATGGCGCGCAGTGCACCGTCCAACTGCGGGCCGCAGTCGCAGCGATGTGAACCGAAAACATCGCCCGTGAGACACTCCGAGTGCACCCGCACTAAAACATTGGATTTGTTTTCCACCTCTCCCCGCACCAGGGCAACGTGTTCCGCACTTTCCACCGCCGAGCCATAGATGATAATCTTGAACTCACCGTATTGGGTCGGCAATTTCGCTTCGGCTCGCCGCTCGATCAATTTTTCCTCACGGCGACGGTAGGCGATCAAATCGGCAATCGTGACGATTTTCAGGCCGTGCTTTTTGGCAAATTCCATCAACTGGGGTGTCCGGGCCATGTCCCCGTCGTCATCCATGATCTCACACAGGACGCCCGCGGGCTGCAACCCAGCCGAGCAGCAGAGATCAATACTGGCTTCGGTGTGCCCCGCGCGCTTGAGCACCCCGCCATCAACTGCACGCAGCGGAAAGATATGTCCCGGCCGTTCCAAATCCTGCGGGGCCGACTGTGGATCAATCAGCACTTGGATTGTCCGGCAACGATCATAGGCGGAGATACCCGTGGTGGTTCCTTCCCGGGCGTCGACGGACACCGTGAAGGCCGTGCCGAGTTTGGCGGTATTTTCGCTCACCATCGGTTGCAGGTCAAGCGCGCGCAACCGTTTGGCGGTCAGCGAGGTACAAATCAACCCGCGCCCATACTTCGCCATGAAATTGACGGCTTCCGGGGTGACCCGTTCCGCCGCCAGAATAAGATCGCCTTCGTTTTCACGCTGCTCATCGTCAACGACGATGACCATTTTACCGGCAGCAATATCAGTCACCGCGTCTTCTATTGTATCGAACTGTCCGCGAAATTCGTCGTTACCGTTTTCCCGTTGTACCATCGGATGACTCCGGCTTTGTGCCCATGCAGTGGGTACGAACTATCATCTTGTCTCTATTGGCTTCACCAGCCCGCCCGCTCCAGGAAATCCCAGCTTAAGCCATTGGACTGAGTACCTTTCAATTTCTGAACAGCCTTTACGGCTTGATCGAATTCTAGATTGACTGGCTGACCGGTTTTTAGGTACTGCAATGTCGTTTCATGCCAGGTGGTAGGAATGATTCCGACCGTGACGCGACCGGGCACGGTTGCCGCAACCGTCAAACTCACACCGTCGATCGCGAGCGAACCCTTATCAATAACCAGGTGGCTAAAGCGGTCACTGAAAGAAACGGTCAATTCACCGCCATCCCCGCGATAGCGGATGGCGGCCACGGTACCGATCGTATCGACATGCCCACTAACCAGATGGCCACCAAAGACACCGTCCGGTCCCACGGCCAGTTCCAGGTTCACCCGGTCGCCGATTTTCAGTTGTCCCAGACGTGTTGCCGCCAGCGTTTCCGGGATGACCTCACAATGCAGGAGAGCATCCTGAAGGTCGTTGACAGTAAGACACGGCCCGGAAACGGCCACGGAATCACCCACAGCGACTTTGGCGGCCGTGGCGGGAGCGGCAATTGCCAGCCGCGCACCGGAACCCGAACGCCGCGACTGTTGGACCGTACCGATTTCCTGAATCAAACCCGTAAACATACCATCGAATTGCGTTTATTCCTCAAATATCTCGGTATCAGGGTCAGGGGAATTGCCATCGTCACCCGCGTCGCTCGCTGAGTCCCAAACCGGGTAGCCGGTGATCATCAGGTCCGCCCCCAGCCGGGAGACAGAGGTGTCGGCCAGCCGCATCCGGTCAAATGGTGAAACCATCCGATATCCCGACAGCGCGGATTTTCCCTCCCCGAAGAACGTCGGGGCAACAATGATATGGACCTTATCCGCGAGCCTTTCACGCAAAAACGAGCCAAAGACCTGTGCTCCACCCTCAACGAGAATGCTGGTGATTTGGTTGTTTCCGGCAATGCGGAGGGTTTCCTGCAAGTCCACCTGGTGCAATTCATTCGGCGGCACTCGCCAGAAAAAACTCTCGATCCGGCCGCCAAGATTCGGCCGTTGTGCCATATCGAGGCTGATCCGGATGGTTTTCTTATCCAGATTATTGGCCAGCACCCAGACATCATGCGGCAGTTTTTCCCAGGAATCTAAGACAAGGCGCAAGGGGTCACGCCCCTTCACCGCGCGCACCGTTAACTTGGGATTGTCTGCCAGCACCGTGTTTTTACCCACGAGCACCGCATCGTATCGGGCACGCAGTTGATGCACGAATGCCTGCGCCTCCGGGCCGGAAATTTGCGCGGCGCCGCCCTCGGGACTGGTGATCTTTCCATCCAGGGTCTGGGCGATTTTCAAGACCACGAGTGGCTGACCGGTCATCACATACTTGATGTGGGCTTCGTTTAATCGAATGGCTTCCTGCTGGAGCACCCCTACCCGGACACCGATTCCCTGTGCGCGAAGTATTTTAATGCCCTGACCCGAAACTCTCGGATTCGGATCTCTCATGCCGCACACCACGCGGGTGATGCCTGCCCGCAGAATTGCATCTGTGCACGGTGGCGTTTTTCCGTAATGGCAGCAGGGTTCCAGATTGATATACAATGTCGCTCCGGCGGCAGCAGGACCGGCCATTTTCAAAGCGCTGGCCTCGGCATGAGGCCCCCCGGCGCGTTGATGATAGGCCTTAGATAGAATACGTCCGTCCTTGACCAAGACTGCGCCCACCATCGGGTTGGGACTGGTCAAGCCGGCGCCACGGGCGGCCAGGTTTAAGGCCTCCCGCATGAATCGACGGTCCTCTTCCTCCGAGGTTTGTCGATTGCTTTGAATACCGGATTCTGCGTTACCCATGCAGCACCGCCGCGTTCATTTTTGCTGTCGATCACCGTTCATTTAGCGCCAATCACACGCAACGGAGGCGGAGGACCATGAAAGCGATGAACCGAAGATACCGCTACACAAATGCGCAGCCAATTCTGCGACTCGCCTTCTCCCATCCGGACTGTAACCGTCGGCATCGGAATTCCACCGATTCAGCCGGGGGCACTATGGGATCGTATCAATCTCGCTTCTTCTGCCCCGGGTCGCGGGCTTTTACCGCCGATCGAGGAATTTCACCTCGCCCCGAAAGCGAATGATCCACCAGTAGGATACGTATATATTCCACAAATACCAACGAGAATTTGGTTGTTCGTGTCAAATCTCAGCCTGACCGGAGTGACAATGTGATATCGGAACGAGCACCACACCGCCTGGCACTTACCGCCGATCTACACTACGGCATTACCCCGCACCAGACAATTAAGCGGCTGGTTACCGAGATTGCCGCCGCCGAATGTGATGCCGTTTGCATCGCAGGCGATATCGGGGAGCCGGAATCGAATTTCCAGGCGGCGCTTGAGCTTTTTGCCACCCTCGATATTCCCTGTGGTGTTGTGGCGGGAAATCACGACGTATGGGCCGGCACTCACTCGTCTCAAGAACTTTGGGAATCGGTCTTGCCGCGGATTACTGCCGATGTCGGGGCAACCTGGCTGGAGGGGGAAAATGTCGTATTGGGCTCCCTCGGGATTTGCGGGACCATTGGCTGGTACGACTACTCTGCCGCTGATCCACGACTGGCCGAGTACGATGCCGATCGCTACCAACGCCAAAAATCCCGGTTCAATATGGATGGTATCCATATTAATTGGCCGTACACCGACCGGGAATTCTCCCGGCAAATTTTACAGGCTTTTCGGCGTCGCATCAAAGAATTACAGGACAATCCAGCTATTTCGGCGATAGCGGTGATAACACATGTTCCTCCATTTGAGGAACAGATCATTCGAAAATCCCGGGCTGATTTTCTGTGGAACGTTAATAATGCCTATTTTGGCAATTTGACATTGGGCGAAGAGATATCCAGGCGGAATAAAACAACGTTGGTGGCGTCCGGGCACACCCATGTAGGGGTAGATGCCCATGTCAACAGAACCGGGCCGAATGGCCCACCAATTCGTGTCCTCACGATCGGCTCTGCATACCGGACTCCGCGCCACAAAATAATTGAAATTTCGTAATCGATTTACTCTTGCCCTGCACTAGATAAATCCATATATGTAGAATGCGTGTGTCGCGGGCGAGAGGTTATCTTCCAGATAACCACCGTGATCGGGAACGATAATTGCCGAGTATATGTGGAACGGAAGTTGGTTTTGTATGTGATGTGAGCACAGGGAAACGGTAAAGAGCACAATACTAATACTACTAACCAACGGTATGCAAAGGAGTGGTAATGCCGAGGACAGCGAAGAAAAGTGCGGCGAAAAAGACCGCACGGCGGGGCCGGAAACCGGGACCGAAAAGAGGCGGAGCCCGTCGCGGACGCCGGCCATCGGGCCGAGTCAAGAAACCATTCTCTATCGTTCTTGACGAGGCGGAACTGCGAGCGTTGAAAGAAATTGCCAGAAAACAGAATTCTTCGGTCGCGGGGTTGATCCGCGGGGCAATGAATGCGGTGATCTTTCAGGCAAACCCAAAGCTGGCGCGGACCGCATTGGAAAAAGATGTCGATGATTTCCTTGATGACATCAAAGGCAAACTGCCCATGAAAGGCCGTTTCGAGGGCCGACGCCGTCGCCTGAAAAAAAGTCTCGTCGAGGGTATTATCTCCGACATGGAACGGCTCTGAATACTGCCTGCCTCATGCAAAAAGGCGGCCGACAGGCCGCCTTTTTCGCGTTTCGAATTCAGATGTTTTCCTAGTGCGCTTGCTCGATAGTAAAAGGAGGCGGATCCGAGACTCCCTCTTTTCGCTTGGCGTTGGTATCCGGCCCGATCGTAGGGCAAGGTTTATCACGGCCCCGAAGGCCCAGGTATGAGAACACCAGATCGCGCTTCATCAATTGAATTGCGCGCGCCGGGTCAACTCCTTTGGGGCAAACATTGGAGCATTCACCAGCATAGTGACAGCGGGCAACTCCCGTTGGACCCCCGGCAATATTCCGCCGTTCTTTGAAACCGGCATCCCGCGTATCGACATTATAGCGGTGGAATTGCGCCAGCGGCATTGGCCCGAGGTAATCCTTGTCCAGCGCCAAGGTCGGGCAGGCTGCCATGCAGGCCCCGCATTTAATACAATAGGAAAACTGCAAAAAACGCCGTAATTCCTCCGGCGTTTGATAGTACTCATCCTGCGGTACGACCGTGGGGTCCTTATCCTCTCGGATAACATGGGGATGCCCGCCAATATGTTTTTGCAGCATCGGCTGTAAATCAGGGACCAAATCTTTCACAATGCTGAAATTGGGCAGGGGACCAATCGTCAACGCACGTTCGCTCACATGCATGATTTGCGTATTGCAGGCCAACATGGGCTTGCCATTAATCAACACTCCACACGAACCGCACACACCCATGCGACAGGAAGACCGCCAGGCCAGGGACGCATCGAGTTCATTTTTTATATAATGGAGCCCTTCCAAAACAGTCATTCCGGCGATAACCCGCACGGTATAATCAACGTAGTGCGGTTTCTGGTCGGTTTCCGGACTGAACCGCCGCACCACGAAAGTAATATTGGTGGGCTCGGATGATTGGAAATCCATAATCTGCCTTCCTCTTTAACCGAGTGCAACCGCCCGCGAGGCCAGCGCCGCCCAGGTACCAAACACAAACAGGACGACGCCCCCCAACAATAACACGGCGTTTACCACCGTACCGACACTTTTGCTGATACCCAACTCGAAGATAATATTGCGCAACCCGTAAAAGCCGTGAAACAGGGTTACGCCGAGCAGGGCGATATACAACACGGTATGAAATATCGTCTGGGCCCTGGCAACAACATTATCCCATGCAATTGCCGCACCGCCGGCTGGATTGAACAAGCCAATGATGCCATCCAGGTGCATGGTGATCATGTGCAGCCCACCGAGAATCAAAATGGCGATGCCGGCGAGCAGGTGCCAGGTCCATAGTTTGGTCTCTCGCATCTTGATCCTCCTCAGTGAATGAGCCAGAAATCATAGCCGCTGACGACGACAAAAATTGCCGCCAGAACCATCACCAACACCATGAGCGGCCGCTGTACGTTCAGCGAGGTTTTGTACGGGTAAACCGGTTCTTCCGCCTTGCCGACCGCAAAGCCCAATTCTATCAGCACCAGCCGGATGCCATTCAGTGAATGGAAGATGAACGCAAGCACCACGAAAAATTCGCCGACGTGCAGAACCGGTACACCGACAATACCCATCCAGCGGTCCCACGCCTCCGCCCCGAACGCACGTGAGGAGGTTACCAGGACATGCAGGACAAAGTAGGCCACCAGGCCCAGTCCGGTCAAACGGTGCAGGGTGTACATGTACCGTTCAAAGCCCCAGCGACCGCCGCTCCACCACCCTCGTATTCCCAGGCGATTTTCGTATTTTTGGGGTTCGGACATCATTTACTCCCTTAATATTTCCGTTCCACCGGTTTCCATTTCGTCATGGTGACCGGTTTGTAGTCTAACCGCGGACCATCCGGTGTATGGTACACTAGGGTATGTTTCAACCACTTCTCATCGTCCCGCTTGGTAAAATCCCGCCGGGAGTGCGCCCCGCGTGATTCCTCCCGGGCGATTCCTGCGGCAAACATTGCGTGTGCCTGATCGAGAAGGTTCTCAATTTCCAGGACATTCATGAGGTTGGAGTTATACACCAGACCTTTATCAACAACTTTGATGTTTTTGAATCGTTCAGACAGCTCGCGGGTCTTTTCCTGTCCGGTCTTCATACCGTCGCCGTCCCGGTAAACACCGAGGTACAAGTCGACGGTGTCCCGGAGTTCACGACGAATGGTGTACGGATTCTCGTCACCGCTCCGACCCAGCATATCCTCAAACACCCGCTTTTCCTCGGTGGTAACCCGCTCCTGTGGCAGATCGAGCAACGACGGGTCGGACTGGATGAACTTAACGATCTCGCCGCCGGAAATGCCGCCCCAGACCAGGCATTCGGCAGTGGAATTTGTGCCCAACCGATTCGCCCCGTGCAAGGAAACGCAGGCGACCTCGCCGGCAGCCCAGATACCTTCCATCATGCATTTCCCGGTAATATCACACTCAACGCCACCCATGGAGTAATGCGCGACCGGCCGCACCGGAATCTGCGTATCCACCGGATCAATACCGAGAAACTTCATGCAGACTTCGCGGATCAGCGGTAACCGACTGTAAATCTTCTCGGCCCCCAGATGGGTCAGATCAAGATGAATGTAGTCCAGGGTACCCGGGCCCTCATATCCGCGGCCTTCCAAAATTTCCGTTATCTCAGCACGGGATATAATGTCACGCGGGCCGAGCTCCATTTTGGACGGCGCATATTTTTCCATGAATCGGTCGCCGTCTTTGTTGCGCAGATAACCGCCCTCACCGCGGCAGCCTTCGGTCATTAAGATACCCGAGGGTACCAATCCGGTAGGATGAAACTGGAGAAATTCCGGGTCTTCAATGGCCATGCCGGCGCGATAGGCCATCGCCTGACCGTCACCGGTAACCGTCTGGGAATAGGTGCTGAAAGCATACAGCGTGCCCTGACCGCCCGAAGAGATTAACAACGCCTTGCCGCGCAGGACAACCATCTCCCCCATGGCCAAATCCATAATCGTCACACCACGAAAAGCGCCATCCTCCACAACAATCGAAGTGGCAAAAACTTCCTCGTACCTGGTGAAATTTTTATACCGCATTAACTCATCATAGAGTGTTTGCATCTCAAAGAAGCCGGTTTTGTCTGCCGCCATGGTCGCCCGGGGGTAACTATGACCGCCGAACGGTCGTTGCAGAATGCGCCCATCTTCGCGGCGCGACCAGGGTAATCCGAAGCGATCCAGGAGTCGGATTTCTTCCGGGCATTTGCGGACAAACACATCAATGACATCCTGGTCGGCCAAGAAGTCAGAACCCTTGACGCTGTCCCAGGCGTGCAGATCGAAATTGTCGCCCTCTTCCTCGCGCAGGACCGCCGCCGTGCCGCCCTCTGCACAAACGGAGTGCGCCCGCATGAGTTGAACTTTAGATACCAGGGCCATATTGATCGAATCCCCGGATTGCCGCGCAATTTCCACCGCGCCCCGCAGGCCCGCCAAACCGGTCCCCAAAACAATGACATCGTGTTCTCTTATTTGGGCCATGTGCAGCGTTTCCTCCCCGAAAAGAGTTGCCCCGAACAAATCATTAAATTCACCAGGTAATTTGCTGTCAAGCTGGGAGTTGCAAATCCTGTCGAAATTTGAATCACTGGGACAAAAATGTCTGACTTCTGAAAACGATGCTATTGTTGATCGAAGCGGAATGAAAAGTAGGGTTGAAGTCTTATGATTACAACCCGGTTTCTACACTGATTTGGCATCGCTCTTTCGCGACCACTGCACTGTCCGGTAGGCATAGATCACTCCGGCGAAGAGGTACAAACCAACGACCGGCCAGAGCACAATCCTGCTGATTGGGTGCCAGTCAAAGGTCCAGATGAGCAGCGTTATTCCCCAGAACAACGCGGCGGCTTTGCCGATGGTATTGGACGTCGGTATTGCACCGCTTTGCCGCCAGAGGAATCGTCCACCCAGCAGCAGCCCTAAGTCACGCACTACAGTCAACACCACGGCCAGCCAGGGCAGCCCGCGCTCGACTATGCAGAACACCGCGACACTGCCAGCGGTAATCTTGTCGGCTAGAGGATCGAGGACCTTCCCCAGGGTGGTGGTCTGGTGAAAACGTCGGGCAATATAGCCGTCAAGATTATCCGACAAAATGCCGTAGGCAATCAGAATACCGCCCCAGGTCCAATAGGTACGATCGTCCTGCGCCATAAGCCAGAAGAACAGCGGGAGAAGTATCAGCCGCGAAAGCGTGAGACTATTCGGAATATTGAATACGCGTGTTTTTTCCCAGACCATGGCGGCCACCTCCAGAAGGAATATCCTCCTGGAAGGTACAGAGGTCAATTCGATTTCCGGCAGCCTTCGGTTTTCTTACCGGTCGGTAAAGAAGAACCGGACCGTGTCGCCAGGGGTGAGCTGATGTGCAGACGCCGCCTTGGGGACAGGCTTGCTATTGACCGTGTACAGCCAATAGCCGCCTGCGCCGTTGGTCCGGTCACGGATGGTGGTGATCATGGCGCCAAAGGCGTATCGTTCGATCTCCAGGTTGATTCTCTGCCGGTCAGTGACGCGGACGAGCAACTTCTGGACGGTGAGCGTGTCACTCCCCGGATGGAACAGCGAAAACGTATCCGCGTCTTCGGCCGCATACTCCACAACCAGCCACAGAGAGTCGGTCATTGCCATTGTCTGTTGGTTTTTGCCGGCAGTCGTCTCCGGTGCGTGTTGCTCCCGGCTACAACCGGTCAGCGCCAATACACCTGCGACCAGGATGAGCGGACAGATGCGGAACAATGGAATTCCCATGCTTTCCATATGTTATTCCGAGACACAACCCCACAGGAGGAAACCCTGCGCCCTGTACACATAGTGCACCAAGAATTGCACATCGAGCGGATCGTTGGAACAATCACGGTTGACGTCCAGCGCGGCGGGCAATCCCGGCAGTGGATATCCACGATATATGTGTATCACGGCGAATGCCACATCGACGGGATCCACGGTATTGCTGCCATTTACATCTCCGGGAAGCCGGTTGGTCCGAACCGCGGCGGCGATCGGTCCATCACCGACCGCGAACGTCCGTCCCGTGGGAAGATCGTCGTTAGCATATTCACCGATGTTGTCATTGTTGAAATGGCAAACGAAGAAATTGTCTGACATATCACCGGTAATGTACGCGCATTCGCTGCCGGGCGGCGCGATAGGATTGCTACTGTCATGAATGACTTGGCGCGTGCGCGCGTCATATTCGTAGATGTATCCCTGGGTCCAGCCGAAATCCGCTAAATACACATGGCCTCCCCGATTCAGATGGATCACACCGGGCGATCCGCCGATGGGAATGTTGTCGACAATGCTGAGGCTGACCGGGTTGAGCACGTCAATAGTACCGAACTCATCCACGTAATTGCCGGTACAGAGAATGTGCAACGTACCGTCAGGCGCCCGCACGATATCCTGTGGATTGGTCGCGGTTTCTACAGAATCAAACACAGTGAAACTCGGTTTATCAATCACGTAGACCATGCCCTGGTCATACACAAATTCGATGTCGTTAAATGCCGTGTGCACGACATACACCCGATTACCATCAACGACCAATCCTTCCGGGCGATGACCGACGGAGATGCGATCAATAACGGTACGCGAAACCAGATCGACATAGGCCACTTCGTTGGCGAGAAAGAGTGACACATACGCTGCCGTATCGCCGACTACTTCGATTTCCCAGGGATTATCTCCCTCGGTGAAATTCACATAGCCGATGGTGGAAAAATCCGAAAGGTCGATTAATTGCAAATTGGCGTCGCCGGAGTTCACCACAATGCCGAGGGTGTCATTCACGTAGATGCGATTAGGATACAGGCCAAGCGTCGCCACGTCGTGATCCACTGTGCCGGTGATCAAATCCACCCGGTCCAACGTTTCGGCGTTGCTGTTGATCACATACAATTCGTTGACATCCTGTGCCTGCACTGATCCGGCAAAGCAGATTATGAGCAACGCCAGAACACCGAAATGCACGGTGATGTGGATTGTATGATTGGTTTTGCGGTTGCGGGAGATCATGCTTTTCCTCCTCTTAAAAATGAACGTGAAGGGCGAGATACCAGGAACGACCCGGGAGTGGGTAGCGTTCCAGCAATTCGACTGGTTCATTGGTTAGGTTTTTCCCGGAAACCGTGATGGTGCATTCAACTGGTTTAACCAGCACTTGCTGCTCCACGCCGATATCAAACCAGCGATATGGCGGTAGCCACTTGGTATTCTGCTTGCGAATATAGCGCCGGTCGACCCAGCGGCCGCCGGCCCGTAGTTGGAATTCCCGGAATTCCAGGTTAGCTCTCACCTGATAGGTATGTTTGGGGCGAAAGAGCAAAAACTTGCCACGTTCGTTTCTATCGGGTGATTGATTAGTAGACCACATCAGGGTATGGAAAAACTCAAGCGAGACATGGTTACCCCAGGAATCCCAGGTAATCGCGTCTTCTCGTCCGATCAGGGACGCCTGCTCCAGGTTGACCGGCGCCCAGCGGCCGCCCAAGCGGCGTTCCCATTCGATGAAACCGTCATATGTGCGATCGAAAAACGTCGTCCCAAGCGAGAGGTCGGGAATCGGGATGTGTACTTCCACGCCCGCAGACCATTCCCGTGCGGTCTCCGGAGCCAGATCAGGATTTCCCTGGGAAAATATATCTTCCTTCCAGAACAACGACGTCAACAACGGTCGGCGAAATGCGCGTCCCCAGTCGCCGGACAGAGTAACACGCCAGGACTCACCCCAACTCCAGGCAGTACTGAATTGTGGCGCCCAGAAATCCGGGCTATGGGCATCGCGGTCATACCGAACACCGACGTGCAAATGACCTCTCCCCCATCCGGCAGGCAATGACCGGGGTGACCGAACTGTCCCCGAGAGCCAGAAGGCATTGGCCGTGCGATCAGCGTCCCCGAAGGACCGCGATGGTGCGAGGAAATTTCGCCCGGTCACCTCGCGATGAAGCAGCTCACCGCCGGCCCGGAGTGTCCAGCGGGACGACTGTGAAGGCTGATACACCACTTCTCCACTTGACTTGTACAGCACTTCATCAAATTGCGACTGGGCCTTAATCGGGTCGGGATTGCGATAGCGCGTACGATAAGAGGAAATTGCGATTTGCGCGGAGGCGTCCAGCCGGGATGCGGGACTTCCCTCGAGAGCGGCAGTTAAAAGCTGTCGCTGGTCATTCAGGATTGCCCGTGGTGATGATTCATGTAATGGCCCGGGGCTGCCCCGCTCATTTTGATAATGCAAACCGGACACTCCCCACGAACCAATGCCCGGAATGCGACCACCGACCTTTCCGTAGAGATTTTCCCGACCGTATTCGGTATTGGGCCGAGCGGTATCGCTCCCAGTTTGCCGCACATACTTGTACGCATCATTTCGGCCGGCGAATTCAGCCGAAAGTACATAGCCGATATCCGAGGTGATTGATCCGGAGAAATGTGGTGCGGCCAGCCAGGAAGCAAACGAACCGAATTGCAACGATACTCCACGCTCAGTGGGAAAAACCGAGCGTGATTTTATTTGTACCAGCCCCCCCAACGCCCCGCTGCGCCAGCTGCTCCCGCGGTGTAACGTGATCGATTCAACCGCACTCAGGGGCACCGCCGATAAATCTGCCTCTCCCCGAACACCATCGGCAAGCGGTACGCCATCCAGTTCAATCGCCAACCGCTTACCGCTTTCGCCGCGAATGATAATCTGCTGATTTCCGCCGGCCGTGTAACCGGCATTGACAATCACTCCGGGCAAAGAGGCAAGTGCATCGACAAGATTGGTAAAACCGTTCGCGGTCAACTGCTCGTTTGTAAGCTGCACTGTTCCCGGCCGATCCTCAATTTCACCCAAGGAGCCATATACCTGTTGTTCGGGCAGGACAAAAGGACGTGGTGTCAGATACACACGTATCTGATTCGCCACATCATCCGCGACCATGATCCACTGCGGTTCGGCGTCACGATAGCCAAATCGAGTAATCAGCAGCTTCCAGCGGCCGGCGGGGATATGTTCAAAGGCGAATTCTCCGCGATGATCGGTGTGGGTGACAAAGCGGCCTTCTCCCAATCGCACTTCCGCGTGCTCCAAGGGCAACCCGCTTTCGTCGTCCAGGACAACGCCCTCGACCCGTACGTCAAGACCTCCGCCGTACACAATTCCGACGGGGAGGATCACACACAGTGCGGTGCTAAGAACTGGGTGGATGAGACGGGACAGCACGATACCGGGCCCTCGCCGGTTAGCTGTGACCCGCAGGGAACGGCACAAAATAAGACGCCCGTCTTCGCGAGACGGGCCAGCGGTAAATGTGTTTTACGCCCGACCCTCCCGCGAAGGCCTGGCACTCACCGGGCATCGATGAGTGTCCCATTGCGGGGCGTCCGGCAGGTCTTCTGACTTACGGCTCAGACCTCCAGCGATCAACCTTCCCGGAACACAACTCCAGTGGCGGGGCTTCCCCCTCGATCACTGTCGTCGCCGATCACAGCAGCGGGGCTGTGGCGGATTCTCACCGCCTTCCCTCGTGCCTTCATGCACGTGACCGAACGCAATCCCAAAATAACGTCTGATCCATTTTGAGTCAATGAAAATCTATCAAAGATGATTCACGATGCAGAGCCTCTATAAATCACGTATATACGTGGATATGGCGTCGACGAAAAAAATTGACCCGCAACGCGCAATGGTGGTCACCGATCTCGACGGGTCACTCCTGGATTTCCGCGAATACTCCTGGAAACGCGCGAAAGCCGCAGTACAGTTATTGAAACGTCTGGGCGTACCTCTGGTATACTGCACCTCCAAAACACGGGTTGAACTGGTGCAATTGCAGAAACAAATGGGAATCAGTGACCCCTTTATTTCCGAAACCGGCGGAGCAATCTGGTTCCATCCAGAGCGGGTTTCCCGTAAGCCGACCGGCGCGCGGAAGAAAACCGGATTGTACGCAATCACGCTGGGACTTCCCTACCGGCAACTGCGTCAGGCGTTGGTGGATTTTCGTAAGCAATACCAGGTTCCGATAACAGGTTTCGGCGATTTATCCCCCGATGAAGTTGCTGAACTATGCGATGTTCCGCGAGAAATCGGACCACTGGTGAAACAACGGGATTTTGACGAACCGTTTTTGTTCGAGAAGTCGCCGGGACAGAGGACTCTGGAGAAAATGTTCACGCATTTTGATCGCCTGGGGATGAACATCATCCAGGGAGGGCGGTTCTACCACCTCATTGGCAAGACCGACAAAGGAACGGCGATTGCCAAGCTGCGCCAGTGGTATGAAGAAGAATCAGGCGGTTCAGTGACAATTGTAGGCCTGGGAGATTCACCCAATGACGTGTCGCTGTTTGCCGCCTCAGATATTCCGCTGCTGGTCAAACGGCACGGTGGTCGATATGACCGACGGGTGCGACAGGCAATCAAAACCCGGTTGGCCGGTGATATCGGACCGTCGGGGTGGAACACGGCAATTGTCAGATTATTCAGCAAGTAGGCGGGATCAGAACTCTTCCTCGTCGCCATGGCCGAGCGGTATCGTGCCGGCGACGGCAAACCGCACGTTGAAATCGCTGCCCAACTGTTCGCCATTGAAGTGTTGATATACCGGCACCTCGAAAAACGACTGCAAGCGTAAGAATCCAGGGATAATTTTGTAGTGAATGCCCGGCACCAACCAGAGTTGTTCCCGCCCTGTTACGTCGATCCGCTTGCCGGCGGCGTAATCGTGTCCACGCATGATTCCGGAGAGTGCGGCTGAGATATCGACCCGCCGATGGAGATGTATATTCGCCGTCCCCAGAAACGAAAACTCATTGCCGAACTCGTACCCGTCGTCCTCGGTGGTGTACACATAGGTCCCACCCAGGACAAAATCAATCTGCTCGAAACCCTGAAAAAACGAGACCGATCCCAGAAGATCCCAAGAACCGGTCCCCGGCTGTAACTCCCGGGGGAGTGAGCAGTTGAAATTTCGCCGGTTGGTGGGGCCGGTCGGGGCCTTGACGCCCAGGCCAAATGACAGTTCCCGATACGTGACAAACGTCCGACCGATGGGACTGTACCGCACCAGAAAGGTGATGTCGCCCACACCCTCCGCACAGTTGCGAATCTCATCCGACCCGCCGTACGTGCGTGTTTTCTCTTTCTGAATATAGGGTGCGATTGCTCCTACACTCAAGCGGGGCACGAGACCGTAAGAGGCCGAGAGGACAAACCGTTGCCAAGTGGATCGGGTATCTTCCGGATCCACGACCGGGTCACCGCCCTCATATTTTCCCTTTGATCGCAGAAACTCGTAATGGAGCGCCAAATCCAGCGTTTGCGGTAATGCGGCGGTCTCGCCGAGTACGCCCTGCTGGGAGACCGAGGGGGAGCAACAGTTTTGCGCCCAGCCAACGCCGCAGAAACCAGCGAAGAGAAAAACCAGGATCGCGATTATCATAACCCGCATTTACTACTCCTCCGGGAGCAGGACAACGGCGACGCTGTCACGTGCCGTGCCGCCGCGACCATCTTCGACCGTGGAAACCACCCACGCATCCACCGAAAACGGTACCGGACACCCACAGGTCCCCAGTACAGCCGTGTTCCCACTTGCCGAAACCCAGGCCAGTTTTTCCTGACCATTGCGATGATCCCAGAGATACGCTAACTGGTCACCATCCGGGTCACTCGCGGCGACCTGGAGTGTACACGTTTCACCGCTGCGAAATGTCGCGGGAGAGGCAGTCAGCGAGGCGATGGTCGGCGGATTGTTCTCACCATTGGTCGGATTATCATCATCGCTGCAGCTGAAAAGCCCCAACAGGAGGATGAGAAGAAGCGGCACCACTGTTAACCGTTTCAGAAATCTCATCGCCACCTCCTTTCAGCAAAGAAGTATCACTCTATTTCCAAGGGTATCGTTGCCCGTATCGGCCATCGTCCGGCAAATTCCAGCGTGGCCGAATACACCTGATTTGTCGGCAATGTTTGATTATTACGGGGATGCACATGAAAGGTCGCTGATTCCCCCGGAATCAGCGTCGTATCCGGCAACTCCCAGGTAAATTGCTTTTCCGGAAATTCCACCACCCGCACGGTGACGGTATCGTCATGCCTGTTCGAGAATTGCACGGCCTGATCTTCGAATTTCATTTGTCCGGATTTAATATTCCAGGAGAGGCTCCGCGGCGCGATCTCCATGAACTCGGTCGTATCCCGATCGTCGATTACTTGCGCGAGAAAGCTCAGGTAGGCCTTTTCCATTTCCGGGTTAACGGTGGTCACCACCGTTGTTTTTTGCACCCGGTAGTGGTACCGGCCGGAGCTGAACGTGACTGGAATCGCCACACTGTCACCCGGTGCAACTGCTCCCTCAATTTTGGGGACAGCGGTACAGGAACAGCCGGCCTTTATTTTCTCAATTGTCATTGCCGTATCGCTGGAATTTTTGAGATAAAACGTATGAATTACCTTCGATTTTTGCGGGACAAAGCCCATATCCCATTTGACCTTGTACCGTTTGGTCTCCCCGGAAGCAGTGACCATCAAGCCGATAACTAGCAAACAGACGCTTAAAAGAAACAGCCGTGAGTATGTACGCATACGTCACCTTTCCCCCACGATCAATCCTCGGAATTCATAAACTCATTTCCATCTATTGTATACACAAAATGCGGCAAAAATCTGAAGATTTGTCAATGGTGGAGTTGGGATTCCATCATTGTTCAATTAATGCCCGATACTGATCAGGCCGCCGATCTCGCAAGACATGGTTTTTCGCGGTCACCTGTTTATTGCGCGCCTGCAGCGGATCGATTTCTACGACATGGAGGCTTTCCTCTTCCGCGGTCGCTTGCACCAACACCGTTCCAGTGGGATCGACTATGGTTGATAATCCGGTGAAGGTAAGGTCTCCCTCCGAACCCATGCGATTGGCCAGTATAACATAATACCGGTTGATCATGGCATGGACAGCAATCCCCTTTTGCGCCATCCCCGGCAGGACGAGATTCGACGGGTGACAGATGATATCCACCCCTTTCAAGGCCAGAATCCGCCAAATTTCCGGGAAAATCCAGTCAAAGCAAATCAATATGCCGATTTTCACCCCGCTAATCTCGAAGATCGGCAACCCAAGATCGCCGGGAATGAAATAATCCTTTTCATTAAGAAACAAGTGTAACTTACGGTATTTCCCCAAGATACCATCAGGGCCGATCAACATAGCGGTATTGAACACCTGGTCGCCATCCCGTTCATTTAGGCCGGTGACTATATGGCAAGAACCTCGCCGGCAATAGGTCGAAAGAAATTCCAAAAACGGGCTTTGGGCCGGATCCTCTGCCAGCTCGTGGGCGTGATCTGGGCTGCTGAAATTGTATCCCGAATTACACAACTCCGGCAAAACCAGCAAATCAGGTAAGGGTTTGCCTGCCAATAGACGTTCAATCTTGGCAATTGTAACCTCCCGATCACCGAGAACCGGAGCCATCTGTAAAAATCCTACGCGCATGGTATTTGCTTTCCTCGATTACCGGCAAATTTCCAGTTTCCCCGACCCCGGTTACACCGTACTATAACACATCGCAGGGGGTCGCGTGCACAGAAAATGGGCTTTGTGGACAATAGCAATTCTGATCTTCCTGGCCTCGGCAGTCTATCAGCGGCTGACCGGACCCACGTACCCGGTGCGTGACACGGTTGAAATCGCCGGGGAAACGGTACGTTATCGGCTGGAACGCACCCACGGAGGCCCAACTGATTTTACGGTGTCGCTGGAGATCCCATCCCCTGCGATTAGCGGCACCCTTTCGTATAAGAGATTCAAGACTGACGATCCCTGGACCCAAGTACGCATGGATCGTGAGGGCAATACCCTATCCGCTGACTTGCCACACCAACCTCCAGCCGGCAAGCTGGAATACCGAATTACGCTGACAGCTGAGAATGAACAAGTAACGATTCCTCCGGATGGTCCGGTAGTCATACGATTTAAGGGTGCGGTACCGTCATTCGTTCTGGTAGCGCACATTGTGTTTATGTCTCTGGCGATGATTTTTTCCAACCGCACTGGATTGGAAGCATTCCGGAACGGCCCCAACGTGCGCCCGCAGATTCTGTTAACATTGATTACTTTGTTCATCGGCGGGTTGATCCTGGGGCCGATTGTCCAATGGTATGCCTTCGGGTCATTTTGGGCCGGCTGGCCGTTCGGTCATGATCTCACGGACAATAAGACACTGATTGCCTTCATCTTCTGGGTCATCGCCTTCATTGCCGCTCGCCGACGACGCGGTGTGAGATTTTGGACCGTGGCGGCAGCACTGGTGACGCTGGTAATGTACCTGATCCCGCACAGTGTTCTGGGATCCGAACTCGATTATGCAGAAATGCCCCCCAAAGTCGACGGATGACTCCGACGTTTATGGGGAGTATAATTCGCCGATAAGGGTAACAAGCCGATGGGGGTTCACTTGACATCCCCCTCGCGACAGATATATTAACGCGAACATAACCGGGGCTGTAGTTCAGTTGGGAGAACGCTTGACTGGCAGTCAAGAGGTCACGGGTTCGAATCCCGTCAGCTCCAGTGAAAATTCGCGGGCCGAGTGCAACGCTCGGCCCGTTACAATACACATGAGACATCGTAATGGTGGTCAGAGACAATGATCAGTCATATCTCGAAACTAGGTGACCACGTTGGTGAGGACGTCACCGTCCGTGGTTGGCTGTACAGTAAACGGTCCTCCGGGAAAATACGGTTTTTGCTGGTGCGGGACGGCACTGGTCTGGTGCAATGCGTGTTGGTCAAGGGCGAGGCTTCAGACCAGGCCTTCGCGGCTCATGATGCCTTGACACAGGAATCTTCACTGAAGGTAACCGGCACAGTTCGCGAGGATAAACGGGCACCGGGCGGCTACGAATTGACCAGCAAACAGGTCGAGGTTGTCCAGATCGCCGACGAGTACCCGATTCAGCCCAAAGAACATCAGACTGACTTCTTGATGAAGCATCGCCATTTATGGTTACGATCGAGCAAGCAGCAGGCGATCATGCGTATCCGCAACGAAATCATTATGGCGATCCGGCAGTTTTTCTACGAGCAGGATTTTATCAACCTGGATACGCCGATTTTAACCGGGTCAATTGGTGAGTCTGGGCAGACCCTGTTCGCCACCAAATATTTCGATTTGGGAAATGCCTACTTGGCCCAAACGGGGCAGTTGTACGCAGAGGCGGGAGCAATGGCCTTTGGCAAGGTGTACTGTTTCGGCCCAACCTTCCGCGCTGAGGAATCGAAGACCAGGCGCCATTTAACCGAATTCTGGATGATGGAGCCGGAAGTAGCGTACGCGGACAGTGATGATAACATGGATTTGCAGGAAGACATGGTCTGCTATATCGTCGAGTGGGTGTTGGATAAGGCCTTCCCGCACCTGGAGACGCTGGAGCGCGACATTAGCAAATTGGCGGCGGTTAAAAAGCCGTTTCCGCGTATCTCCTATGACGAGGCCGTGGAAAAGTTGCAGGCAAGCGGTGAATCTGATATCCAGTATGGCAATGATTTCGGTGGCGATGATGAAACGATACTGGCAGCAATGTTCGATCGGCCGGTATTTGTCTACAACTACCCCCGAAAAGTAAAAGCATTTTATATGAAACAACACCCCGAGCGCGACGATCTCGTACTATGCAATGACTTGCTGGCCCCCGAGGGGTACGGCGAAATCATTGGCGGGTCGCAGCGTGAGGAGAACCCCGAAAAATTAATTGCGCGAATCGAAGAGGAAAATCTGCCCCGTGATGCGTACGAATGGTATCTGGACCTGCGCCGGTTCGGATCGGTACCGCATTCGGGGTTTGGTCTTGGTCTCGAACGGACCGTCACCTGGATTTGTGGAATTCGCCACATTCGGGAGAGCATTCCGTTTCCGCGCACCATTGGCCGGTTGTATCCGTAAAGCGCAGAACACTCCCGGTGTGATTCAATCACCCTGAAATCCTCTGGAAAGAACGATGAAGACCAAGATAGATAAAACCGATTTCATCGCCGTCGGCGAGAAATGGCAAAAGCGCTGGGAAGCGATGCAGGTGGCCCAAGCTCCTGATATCCCCGGTGAGAAGAAATATTTCGTGATGCCGATGTTCGCGTATCCCTCCGGGGATATTCACATTGGACACTTCCGTAATTTTTCCATTACCGATGCGATCGCCCGCAAGAAGATGATGGAAGGCTACGACGTCTTGCACCCATTTGGCTGGGACGCGTTCGGTCTTCCCGCCGAACAGGCGGCGATCAAACGTGGTCTGGATCCGGAAACCTGGACGCTGGAGAATATCGGAACGTCTAAGTCGACCCTGAAGCACTGTGGAATTCTGTTCGATTGGTCGCGCGAGGTGACCTCCTGCCTGCCGGATTACTATAAATGGACCCAATGGCTGTTCATCCAGTTGTTCAAGCAAGGCCTGGCCTACCGCAAAGCCGCCACGGTCAACTGGTGTGATGTCTGCAATACGGTACTCGCGAATGAGCAGGCGGAGGGGGATGTCTGCTGGCAGTGCGGCACCCGGGTAACGAAACGGGAGTTGGTGCAATGGTTCTTCAAAATCACCGATTATGCTGAGCGACTGCTGGCGGGAATTGACGAACTGGACGAGTGGCCGGAAAACGTCCGCACGATTCAGCGCGGCTGGATTGGCCGGTCGGAGGGTGTGGAGATCGATTTTATCTTAGAAAACTCAGACCTGAAGATCCCCATCTTCACCACCCGGCCGGACACCACGTTTGGCGTTACCTTTATCACCTTGGCGCCGGAGTCACCACTGGTGGAGCAAATCGGCATTCCCAACCACCGGCGGGCGGAAGTCGACGCCTATATCGAGCAGGCCAAAGCGAAATCCGAGATCGACCGCACCGCGTTGACCGAGAAAGACGGTGTCTTTACCGGGACCTATGCAATCAATCCGCTTTCCGGCGACCGCGTACCGATCTGGGTCGGTGACTATGTATTGGCCACCTACGGCACCGGCGCGGTGATGGCCGTTCCCGGCCACGACGAACGGGACTACGAATTCGCCAAGAAATACGGGCTGGACATTGTCTATGTCATCGATACCGGTCGGGGTGAGGATTTCTATCGCGAGAAACCGGCGGCCGATCCGGCGTACGGCACGATGATGAACTCCGGGCGGTTTGACGGCAAAGAAGGCAAGGATGGTGTCCGCGCGGTCATCGAATATTGTGAACAGGAAGGCATCGGTCGAACCAAGGTAAACTATAAACTGCGCGACTGGCTGATTTCCCGTCAGCGGTACTGGGGCGCACCGATTCCGATGATTCATTGCGAGAAGTGCGGTATCGTCCCGGTGCCGGAAGAAGATTTGCCGGTGGAGTTGCCCAGAGGCGATATCGATTTCTTGCCGACCGGCCGTTCCCCTTTGGCGGACGTACCGGGGTACATGAATGTAGAATGTCCGCAATGCGGCGGTCCGGCGCAACGCGATCCGGATACGATGGACACCTTTATGTGTTCCTCGTGGTATTTCCTGCGGTACGTGGATCCGAACAACCAAAAGGAAATATACGACCGGAAAAAAGCACGTGCCTGGCTGCCGATCGACATGTATGTCGGCGGAATCGAACACGCCACCGGCCATCTGATTTATTTTAGATTTTTCACCAAGTTCCTGCATGATATCGGCCGGCTGGAGATCGAGGAGCCGGCTATCCGGTTGTTTAATCACGGGATGGTCAACGATGAGCAGGGACGCAAGATGTCGAAATCAGTCGGCAACGTGGTCTCCCCGATTGACCTGGTGCAGCAGCATGGCGCCGATCCCGTGCGTCTGGCCGTATATTTCGCCGCACCGTCGGATAAAGAAATTCTGTGGTCGAATAAGAGTGTCACCGGGACCGAGCGGTTTTTGGCGCGCGCAGACAGCTTCATTCGCGAAACGGATTTCGGCACCGAGATCAATCTGGATGAACAATTTGATTTAAAATCGCTGAGTAAGGACGACTCGGCAGCCTATATCGATTACCACCTGGCGTTAAAGAAGATCGAAATGGATTTCGAGCGGCTGCAGTTCAACACGCATGTAGCGGCGATCATGGAGCTGCTGAACAGTATCCCATCATCGGTAACGCCAACAATGCGCGCCTACCTGGCGGGGAATATCGTGCGCCTGTTGGCGCCGCTGGCGCCGCATGCCGCCGAGGAATGGTGGGCCGAGGTTATGGGTCGCACGCCAAGTATCTTTAAGTATGGCGGTTGGCCGAAAGTGGATACTGCGGCGGTCAAAGCGGCCACGGTCACGGTTGTCTGTCAGGTAAACAGCAAAGTTCGGGCGCAACTAGCTGTCTCTCCCGGCACGAGCGAGGACGAATTAAAAGAACTGGCCCTGGCTGAACCGAATATTCAAAAGCACCTCGAGGGGAAAACGATTCGCAAGACAATCGTCGTTCCGAAACGCCTGATCAACTTTGTGACAAACTAGTCCGCGGCACGGGCACCCCGCCCGTGAATGTTGGACAGGCGTGTATCACGTTTCCAAGCGAGAGAGGTGTAGCCCACCTAAAGTTTTGAATCCGTGAGGACTCAGAACGCCAGGTGGGTCGGTAACGTCTCCCACCTGCCGCACCCGGCTGTACTCAGCCGCGCGCTAGAGGTGGGCTACTTGTTCAGCATACAGAAACGTAGGTCGAAACCCCTGAGTGCCGCCGCGAAGCAAGGGACGTGGTTTCGACATCATTCGAAAAAAGAGAAGGAATAAATAAGTGACACTAGCAAGAATCCACTTGACGGAGCCTGGGGGGGGGGGGGTAAATTGCACTACAGAGCAAAAGTTAGCCAAATTCGTGTTCGCATTAACAGGGATCTGGACGTTGGGGTTTTCCCTACAATCAATCGATGAGTATTGAACTCCTGCCGTCAATACCTCGACTTGCGAGCTATCCGAATAATGCTTTGGAGAGGAGGTTTTATTGAGTGTTCATCACGACGATTGATAGCTTTAACGCCAAACGAAAGGAACAAGGGGGGCCTACTAAAAGCTTCCGCTTTTCAGGGAGGATCGTTATGTTTACCAATCGTTTCCGTACACTTTTTACCGCCTTGATTACCGCAATAGCCATTATCACGGTAATGGCGATAGGTTCAACCGCGCAACAACCGCCCGGCTGCGACCCGGCGTGCACGTTTGATGTTGGCATGCATCAAGGAGGTATTGCGACGAGTCCCGACGGACAATACCTTTACATCGGCGAACGAGATGGTGATTGTACTGTAAAGAAATTTCGGCTTAGTGACCATACCGAAGTCTGCACTTCACCTTCCCTCGGTACACTTAATATAATTGATGTAGGGATCACCCCGGATGGACAATACGTTTTCGCGACCAACACCGGCACCGGGTATTCCACCACCGTGCTTGAGGCTGCGACATGCGACGTGGTTTGTACAATACCCGGGGGCGTCGATCCTGCGGCAGTCGACTTTACACCCGACGGTGCTACCGCTTGCATTGTTTCTCATTGGTCGGGGTTCTTGCAGTTGGTGGACGTGCAAACCTGTCAGGAAATTGACCGGATTTACGGCATCGGGAATGGCGCGTTAGACGTGGTTGTCACCAGTGACGGGGCGTTCGCTTATGCGTCACTTCGCACAAGCGGTCCCAATACTGGCCCACCATACGTTCTGAAGATTGATTTAGCATTGAGTAGTATCGTGGATACCATTCCTGCAAACGTAGCCGGACTCTGTCTCACACCGGACGGATCTGAACTTTGGGCAGCGGGCCGCGCCCCATATGCTTATATCATCTCAACATCTACGGATGCGGTGATCGATTCTGTTCAGATATCAAGTGTTGCGACCGACGTCGCGCGCTACGTTGTTGTGTCTGCGGACGGGCAATTCGCCTACATCACAAATTATTGGGAAGATGAACTCGCGGTCGTCTCGACTCTCGATCGATCATGGCTGGGTTCACTTCCAACGGGAGTAGCGCCGAGATTCGTTGCGCAATCACCGGATGGGCTACGTATCTTTATCGGCAATTTTGCGTCTGAGTGCATTACGGAATACACGAGCACATCAATTTGCGCGATCAACTATGAGCCGAAATGTTGTCCGATTAATGGCGATATTGATTGGTCAGGCAACAGCGACCCGGTAGACGTACAATGGTTGGTTAATCACGTGTACAAAGGTGAACCCTTGGACTATTGTCCTCCCGAATAGGGTGTAGCCCACCTGCTAAAGTTTTGAATCCGTGAGGACTCAGAACGTCAGGTGGGTCGGTAACGTCTCCCACCTGCCGCTCCCGGCTGTAACCAGCCGCGCGCTAGAGGTGGGCTACTTGTTCAGCATATAGGGGTATATATTCTCCCCTGGCCAGCCGGTGCCCCAAACAACAGGCGCGGGCCCGAAGGCCCGCGCTTGTCCTACATCGGCACTACTCAGGTTATCAGGCTAGAGTACCGCGTCGTCTGAGGTCGCCTGC
>CAYWVO010000016.1:0-27637 GCA_964461835.1 uncultured Ignavibacteria bacterium | reverse complement strand
ATCGGCACTACTCAGGTTATCAGGCTAGAGTACCGCGTCGTCTGAGGTCGCCTGCAAGTCACCGTTTTGGTCGATCGTCCAGGTATCCGGTGCCGGGTCATCGTCCAGCCCCGGGTTGGCCACGGTCGCGGTCGCGGTGAAGGTGTGTTGCGCCGCCACCAGCGAGTAGGTGTACCGGGCCGTCGTACCGATTTCCACACCGATACGGGCAAAGTTGTCCGGGTTGGCCGCGTCGGCAGAAATACCGTTACCCCAGTAGGTATCGTATTCCTGACGATAGGCACGCTCCATCGTGTAAATTTGTTTCAGAATTTCTTTGGCTTCCGACTGCTTGGAGCGGGTGGTCGAGGCCATGAACCGCGGAATCGCCAGCGCAGCCAGAATACCGATGATGACCACCACGATCATCAATTCGATGAGCGTGAAGCCCTTCTGATTCCGGTGCTTGTTGAGAGTGATGAACATCCTTTCCTCCTTGCTGTGAAGACATCTCGTATCTTCGTTTGTTATTGTCTCGCTATTCTTCTTTGCAAACGCAGTGCCGTTCTCCTGGTTGATTCCGCAATAGCGTCCGGTCATTTTCAATCGGTTGTGCGGTAACACCTTGCTTTAATGGATTTTCGTGGGACTCCTTATCAAAAGTCACGATGTGGGAATCCTCCCATACTTGTGCGCACGTATTTTGCGAGTGCTTTGGCATTATGCAATAGTGCCCATTAAAGAGTCGCGTCATCGGATACCGCGACAAGATCGCCATCCTGATCAATAGTCCAGGTATCCGGTGCGGGGTCGCTGTCCAGTCCGGGATTCGCTGCTGTGGCTTGAGCGGTGAACGTCGCCACACCACCGTCGCCCGAGGTGATGGTATAGACATATCGCGCCGGCGATTGGATCTCGACACAAATGGCGGCAAACGCATGCGGATTGGCTGCGTCTGCCTGCCCCGCCGCGATGAAATAGTGATCGTAAAACTGCCGATACGCGCGCTGCTCAGTGTAAATCTGTTTCAGCAAGGCCTTGGCTTCGGATTGTTTGGCGCGGGTCGAGGATGCCATGAATCGCGGAATCGCCAACGCGGCAAGGATCGAGATAATGACCACGACAATCATCAATTCGATCAGCGTGAATCCAAATTGGCCACGGTTTGCCTTCTTTAATTTCCGCTGTGAAATCATAGCCGTATGCCTTTCTGCGGCGTCCCCGGTTTATGAGACGCCTTTAGGTCGACGCATCATCGGATGTGGCGACAAGAACTCCTAATTCGTTCATTTCCCAGATATCGGGAGTCGGGTCGCTGTCCAATCCGGGATTGCTTACAGTCGCGGTGACTGTGAACGCCGAGACGCCACCGTCCGCAGAGGTGATCGTATAGGTATACCGGGCGTTGCTCATGATTTCGACATCCAGCGGCGCAAAGGCGGTCGGATTGTTTTTGTCCGCCGCTCCGGCCGGGATGAAATACCGATTGTATAAATGCCGATAGGCGCGCTGCTCGGTATAGACCTGTTTGAGCACTGATTTTGCTTCCGCCTGCTTGGCTTTCACACTTGCCGCCATCATACGAGGAATCGCCAGGGCGGCCAGAATGCCAATAATGACCACCACGATCATCAACTCGATAAGTGTGAAGCCGTTGTGCCATCGTCTTCCTTCCCTTTGCTTTCGACCCATTAGGTAAACCTCCCGGCTATCCCCCGGCTGCGCACATGCCCACCGGGATTCCTGCAAAGGCAGGGCCGAAATGAGAGAGATTTGCTATCTCTTTGTTGAACAACTACTAAGCAGAAGAAAAATAGGCGGTTTGGCTAAATTCTCGGAGATTCCTCTGGGATTTCGCGCCGCGTTATTGCAAAATGCAAAATGGTGAAGTATATAGAACTCCGTGTCGACGGGAGGAGTACAAGGCTCTAAAGGAGTGCAGTACCGAATTCATTCATAAAAAAAGTGCGGAAGGAACGAAACATGCAGCGAACATCAACCCTGGTTCTTACGTTCATCCTTTGCAGCATACTGGCAATCCCGGTATTCGCGGAGTACAATCCGGACCCAAATTGGAACATCGCGTTTATTCGCGATAAGAGTGTTTGGATCATGAAGGCGGACGGATCCCAGTCACGAATGATTTTTCGCGCGCAAAACGCGGTCGGCCGGCTGTCGTGGTCGCAGGACAACGAACGGGTTGCGTTTGCCCGTCGCGGCGATGTGACGGTCAATTACCCAGACGGTGGTCTGGGTCGTCATCGTTGCTACGATATCTATGTCGCCCATATCGACTCGCTGCAGAGCGGATTCTTCTGGTTTATTACCGATAATCTGGGTTCGGCATATCCGCAATGGTCACCCGACGATAACTGGTTTGTGTACCATTATGATGAAGAGGCAAATCTCGCGAATGCGATCATGCCGCGCTACCGGGTGTATTATCGCAATTGGAACGGCAGTACGGTGACTGCGCTGGCGCCGGAATCCGCCGGGGACCATGAGTACCTGGGAGTCCAGCCGACAATTTCTCCGGACAATAAATATGTCGCCTACATTCATGTTCAATCGCAAGGCGCATCTCCTACCGGTTCGAAAAACCTGGGGATGGTCATTGTGCCGTTCTCGGGGATTACTCGTACGGACGCCGAGCTGGAACAGGAGGCGGAGAAATATCAACAAGCCGCCTGTCCAATGTTTTCACCGGATGGGTCTGAGATTGCCTTCCTCAGCGGGAATCAGTCCGAACGCGGCATCTGGCTGGTGGCCATGGACACGCGGGAAAAGCGGAAAATATTCACTCCGCCGGCGGGCATGGATATTCGCACCAATGCGCTTAGTTGGTCACCGGATGGTCAGTGGCTGGCGTTTTCCAGTATTGACGGGAATATTTATGTCGTGAACCGCTCGGGTCAGGAGTTAACCCAGGTTTCCTACGGCGGCAATGATTACTATCCGGCGTTCTCCAAAAAATAACCAGCCACCCAAGACAATAGGGGCTGGTCATATTTGCAAGGCCAATATGTCTAGTCAACCTGAGACGTAGGTCATAGAGGTGCATGCTTCTAAAGCATCGTGCAACTGCTCCATGGAGAACGGTTTCGCCAGAAACTGGGCTGCACCGGCAAGCAATGCCCGCTTCTGCATCTTCGAATCGGCGTAGGAGGAAACCATAATCACCGGGACCGTTGGGTAGCGCGACCGACAGGTCGCCAGCAGATCAAATCCCGTCTTCGGCTCCATCTCCACATCGGTAATTACCGCGCTCACGGAATGTGAATCAAGGAGTTCGACTGCTTCTTCATATCCGCCGGCGGCGTAGGTTTCGTACGCCAGTGCATCCAGGACACCGGTAAGAACTTCCAGAATTTCCGGGTGGTTGTCCACCACGACAACGGTGGGTTTGTCTGTCATGCAAAAGCTCCCTTTTTACTCCCCGTGTATATCATCGGACACTTGAAGAAGAATATGAAGAACCCAAAAAAAGCGCCCCGTCGATTATGAGCGGGACGCTTCACCAGGGAGGAAGGGAAACGAACAAGTCAAGCGCTCTCGTCGCTTGAGACGACTGGTCTGCCTAAAGAACCGCGGTCAGACCCTCGGCCTGGCCGAACGTCAGGGCCAAAAACAGGGCGACAATCATCACAATCATGGTGAACACGGTAAACGAACCTGCACCGCGATTATCATTGGATTTCGATCTGTATTTTTGCATTGTCTTCACCTCTGGATTTCTCTACCGCAAAGGTGATGCCAGTTTTTCATCTGGCCCGGGCGTTTATAACGTATTGCAGTGCAAAGTGATACAACAAGGGCGTCGTCGGGCCTTCCGGAACTATGTTGCAGCCGGATGCAGGTTGTCGGCAGAAGCATTGAATCCATCATTGAAAACCGAATACTGTGACAACCGGGAGCGCTGGGCTGTGCCTGAATTAGATTCCGGTTGACCCTTTTCGCGAAAACTACGATAATTAACTCTACGGTTATCTGCGCCAACATCTTGTTGGCAAGGGAGGAGGGGTTTTCGTGTCAGCACAGTTTCCTGAATGTAAAAAATGTCGTCAGGGGGTGCTCCTGCCGTTGTCGGACTATGGTCGCGAAGGAGCCACAATCCGTTACAAAGCATGGGTTTGTTCGAATCCGGAATGCGGCTTTAATATTCGCATTGATAACGGCGAAGTATCAATTGGGAAGATAATCGAGAAGTCCAACAAGTGAAACCGCTACGCCGAACACATCTCTTGATTCACAGCGATCGCGGTCATCAACAACACCTTCTGTGAAGGCGGAGGGTGGGGAATATCGATGAGATGGCTCCTGCATAACATTTGGATTAAACTCCTGGCGATACTCATGGCATTTCTCCTCTGGTTTCACGTGGCGACCGAAAGAGAGTACGAGGTGGATATCCGGTACCACCTCGAATATGAAAACCTGCACGACTCACTAATCCTTGCCACGCCGCCGCCGGAATATGCTACGGTCCGTTGTGTGGGTTCCGGTAAAAACATCATCCCGCTCCTCTTCCGCGATCGTGTCTGGACGATTGACTTGAGCCGGGAGCAGGAGGGACAACGCACACGCGCTATCTTGGCTAAAGAGGCGCCCAGCTTTGATATTCAGGGGCTGGATATGAGTTTTGTGAAACAAGGTGGTGACCTGAGTCTTGACATCGATCGTAAAGGGCAACGAAAAGTGCCCGTTATTCCGCAGGTCACGCTGAAGCCCCGCCCTGGGTATGTCCGTGTCGGGCCGCTTAAAATCGTACCTGATTCGGTCGTACTCGAAGGACCGGCAACCGTGTTGGCCGGTATTACCTCGGTCAGGACCCGTCCCACCTCCTTCGAGGATTTGACCGGGCAGGTCGACAATGAAGTCGAATTGGCGCCACTGAATATCTATAATGTCACGCGTAATGTCGATCAGTGTCGTATTTATGCGGACATTCAGCCTTATGGCGAAAAAGTGTTTACCGGTATACCAATCCAGGCAAGCGGCTTCAACGGTCAAAATGAATTGATAATCCAACCGGACACAGTCACCGTGACTCTCGGCGGGGGACGGCGTATTTTGGAGGAATTGGACAGTACTCTGATTCAGGTGTACCTCGATTCTCTCATGACGGACACACTGGTCTCAGATACCGGCATGTCGACCGTGCAGGTTTTTGTTGAAGTGCCCACGGTGATCCAGCATGTCACGGTCTCGCCTGATTCCGTTCTGGTTGGTCTGCGCTAACATCCATGTCTCTGACGCTTGGCATTGAATCATCCTGCGATGAGACGGCGGTCGCCGTGGTAGAAGATTTCACCCACGTCCGGGCCAACTGCATCCACACCCAGACAATTCATGCCGACTACGGCGGCGTGGTACCGGAACTGGCCTCGCGGGAGCACGTCAGCCGCCTTCGGCCTTTGCTTCAGGAAGCGCTATCGTCTGCCGGCTGTGCGCTGCGGTCGATTGACGGCATTGCGGTTACGCGCGGCCCAGGACTTATTGGGTGTTTGCTGTCGGGTGTTTCGTTTGCCAAAGCTCTCGCCCTGCGCATCCAGCGACCGTTCATCGGGGTAAACCACCTGGAGGCGCACGCGGTCTCTCCGCGCCTGGTCGACCCGGATTTTCCGTTGCCGCATGTCTCGCTGATTGCCTCGGGCGGTCACACTTCGTTGGTCCTGACCCAAGACTGGGATCGCTTCCAGACGCTGGGGCAGACAAGAGATGATGCTGCAGGCGAAGCCCTGGACAAAGTTGGGAAACTTGTCGGGCTTCCCTACCCCGCTGGGGCGACTATCGATAGAATTGCCCAGGCCGGCAACCCCCACGCTATCCGGTTTCCCCGAGCCATGCTGGAAGAGGGCAGTCTTGATTTTTCTTTTTCTGGATTAAAGACCGCGGCAGCGATTTATCTGGAAGATCATCCGGAAGTAATTCCAGAGAACGCCTTGCCTGATTTTCTGGCCTCCTTCCAGGCGGCCGTGGTTGACGTGTTGGTTGCTAAATTAATGGTTGCAGCGCAAACGACGCAGGCGGACGGTGTAGCGCTTACGGGAGGTGTGGCCTGTAACTCCCTGTTGCGACGTCGAGTGGCGCACGAGGCCGAACGGGCGAGACTCTCTTTCGTCGCCCCGCCACCTGATCTTTGTACGGATAATGCAGCGATGATTTCCGCACGCGGTGCAATTGACCTGGCAGCGGGAAAACAATCTCCCCGGTCTTTGACTGCGGTAGCCTCCTGGCCGCTGAGGAGCGCAATCTCCGAATGATGCCGTTCTTGACATTTTTCCTACGCGTGGTTTTATGGAAAATATGAAGAAACGCGATCCGGTCACGCAGTTGATAAAAATGGCTCTCGCGGAAGATGTGGGCCGCGGTGATCTCACGACGTCAGCGATGTCGCTTGCCGGCATCCAGGGCGAGGCATTCGTGCTGGCCAAAACTTCTGGTATTTTCGCTGGACGGCAAGCCTGCACTGATGTCTTCAAATTGCTGGATAAGACCATGCGCGTCCGCTGGCATGTCCGGGAAGGACAACCATTTGCCAAAGGGGATTCGCTGGCCATCCTGCGGGGAGATACGGCCGCCATCCTTACCGGAGAACGGACAGGATTAAATTTCCTGACTCACCTGAGCGGAATCGCCACGCACACCCGACGTTTCGTCGAGGCCATTACCGGAACGAACGCACAGGTGTTGGACACCCGAAAAACCACCCCCGGCTTGCGGCTTTTGGAGAAGGCGGCGGTGAAGGCGGGGGGCGGGGTGAATCATCGCCTGGGACTCGACGATGCGGTCATGGTCAAAAACAACCATATTGCCGCCTGTGGCGCTATCGCTGAGGCTCTGGAGCGTGTTACCACGGCATTTCAACGACGAAAGAAAAAACCATTGATCATCTGTGAAGTCCGCACACTGTCGGAAGTCCGTACGGGGCTCGAATTCCAGATACCCTGGCTATTGCTTGACCACTTTTCGCCCGCGCAGCTGCGCCGTGTCGTTGCGCTGGTTCGGGAATTTCGCAAGGTTCATCGCACAAAGGTCATATTGGAAAGTTCCGGCGGTGTCACGTTGCGCAATATCCGCGCCCGTGCCGAAGCCGGGGTCGATTATATTTCCATCGGGGCAATTACCCAGGCAGCTCCTCCCGTAGATTTGAGTCTTCGGATACGTTAATAATGCCGGAGACGAATGACAGACGATGAATACCAACCGCATCCAACAACGACTGCATACCGAGCAGATTGGACGACTGTTACAATATCATGAGTCGGTTGACTCAACCAACCGACTTGCCGAACAGGCAGCCCGGGACGGCGCCGCACACGGGACCGTGATCGTGGCCGGTGAGCAGACCGCCGGGCGGGGGCGCTTCCAACGTCTCTGGCATTCACCGCCGGGATTGGGCTTGTGGTTTTCGATTCTTGTCCGACCAAATATTACCGCAGCCGAGGCACCAACCTTGTCGCTGCTTACCGGGTTGGCCCTGGCACAGGCACTTGAGGATTTACTGCCGGTTCAAGCACAATTGAAATGGCCGAACGACCTGCTGCTGAAGAACAAAAAAACCGCCGGTATTCTCCTCGATCTCTCCTCAGAACAGAACCAGATCGACTATATCGTTATCGGGGTCGGCATCAATGTGTCGCAACAGCCAGCCGATTTCCCCGAGGAGGTCCGGGATAGCGCGACTTCGCTGGCAATTGCCTCCGGCAAAACCGTCGACTTCGATACCCTGTTAATCGGTTTTCTGGAAACATTTGAACGGTTGTACCACCAATTTCTTGACCAGGGATTCACCCCCTTCGTTGAACCGTATCAGGACCGTTGCACCCTACTCGGACACGAGGTGAGCATCACCGTGGGCGATAACATCATAACCGGCGAGGTCATCGGTTTGCAGCCCTCTGGTGCAATGGTTATATTTGCGGATGGTCAGGAAACGGCAGTATTTGCCGGAGAAGTAACGCGGGTGCGGTGATTGATCCGTCAGACAACCAAACACAATCCTTCCGTAACATGGTATATACACGATGAAAAAAGAAATTGTCCTCAGTATTGATGGTCCCCCACTGTCCCTGGCGGATGTTGAAGCAGTTGCCCGCCATGGCTATTCGATTGCAATCTCTGCCGATTGTCATTCCCGTGTTGAACATTCGCGGCGGCATGTCGAGCAGGCGATTGCCGATGCGCAGGCCGCTCGCGATCTCGGACAGCCAATCCCGCGCCTGTATGGCGTCACCACCGGCTTTGGCCAACATAAGCAGTATGTGATTGATCCGGATGAGGCAGCGGCATTGCAGGCCAACATCCTCCGCTCGCACGCGGTCGGCGTGGGGAATGATTTACCCGATGACGTGGTGCGGGCAATCGGCCTGCTGCGGCTCGCCACGTTCATTCGCGGTCGTTCGGGTGTACGGTTGGAGCTGATCGAACGGATCCGGGATATGATAAATGCCGGCGTGGTCCCGGTGGTGCCCTCCCGTGGCTCACTCGGGGCCTCCGGTGATCTCTGCCCGCTGGCGCATTGGGCACTGGTGCTGATTGGCGAGGGCCAAGCGCGACTGGAGGGGACAATTTTACCCGGCACGATCGCATTGGCGCGTGCGCCGCTCTCCACTGGTTTTTCCCTAAGCTATAAAGAAGGACTGGCGCTGACTAATGGCACCGCGGCTTCGACCGCGCTTGTGGCGCTGGCCGCCCTTGATGCACTCAATGTCCTGAAACACGCTGATTTCGTAACCGCCTGTATCGCCGAAGCGCTTGGGGCGCCCACACGGGCCTACGAAGCCGTTGTCCACGAAACCCGTCCGCATCCCGGCCAGATCGATTGCGCCGATAACCTTCGCCGTTTGGTTGAGGGCAGCGCCTGGATGAACGCGTCGGCGGAAGTCCAAGAATCGTACTCGATCCGCTGCGTCCCCCAAGTGCACGGTGCGGTCGCCGATGTGTTGCACTATGTACACACGACCACGGAACGCGAAATTAACAGCGTGAATGATAATCCATTATTTTTCGTGGAAGATACTGATCCTGAACCGATTGATCGAGGAACCGTATCCCCGTTCCGCGACTATTCCGCCGGCAATTTTCACGGACAGCCGATTGCCCTGGCGGCGGACTGTTTGAAAATCGCCGTTGCCGATTTGGGGGTGATCTCGGAACGGCGCAGCCAGAAAATCCTCGATGCCCATCACAACGCCGGCCTGCCCTCCTCGCTCAGTACCAGTCCGGGACTACAGACCGGCCTGATGATCGCACAATATACGGCGGCAGCACTGGTTTCAGAAAACAAGACATTATGCCATCCTGCCAGTTGCGACTCAATTCCCAGTTCCGCCAATATTGAAGATCACGTTAGCATGTCCATGACCGCTGCGCTGCAATTGAACCAGATCATCGAACACGTGGAAACGGTCCTGGCTATCGAGATACTCTGTGCCTATCAGGCGTTGTGTTTCCGCCGTGGAATCCTGCCAGTGCCGGCGCATGTCGAACCGCCAGCCGGACTCAGGCCGGATGCGGATCGCGCATTAGGTCCTGCCGGAGAAATCTTATTGAAAACGCTGAAGGATGGGGGCGTCTCACCGGTCACCACCGACCGAGAATTGCGCGGTGATATTGATCGCATCAGGAACATCCTGCGTGACCGCACCTTAATTGAATCGGTGGAAAAGCGTCTTGATGGGCAACTCTATTCGCGTAGCTGGCCGGCGGAAGCGGCCGACTAAGCGTCCTGCCTAACGCTATCTCAGGCTAGGACCTTTCCCGCTGCCGGATTCGTCTCTCTAATTCCCGGCAAAGATCAGACGACTGTGCTGCACGCTTCGCCAAACCAGTCGCCCCCAGCGTGGAAAGCTCAGCCATCGTACGGCGGTCGAAGGTGAACACGCCTGATGTTGTTCGCACGAGAATTAAATCAGGCTGATGTGAATGTATCGGGGCGATGCTGATAATGTCGTTGTAACGTGCAGTGATTTCTTTTGCCGGAATGATGCCGATCGGCGGTGCGCTGTAACGCACTTCCCGGGCAGTCAGCGAAATAGTAGTGGCGTACCGGTGCCGGACCAGCATTCGGAACACTGCGACGCTCATCCCCGACCATAGGGTCGCCAGCAACGCTATGAACCAGGTCGGGCGCAACCCACCGGCATGCGCCGGAGGTTGTACCGTAACTACGGCCATTATCAGAAGTGGAACAATCAGGAACGCCGCATACACAAGATACGTTTTCCAATAGCCATGACCGAACGGCGTCGGGACAAATACCCGACATTCACTCTGGGTTGGATTCACAATTCACTCCTGACCGTAGTCTATGCTATAAGACTATCTTCCGCGCTTACTTGCCTTATCGGCGCCTGGCCTGGTTACTTCGAGCAAAAACGGCAAAATCACTTTGGGGAAACTATTAGTCAGATCCTAATAATTTACAAAAACGCCGCCGGCAAACGGGGCCGGCGGCTATTGTAAGTGAGTTATCGGTTATGCGCTCAGTTGATTACTTTGCCAAAACGATGCCAGCGGACTCGATCGACGAAATGCAGGGTATTGTACAACACTGCCCGGGCGACCGAGACCGGATTACTCCACTCCCACTCCGGGGCATCGGGATCGGTCCCCCATGACCAGTGGATCACCATGGCACGTCCCAGAATAAATTTCCGGTGCACCGGCCCCCAGAATCGCGAATCGTATGAACTATCTCGATTGTCGCCCATCATGAAAAAGTGATCGGGAGGGACCCGTACCGGCCCGAAATTATGCCGGGGTGACTGCGGTGCCGGCGCGATATGACCGGGGTCCTCGAACTTTATGGATTCGGGATTATCGAAACGTTTGCCGTCAACGTACAGGACTTTGTTGCGGATTTCCACGGTCTGACCACCGACGGCGACACAGCGTTTGATGTAGTTCGTCTTACCATCACGAGGGAATTTGAAGATAACGATATCCCCCGGTTCCGGATCACGGAGTGCCGGCATCCGCACGCCGATTAACGGCAGGCGGGAACCATAAAGAAACTTGTTAGCCAGGAGAAAGTCCCCGACCAACAAGGTATCTTCCATCGACTTGCTGGGGATTTTATACGCCTCGACGATTGAGGTCTTGATCGCAAACGCCAGAATAAAGGCGATGCCAAATGACTTGACGTATTCCCACAGAGTCTGCTGCGGGCTGCGTTTTTGCCGAGGACGTTTCCGACTGCCTTTGCGTGCCATGCTCATATTCCCCTGATGAATATCTCCTACTCGTATACTCTAACCTTACCTGATGGTTTCATAGCAGTTGCCCGCTGCGACGATCCTACCGCAGGATATCCTGATAGGTAATTAAGGTGATAAAGGCCAAGAGGAAAATCAACCCAATCTGCTGGGCAATAGCCCGTTGTTTTAAACTCAATGACTTACCCCGGACTTTCTCAATCCCCAAAAACAGCAGGTGACCGCCATCCAAAACGGGGATCGGCAGGAGATTGACAATGGCCAGATTGACCGAAAGAAAAACAACCAGATACATTAAACTGGCAACTCCCGCCCGTGCCGCGTCCCCGGCCATCTTCGCAATAAATACCGGCCCACCGATCATTTTCAGCGAAATCTGAAAAGTGATTAATTGCCACAAGAATTTGATGATTGCAGTGCCCATCGCCCAGGTCTGCTCAACAGCAAGCCAGGCCGAGGCAAACACACCTTTCTTGACATATTCCCAATCCTGGCCAATACCAATTCTACCCTGGCGGACTTCCTCACCCTGGACATTAAGCACCACCGTATCCTCAGCCACCGTCCAGCTGGACATCGTTTTTCCGTCCCGCTCCCAGGTCATATACACCGAATCGCCCGGCAGATCGTGAATCTGAGAGGCCATCTCTTGAAACGATTCCACCGGCGTATCGTTAACCGAGAGGATAATATCCCCTTGCTGGAGACCCAACTCATCCGCCGGCCCACCGCTCATTACTGCCCCTACGACAACGTTATCCGGGTCGGTCGTGGGGATACCCTGGATTGAGATCATGGCCCAGCCAATCACAATCGCTGTCACGATATTCGCAAACGGCCCCGCAAACACAACCGCGGCACGCTGCGCGCGGGTTTTGGACATAAACTCGTCCGGTGCACCGGTTACATGCTCCTCATCCGGCACCTCTCCGGCCATTTTCACATAGCCGCCGAGCGGTATCCAGGAGATACAGTACTCCGTATCGCCGATCTTTTTCCCGATCATCTTGGGTGGAAAACCAAGCGAAAACCGCTCGACACGGATACCCACCCGCTTGGCCACCAGAAAATGACCCAGTTCATGGACAAAGATCAAAATGCCCAGAACAAAAACCGCCGCCAAAATTGTAGTAATCATCTGCTGAATGCCCTCGTTACCATTATCGGCTCCCAGTGGGTACGAGCCACGTGGCGAGGTATTGGCTTATTTCCCTGCTTGCCGATACACCCAATCCTGCGCCCATTTACCCGTCTCATTCAAATCATCTAACGTTGGCGCGGGGCACGGATCATGCGCCTGGAGCGCTCCCTCTATTAAACGAACGATATCGGGAAATGCGATATGCTCGGCAAGGAATAATTCGACCGCCGCCTCATCGGCGGCGTTAAAGACCGCCGGATATGTCTGCCCGTTGGTCACGATCTCCCGTGCCAACGCGAGCGCAGGAAACCGCCGGTCATCTGGTTCCAGGAACGTCAGTTCAGCATGTTCGGTGAGATCAAACTCCGGTTGGGGGACCGGTAACCGTTGAGGATAGAGCAACGCATATTGAATGGGCAGCCGCATATCCGGGATTCCCATTTGCGCAATCACTGAGCCGTCGGCAAACTCAACCGCTGAGTGCACAATGGATTGCGGGTGGATCACCACTTGAATTCGTTCGGGAGGAATACCAAACAGCCAGACCGCCTCGATGATCTCGAAGGCCTTGTTCATCATAGTGGCGGAATCGATGGTAATTTTCGCGCCCATATCCCAATTGGGATGCGCGAGGGCTTCTGCATTGGTAATCGTGTCGAATGTGTCGATGGGACGCATCCGAAACGGCCCGCCCGATCCGGTGAGAATGAGTTTCTTAACCTCCGACTCCCGCCCCCCGTGCAAACATTGAAAAATCGCCGAATGTTCAGAGTCGATCGGGAGAATATCAACGTTGGCCTCTCTCGCGGCCTTCATCACCAGGGATCCGGCCACAACTAAAGTCTCCTTATTCGCCAGGCATATGCGTTTGCCGGCTTTAATCGCCGCCAGTGTTGGCTCGTAGCCGGCCGAGCCCACCACGGCGACTACCACGGTATCGGCCGCGGGATGTGCCGACATTTCTGTCAGCGCCGAATGGCCGGAGAGAATTTCCCCCTCAAATGACCTACAACACTCCCGAAACTTTGGCACCCAATTCTCATTGGCCAAGGCAACCACTGGCGGCTCAAACTCTTGTGCCTGTTCGGCCAACCGTTCAGCGTTCGAGTGCGCCGCCAGGCCAATTACGCGCAACCGGTCAGGATGTGCCCGCACAATATTAAGCACATTTTCTCCGATCGAACCGGTCGAGCCAAGTATCAGCAGGGAACGTTGCACAGTGTTCTACCAGCTTCTTACCAAAGCAAAGGGCGGGGATTGTTACCCCGCCCTGTATATACGTGGATTGTACTCACGCAGTTATGGTGAAAACAACCACTTATTCCTCTTCTTCTAAGGAGACTTTGATCCAGATCGGTTCAACGGGCTGGGATTCTTCCCCGCCGCGTGCCATGTTGGGCTGTACCCCTACGGCGTTGAATTCGTCCAGAACCTCCATGCCCTCAACCACTTGTCCAAAAGCGGTGTACTGGCCGTCCAGATGGGGCACCCTGGCCAGACAAACGAAGAACTGCGATCCCGCGGAGTTGGGATCGGCGCTGCGCGCCATCGAGAGCGTGCCTTTCTCGTGTAGCCGATCATTAAATTCCGCCTCAATTGTGTAACCGGGGTTACCCGTTCCGTCACCCTTATGACAACCGGATTGGAACATAAAGTCGGGGATCAAGCGGAACACGGCCAGAGAATCATACAGGCCATTTTTGGTCAGGTAAATGAAATTTTTACAGTGCAACGGCGCAACGTCCGGCCACAGCTCAACCGTCATAGGACCAAACGTCGATTCAATATGAACTCGCGGCTTGGTGCCCTCTTCAATTTCCACGGAGTCCACCCCGGCGTGGGTCAGTCCGGCGGTACTCGGATATTTCGGGGTAGTTTCTTCGGGTTGTTCTCCGGCCTCTTCCATGGCGGTTTCCTCGTGCGTGGCTTGCTCCTGCTGACCACACCCAATGACCAGCGCAACGAGCAGTGCCAGGACGAGGAAAACCGGGACTGTTTTGTTGAACATACGTAACTCCTGTGTTCGCCAATGATTATCTACCATTTCGTTTCACCCGTGTACTACGGAAGACGGGATAACAGGTAGAGACAACCGTGTCAAGGATTATGCACGGCGCTCGACCGCGACGCTCTCATAGATTTTCAACCGGTTCTCCGCTCGCACCAGCGAACCGATGGCCCGATCCATGTCAAACCCCTCGGGCTTCTCCTGTAACCGGCTGCGGGCGCGCTCGAGGGCTGCCTTGGCTCGCTCAATATCAATCTCGTCGGCGTATTCCACTGCATCGGCCAGGACGGTGGCTCGATTGTTCGAAACCTCCAGGAATCCGCCGGAGACGGCCATGATTATTTCGGTTGTTTCACTCTTGCGGACAACCAGTTTGCCAGGCGTAATCGGTGTGATCAGCGGGGCATGGTTGGCCAGCACGCCCAAATATCCCAGCGCCCCCGGGACCATGATGGATTCGACCTCCTCTTCCATCAGGGTGTGTTCCGGCGTGACGATCGAGAGCAAGAACGTGGGCATTATGCCGCACCTTTCTTCATGCGATCCCAGTTCTCGTACACGTCCTCAAGCGTTCCTTGCATGTAAAATGCCTGCTCGGGAATTTCGTCACATTCTCCATCGACCACCTTCCCGAAATCACGCACCGTATCTTCAATCTTGACATACTTGCCCGGGCGCCCCGTAAATTGCTCAGCGACGAAGTTCGGTTGGGACAAGAATCGTTGAATCTTCCGGGCTCGCGCGACGGTAATTTTATCTTCGTCGGAGAGTTCTTCCATCCCCAGAATTGCAATGATGTCCCGCAGGTCTTTGTATCGCTGCAGGATCATTTGAACAGACCGGGCGACCCGGTAATGCTCCTCACCAACAACAGACGGAGTCAGGATGCGAGAGGTCGAATCCAGTGGATCGACCGCCGGATACAACCCCAATTCAACGATCTGCCGAGAGAGCACCGTCGTGGCATCCAGGTGCGAGAACGTGGTCGCCGGCGCCGGGTCAGTCAGGTCGTCCGCGGGGACATAAATCGCCTGCACCGAGGTAATCGATCCGGCCTTGGTCGAAGTAATCCGTTCCTGCAGGGCACCCATTTCCGTTCCCAATGTCGGCTGGTAACCCACCGCGGAGGGCATCCGGCCCAATAGTGCCGATACCTCCGAACCCGCTTGCACAAAACGGAAGATATTATCAATAAAGATCAGTACGTCCTGGTGTTCTTCGTCACGGAAATACTCTGCCATCGTCAACCCGGTGAGTCCCACACGAAGTCGCGCACCCGGCGGCTCGTTCATCTGGCCAAACACCATGCAGGTCTTTTCAATTACCCCCGATTCGGTCATTTCCAAGTAGAGGTCGTTGCCTTCACGGGTGCGTTCGCCCACCCCGCAGAATACCGAAACACCACCATGCTCAGTGGCGATATTGTGGATTAATTCCTGAATCAGCACGGTCTTGCCGACGCCGGCGCCGCCGAACAAGCCGACTTTACCACCCTTGGAGTACGGTTCCAACAAATCGACGACCTTAATACCGGTCTCGAAAATGCTGGTCGTGGTATCCTGTTCCTCAAATGCGGGAGCCGGTTTGTGAATGGGTTCGTGAGATTTGACATCGGCTACTTCGCCTTTGCCATCGATTGGTTTCCCAAGCAGGTTAAACACGCGTCCCAGGGTACTGGGGCCGACCGGAACCGCGATCGGTACGCCGGTGTCCAAGACCTGCATCCCCCGCACCAGACCATCGGTCGAGCCGAGAGCAATGCATCGGACCATATTATCACCAATGTGTAGCGCCGCTTCTACGGTGAGGTCGATGTCTCTCTCTTTATCCTCAATTTTAATCGCGTTCATCAGCGCGGGCAGCTTGTCGGAGTGAAACTCACAGTCAACTGTCGCGCCAATGACCTGTGCGATCTTGCCATAGTTGGGTTCAGCCATGGACTCCCTCTCAGTATTTCCGAGTATTTTTTTCTATCCCAGCGCCTCGGCCCCACCGACGATATCCAACAATTCTTTGGTAATCGCGGCCTGACGGGCTTTGTTGCGCACCAGAATCAAGTGATCAATCATCTCGCCGGCGTTCTTGGTTGCTGCACTCATCGCAATCATGCGCGCCGCATGTTCGGAAGCGAAGGATTCGGCCAGCGCCATCTGCACCTTCATCATCGCGTAACGCGGCATCAATTCGTCGTAAATCGCTGCCGGATCGGGCTCAAAAATATAGCCCACCTCGCGTCCGCGGACATCCTCACCGGGTTGTTCGATATTGAGAAACCGTTCAACAGTCGGCACGTGGCGAGTCATGCTTTCAAAGCGGGAATACAGCAGATACACCTCATCTGTTTCGCCGCTGAGAAACCGATTGGTCAGGGTATTGGACAGATGCCGCACTTGGGCTAAGTCCATATTGCCGCCATAGTCAGTCTGCGAGAAGATGACGTCCCAGTTGCGTTTTTTCGCGAAATCAGCCGCCTTTTTCCCCACGCAAACAACCTCAATGCTGCCCGGATCGTATTCCTGCACCATTTTCACTGCCCGGCGCAGCAGGTTGGCATTAAACGATCCGCAGAACCCGCGATCAGAAGTCACCACGGTCAGTGTCGTGTTGTTGACTTCGCGTTTTTCAAAAAACGGATGGCGCACCGTACCTGAGGCAGCGGATAAGTTATCGAGAATCAATTTCATTTTATCCGTGTATGGACGCGCCCGTTCTACGCGGTTCTGTGCCCGGCGCAGCTTCGCCGCGGAGACCATTTCCATTGCCCGCGTGATCTGCCGAGTATTGCGTACCGACCGAATCCGCCGGTTGATATCTCGCAAGGTGGCCATACGACCGTTTATCCTATCTGCCGATAACCTTCAGCAGCTTTAAATCCCCTTGTCGGCCTTAAATTGTTCTTTGAACTTCTGCGCCGCTTCTTTCAACTTGTCGGCGACGCTGTCTTCCAGTACCTTCTTCTGCGCGATCTCATGGCCCACGTCAGGGTATTCTTTCTCCATGAACTCAAATAGTTTTTGCTCGAATTCGTTGACATGCTCCAGCGGGAGATCATCCAGAATCCCCTGTGTCCCTACGAAAATAATCATTACCTGTTTTTCAAGGGACATCGGGACATACTGATCCTGTTTAAGAATCTCCACCATGCGCTCGCCGCGGGTCAATTGCCGTTGCGTGGCCTCGTCCAGGTCAGACCCAAACTGGGCGAACGCCGCCAACTCTCGATACTGCGCCAGGTCCAGCCGCAGGGAACCGGCGATTTTTTTCATCGCCCTGGTCTGGGCATTCCCACCCACACGCGAGACCGAAATACCGACGTTAATCGCCGGGCGAATACCGGCATAGAACAAATCGCCTTCCAGGAAGATCTGTCCGTCGGTAATCGAAATTACGTTGGTCGGAATGTAGGCAGTCACGTCACCGGCTTGGGTTTCGATGATCGGCAGCGCCGTTAAAGAACCGCCTCCAAGATCATCGCGCAGTTTCGCCGCCCGTTCCAGCAAGCGGGAGTGCAGATAGAAGACGTCCCCGGGATACGCTTCGCGTCCCGGTGGGCGCCGCAACAACAACGACATCTGCCGATAGGCCTGGGCCTGCTTGGTCAAGTCATCGTAAATGACCACGACGTGTCGCCCGTTGTATAAGAATTCCTCACCAATGGCACAGCCGGCGTATGGTGCAATATATTGCATTGGTGCGGGATCGGTCGCCGAGGCAACCACCACCGTGGTATAATCCATGGCTCCATGTTGCTTGAGCGTCTCCACCACCTGGGCTACGGTCGAGGATTTCTGCCCGATCGTGACGTAAATGCAGTAGACGTCGGTCTTTTTCTGATTGATGATCGTGTCCACCACGATCGCCGTCTTACCGGTCTGCCGGTCACCAATGATCAACTCACGCTGTCCCCGACCGATCGGAATCATCGAGTCAATCGCTTTCAGCCCGGTCTGCACCGGCTCTTTCACCGGCTGCCGTTCGACCACGCTGGGCGGAATCTGCTCCAATGGCCGCAATTTGTCCGTGGCAATCGGGCCACCGCCGTCCAGCGGTTGCCCCAGAGGATTGACCACCCGTCCGATCAGGGCATCACCCACGGGGACGGAGGAAACGCGGCCGGTCCGGCGCACCGGGTCACCTTCTTTAATTCCCGTATCCGAGCCGAAAACGGCACACCCCACATTGTCCTCTTCCAAGTTGAGGATCAGTCCCATGATATCGCCGGGAAAGGTCACCAGCTCGGACATCATCGCATCTTCCAACCCCCAGACGCGGGCAATCCCGTCGCCCACTTGCAGTACCGTGCCCACCGACTCCATCTGGAGCTTGGATTCATATTTGGTAATCTCCTGGGCGATGACCGAGGAGACTTCTTCGGGTTTTAACGCCATGTTCGACTCCTCAACAAGACTATCTCACGTGCGCCACGTCCTGAAACACTTTCAAAGCCATCAGCCGTTCTTTCAGTTGCTGCATTTGGTAGCGAATGCTCCGGTCAATGACTTTGTTGTGCAGTATGACAACCACACCGCCGATGATTCCGGGGTCTACTTTGGTGACCGTGCGCACCGTTTTGCCGGTCAGGGATTCCAGGTTCGCCGTGAGCTTATCCGACAATTCGCTGGTCAGGGGAACCGCAGTAGTAATAACCGCTTTAACCACGCCGATTTCGTCGAGGTAGAGGCCCTCGAAGTACTCAACGATATCCTCAATCATTGGTAATCGTCGTTTCTCATTAAGCACGACCAGGAATTCATACACCGGACGCGAGACCCGATCGCCAAAGGCGGCCTTGACTAAGGCCTCCTTGTCGGCATCGGGTACTTGCGGTGCGCGAATAAATTGGATGAACGAATCATCGGACTGGACATACTCCTGAATCCCCCGCAGATCATCGAAGATTTCCTCGATCTGATTGGCCTTCCGAGCAACCTGGAAGAGAGCGGTGCCGTACTTTTTGGCGACCCGGGCGCTGATCATTTGGCAGACTCCACCTCATCGATGAATTCATTAATCAGCCGGCGATGACGTTCATCGTCCAGAGACTCGCGCATGATGCGCTGCGTCGCCTCCAGTGTCATCGCCACAATATCCTCTTTCAGTTGCACTCGGGCGGTGGCGACATCCCGGGCGAGGTCCCCTTTGGCCTTTTCGATGATCCCGCGAGCTTCCGTATGTGCTTGTTCTTTGATTTCCGCACCCACCCGGCGGCCTTCGTTGATTGCTTCCTGAATCTTCTGCCGTGCCTCGGCTTCAATGTTTTTCAGCTTATCTTCGTAATCGCTGACCAACTGTTCGGCCGTAGTCTTGGCCTGGTCGGCTTCATCGAAGTCTGCACGGATTTTTTCTTTGCGGTCCTCCATCAACTGCAACAGCGGACCCCAGGCGAACTTTTTCAGGATGAACAGGACAATCAGAAACCCGACAATATGGGTTAAGATTTGTGCCAGCTCGAAATTCATCTTCGACCTTCCTCCCGCGACGGCACATAAGGATGATCGGTTCGCCGAATCGCGGGTCGGGTTGTTATATTTTGCCCATCAGCAAGAACACGGTCACCAGGGCGTAAATGGTCAGCGCTTCAATCAGTGCGCAACCAATAATCATTCCGACCTGGATCTTCCCCGCGGCTTCCGGCTGCCGGCCCATGGCTTCCATCGCCGCCGAGACCGCTTTCCCCAAACCGAGGCCCGAACCGAACGCGGCAATCGCCACGGCAAACGGCAACGCCAATGATAGTGTGGTTCCGACGTCCATTACTTCCTCCACGCGTTGAACTTATTTATAGAACCGTTTCTTAATTTGCACTCCGATTAATGCTCCTCGTGGGGGAGCATCATGGAAAAATAAATGGTCGACAACAACGTAAACACCAGTGCCTGAATTGTCCCGGTCAACAGCGCCAGGAAAAACAACGGCGCGTGCAACGGCAGGCCGATCGGGGCTTCCAAAAACGACAGCGCCGTGATCCCCAACACCGCGAATGCCGCCAGCAGCATATCCTCACCGGTGATATTTCCCAACAAACGCAACGACAGCGACAGCGGCTTGGCCAGCTCACCGATGATGTGAATAGGCAGGTTGAGGGGAACCAACGCCCATTGGATGCCGTTTTTGGGCGACCCCATCATGTGATGGATATATCCGCCGAATCCCAGCCGGCGGACACCGACCCATTGCACATACAAAAACACGCACACCGCCAGTGAGAGGGTGATATTGAAACCACCCGCCAAGCCGCCGGTCGGCGACATGAAAAAGGGCACCATGCCCAGCATATTCATGCACCAGATATAGATGAACAACGTCCCCAAGAACGGCGTGAACTGTTTGGCGTCTTTGCCCAGAATCCCCTGGAAGAAATTGGCCAATCCCTCGACCACGGCTTCCATGAAATTCTGCAGCCCGCTGGGGATCATCGCCTTCTTACGCGTGGAAACAATGGCCAGGATGGAGATAAACGCCCCGGTAATGAGCGCAAAGATCACGTTTTCCCAGTGGTGCAGAAACTCGATAATAACGTTATCATGCATCCACTTGTACAAAAACGTGATAAAATTCGGCAGATGCGGCGCACCTGCTTCCCCACCCGCATGCTCGGCGTGTTCGGCCCCGTGTTCAGCAGCTTCCGCCACCAGCGCTATCCCAATGTGCAGTAATTTTATCATATCCTGGAAATCATCCGGTTATAGTCATGCGGCGACGATTTGGAAAGATAGTCGTTCAACATGCGCCCCAAAGCTTTCATGACCATCACGAAAAACGGTACGCCGAATCCGATTACAAAGGCCAGGGCCGGCAACTCGGCGAACCGCAGTACAAGGTAGGCCAAGCCGTACAGTATCGGGAACTTGACCAACGCCAGCAGGGCGACACGTTTATGACGGATCCGCCCCTCCTCCACCATGATTTTAACCAATTGAATCAGGAGATGGAAATTGGCGACGGACCAAGCGGTGCCGAAGAGTACCCCGACGCCGAAACGCCAGCCGACATACACCGCAATAAACAAAAATGAAAGTATGGCAAGAACCGACGAGGTCACCAGGACTCGACGGAGGAAATCCATATCTAACGGCTTCATAAACTGGTAACCTGACCCGCTACCCGATTGTTAATCCAGGTCCTTCGAAGCAATTCTAATCAGGTTGTAGGTCTCCCTCCCCGACGCAATAAATCCCAGCACGATCAAGATAATTGTGAAAACAGGTTCGGTACCAAGTTTGCCATCCAACCAATTGCCCGCGAAATACCCCAATATTGGCCCGACCGCCAGGAGAATGGGAATGCCGGTCAACAGACCGATCTGCCGCATCCACCCGGCTTGATCATCTTTCTTAATCAACGCAACGCTTGTGCTTGCAGACTCCTTTTAACCCTAACCCGCACAATAGATTATCTATTCACCCCTGCTCTTGCTCATTAATGCGCCAAAATGGGCAATGAGCTTTGCCTGAGTCAAGTTCTTTTTGTAACAAGCTCCATAAAATGACACCTAACCACTAGGATTCGCGCTCACCAACCGTGTCTTTCGCGCAATCGTTTCGCGACAATCTCCGGCACGAAGCGCGAAATATCCCCACCATGCCGCGAGACATCCTTAATCATCCGTGATGACAAATAGGTATATTTTTCATTGGGCATCAGATAGACCGTTTCGACCTCCGGCGCGAGCCGCCGATTCATCAGCGCCATTTGAAATTCAAACTCGAAGTCAGAGACAGCGCGCAAGCCGCGAACGATCGCATGCACCTCGTGTTCAATCGCGAGATGGGCGGTCAGGCCGGTAAACGATTCCACCGTAACGTTATCAAACTCAGCCAGGCTCTCACGGACCATCTCCACGCGCTCGTCGGTGGTAAACAGCGGCTTTTTGCGCAGGTTATGTCCTACCGCCACAATGATCTGATCAAACATCGTCACTGCACGCCGCACGAGATCAACATGTCCATTGGTTATGGGATCAAATGTTCCAGGATATATTGCCTTCCGAGCCATGACACCCTCGTCGTGATCTGCTTACGTTGGCTCCATGGTAGAATCATCCGGTTCAGGCGGCAACTGCAAAAATGTCAGAATTGTCTCGCCAACCTTATGTTGGCGAAAAATATGCCATTCTTCGACGGCCCGTTCGACTGATTCTTTTTTGTGGTGGCGATAAATCAACAACCCACCTTCGGCCAGCAAACCCGTTTTCCGCAACACCGGTAACATCCGACGGGCGTGATCTCCAAAATACGGTGGATCGAAGAAAATCAAATCGAACTGGGTGTCCTCGGCGCTGAGCGCATTGAGTGCTCGTTTGGCGTCTGATTGCCTGAATTCCACGCGGTTCCGGATATTGAGCCGCTCAATATTCTCCCGGGCGGCACGGAACGCCCGATTGCTGATATCCACCATAATCACATGGGCGGCCCCGCGGGAGAGGGCCTCAATACCAATCGTGCCGGCACCGCTATATAAATCGAGCACGCGGGCGTCGATCACGTCAGCGGTAAGGATGGAAAACAGGCTTTCCTTGACGCGGTCCAAAATGGGGCGTGTTTTCAAGCCCTTGACAGTAGTCAACCTGCGGCCTTTAAACTCTCCGGCGATTACTCTCATGGTGTCCCGTCTCCCGCGACAAAAACCAGGTCGTACAACATGGCCAGTTTTTTCCGGCCGATCCCGTTCACGGCCAGCAGGCTGTCCACAGCGCGAAACGGACCCCGCTGTTGGCGAAATTCCATAATCCGCCCGGCCAGCACCGGACCAATACCCGGCAGCTTCACCAGTTCGGCGAAATCAGCTCGATTCAGGTCGAGTTGCCCATCCGCGTCGTACGCAGACCCCGGGAGTCGCTCCGTCGGCATATCGGCAGTTGTCAATGATGTGTCTGCCACAGGGTTATCAAGCATAATTGTTTGACGAACCACTCGTGGCGCCGGTTCGATCGCCCGCCGGACGATGGCAATCCCGGAAGCAACCAGGACCACGGCGGCCACAACGGCGACGATACGGGTCTCCGTGGGCGTAAACCCCAGTGAACCGCGAAACTGGCGATCAGTCATGGTACAATCTCACTTACAAATCGTAGTAGATCACCTGCATCACCCTCCCCACCTTGCCCAGTGACGCTGCAGAGCACTTGTCGGGTGTATCTTCATGCGTGTGCCAGTACGGATAATCAAAATCGATAACATCAACCGCCGGGACTCCCTCCTGCAACAGGGGAATGTGATCGTCAAACAGCGAATATCGCGCGAATCGATCCCATTCCGTAATTCCCAGCTCTTCGGCGTGAGACCAGACGTAGTCAATCAGCTCCGGCGCGTAGCGCCGGGAGTATTCCTCCGGTCCCAACCGCAGGTCGGCATCACCGACCATATCCAGCAGGATCGCCCACTCGTAATCGGACGGATCCGCCTTCCTGGCGAAGTGTTTGGACCCCAGCAGATACCAGTCAATCCGGCTCGGTGGGCCATAATCCTCCCCATCAAAGAGGACGATCTCGACTGATCTTCGGGGTTTCGCCCGGCCAAAGAGCCGCGCCATCTCCAGGCAGACCGCCACACCGGAGGCGCCGTCATTGGCGCCGAGGATCGGCTCATCCTGCCGGGCAGTATCCGGGTCCATTTCGGCGATGGGACGGGTATCCCAGTGCGCGCAAAGGATACGGCGTTTACCCTTGCCGGTCCACCGGGCAATGATATTGGTCATGTGCAACTCTTTGCTGCGCAGCGAATCATAGAACGTAAATGGTTGCTGGATGACCGTATCCGCCCAGGGAGTCAGCAGTTCGACAAACCAGGCCCGACAACTGTCGTGTGCGGCACTCCCCGGCACCCGCGGCCCGAACGCGCACTGCTTCACTAAATAGTGCATGGCGTTCTCTTCATTAAACTGCGGGGGCTGGGGCGACGAACAGGCACAGCCAAAGAGCAGGAGTGCTGCGGTGAGGAAGCCGAGATGTCGATATTGTGTGATCATGGCTGGACAATATAAATTCCGAAACGCCATAACCCAATGCTATTCTTGTCATTTCCGTTCACCACCAGGAGACCCCTTTCATCACTCCCTGGCCGAGAAGTTTTTTTGAAGCGGGCACATTTTGGTATTGCGTTAAAATCTTCCCCAAAGTACAATCGCTCCTAGTTATTTGGCAAAGAACAACGTAGACCATACAATCGGGGGGCCAAAAAGAGGGGCATTTAACCTAACAAGGAGGGACACATGAAACTGGCGAAAGCGTTTGTGCTCGCCGCCGCGTTTGCGCTGCTCCTGGTCGGATCAGCGTGGGCGCAAGTCGAACCCGCAATCGACAAGGGTTCTCTGGAACTCAGCAACACCATTGGGTTTAGTCAAACATCGTTGAGCATCGAAGGCGTTGAAGATGATCCCACTACAACCATGATTTCCGTCAATCCAACCGTGGGGTATTTTGTGACTCCTATGATTGAGGTTGAAGGGTTCTTGATTATCAATTACAAGAAGGTTAAGAACGACTTGGGCTACTACGACATCGCGGCGCATGCGAGTAACGACGACGAACAATCCAGAACTGAGCTGGGATTGGTTGCTCGAGGCCTGTACAATTTTGTCGACGATAAGGCTCTGGTACCGTTTGTGGGCGTCGGTATCGGGGCAATCATGAATTCCAACAACACAGATGTAGAAAATACGGAAGAAACCTCACTGGTCTTGCCGGAGGTCTTAGCGGGTGCGAGACTGTTCTTGGGCGAACAGGCGGCAATCCGCGGCCAGGCCTATTTCCGCATGGTCACTAATTCAGGCGGCGCCAAGGACTTGGATGAAACCACGTTCGGCATCCTTAATCGGCGCCTCGCTCTTCGTCGGCCCGTAAATTCCTGGTGTTGTGTTTACAATAACCACCATCCGGCCGGCCTGATCCGGCCGGATTTTTTTGAATTGCACGCAGAGCTTGAGCCATTCCACCCGAGTTGATGAATTATCACTCTACTGAAATCCAGATGCCGGCTACTTAAAATGAGCTGTAAGTCCATCTTTGTGCTTACACGCAAATTTGCCAGCTGCTAGGATAAAATCTGAGGAAATCTCAAAAGAGTCCATAATTGCTGTTGACATCTTACTTTCAATTAGATAGAATTTTTAGGGATTATTGGACAATTTATGACTGGAGAGGCTGAACGGCGGACTTTCGGATACTGGAAATGATTGCTTCCGCGGTATGTGTCAGCAAAAGTAAGACAAATCGTGCCTTTCGTTATGCTGCGCCTTCGACCTGGAAGCTAATTGCTATTTAACCATGTTTGAGGGAGACTATGGAATGAGTTACTTGGCAAAATCTCCTATTTGGGCCATATGTGTCGTTTCGTTAGTGTTTTTATTGCTGTTCGTACTTTTGGGATGCGGAGATGACAACGACAATGGAAAACTTACAGGGACAGGAGTCAGAGATCTTGACACGCCGGATCAGATATTGGAAAACCCATACGTTCGGGATGCTCTTGAACAAGCGGATAATTCGGGAGCAGTAATCACACCTGAAAAGGGAATTGATCCACCAGTTATAAGTGGGAGATACTCAATAAGTGGTGAGGCAATTGTGCCAGGATACACTGGATGGCATGACCTTAACCCGGGTACGTGGAGATGGTATAACCAAACCGCCGATAATCATATTGACACACACTACGATCAAATTGGCTTACAGACCGGGCAGGGCGGAGGCGAAATTATACGCGGCGTCGCCAACAGATTTACAGTTTATAGTGTGCTTTTCATAGATGATGAATCAGTGGGTGGATGCAAAGAGAGAGCGGTGGTTATTGTCGATGGTGAGCAAGACAGCGATGGTGATGTAAGTGCTGTTTATATTAGCGTAGCCGCACAACAGCCTGTTTGTCATGCTGCGACTGTAGGCCGGCTAGAATTGACCTTAACGGGTCCCGCCAAAGCTACAACGACTGACATTGAGGGCGCAGGAGTTATGATGATCGTCATTGATTCCATCATGAACTCGTCGGGGCGCAAGAATTTCGAACAATAAGGAGAAGGGTATAGTTATGAAACTCATTCTACAGCCTCGGTATCGAATGGTGTTGTTTGCGTTGCTAGCGGTTGGGTTAGCCGCGTGGTCCCCCGCTGAGTCAGCCGCACAATCCTCAGAGACTCGGATGGGGTTTTCTCTCGTAGCTGGTGCGGGAGTATTCGTTGCCCAAGATAAAGAATACTATGCGGATATCGCTGCGGACTTATACCCTGAGGTGGGGTTTCTAGTTGATGTCGAATTCATACGTGCGGGACTAAAGTTTGGTCTGATTTATCGAAAAACCGAGGTCTCGGAGTGGTATGAGGATTGGTACGGCGAACATTATTATTACGACGAATTTACCCGCGCCTACATGCCTGTGCAAGCAGAACTTCTAATTGCACCTCGCACGGGAATGGGGGTATCACCATATGTTGGTTTATCCCCTGGCGCGTTTGTTTCAATCGGCGATGATGAGGACCATCTCTTCGCTATTTCTGTCAAAGCGGGGCTGGAATTCGACATCGAGCCACTTCTCCTCTACGGGGACTTGCGATATACATTTGCTGAGCGAGCGGTCACGTATGGTGACAATATCCAAGCTGGTGGCTTCATGATCGTATTTGGCGGAGGAATTCGATTGGGAACATCTTAATGGCACAGGATAGGCGGTTTACCCACCTGAGCTGCAAAACGGCGCTGCGACACCTTCCGATTGTTGGTTTTGTTGCGTGGGTACTTCTCTTTTTGACTGCTCCCCACGTCCGGGCCGTAGGGAACGCGGACGGGCCGGACTTGAAGAATGTTCATGCGTCGGCCCGAAAAGGTGTCATGCCGTTTTATCGACCATTCGCCAAATCGGCGATCTACGCATATCAAAGGCTAATTAGCCCGACAAAGGGTTCATCATGTCCAATGCACCCACATTGTTCGTTGTACGGACAAATTGCATTCTCCAAGTACGATCCAATCAGGGCATTCATGATGACCGCCGACCGGCTGCATCGGTGCGGCCACGATCTGTCCAAATACCGCATAACAATTTTTGACAATTCGCTTCGCTTTGATGACCCGGTACAATGGACGGTCAATGAGCGGGAAGCGCTTGCTTATGACTACGGATCACAAGATTCGCCGGATACAAGTACCATCTCGCCAAACACATACGAGGCAAACGAACAGCTATACGGGCTTTACCAAGACAGTCTACTTTATCGATTCGCTCGCATGCTGCAGTTGGAGAGTGATCTAGTGTCCTGTCCCACGTATTGCTTGCATAAGTGTTGTTGAGTGTTTATCTT
>CAYWVO010000015.1:0-67873 GCA_964461835.1 uncultured Ignavibacteria bacterium | reverse complement strand
GCCAGAAAGGAGTACTGGAACCCAAAAATATCTTGATCATCACAACAGTCGCTACTTTTGGGACAGGTTTTGTAGGTCGAAACCCCTGAGTCGTCCGCGGTGGCGGAGCGACGTGGTTTCGACATTGATTTGTAGGGTGGGTGATTTTCACCCACCGGTGCAGACCTTAGGATAGAATACGGTGGGTGCAAAGCACACACCCTACAAACTGGCTCTACACCATCTACAAATGTTGAAGAGTTCCATCGGACTCCGTGGCTCAGGGGACCCACCGCATATCGAAGATCCCGGAATCGGGACGGCGGGATTAGATTCGCGGCCCAAAGTAACGACGGCCCAGCACATTCCTAAATTGCGCCAAATGGCACGCTCTCATCCCCTTCAAAGCTCCTAATTTGTATGAAAAATCTCTTGGTCTGGTCCTCCGACATCCGAATTTGCAGTCCTGCACCCAAAACATAAACAAAATCTGTTCCGCTGTCAGTTCCCCCGCTCAAGAAAGATGAACCGCGGACTTCTGTCACGGAATGCCAACTGGCAACGCCGACGCCAAAGATAAAATAGGGCACGGCAGCGCAATCATATGGATCACAAGTTCTGATCTTAAAATTGCCCACGACCAAGATATCATGTTTATTGGCTTCTATTGATGCGCCAGAGAGCCGAAGAGACCCGGAGTTTTGATGATAATCACCTGTCAGTCCAATCTCGAATTTCCGTGTGGCTAATGAAAAACCGATATATGCACCCCATCCGGTGTCATTGAGCTCGCTCAAATCTCCGGTAAAAAACGATAGGTTACCACCCATCTCGAATCCACTCTGGACAGCCGCGGGCGCCTGAAATTCGTGATTCGTGCTTGAGTTTCTTTCTCTCTCACCTGCGGCAGCGTGGCCGGCCACCAAAAATTGCAGCATCAATGAGACTGCCAATAAATGCAGACTTCGCATACGACCCCTCCGTTCCAATAAGGCATCGGACCTTATGATATTGTCTCGTAATTAATAATTACAATGGATGTTAGTCACTTGTGTTCGATTTGTCAATCCTCACGGTTCTTTAGCCCAGATTTTATGTTTTGGCTGGCAGGCCCGTGGACTTTGAATTATGTCGGAAAGAGCGATAACTTTTTGCGCGGCAGGCCATTAATCTGCCCTTTGCACAGGATATCGCAGGCCCTTTCCCTGTGTCATCCCGGCCTGCCCTCCAAAGGCGGACAAGCGCCGGGGTGACATGCAGCGAATATCTTCTAAATCCAGAATACGGGCAGACAGGACCTTCCGCGGCGGGCAGGCTGTCTGCCGCGCACAGAATCACCCAACCCAGGTCAGCCCAAGGGCTGACCGGCACGGAAAATGGTGGGTGCACAGCACCCACATTTCAGGTCATGATTTCTTACCGCATGCGCTGCGCCACTTGCACCAGCATGTTGGGGATGTTCTGCATCTGCGGCGATAACTGGCACCGCCACTTCGAATCATCGCGCTGCATCGAGGTCACCTCGATGTTGTGCATGGTGTTTCCCTGGGCACTCATGGTTACCCGTGAAAGCACATGCATGGTATCCTGCCCCTCGGGCACGGTCCCCAGGACATTGATCGTCGCATTCTGCATCATTTGGGCGTATTGCGGATTGACATTCATGACGCCGGAATACACGTTGGCGAAGAGTTGACGGTCCGATAGCTCGTCAAGTTCCTCCCAACTAGGTACCCCGCCAAACATCTGCAAAAACTGGCTGGTGTCACCGGGCACTTGCTGTTGCACGGCGTTGAAGATCGGTACCACTTCATTCCGGAACTGCGTCAACGCATCGGGGTGCATCAACTGGGCGTAATCGGTAAACTGGCCTTCTTGCGTCGCCTCCATGACCGCGACCGCAATTTCAGTGGGCGTTGTCGCCTGCGGCGCCGTCTCCTGGTCGGCACACACCGGAACGGCAAACACCACCATACTCATCACGAGCCAGACGAACATCTTTCGGGCATTCTGCATACGTACTCCTCCACTTGTGAGAATTCACAAAGAACCGCGGCATCGATGTGGTGTCATGGACTCGCGGCAATCATGAACACGTAACGGATAATTTTTTCAGGGGGAACATAACCAGATTGCGCCCGCGAAACAAGGGGTCAATTGTGCAGGTGTTTACCCCCATAAACTCATTGCTCGCAGCATTATTCTCACTTATGTTTCTACATAACCTGTTTGTTCATGCACGAGTTAACTGGTAGAGGTGCGCGATGTTAACTGATCCAGTTTCCCTGTGGCAATTTCTCAGCGCGTGCGGGGCGCTCGTTGGGTTTGTGGGAATGTTCGTGTCGTGGTGCTTTATGAAACAATTACCGGAGTCGGCCTACGATTCCGAGAAGATGACAGCCGATTTCACCAAAGTCGAGTACTATCACCCCGCCGGTAAGATCATCAATCGCCTGGCAATCGCTCTGTGGGCGCTGGGTGGCTGGGGGTTCATCGTTGCCGGTGGACGTCAATCCAAGCCCGACGGACTCCTTGTCCCGTCCACCCTGCTGTTGGTGGTGCTGGCCGTCGGGATTGCCGAGATGCTGGTGGCGGTGCTCTTTATGCGGAGCTCACGCGAAACCGACGAAATTGCGGAAAAGACCTCAGACTATTTCACGTTTCAGGGATGGAAACTCGTGCGGGTCGGGGCGGTGCAGGTTGCCGCCGCCGTCTTAGGTATCTTGTTGATTCGTCTGTAACATGCCGAACTCGCGATTCCCATGACCGGGTACTGCCGTTGCGGCCACCGACTTCTACGGTGTGTGTGTCGCACCCACCGTATATACCGTGGCAATAACCTCGTAACTCATTATCTCCCATTTGGTTAAATCATCGATAGGGTGCATTAGGGAGTTTTTTGTCCAAAGGTGAATTTTATTTCAAATATCACTTAACTATTCGGCGAAAATGCCGTAACTTCCAGTGTAAATAAATGGAACAGTCGGCCTGCTTGCGAACGACCGCACGGAACACCTTCCATCGGAACTTCGAAGAAAAGCTCGACCTGTTTCACGGCCATGTCGGCCAACGGAAGAGGAGCGCCGTTTCGCTCCAAAAGGAACAAAGGAACAGAATCATGATCGAAGGTACCGTAAAGTGGTTTAACGACAGCAAGGGGTTCGGTTTCATCACGCGCCAGGACGGCGACGATGTCTTTGTACATCACACCGCGATCCTCGGCGAGGGCTATAAGTCCTTGACCGAAGGCGACCAGGTGGAATTTGAAGTCACGCAGGGACCGAAAGGCCCACAGGCCGCGAACGTGCGCAAGCTGTAAACAAACTTTCACAACGACGACTTACCCGGTCCGGGCACCTTGGCCCGTGACCGGGTTTTTTAATGTGTGGCGGCTGCGAAAATACGGTTACCGAGCGGGCTTGCTACTGTGTAAACGCGAGTCCTGATCAGTCGTTTCATCTATGGCAGAGTATGGGTTGGACTGTCGGGACGCGACGTGTATCTTGGGACATATGGATGGTTCCTCGACGGATGAAGAGGTAGTCGTTCGATGTTTGGCGGGAGAGACCGACGCATTCGGGATTATTGTGCGGCGCTATCAAGCCCGGTTTTTGCGGTTAGCGGCGGGAGCGTTGGGGGACCGGCAGCTTGCGCAGGACGTGGTTCAGGATACATTTCTTACCGCCTACACCAAGCTGCACAAATGGGAACCGCGCGCCAAATTTTCCGGCTGGCTGTACACGGTTTTCGCCAATTCTCTGCGCGACCGGTTGCGCAGTCGGAAGCGGTACGGCGGACTCTTGCAGCGTCTGACCGACCATTATCAACAGGAACCACCGATCGCCGAACCGCAGGCACTCGACGAGGGGCCACCGGACACCGCCTGGATCAGGCCGGCCTTGCGAACACTCTCGAAAATGCAACGGGTGTGCATCTTGCTACGGGATATCGAGAATCTGGAAATGCCGGCAATTGCCAAACAACTGGGTATCCAGGTGGCAACAGTCCGGGTACATTTAATGCGGGGACGACGAAAGTTGCGTGAGATTTATGAGCGAGAACACAAAGGGCACTAGCCTCTCCTGTGCGCAGGTCCGGGAACGGTTTGACTTGCTGGCCGCTGGTGACCTCTCGCTCGAGGAAGGTGCTGACTGCCGGCATCATCTGGAAACCTGCCGTGAATGCCAGGCAGCGTATGCCCGGATTGAGTCTGCCGTGGCCGCAATGCAGTCTGCGTTGCGGGCGGAAGTACCCCCGCATAGCGAGACCTTCGATGTCTGGCCGGCGGTGCGGGAAGGCATTCGACCTAAGCCCCACTCGGGTATTCTTCGCTGGCTGACTTTGGAGCCGGTCCGCGTGTTGGCGGTTGCGGGAGCATTGACCGTGGCAATGTATGTGGCCGTAACGACCCAAATGCGAACGCAACGGGATTCCTTTGCCGCGACGCCGGTCTATGAGTCCTCGACGGTGGTGGTGAGTTCGGCGGAGGTTAGTGAGCGACCGGCCCGAGTCATGGGCGTAGCGTCACCCGACGGCGAAACGGTATTTCTCTGGTTGGAGTAAGCGATGCGAACAGTCCGCTATGTAACGATCATGGTGATCCTACTGCTGGGGAGCGCGAGTGCATGGGGGGAAGCTGAGCAGACTGAGATCCCCGAGCAGGCCCTGGTAACGATCAAAACCTATATTATCTCCGGCTCGGCCGGCGCGCCGGCTTTATCGTTTCCCGGATTTCCCCGCATGTCAATGGCCGTGCTGGAAGAGACCATTACCGATGCCGAAATGTTCGTGGATAAGCTGCGTTCGCTCTACGCGTTTTCCCGGTACCAGGTTTTGGCTGTTTCCTCAGTGCGCGCCCGTCAGGATGCTGCCGGCCTCTGGCATGCTCATGCCCAAAACCCGGAAGATGGTATGTTATGGAATATCACCTGCAAGGATTTCGCGTGGAATTCTCATGGCAGATTGCAGATGATGGTCAAGGTCAATCGAGGCGAAAAGGAGTTTCTGGCCAGCCATGTCTCGGTCTTGCCGGAGCGCTCGGTTGTGCTGGGACGATTTGCAGACGAGGAAATGAGCGAGGCGATTTTTGCGATTGTGCTGCCGAAAGTCGATGTAGCTGCTGAATCTGGATCGCTATCCGCGCCGGAGATGAGCAGCCAGCGGGAAAAATCTGCCGATGCGTCCTATCGCCGGGGTCTTCCGCCAGTCAAGAAGAAGGCAATCGAGAAGGATATTTCCTGTGATGTCGTGCAATCGCCTGATCCGGATAAGTTTAAAGCTGTCTCAAAGATGCCATCATTGATCGAGGATTTGCCTCCAGCGTATCCCGTTGAAGCCAAGAAAGCAGGCGCCGAGGGGACGGTGTGGGTGCGGGCCCTGGTCGGCAATGACGGTCGGGTGGTGAAAGCGTGTGTCTTGAAATCGTCCGGACGCGATGATTTTGATCGGGCAGCGGTCGAAGCAGCCAGCAAATATCGCTACATGCCGGCCAAGGACGCAGATGGGAATCCGATTATCACCTGGGTTTCCTACCGAGTGACCTTTGTTCTGGAGTAATGGACTTACGAGATTGCTTGTATTTTATTGTACATAAATAACTTACCAAACACAAGCAGCCGCCCGCTTCCTGTGACTAATTTTGGACAGTGGCGTAGACCAATCCGCCGATGCTGTGAGAGAAAGTTCTATCGGCTGAATACCCCCCATACTTGAGTAGAAAGGCCAACGATTTGCCGTAATAAACGTCATTTTTTCGGTTCATTTGTCTAATTTTGGACAGGAACTCTCGAAGATTTGGTGATATTTAGACAAAATTCTAAAAATTGACAATATCAACAAAAAATTGGAATGGTGTAACTAACTGTCTCTTAACAAAATAAAAATCTTCGCCAAATATTGGGAATTGGCATAAATATTGTTGTCATTATTGGTGTGCGGATTGATGAGAGTGAAGAAGGGAAGTTTGCCGGAAAATACATGGCAGTATCGGGGGGGCCAAATCTGGCAGGAATGTGGAGGTAAGCAATGAAGAAGAAAGAACGCCTTGATCTGGTCCGTCATCTGCTGCAGGACAATCCAACAATGTCTCTGGAGGAAATTTCTCGGCAGTGTGGCGTGTCCTTACGGACGACATATCGCGATCTGCATGCGATTCTGCATCGTGCAGATCGTGCGACCAGTACCGCCGTGCAGTAATATACTTCATTGAAACTGGCTTCTTGCGGTAACCAACATAGAACGAGGGCGCTCCGGCCCTCGTTTTTTTCTTTGCGTTTAGCCGTATGACGTGCGATTCTGAGATTCGCTGAGCTGGTTGGAGGAGAGAAGGATAAGCCGGTCAGGGAACTTGAGATATGCGAATTCATCCGGCGACAATGGCGATTGCCGTGTTTTTCCTGCCGTTAGCGGCGATGTTGATCGGACTCTACGCCTTTGTGGATCGGAGCCTGCTCCGTGAGGTAATGCAGGTGGCCGAAGACGAGCTGAAGCAAACCGTATGGCACCTGTCGTATTATTTGGAAGATAACGATTCCGCGGACACACGGGCCCGTGCCTCCCTGGAATCCCGGATTACCAATCCCCAGATACATCTTCATCTTATCGACCCGCAGGCCGACACCGTCATTCTGACGGATGATCCGATCTGGAATTTGCGTCCCCCGGCCGTTCGGGATAGCCTGCTGATCTTTTTTGCCCATTCGCCACCGGGTTGCATTCGTTGTCATACAATCCTTGGTGTGATGGCTTCCACGAATGGCCGATCCGAGGCCTCACCAGCGATGCTGTTGACGTGGGAGGTTGAGGATATTGCCGCCGGATTGCAGCCTGCCCGGCTGACCCTCTTATTGGTGTTACTTGGCTTTGGTATTGTTGCCGAGGTGTTGATCGCATTAGTGACGATTTTCGTCAACCGGCGTACCGAGGGGCGGTCCCGCCAGGGACGGCGGTCTGACCAATTGATGGCGGCGGACAAACTGGCGACGGTGGGTTCCATGGCGGCTTCGGTGGCGCATGAAATAAATAACCCACTGACGACCATCAATGTCCTGATTCACAATCTGGCCGAGGAGATGCCGCCGGAGGCACCAGAACGAATGGATATGCAGATTGCGTTAGACGAGATCGCCAAAATAAAAAACACAATCCTGCGCTTCATGGAATTTGCCCGGCCGCAGGAACCACAGTTATCGCAAGTGGCGATTAACGATCTGGTGCGTCGGTCATATCAGATGGCTCGACATCAAACCTCCGCCCGGCAACTGGAGTTTATTGAGAACCTCAACGAGCATGTGCCGCCGATTGCCGCCGACCCGGGACAGGTCGAGCAGGCGCTGTTGAATATTCTGCTCAACGCCATCGACGAGACTCCGGCCGGGGGGCGGATTGAACTATCCACCAATTACGACCATGATGGCCACGTAACGGTTACGGTCTTTAATACGGGCTTGGAACTGCGGCCGGAACTGGCCGAAAAGATATTTGAGCCGTTTTATAGCACCAAGGCACATGGCACCGGACTAGGACTCTCAATTGTCCGAATGATTATGGATTTTCATCATGGTGAAGTTACCGCCTCGGCCGTCCCCGGTCGCGGGACCGCGTTCACCCTGGTTTTTCCGGTCTCTTCGTGAGGATAGCTCTATGGCGCGTATCATGGTCGTCGATGATGATAAAAACCTGCGGTTCTCCTTTCGGCGGCTGCTGGGAACGGAGAAATACGAAATTATCGAGGCTGCATCCGGCGAAGAGGCTCTGGAAAAACTCAAACACACTGAGCCTGATCTCATTTTTCTCGATATCAAGATGCCCGGCATAAGCGGCCTGGAAACGCTTGAACACATTCAGAGAAAAACCCGCAAGATTCCGGTGGTGATTATGACCGCGTTCGGCACCACCGACACGGCGATCAATGCCGTCAAGCAGGGGGCTTTCGATTTTATTCTGAAACCGTTCGAACCTGGCCGGGTCAAGACCTTGACCGAAAATGCGCTCGCCGCGCATCGCCTCATGTCAGAACCGGTCGGCTGGCAGCCCTCGGCGATGGAGGAGTGGAAAGGCCAGATGCTCATCGGCCAGTCCAAGCCGATGCAGGAAGTGTACAAGCAAATTGGTCGCGTGGCCACGTCCGATGTGGCGGTGCTGATTGAAGGAGAATCGGGCACCGGTAAGGAATTAGTCGCTCGTGCCATCTATAACCACTCCCGCCGGGCGGATAATCCGTTTCTGGCAATTAACTGTGCGGCAATTCCGGACACGTTGCTGGAAAGTGAATTGTTCGGCTATGAGCGCGGCGCCTTCACTTCGGCGGATCATCGCAAGATCGGCAAGTTTGAACAAGCGCAAGGCGGCACTGTGCTCCTGGATGAAATTGCTGATATGAGCCTGATGCTGCAGGCCAAAATTCTGCGGTTGCTCCAGGACGGGACCTTTGAGCGGGTCGGGGGTACGGAAACCTTACACGCGGATGTTCGGATTATTGCCGCCACCAATCGCAAGCTGGTCGAGCAAATCAAGGACGGAGCGTTCCGGGAAGATTTGTTTTTCCGCCTGAGTGTTTTCAATATCCGCCTGGCGCCGTTGCGTGAGCGGCCGGAGGATATTCGGCCCCTCACGGAGTATTTTATCTCGCGCTTCAATCGTGAACTGGGCAAAAACATCCAGACGGTGCCGGAAGAGGTTTTTCAAAAATTGCAGGAATACGCCTGGCCCGGGAATGTCCGGGAGTTGGAGAATGTTATCAAGCGGGCCGTCGTGGTTACCACGGGCGATTTGCTCCTGCCGGAGGCGGTGTCGTTCGGCGATGCCGTCCCGGTCGAGGAACCAGCCGCGGCCGCTGCCGATCGCGAGTCCGTCGCCCAATTGATCGAACCGGTATTTACCAGACTAGCCGAGGAACATCAGCAGGATGAAAACATTCAGTTGATGCCCACGTTGGAAAAGCTGTTGGTTGAACGAGCGTTGGCGTACTGTGAGGGGAATCAGGTGCGGGCGGCAAAGTTACTTGGCATGTCGCGCCAGACCCTGCGTAATCGCATCATCGAATGGGGATTGGGCGCCAATGAAAAAACTCCCCGCAGCTAGCGGGGAGTTCCATCGTCGCCATATCAGCGGTGAGTTATTTCCCCAGTTCACATTCTTTGGTCAGGCGGAGGACTGTTTCCACATCACCTTCCTTGCGATAACATTCGGCCAGCATTTGACAGAGTGCTTTATCTTCCGGCATCATCTCCATCGCCTGTTTCAGGACCGGCTTGGCTTCGTCGCAGCGTTCCAGCAAAAACAGTGAAAAGGCTTTGATTCGCCACGTCTCTTCATCCTCTGGATCCAGTTCGAGAACCCGGTTGATAAAGCGCAAACCATTTTCGAAGCTGGTGACATAATCGGCTTTCGCGCTCTCCACCGCCTGTACAATATTGGGATCTTCGGATCCCTGCATTTGTTCGCGTAATCGTGCTTCGAACTCCCGTTTTTTTTCGATCGCTGCGTTGAAGTAGTGGGCGCCAACGTTGTAGAGGCGGTCCTTATCATCGGGGTTTTTCTTGATAATAAGTTCCGTCCATTTCAGGGCTTCTTCATTATCGCCCAATTGGGAATAGGAGCTGCCGATATACTCCAGCGCCGAGAGATCTTCTTCATAGAAGCCCAACATCCGGCGGAAGAGGGCAATAGTTTTTTCATATTCTCCTAGTTCAAAATATACGCCGCCCAGCGCCGTCAAGAGACCTTTATACCGATTGCGGATGTCCTCTTTGAGCTTTTTGTATTTCTTCTTGATTTCCTTGAACAGTTCGGTCTCTGCACCCTCGGCCGTGTAGAACAGGGTGGTGTCATAGAAGTCCGTGGTACTGTCCTGCAAGGTATTCCGATGAAATTTTTCTTCGGAAATGCGATACTTTTCCGCCGCGGTCTCATAGTCACGCATGCGGTCGTAGGCCAGTCCCAGGTTAAACCAACCGCGGAATTCCTTTGGTTTGATCAAAGTGCAGTCACGAAAATCGCTGGACGCCAGTTCGAGGGCCTTGTTCGCTTTCGTGCGCAATTCATTGCCGGTCTCGGCATCTTCGGTCTCCGCCGCCTGGGCTTCCAGGGAGTCGGCAATATTGATGTATTCGACCCCGGAGTTGAACGCTTTCTCCCAGAGGGAGAACTCGATATCTTCCATCTCTTCTTTGATTTTCTTCAGTTTGTCGCCGGCGTATTCACGGGCCAGGTTAAACTCATACACCATGCTGTCAATCTGGCCTTTGTCGCCCCAGATCGCGCCCATCAGGAAGTGTGCCTGGTAGTTCTTCGGATAATGTATCAGGCAGCATCGCAAGTTCTCTTCCGCCCGTTTATAATCTTTGTTTTTCAGTGCAATTTTAGCTGACTGTGTATATACACTCGCCTGTAGCCGTCGTTCACAATCGATTTCTGCCAGTGTTGGAGTATACCAGATTGCCGCGAGTACTACCAACAACCCTAAAACTACCAAACGCTGTTTCATTTTTCTCTCCCTTTATCGCCCAACGACTTAGTGCCGACATTCCTCCTATCGGCAAAAGATTTCCACCATGTTATACACCGTTATCGGTCTCGGCAAGTCATTTTGCGATTCCTTGTCAACCCGGGTGGGATGTTGACAGCATCTGATATCCTGTTGAATACGGGAGAGTTACTTTGCCACCGGTGCCGGCAGGGTCGCGGTTATGGTTTCCGGGAACCAGTCGGCGACCTGCCGACGAAAAGGAGCCAGCCGCGACTGCACCTCAAGCATCGCGGCCGCCAGCGCAACCCGGGGGGTTACATTGCCGTTCAGCGCCGCACGGACGACACCCAAACGCCGGTAACCTGCGAACAGGGCGTCGTCCAATGGGTCGTAATCCGTGGATTCAGCGGTCCGTTGACGGTGTACCAGGACCCGATGAATCCCATAATTCCAGACATCCACAAATCTCAGCATGACCGGCATGTCGGGTCGCCGGCGCAGTACTTCGTCCAGATTTGCCAGTAAATCCTCCGGGGTGCCGAGGATCGCGATCCGCAGCAGTGCCCAGGCGGTATTACGCCACAGGATACCCTCTTCGGTCAAATTCCCGCCGGCACGGGTCAGGCTGCCCCCGGCCAAGGTCACTGCTAAGGGAATTTCTTCCGTGTCGGCAGCCGTTGCTGCCAACTGGTCGGTAAGCACTGCCTGTGACAGCGGCGCAAAACGCACGCGTTGGCAGCGGGAGAGGATTGTGGGCAAAAGAGTGCTTCTTTCGTTGGTGGTGAGAATGAGATGTGTATCGCGCGGGGGTTCCTCTATCGTCTTCAACAGGATTGACTGTACATCTTGACGGAGATGTTCGGCGTTGATGATGACGCCAATCTTCCGCCCCCCCTCCACGGCGGTGCGGGCCAACTCAGATTGCAGATTGCGAATTCGCTTTGCGGTGATATACGGCCGTCGTGGGTAGTTTAACACAGCCCAGGGATCGGCGCGTTTGCAATCGAGGAGCTGCTGGTGTTCCTCGGTGGCTTTTTCGTCGCTCCCAGCAGCCTTTTCACTGGTAACGAGGGGCAGTATCCAATGGACATCGGGATGCTGATATCGTTCGATGCGACGGCATACGGCACACTCGCAGGAAGGACTATAGGCGGCCTCCGGGCACAATAGCCAGCGGGCCAGAGTGTGTGCCGCTTGCCACTTGCCGGTTCCCTCCGGTCCGTGAAACAAGTAGGCGTGACTGATGCGGTCTCGTTCAGTCGCCGCCTGCAAAATGCGCATGGCGACCGGTTGCACCTCGAACACCGAAAGTGTGCTCACTTCAGCCACTCCAGTGGGTCCAGGACTTCACGGCCGTGGCGAAGTTCAAAGAGGATTCCGGGACCGAACCGGGGATGCGAATTACCGACCGTGCCGATCTCGTCGCCGGCGTAGACGACCGCCCCCACGATCACCGCCACATGGTCCAAGTGGGCAAAGACCGAAAAGTAATCGCTGCCATGACCGACAATGACGACATTGCCCAAGCCGCGTCGCCGTCCGGCAAACGCGACTTCGCCATCAGCAGCATTGACCACCGCCGCCCCCGGCTCACCCGCAATGAACATTCCGGTTTCGAACGTTTCAGTCAATCGCTGCCGGTCAATTTTGCGACCCACCGTCGATTTCACTTCACCCTCCAGCGGCCAGTGGACTCTGCCTTTCCAGGCAGGGAAATCGTAATCCAACACCCGCCGAACTTCGGGCAGTTCGGTGAGTCGATCGATCAATTCGGCAAACATCTGAGCTTCGCGCTGGATACGCTCGAACTCATCCAGTTCCTGTGCCCGCTGTTGCCGGATGGCAAACGCCTGCCGTTCGGACTGGGCCAACTGGCGTTCGGCCTGTTCTTTCACTTTATTCTTATCCGCCACCGCGCCCCGCACCTGTTCCTGTGTGTTGCGCAGCGTATGATAACGGCCGGTCTCTCCAGCCAGGGAATCCGCCAACGCCTCACAGAACTCCCCCTGCGCAGCGGTTGCGTGTCGGGCCAGGGTCAAGCGGCGCAAATCTTCACTGGGGATACCGAGCGGATGCCCCTGGTCTGCTGACCAGGTCCGTTTTTTGTAGGAGGTCGCCAGGATCCGGGAGAGAATCTCCTGCTGGACTAAGTTCCATTCTTCCAGTTTGCGAATCTGTTTTTCGTGAGTGGACAGTTGCCGCGATATCTGATTGTACCGTCGGTCCAGCTTCGTGCGGACCTGGTCGGTGATTTCAATTTCTTCCCGGAGTGCGCGGGCTTTGGAGATTGCGTCTTTTTCCCGCTGACGCAGGTCTTCTATTTGGGTTGTCGTTTCCTCAAGTTGTTTCTCGATGTTTTCCAACGCTTGCTGGGCTTCCCGGTGATCTGCTGGGTCGGCAGTTTGTGCGTTCCCCGAACTAATACCGCCGTGGGAAGCTAAAAGCAAAAGAATGATAATTCTCACGAATCGTACGATCATACTAAGCGTTACATTGTCAGGTGATCAGTCATATCCCGAGCAAATCGGCATCATTTACCCACTCAAGGTGTGCTGTTTAAGCTGCTGACCCAACCAACCGGCGATACCGCCGATAAGACCGGCGGCGAGCGGGAGTGTAATCCATCCGGCGCGAATATTTGCGATGGAGATTAGAGCCGGCGTATCACTCACCAACGCCATGACGAGACGTGCTGCGACCGCACTCACGGCGGCGAGGACAAAACCCTCCAGCAGCGCGAAGCCTCGCAAAATGCCCGGCCCGACACCCAAGTACCACCAGATGTCATTGTGCACCAGCTGCGAACGCCGCAAGAGAAGCATCCCAATAAAAACAACCAGCCCCACCCAGCCGAGCGCGGCGGTATTCACCATTAGTTGATAATCTGCCAACAAGGTTTTGCCCTGAGTATATAATTCGAGGTGTTCGCGAGGATAGGTGATCTCACTGACCACGGGCAGTACCGCCAGTGAATCGGTCAATTGCTCGATTGTTTCAAGGGAACGGGCGGAGCGGTCGAGATACAGGCGAATCGAGGACGGCAGGGGATTATCCGGCAGCCGGGAGAAAACGATCGACCCAAGATATTGTTCGGCTTCGCGGCGGGCATCATCGGCCGAAACGAAGACGGCCGTAGCGATGCGGGAATCATTACCCAGCGCGGACCGCAAAGCCTGCGTATCGTCAACGGGGGTTTCCGATGTCAGGTATACCTCGATGTATGAATCGGCGAACCGTTCCGCCCACCAGTCCGACCCGGTGGTGATTCGTTTGAGCAAAAGATCGGTGGTGACCAGTCCGGCGGTAATCACCAGTACCAGCAACGCCGCAATCAGATATCGCGAACGATTTGCACTAAAAAGGTCTCTGGATATATATCGCCACATCGCAATTACCCGGCTTGAGCTGATTCCGCCTTCGGTGCCTGCATTCCGTGAATCTGCCGCAGGGTACCATCAGTTATTTCAAAGACTCTATCGGTGGCAATCAGCGAATGCCGCCACTCGCGTGTGACCAGACACACCGCGGTTCCCGCCAGGACATGGTGGCGGGTAATGCGCACCAGATTAGCACATTCCTCGGCGGTAAACCCGGCAAGCGGGTCATCGAGCAATGCCAGCTTTGGTCGGCGGACAAAGGCGCGCGCCAGCTTCACAAGCCGTTGGTGCATCCCCGCGAGTGTGTCGGCCCGCCGATCGCGCAGTTCCAACAAACCCCAGGCACGCAGCTCATTGAATACGCGATTGGTCAACACCTTACGTGAAAGCCCGACACTTGACGCCAGGGCTACGGCCAGGTTATCAAAGACACTCCAGTGGGAGAAGAGTGGAAAATCGTCGGCCACAATACCTAGCTGCCGTCGCCAACAGCGCCACGCCCGTTTACTGGAACGGGTGAGTTTGGCGCCGTTGCTGATACAGCTCCCGCTCCGGGGAGGTACACCACCCCAAAGCGTACGTAATAGCAGAGACTTGCCGGAACCCGGGCCGCCAGTGATCACGGTAAAGGTGCCGGGAGTAAATTCGAGGGAGACGTCGGTAAGCAGGGATGCTCGCTTCCAGCCGATCTCCGCCGCCTGCAATGCGGCTACAGGTTGCGCCATAGGAAATCCCTCATCCTGCGCGGTTGTACGGGAGTCGCGAAATCAGTCCTTCATCGACATCAGGAATTGCTCATTGGTCTTGGTCTTGTTCAATCGATCGAGAAGGAATTCCATTCCTTCAACCGGGTTCATCTCCGAGAGGAATTTCCGCAAGACCCAGGTCTTGGTCAACACATCCTGTTCGAGCAGCAACTCCTCTTTCCGAGTGGAGGAGCGGTTCAAATCGATGGCCGGGAAGATTCGCCGGTTGAACAGCCGGCGATCGAGCACCATCTCCATGTTGCCCGTGCCTTTGAACTCCTCAAAGATAACTTCGTCCATCCGCGAGCCGGTCTCAACCAGTGCGGTGGCAACGATGGTCAGGGATCCTCCCTCCTCGATATTCCGGGCGGCGCCGAAGAACCGTTTCGGTTTTTGCAGCGCGTTTGCGTCCACACCCCCCGAGAGAATTTTCCCGGAGTGCGGGACCACCGCGTTATGGGCACGGGCGAGGCGGGTAATCGAGTCCAAGAGAATTACGACATCTTGCCGGTGTTCCACGAGCCGCTTGGCCTTCTCAATCACCATTTTGGCGACCTGCACATGCCGTTCCGCCGGTTCGTCAAAGGTCGAGGAGATGACCTCTCCCTTGACCGACCGCTTCATATCGGTGACTTCTTCCGGCCGCTCATCGATCAACAGGACAATGAGCTTCACTTCCGCATGGTTGGCGGTGATCGAGTTGGCGACCTTTTGCAGCAGCATGGTCTTCCCGGCTTTGGGCGGCGAGACGATCATCGCCCGTTGTCCGGCGCCGATCGGCGTAAGCAGGTCCATGATGCGGGTCGAGGGATCCCGGGTGCCGTCTTCCAAGTTGAACTTATCCTGTGGATAGAGCGGGGTCAAGTTATCGAAGAGGGTCTTGTTCTTGGCGACATCCGGATTTTCCAGATTCACTGCTTCGATCTTCAAAAGGGCGAAATACCGCTCGGTGTCTTTGGGGGGGCGGACCTGGCCGGAAACCGTGTCCCCAGTGCTCAGGTCAAACCGCTTGATCTGGGAAGGCGAGACATAAATATCATCCGGCCCCGGCAAATAGTTGTAATCCGGTGAGCGGAGGAATCCGTATCCCTCTTCCAGAATCTCCAGTACCCCTTCGGCAAAGATCAGGCCATCTTTCTCGGTGTTGGCCTCCAGGATTTTGAAAATTAATTCCTGTTTCCGCAGCCCCGAGACGCCGGGTATATCCAGGGTTTCAGCAATCTCGAGGAGTTCGGCGATCGTCTTGGTCTTCAGTTCAATGATGTCCATTGACATCGACCTCCTTACAATATGAATTTTATTTCGATTTTCTTCAGCGTCGGGGCGGCAGCGATGGATGTTACCCGATGTGATCGTTCACGACCGTCTTGGGCGCATCGCCCCAGAGTCGTTCCAGGCTATAGAACTCGCGGATTTTTTCCAAGAAAATGTGGATGATGACCTGGATACAGTCGATAACGACCCACCCACTGGTGCCACGGCCTTCGACGTGGCGAATCGTGATTCCCTTTTCACGGAGCTGTTCGACGATAAAATCGGCGACTGCTGCAGCATGGATTTCGGCGTCCGCGGTACAAATCACGAAAAAATCCGCCACCGGAGAGATACTCCGTAAATCTAAAATGCAAATGTCATTGGCTTTTTTTTCGAGGGCAAGTTGTCCGACCATCGTGGCCAGGCGTTTTGGTGTAATTGTTGGAGCCTCCTTTTTCGGGATGCGCTGTCACCTGTTCATGTTACCCCTCAGACTCGCCGTCGGAGATCGGCGATGTCGACAGCACCGGTCGCGCCGTGCGGCCCAGAACAATACTGATGTCTAATCCCCAGGGATTCTCCGTATCCCCCATCATTCGCACGTCCTTTTCCGACATACCGAATGCTGTGGCCAGCCGCATGGCTTCTTCCAATGAGAGAGTATATACCATAATAAATGATTCGTCGACATCGAAATGATGAAAATTATCGGCATCAATGACGTCGAAACGGAACTCCTTGACCGCGATTTGGGACAACTGTTCCCCGAAGGTGGCGGCTAAACCCGATTCCCCACAGCCGTTGAGCACCTGTGTACGCAACACCCGGGGCGGGCGGTCATTCCGCTCGGCGTGGCTGTGAGACAATCGTCCGGCAACGGAAAAGATAAAGGCGCCCAAGGCAATCGTGGTCAGAAAAATCCCGCCGTCCAGGATACGCGATTTCCAGCGCATCCGGGATGAGCGTTTGGACCGGGTGTTGGTGCGTTTCTTGGGTCTCTTCGTTGAGGCCATACAAACACCGTTCCGTCGTTACCGACGGTTCCTGTGTTTCCATGTGTGTTGTGGAAGAAATACTGGTCCTGACTATCCTACCGGGTCCGCCACCAATCGGTAGGTCCCTCCCACCAGGTGTTACTCGGCCGTCCGTAGTACGGGGAATACGGGTAGGTATACGGGCTGTACGGTACGCGCGCGAAACCGACCTCCAAAAATACCCGTGAGGAAGGTCGATACGTAAGCTGGAAACTGGGATAGAAACCATCATTAACCAGTCCCGGCTTACTTCCGCCGAAGAGCGCCGACGGATTGTGGGCGTAGGCCAGACCGACCCGCAATGTGAGCGGTCGTGAAATCTGATACTGGATCGAACTCAGATACATCCCGACCGACCCCGATTGGTATCCCCCGGAGACATACGAAAACGAATACGAGTGATTAATTTTGATCCGTGAGGGATCCAGTAGGGAAAATGTCTGTTTGAGCGGATTGTCCACCAGGGTCTTTGGCCGTTCATAATCCGGGGATCCCTGACCCAGTGCCGGCTGACCCGCGGCGATAAAAATCCCCAACAGCATAAGAGCAACTAACTTCTTCATAACGTCGTGTTGGCCCGTTAACAGACCAACCCTCCTGCGATTCCCCCCTTGCAGGGGGTATAGAATCAGGTGAGGCGTCGCCATGTCAAGCCCAAAATAGTCATCGGCACCTCTGGCCCACTTCCTTATCTTTTTACTTGCAGATTGGCCAATTGTTTCAACTGACCGGGATCGTTCACTCCCAAAACCTCTTTGCTGTCCGTAACCTTCTGCGCCGCAACTGGATGACCGTCCTGCTGTAAAATCGAGACAACATCCGGCAGGTAATACTCACCCTGCTGATTGTCGTTTTTCACGCGTTGCAGCGCTTTAAATAGATACGTTGCGGAGAAGCAGAACATTCCGGAGTTTATTTCGCGAATCCGACGGGTGGACTCGTCGGCGTCAACTTCTTCCACTACCTCAGCTACCAGTCCATTCTCTTGCCGGATCACCCGACCGTACCCCGTAGGATTCTCCATCTCAGCGGTGAGAATGGTCGCCGCCGCCCGGCGGACACGATGTTCCTGAACCAGGGCCTGCACTGTCGGAGCGCTGATCAACGGCACATCACCGTTCATCACTACTACCTCACCAGTGTGTTTCTGTAGCAGGGGTTGGGCCTGCTGGACCGCGTGCCCGGTACCCAATTGCTCCCGCTGCCAGACGATTTCGGCGTCAAACGGTTGAGCGACTTCAATGACCCGCTCGCCCTGGAAGCCGACGATAACAATTGTGCGGCCTACGTCGGCTTGCCGGCAGGTTTCGAGGACATACGTGAGCAGGGGTTTTCCGTGCAGGGTATGCAAGACTTTGGGCAAACCTGATTTCATTCGCTTGCCTTTGCCGGCAGCGAGAATTACGGCGACAACGTTTTGCATATTAATCACTTATCCGGTGGTTTTGACTGTCGACTTTAATGACTCTTGGTGCAAATCCGCGGGCTTCCTCAGGACCAAATTGCGCGAAGGCGCTGATGATCACAACATCGCCGACACCCCCCACCCGGCTTGCCGGGCCGTTCAAACAAAGCTGACCGGAATCGGATTTGCCGGGAACGGCGTACGTTTCCAGCCGAGCTCCGGTATCGCTGTTGATCACGTGGACTCGTTCATATGCAACAATTCCGGCCGCATCAAGCAATGCCGCATCGATCGTGAGCGAATCATCCGCATTCACATTCACCGCGGTTATGCGGGCGTGACTGATTCTGGCGTGGCACAGGGTACGATCCATGGCTCTCTCTTCTACTTAACCAGCACGTTATCAATAAATCGGGTGCGGCCCATCCGGACAGCCAGTAATACGACAGTTGGAGGGCTGATCCGCGTTTGTTGTTTCAAGGTTTGGGGGTCAGCGAAAGCGATATAGTCTACTTTGAAGCCGGAATCCAGTTCGATGACATCGGTCATATGCCGCGCGAGGGCGGTCGGGCGATCCCGGCCTTTCTCAATCTGCTTCTGGGCCCAGCGGAGTGTCCGATACATAACATCGGCGTTTCGTCGTTGGCCCGGGGTTAAGTAGGCGTTTCGCGAAGAAAGCGCCAAACCATCCGGTTCCCGCACCGTTGGGTGCATGATGATTTTCACCGGGAAATGAAAATCCTGCGCCATACGCTTGATCATCACGCATTGCTGGTAGTCCTTTTGCCCAAAGACCGCAGCGTCCGGTAAGATAAGGTTAAACAGCTTCAGTACGATCGTGAGGACACCGCGAAAATGGGTCGGGCGAGCCGCGCCTTCCCAGCGGGAGGCCAAGCGATCGGAATCCACCCAGGTATCAAACTCCGGCGGGTAGAGCGAGTCCGCTGAGGGGCAAAAGATCAGGTCGACCTCACCGGCAAGGCATTTATTCTTATCAGCGGCAAAGGTCCGGGGATACCGCGAGAAATCCTCCCGTGGACCGAATTGCGTTGGATTCACAAAAATTGAGACCACCAATTTGTGCGCTGCCTTGCGGGCTCGTTTAATCAGGGCCAGATGACCGTTGTGCAGTGCACCCATCGTCGGTACTAAAGCGATTGATGATCCCTCTGCCCGCCACTGTCGGGCCAGCAATAGCATTGATTTTGGTGACTTTATTACTCTCACAACGCAGGAAGGGTATTGCTTACTGCCAAGGAGTGCAAGTGAATCGTGAAAGAACTCAACCAGCTAGGCTGGTCACTCGCACGGATCGCATGGCCCGGTTTCCCACCCCTTGAAGATAAAACCGACGGCGTACGAAAGATCCAGCGGATCGACTGAACCGTCACAGTTCCAGTCACCATTTTCCGCCGGACAGACCGGATTAATCACGCGCGAATCCCACGAACGGTAAACGAAATTGACCAGGATCACCGCGTCTACGGGGTCGAGGACGTAATTCAGATCGAGATCGCAGTGATTGGTGCAGTCACAGGCATTCAAATAGATGGACACCTTCCCAGCCGCGAGATTATACGTGGTGGCGAGGTCCAGGTCTTGGTCCCGGTCGACATCGGCAGCACAAACCGCCCAGGGATTTGCTCCGGCGGTAATTCGCGTTTCACTGTTGAACCCGCCCGCGCCGTCGTTCCATAACAGTACAATTTCTCCCTCGCCATTGCAGATCACCACCAGATCGAGGTCTCCATCCCCGTCAAAATCCCCGCAATCGATGCCGGTTGGCGTAATCCCAATCCACTGTTGCGGTGTTACGGCAAACACGCCACCGGTATTCATCAGCAGAGAAATCGTGTGATCGAACGTATTGGCCACCACCAGATCAATCAGGTTATCGCCGTTGACATCCCCCGCAACGGCCGTATAGGGCGATGAGCCGACAGTGTACGATGTATCGATATCCAGTGAGCCGTCGCCGAGATTCTCATAGAATCGTACACCGTCGTCACCATTGAGTACGGCGAAATCTACATCGCCGTCGTTCTCGGTATCGAGAGGGACAACGGCATTGGGTCTATCACCGGCGAGATAGGTTTCGGTAACCGGAAATGTCCCGAAGCCATCATTGAAAAACAGTGAAAGCGTGTTGCCATAATTGTTGACCACGCCAATGTCGAGTGCGGCATCATTGTTGAAATCGGCCACACAGACATGCTCCGGCCGTTCACCCACGGGATAGACGTCCCCTATGGAAAAAATACCGTTCCCGGTATTCCGCAAAATTGTCACCGTACCCGAAAGATAAATTGCCACCGCCAGGTCCAGATCGCCATCCCTATCGAAATCTCCAGCCGCGATAGACCAGGGCGCGCCGCCGAGCGAGTAATCAAGGGGAGTGGCAAACCTCCCGCCGCCGTCGTTGAGAAACACCGACAGAATATCCGAGCCGTTGTTGGCGGTCACCAGGTCCGGCCAGCCATCGCCGTTGAGATCGGCACTGGTGATAAAGCGCGGATACTGGATGTCGGTATAGAAATAGGGCACCCCAAACGTGCCCCGCGTACTGTCGGTGGCCGTGGTAAATCTCCATTGAAACGGGTCCAGGGCACTCCCCTGGTTCGTAAGAATCTGATCGGTGAGGACGACCGAAACCTGTTCTCCGGCAAGGAATTCAGTGGCCGGCAGGAATACCGCCTCGCTCGGCTCTGCTGTGTATGTTCGCGTGCCGGATAACAAGCCCTGGTTTTCGCTGAGGATCGAAAAACTCAGTTCTGTGATGGTGGACTCCTCCAACGAATCCGAGAAAGTACTGACAACAATACTGTTTCGCGGTATATCCACTGCATGCTGAGATGGGGAAACGGTGGTAACCTCTTGACCCCGTGCGAGAGACACGACACAAAAGAGACTGATCAGAGTCAGCCACGATATGGTTCTCATGAAAACTCCACGCGCGAGAGGTTTGACATTCAGGCCGGTACTATGAACTTCTCACTTCTCAATAATACATCATTATCGTTATATGTCAATTGCGGGGAAGTTGATGATAAATAAAATGTTAAATTGCACGGCAATCTTGACTGGATGACCCACATGGTCGATACGCATGCACATCTGGATTTTGATCAATTCGACAAAGACCGGGAGAGCATCATCGCGCTCGCCCAAGCCGAGGGGGTTGAGACCATTATCAATATCGGTACCGATTTGGAATCGTCACGGCGATCCGTGGAGTTGGCCGAGTCTTACGAACAAATCTATGCCACAATCGGGGTACACCCGCACGATGCCAAAGACTGGGAGAGCGGCCACGCTGCGGAGCTGGAGGAGATGGCGGGACATCCGAAAGTTCTGGCAATTGGGGAGATCGGGCTCGATTATTACCGAAATTATTCGCCACCTGACCAACAAAAACGGGCTTTTATTGACCAGATTGCGGTCGCACGGAATGCTCATCTGCCTATTGTTATCCACAATCGAGATGCATTTCCCGATGTGCTGCAAACACTGGTGGAACATCATGCGCATGAAGTCGGCGGGGTGATGCATTGCTTTGCCGGGACAGTTGAACAGGCATGGCAGACTCTGGACTATGGATTTATCATCTCGTTTGGGGGCAGGCTGACCTATAAAAAGTCGCAGGATGTTCCCGTGGCAGAGGCGATACCGCTGGAAAAAGTTGTGCTGGAAACTGATTGTCCGTTTCTCACCCCGGTTCCCTATCGCGGCAAACGAAACCACCCGGCCCTGGTGAAATATGTGCGCGCCAAATTGGCCGAATTAAAAGGGGAATCCGAGGAGGAAATCGACCGCGTGACCACCCAGACGGCCCGCATGATATTCAGGATACCCGATGACCGCTAAACGCCGTTCGAAAGGCAAATCCGGTAAGCTCCGGCCGCGCCGACGATTTTCCCAGAATTTTCTGGTGGATGAGGTCGTTGCGTCATTGATCGTTGAATCGCTGGACTGCGGCGAGGGAGACCTGGTATTTGAAATCGGATCAGGCAAGGGCTTTCTGACTGAGTTTATCGTTGACCGGGGAGCGCAAGTTATTGCCGTCGAAAAGGATCGACGGATGGTTGGGATGTTGAAAAAAAAATTCCCCCAAGGCAGTGGCGTGATGATCCGGCATGCGGACGTGCTCAATATGCCGGAGGAATACTGGCCGGAGGAGCAGGCGATTTTGGCGGGAAATTTGCCGTACGCCATTTCCCATCAACTCATTTTCTGGATTCTCCACAGCCAGGAGCACTGGCGTCACGCCGTGATTATGCTCCAGCGGGAGGTCGCGTTGCGGTTGTGTGCCGAGGGGGGTGAGGCAGGACGGTCGGCGATGTCGGTCCGCGCGCAGATGTTGTGCCGGCCGACGTACTTGTTTGAAGTCAAGCCGTCGTCCTTTTATCCGCGCCCCAAAGTGACCTCCGCAGTTGTTCGATTAGATTTCCCCTCAGCGTACGCCGACATTGAGACCACGCCGCTCTTTGAATATATTGTCGATGCGGCATTTGCGCATAAGCGCAAAATCCTCGCGAATAATTTGCGGGAGATTCCGAACGTGACAACCGAGGAAGTCGAGACGGTGCTGCGGGAGGCCGGTGTTGAGCGAACCCAACGTGCAGAACAACTATCGGTGTATGACTTTGTCAATCTTACCACTGCTGCCGCTCGCGTGTGGCGTGATCGCTGGACTTCTCTGCCTGACCGGTCTCACCATTCCCGCCGCCGTCGCTAAACCGCTGCCGCCGGATTCAACCACGATCCTTTTTGGTTTTTCCTACAACTATGATACCTATGTGTGGTCCGACAGTATTATCTTTCGTCGCTCGCTCGGGACACGGTCCACCTGGGGGTTGCAGGGTGGCTTATCGGCAACACAAATCGACGCGGCGGATGACCTGGAGCGCCGGCAGCGGTTTCTCATGGGGCGTGTGTACTTCGACCATCAGCTGTCGTCCCGCTGGTCGATTGGCTTTTCGGCGCGGCAACGACGGCATCGTTTGGAAGAATTGGCCGATCGTCACTTTGTCTTTTCTGACGCGCTGGTCAAGGCCCGATATACCTTGGGCGCCGGATCGTGGTTTCAGCAACAAGCCGGGGTATCGTCCGCCGGGCGGGCGGCCGGTCAATTCTCGACTGATGATCGGGGCTTCACTTCCGAGACTGAACTCCAACTGGAGAGCAATCAGTTTCTCAATCGGCTCTGGCGACTCAGTGGATCCGTCGATATTCATGACCTGCGGAATGTTCCATTAGTGGAGACACGCTGGCATGGGCTGACTCAGGGAAGTTTTTTCTGGGGTGACACCCTGGCAGTTGATCTGGCCGATCACTACCGGCAGGCCCGCTACTATCCGAATACCAACGAGTATAAAACCATTGCCGAGCAGCACTATCATCAGGGTCATTTTCTCACTACCCTGAACGGCACCTGGCAGCAGATGATTGGCTGGGAGCTGCGCACGCATTATACCTGGCATCGCGAGGAGTACGAGTTTGTCAACCAAAGCAATAATGGTATCGCTCTTCTTCCTTCGGGTCTGCGTCAGATGTCGGCCGGGTACCGGCTGCGCCTGTCAACTGCGGGGCGGTATCCATATGGAGTGCAAGCGTCCTATGCCTTCAGCAAGGCGGAAGATGACTTCGGCGCGGACGTTAAGGACCAGGACGCCAAAACCGGCGAACTGCAACTCTCCGGCTATCTGCGCGTAACCCATGCCGATTCAGTCGGCGCCAAAGTGCTCTGGAAAGTTGTCTCATTTTTCGTACCGCCGGATTCGGCGTTTTTCACTGATCGCGATTTGGCCACTCGACTTACCGAACTGTCCTGGTTCCATACGTTCAATCAAACCTGGCGGGCGGGAGTTATCTTCACTTATCGGGGATTGCAGCAAGTGTTTCTCTCCGGCCAGTGGTCGGCGAATAATAATCGGAATAATATCTACCTGTTGGAACCGCAGGTTCGCTGGCAGCCCCTGCCCGGCTGGGAGATTAACCAAACATACCGGATCCAGGCCAATTACTTATCCTATAATATAGAGAAAGGCGAACCACAACCGGAACGCAGCACGTTGTATCGTCGGGGTGAGTCGGAATCACTGGTGCGGTTTACGCCACTGGCCCGCCTGACCAATGAGTTGCGCTACACGTACCGCCAGGAAGATTTCGGGCCGTTGATCTGGCGGGAGAAATGGAACCAGCAGGTGTCCTGGGACCGGCAGTCACATGTTATCGGCGCCCGCTGGCACGTCGGATTAGGCCGGGGTTGGCGGGTTACGCCGGGCGCCTCATATGAGGAGAAACGATCGTTCAATCATCAGACGGTCGACGAGGAAACAATTCGCGTGCCCGGTACGACCTTTGTCCGGCGCGTCATGGAATTGACCATCCGCTGGCAACCGGCCCGTGGACGGGATGACCTATTTGTATCGTGGTCGCGACGACTGCAACGGTCGAGCCAGCGTCCGAAAGATATCGCTGACTGGGTACAGATAACCTATCGGCGAAATTGGTAATTGGAAAGTATTAATGAATATGCGAAAAAACAACCGGGCAATGTTCCACCGCTTGCGGGCGTTACTAATCGCTGGTAGTTTGCTGTTGATTCTGTTCGGATGCACCAAAGACCCATTTTCCACGCGCTCATCGGAGCCACCAATTACGACCGGCGGTACCTATACAGAACCGTTTGCACCGGACATTGCGGTGGAGAATTTGTTTCATGCCTACAATGAGCGCAACATCGGCAACTATACCCGGATCTTCGCCGACAGTTTTCAGTTCTCGTTCGATTTTCTCAATATCGGCCAACCCGGGGAAGTCGCCACGGTACTGCTCAACGAGGAAATCAGGATCACCGAGAATATCTTCCGGTCGGTAGATACCCTGCTGCTTGCGTGGGACGTTTCTCAGACTGATATTGAGGACGACAGCAGCGGCGTGTTTTACCGGGCCTATGAAATCGATGTGGTGACCGGTGATTCGGTGACTGACACCACAACATACGCGGGCGAAGCGATTTTTTATCTGCGGATTCGCGACGATGCCCGCTGGGAAATTGTCCGCTGGGAGGACCGTCACCTCACGGGCGATCAATTCTCCTGGGCGGATTTGAAATGGCGATATCGATGAGATATTGGTGGCGATATGCGGTATTGATGGCAGTGCCAAGCGGATTGTTCCTGGTACTGTCTTGTACCAATCCGTTTTCGCCGCCGGAGATCGGCGGCGCGGACGTCCTGCCGATTTTGCGCCAGACGTCGATCAACGCTGTGCTCAGCAACTTCCGTTACGCCTATGAGAACCGGGACATTGATGTGTACGAAAATCTGCTCGATCCTGATTTCGTCTTCTCCTATTTCGACCCCGAGTTGATCGAGGGGATCGAGCAGGTACTGGTGCCGCGGGACGGGCCCTCCGGTGATCTCGCTCGCACGCGACGGATGTTTGAGGTGTTCGACGATATTCGTCTGCCCACCTGGGATTCCACCGGCGCGTATACCGATTCCTCGCTGAGCTACCTGCGCGAGGTGCGCCGTATGGCCTTTCGGCTGGAAGTGCGCGATCTGGACGGCGACTACAATTTCGAGTCGATTGAGGCCAATGGTGATGCCCTCTTTTATTTCCGGCGTTCCGCCAAGGATGGTCTCTGGCGCATTGTCCGCTGGGAAGACCTGTCCAATCAATAGCCTAGCTGGATCCGAACCTGCTGGATCCCGATCTCTTTGACGGGCCGAGGATAGAATTAACACTTTATCGACGTAATTCAACTCGAATAATGCAGGGTGTGTGGCTTCCGCGCACTGCTGATCAGCCGCAGAGGCAGACACCGCGGTGACAAGGCTGGGGTAGTGCGCTGGTCTCTGGACGTCAGATTGACGCATGTCATTCGGTTCTATGGTTTCTTGCGAAACCGCCAGAACAAGTACACGGCAATTAACACAAGCGCTATGATCGTTGCCAAATCAATCCCGGAAGACGGCACGACAGTTCCTCAATCATTTTTCATTGGCGTACACGGGCGCATACACTAACTGAAATTCCTCTACTCCAACCCCGCCACCTGATGCAAAAACGTATCGATCTCGGCGACTTTCATCCAGAACAACTCGGAGCCTGAGGCGCAGGGATTTATTTCCTTCTCCCGGCCACGAAGATAATAGTAGTCTATTCGACACGGATCACAGGCGGGATCGATAACGTGTTCTTCGTCCGGGAACGAGTTCAACAGATCGTAAAGTTCGTCTTCTTGTTCCTCGGTCAAAACTACATCCTCGAATGGTTGTTGCGCGATACAGTAATCCGGCGGACCGCAGGGCATAGTGAGGATCGAGTTATCGAACGCAATGGTACCCCGGAGTACATGACGGCCACCGGCGTAGCGCATGACACTTGCCCAGTAGATCCGATTTGCCGGCGGGCAGAACCCAAACGCCGGTGTACGATACCAGGCAAAGACTTCCTGCGCGCCCGCCTCCGGTGGCACGACGGACAATTCCTGCGTTAAGTGACCTTCCGGTTCCCGGCCATCAATCTCTGCGGATACATCGGCATGCGCAATATACTCGCCCACGGGCGGCGGCGCATTCCAGGGATTTAAGCTCCAGGCCACGGTGTGCCGCAGGCTCTCCCGTGGATGCAGGATAAATACACTGTCGCGCGGGGCACGGCTGTCCAGCCGGTTTACGTGCCCGAAACTGTGGGTTTCTCCCTCCAGGTAAAATGCGGCGGCCGGACGCCGCTCGCCGGTCTCCACCGTGATTGTCTCATCGGTGCCGTTGGTAATCACCAATTCGAAATGAATCGGCTTGCCGTGCTCGATTGACCGCACTTGGTATCCCACGGAATTGAGCACCCGAAAGGTAAACTCTACCGAGCCGCTACCCGGCTCGATGGTGCTGTCCGCGCAACCGATTACCACCAGTAGGCCGCAGAGCAGCAATAGCTTCTTCATGAACACACCTTCCCTGGGTCGCGACAGCACAGCTCAACCGCTAGATAATCAGATAATGCCCATACCCCCTGTCCGCGGGATTATTCCGTGGCTAGAGCGTGATAATGGTTGCCGAAGCGTTGGTGATTCCCCGCGTAGCGTTGCGCGTGTCCACGACCAGGGAGGCCTGGCTGCAAATTTGGTAATAATCAAATGATGAATGATCAGTAAGGATGACCGCACAATCGCAGGCTTGCAACCGCTCCGGCGTAATGTCTACTTGGGTAAGATTGCCGTTGTCGGTGTGAATCTCCGGGACAAACGGATCGGCGTACTCGACCTCGGCGCCCCGCTGCAAGAGCAACTGGATTACATCCAGGGCCGGCGATTCACGCGTATCGGAAATATCCCGTTTATACGCCACGCCCAGGGCGAACACCTTCGCCCCCGCAATGGCTTTCTGCGCATGTTTATTGAGTGACCGGCTGATTAACTCCACCACGTATTCCGGCATCCGCGAGTTAATATCCCCCGCCAGCTCGATAAACCGGGCATAATAATTTAACGACTTGAGTTTCCACGACAGGTAATGCGGGTCGATGGGAATACAATGCCCGCCCAATCCCGGGCCCGGATAAAACCGCATAAACCCGAACGGCTTGGTCGCCGCGGCATCGATAATCTCCCAAACATTTAAGCCCAGACGGTCACACATCAGGGCGACCTCATTCACCAGGCCGATATTAACCGAGCGGAACGTATTCTCCAGCAGCTTGACCATCTCGGCCGCTTTCGTAGACGATACCGTGACAACCTTGTCGATAAACTGCTCATAAAACACCCGGGCAATCTCGGAACATTCAGGTGTCGTACCACCCACAATACGAGGAGTATTCTTGGTCTTGTATACGGGGTTCCCGGGGTCAACCCGCTCCGGCGAAAACGCCAGATAAAAATCCTGCCCGACTTTCAGGCCGGTCTCCTCCAGTTTCGGACGGATCAGCTCTTCCGTGGTGCCGGGGTACGTGGTCGACTCCAGTACCACCAGCATCCCCGGATGAAGGTGTTTTTTGATCGATTCAACCGCCTCCAGAATATAGGAGACGTCCGGGTCCTTGGTTTTCGAAAGCGGTGTCGGCACACAAATCGACACGCAATCGGCATCCTGAATAATTGCCGGGTCAGTCGTTGCCCGTAATAGTTCCGTCTCGACTAACGGCCGAAGTTCGTCGCTGGGAACATCAGCGATATCCGATTCTCCGCGGTTAACCAGGGTGATTTTCTCCTCTGAAACATCAAGCCCGGTTACCCGAAATCCCTCCCGGGCAAACCCGGCGGCCAGTGGCAGCCCCACATAGCCCAAGCCGACGACCACTACGTGCGCCCTTTTTTCGATGATTCTATTTTTGAGTTCAGTACTCATAATCGTCACGTCAGAGTACGGTAGTATTCTAATGTATCGTGGAGCGTTTGCCCTAAGGGAATCTCCGGCTGCCAGCCCAGCGTATGCAATTTCGAGATATCCGCTTGTAAGACAGGCACTTCGGCCGGTCGCATTCGTTTCGGATCGACCGTAGTTTGTATCGGTCGAGCGGCCATCTTCAGCAACTGTGCGAGAATCGCCTTAATCGCTACCGCCTGCCCACTGCCAATATGATATACCTCCCCCGCGGTTCCCTGTTCAGCAATCGTCTGGTATGCCCGCGCAACATCACGCACATCGGTAATATCGCGTTTTACTGCCAGGTTTCCCGTTTTCAAAATTCGATTCTTGCTCCGTCGTTCCAACTTGACTATTTGGGCGGCAAAATCCGGAATAACAAATCCTTGCCGCTGCCGCGGTCCGGCATGATTGAATGCTCTTACCCGAATTATCGGCAACCCATACGCGTGGTGATAGGTCGCCGCCAAAAAATCCACTGCGGCTTTTGAGATCGCGTAGGGACTCACTGGATTAAGCGGTTGCGATTCCTTGAGTGGTAAATCTCTCGTGGTTACTTTGCCGTACATATCGGATGAGCCGACAACTATACACGATTGTAGTCGACGCCGGACCGCCGCGTCCTCGCGGATCACCTCCAACAGATTCAGCGTACCCCCATAATTCACCGTCATGGTCATAACCGGATCGGCAAAGGATAATCCGACATCACTCTGTGCGGCGAGATGAAAAAGGGCGTCCGGCCTCCATGTTTCCAGTAACGTCGCGCACGCGCGCGACGAGCGAATATCCAACACCCGCACCGTCACGTGCTTGCGGATACCGGCAAGGTGTTCCAGCGTTTCACCGCGAAGGCGGGTCCCGTACACATCATATCCGGCAGCGACCAGGGTCTCTGCGAGATACGAGCCGGCAAAGCCGGCGATCCCGGTTATACATGCGCGGCGTGGTCGTGGCACGGTCGGTAGATAACAAACTTTATGATGGGAATCCAGAAATAGGTTGGGTTCCGAGATCCCCGCCAGGGCGGCGACCGAGAAACCCGACACCACCATTACCAGATACGCTTGAGTTCATCCAGGACCGCTGTGGTGACATCCAGTGTATCCGCTGCATACCACACACCGAGATTGTCCTGATCGACAATCAGGGGAATGCCCTGCGCCTCCCCGACTTTCTCGCAGGCAGATTCCAGCTTCTCATAGAGCGGTTCCATAATTTCATTGGAGTTCTTTTCGATAATTCCCTCCGGCCCGAAGGTCTCCTCCATGAACCGCTGGTATTCCTGCGATTTCTCAGCCATCCGGCGCGTATACATCTCAATTTCGCTGTCCCGGCGGCTCTCCCGTACCTGCTGGATCCGTTCCGATAAGTCGCGCAGGTCTTTCTCCCATTCCTCACGTTCCCGTTCAAATTGCGCGACCATATCATCGATCTCACCCTGCGCCCGAGCAAAGCGGGACTCTTCCTCGAAAATCCGATCCATGTCAATCAAACCAATCGGAACTTGCGCGGTTGCCGGTACACTCACGGCGAGCAGCAATGCCGTTACTACGGCTGTTGTACGAACCATGGGTTTACTCCACTTTTTCATGACGCTTGAGGTCGGCATCAACCATCATCGTGACCAACTCGTCAAACGAGGTCTCCGGTCCCCAGTCCAACTCCCGGCGGGCGAGGGAGGCATCCCCCAGCAGCGTGTCGACCTCTGCGGGACGGAAAAACTGCGGGTCGACCTCGACGTACTTTTGGTATTCCAGGCCGACATGCCCAAACGCCGCTTCAACAAACTCGCGCACTGTATGATGTTTCCCGGTGGCCACCACGTAATCGCGCGCTTCGTCCTGTTGCAACATCAGCCACATTGCCCGGACATAATCTCCGGCATAACCCCAGTCTCGTCGAGCATCCAGATTCCCCAGATACAACTTGTCCAGCTTCCCCGTTTTAATCCGTGCGACCGCATCGGTGATTTTGCGGGTGACGAATTCTTTCCCGCGGCGCGGTGACTCATGATTGAACAGAATGCCGGACGTTGCATGAATACCGAATGATTCACGGTAATTAATCGTCATGTAATGACCGTAGACTTTCGCCACCCCGTAGGGCGACCGCGGATAAAACGGGGTTTTCTCTGTCTGGGGCATCTCCTGCGCCTTGCCGAACATTTCGGAGGAGGAGGCCTGGTAGAAACGAATGTTTTGATCGACCAACCGGACTGCTTCCAGCATTTTCGTTACCCCCAGGCCCGTAAATTCTCCGGTCAATACCGGCTGGGCCCAGGAGGTTGGGACAAACGACTGCGCAGCGAGGTTGTACACCTCCTGCGGCTGGGCCTCCTCCAGGGCGTGAATTAACGACAGCTGATCGAACAAGTCCGATTGTACCAGCGTTAGCTTATCCCTGATATGCTCGATTCGTTCAAAATTCGCGGTTGATGCGCGCCGCACAACCCCGTAGACCGTATACCCTTTTTCTAACAGTAACTCCGCCAGGTAGGAACCATCCTGACCGGTGATACCGGTGATTAGTGCATTTGGCACAACCTATCCTTTCGGCAACGTTCTTATCATACAATACTTGATCGACATGGGTTTCCGGTAGGAATATAGAATTCTCAATCTGGCGAGGCAATCAAAGACAAAGCCGGCGGCGCTGTACGCCGCCGGCTGGAGCACAAAACTCATGTGGCGCTAATGCTCGTCCGGCATTACCCGATTTCGCGGTGGTAGTCCGTTCAGGAACCGGAACTGGATTTCTCCTTCTTTTTGCGGCCGCCGAAGCGCTGGCGGCGGGAGCGGCGGGATTTGCCTTGCCCGCTACCTTTCGCACCACCCTGTTTCTGGTTGCCGGCATTCGGGCCGCCCCCCGAACCAGACGATCGCCTCGATTTCGATCGCGGCCTACCGCGCTGCGACGAGCCGTTAGGCGGACGGCTGTTGCGTCGCTGAGAGCGACCGGACCGGCCGGATTTCCCGCCCCGATTGGCCTTGGGCGGTTCCGGAAGCTTGATTCCGGTCGCGGCGTATTTCAGAAACTCCTGAAACACATTCCGCTCAACCTGAGGAAATCGATCGGCAAGGTCTTTGAGCAATTCCCCCGGTCCGTCCTCTTCGAATGTTCGCAGGTACTTTTTGAAAGACCCGTACACCTGTGCAATACGCATCATGGAGACGGCATTGGTAACCACCGCCGAAACCTGAGCCTTGTCGCGCAGTATCGGCACCCGTTCATGTACCTCCTGTACGTCCTGATCACTGAACTCGGAGACCCGCTGGACATGGAAGCTCTTGAAACTGTAGAGAATGTCCGGCCAGACCTCGGAAATCGCTTTGTGGTTGCCTATGGCTGAACTAAACATGGCAAAGCTCAGGAACTCCAAATACCCGGCATCGTTGGGCGGTTGTTCGCCGGGTGATGCGTGATGGAAAAGGGTGGATTTATCAGCTTTGCTGACCGCATTTGCGCCGTTGTGCTGTTCCGATGCTGTCTTTACACTAGCCATAAATTCTCCCTCACCATTAACATACGCAAAAAAGGTGACAATATCAACGAGGAGCCAACTGATGTGACCCTTGGAGAGGGGGCGTAACTCGTTTCTCTGGAAAAAATTACAGAAAAATTGTAGTATTTGACAGCGACCGCGGGGGCAAGACTATACGGTATGGTCGGGGGTAGGTTGTTGATCCCGTTTAGGGAGAAAAGTGATCCCAGCCCGCTCTGGTAAGCTCCGAGCGTGATCCGTCGGGAAGGACAAACTCAATTCCCGACTCCGAGGTCATTTCTCCTATCCGATGTACCGGTCGCCGGCACTGTTCAGCCAGCGAATTCGCCAATGATCCATAGCGTTCCGGCGAACAGGTAAACAGCAGGATATAATCGTCGCCCCCGGCCGCTGCCAGGTTCTGCACATCAGCCTGCACCGTTGCCGCATAATCTCGCAATTCACTGGATTTCGGCAACTTATCGGCATCAACGCGTGCTCCTAGACCACTGGCGGCACCTATATGCTCCAAGTCCGCCGCTAAACCATCGGAAACATCGATCATTGCCGTCACCCCGTCCGTTTCGCCCAGCACTGCGCCCTCCAAGACGTGCGGGGTAGGATCATGCAAGGCTCGCAGGAGCGCTGCATATTCCTCCTTTAATTCGGGATGATGGAGTAGCAGATCCAAACCGGCCGCCGCATCCCCCAGATTCCCGGTGACACAGACAACATCTCCCGCTTTTGCCCCGGAGCGCAGTACGGCCCTTCCGGCAGCAACAAATCCGGTGACCGCCACACTGATCATCAGAGCCCGCTTGGATCGCGTCGTGTCACCGCCAATTATATTGACCCGCCATCTATGAGCCTGCTCTTTCATCCCACCAAAGAGCTCATCACAATAGGCGACATCGATGCCGGGTGGCAGCGCGACTGACACAATCGCCTCACGCGGTGTGCCACCGCACGCCGCGATATCCGAAACATTCACTGCAATTGATTTCCGGCCCAATTCCCGGAGAGATGTTTCGGCACGCAGGAAATGAATATCTTCCACTAAAAGATCGGTGGTGAGTAACAGATCGTGCGTTCCTCGAAGCGGGATCACGGCACAATCATCGCCAATACCCACCAGCCCTTCCTCCGGGCGGATGATGCCACCTTTCGCAATACGCCCAATCAAACCAAATTCACCAAGCTCGGATAATTCCATCATTACCTCAACGAACGATACCCGCTATAATATAAACCAAAAGTGTAACTCTCAGTGGATAAAGCGCCTGGGTTTCTGCTAAAGATTCTCCGCGAAATGCCGTAACTAGTTAATGAACAACAAATTACGCTTGACAGAAATGTCTCCGACCATTATGTTTATCAACAGGTGGAGCAGACACGTACTCTTGGTAGTGCTTGGGGAAGGGTGGTTAAGGTGGTTTTCCTGCAGATGCTCGCACTGATGAAAATGTCTTTCCCGCGATCCTTGCTGCTGATGGCAGGCACCGTTTTCGTGCTGACAGCTGTAACGCCAAAGGCGTCTGCCTTCTTTCCCAACTCCAACCCGGCAAACACCCGGCAAAACGAACCGGCGGGCTTGATTGTCAAGCTACAATCAGAGTTTGATCTCAACCAGCAACGTACGGGTGCTCCGGGCGGCGGTGCGGCAGACATCTTTCGAACATTCGGCAATCCGGCAGCCCGGCCATTGTTACCGGAAGCGGCGACCGGACTCGGCAAAGTGGCTCCCGGCACCGAGCACCCTGCCGCACGCATTTTCGTACTTACTTTCCCTGATACTATCGCGCTGGATTTGATGAAAGAACACCTCGAGGCCGAACCCTGGGTCGAGTATGTCGAATATGACCGCCTGATGACCTTGCACCAGGCGCCAAACGATCCGCTGTATACGTACCAGTGGGGGTTACAGAACACCGGCCAGACAATTCCGGTCGTCACCCGCATCCCCGGTGAGGAAAATGATACTCTCGCCTGGGTACCGGCAGTACCCGGTAATGATATTAATTTCCCGGTCGTGCACGAGTACGGCGGACCCCGTTCGCCGGTCGTGGTCGGCGTTATTGACACCGGCTCCGATTTAATCCATGAAGACTTGCAGGGTCACCTCTGGCGTAATCCGGGAGAGATTGAGGACAATGGTCTCGATGATGACCACAACGGATTCGTTGATGATTACTACGGCTATGATTTTTCCGGGGACGAATTCGCCTTACCCAACGAATTGATTCCGGATCCCGATCCCACCGATCCCCTGGGGCATGGTACCCATGTTGCCGGGATTATCTCCGGTGTTACCGACAATGCCTTGGGCATTGCCGGCGTAGCCGCTGATGCCCGCATCATGACGATTAAGGTTTTTCCCGCCGCCTTTAATTCGGTAGTGGCGCAGTCCATTTATTATGCTACGGACAACGGCGCGCAAGTGCTCAACATGTCCTTCGGTTCACCGTATCCATCCAAGACCGTCTCCGACGCCATTGCGTATGCCCACTCCCGCAGAGTGCTCTCAATCAGCTCCACCGGGAATGACGGTGTCGAAACGTATAATTTCCCCGCGGCCGACTCACTCACGCTGGGAATCGGAGCGTTCTCTTACGATGGTGCGCTTGCCTGGTTCTCCACGATCGGAGACTTTGTTGATTTGGTGGCGCCGGGTGAGGCTATACTTTCTCTGCGTGCGGCCGGAACCGATCTTTATGCTGACGGCGGTGAACCGGGTGTCCATATCGTGGAAGAAGATTATCTTATTGCCAGCGGCACCAGCATGTCCGCCCCTCATGCCGTTGGGTGTGCGGCAGTGGTTATGGCTTTTGAGAGCGGTCTTTCCCCCGATGAAATCGGTGCGTTGCTCAAATCTGCTTGCGTCGATCTTGTCGATCCCTATCTGGAGGGAGATTCATATCCGGGGTGGGATAAATTTACCGGTCATGGTCTGATTGATTTAAATCAGGTGATAAACCAACTCGCGGGAATCACCCTGAGCATTGAAACGCCGCATGAAGGCGACCTGGTATCGGGCACGGTCGAAATTACCGGTACGGCTGCGGGTCCTGCCTTTTCGGCGTTCCAGTTGGACTATGGCTCAAGCATCGATCCTGCCACCTGGACCACCATCGCCACGGGCAATACGGCGATTGAGAATGATATTCTCAGCCTGTGGTCAACCGGCACCTCGAACGGCACCTACACCCTGCGCTTGTCCTCCCCGTCGGGTCACGAAGACCGAGTGACAATCACGGTGGGCAATCTGCCGAATACCGAAATTATTTCGCCGATTGATGGTGATAGTTTGGCGATCATTGCCAACATCGAAGGAACGAGTGTCGCGCCGGATTATCGCTCGTCGCGCTTTACCGTGTTTCCGGAAATTGCATCAGACGACACGACCGTTATCTGGACCGGTACGAGACCGGTGGTTGACGATTCGCTGCTCACCTGGACCATTGATCCTGCGACCAGCGGCTGGTATTATCTGAAACTGACTACCGAATACGACAGCGGGACCAAGAGTGACTCTGTACGCGTGTTCATCGATAATCCGTATCACCTCGGCTGGCCGGTGTACATTCCCTCGTATGCGTTTTATACGCCGATTATGGCCAACCTGAATCCGAAGTTCGACCAGACCATGGAAGTTATCATACCCTCCTCGAACGGCCTATACGTGTTCGAGGAAAACGGTGAGCTAACGCCGGGCTGGCCCCGGAACCTCGCGGATAATTTTCAGTCAGTACCCAGTGTGGTCGACCTCGATAACGACCAGCTTAACGATATCGTCATTGCTTCCGGCAATTTCATGCACGCCCTTACCTACTTTGGTGAGCCTTTCGCGAACTGGCCCCGGGAATTTACCGGCGGTGGCGAGATATACGGTGTCGCGGTACCGCAAGTCTGCGATTTACACAATAACTACGATGTTACCGGTGAACCGTACGTGCTTTCCATCGACGCAGGCGGCGTGGTCCGGGCATTCGACGCCTACGCGAATGCATATTCCTGGCAGACCGGGCACCTCATCGTGGATGTGTTTCATACGAATAAGGCAGCGGTTCCCAAGGCGTCGGTCGTTGACCTGGGCAGTTATTTTGGCGGCACGCCGGATGGCGATAACGAACTGGTGGTGGCCGCCGATGGTCTCTGGGTCTTCAATGCAGTGACTGGACATCCCTATAATACCACCGAGGCACAAATACGCGACTATGAATCCACGCACGGGATGGCAATTGGCAACTTCGACGACGACAAACAACGGGAAATCGCCATCTGTTACCTGCCGAACGATTCAGATGAATGGCACATTGAAGTCTTGAAAGCTGATGGAACGACACTTGCGGGATGGCCGGTAAATACCGGACTTTCGCGCGACGATCTCATCATGAATCCCCTGGCTGCAGGTGACGTCGATGGTGATCAATTGCCCGAAATCTTCGTCACCGCCTATTTCCTCAGCGATGCAATTGTTAAGGCCTACCATGCCGACGGGACGTCGCTGCTGCCGGAAAATCCCGATGGTACGTTTTTACACATTGGTGGATCCTGTTCGGCGGTCTCGCTTACCGATATCACGGGAGACGGGGATCCGGAAATCATTCTCAAAGCCGGTCAATTCTTTTACGGAAACGAATATCTGTATGCTCTCTCTCCTGCTGGAGCGCTACTACCGGGCTACCCCCTGCGCATCGGCTTCGGGATGGGAAACCAGTTGGCCGCACCGATTACCGCGGATATCAACGCCAACGACAGCTTGAACATTTTGACGTTGGAATCCACCGGGCAACAAATAACCACATGGGATTTTCCGATCGAATATCAGAATAGAGGCCATCCCTGGCCGCGGTTTCGCCGGGACAACTGGAATTCCGGGATTCTACCGATGCGGCCGCGCTACAGTCCGATCTACGTGATCAAGATGGTCAACTTCATGTACCGGGGACAGGCATTCTACTTTGCGCCGTATATCGACCACGATGCCAACTGTGATGGTGATATCGGGGTCATAGACCTGGTCTTTGTGGTAAACCACGTCTTCCGCGGCCGCGCCCTACCGTGCCAACCGTAATAGCCTGGTATAAACCGGGGTCCGAGTTGTTCCTTTTATCAACCCCGCCGGACAGAATGGGTAGAAGCTAATCAGCTTGCAAAGAAAGCGGAAGGATGGTCGTGTCGCGGCTGATTTGGATAATAGTATCGTGAAGGACAGTAGTATCTAGAACGCAGTGAATGTGCCGTAGCCCCCGGCGCAGGGACAGCCCGGACTCGGCAAAATGGCCGGCTACTCCCCGATATTCTCCATCAACGTACACGGTTGCTCCCGCTGCTTCCGCTGTCACGTGCTCAAAAAAAACCGTTCCGGGGTCGTCAGCCGCCATCAGTTTCTCAGAGTCTGATTTTGCGGATTTGACGTCACCGTTGCGCTCAGACCAAAGATATTGCTTTCCTCCAAGGAAAATGATGGCCGTGAGAACCACTAACAACGCCAGCCAGCGCCATAATCGTCCCGATGAACCTCCACCACCGGCCGGCGGCTTCTGTGCCTGGGGCGTTGTGTCGACGGAATCAAGATTGATCTTTTGCGTATCTTCATCCGGCAATTCAACCGCCTTAATCGCCGGCAGTACCTCATCGAGGATTTCACCGCCGGGCCCTTCGATTGCCAGAATAGTCTGAGCATCGCGCCCGGCAGCTTCTGCGGCTGTCCCGGGATCGTCCACCTGAGCAATCGCCACCGTGATATTGTCTTCACCACCGGTGGCGTTAGCGGCATTCAGCAAATTCTTGATCGCGGTCGGATAGTCAGTCCCTGCCTCCAGGAGGATTTGTTTAATCAGCTCGTCCTCAACGAACCCGCACAACCCATCCGAACAGGCCAGAAACACGTCACCGGTCTTTGTTTCTTCCACCCGCAGATCAACATCCACTTCCGGACGTGTTCCCAGCGCTCGCGTGATCACGTTGCGTTCGGCGAAATGCTTCGATTCTTCTTCAGTTAACTCATTCTGCGCGATCAACTCCGCCGCCAGGGAATGATCGACCGTGAGCCGCTCCATCGCCCCATCGCGCAGCCGATAGGCGCGGGAATCACCGACATGACAGATGGAAACGATGCCCGGATCGAAGGCCAGTGACACCACGGTGGTACCCATCCCGCGGGCGGAATCTTTCTCTGCGGCAATATTGTGGATACTGCGGTTGGCCAGCCGGGTAGCGCGAACCAAATGTTGCCCGCCGGTTGGCCAGTGCTCCTCCTGCCCGAAATGCAATTGCTCCTGCCATTGTTCCGATCCACCGTGAAAATATGCGGCAAAGACCTTACGGGCCTCTCCGGAGGCTACTTCTCCGGCCGCATGACCACCCATACCATCACAGACGACACACACAGCCGCCTCCGGCAGCAGAAGATAGGCGTCTTCGTTTATCTGTCGAACCTGGCCAACGTCGGTATCACCGAAGAAATTGATGCGCATACCCGTACTGTCCCCCCCGATTAGACCGATATATATACATTATTTTGTTCAAAAAGTACATGCCGTCCTCGAATTAACTCAGTTCAAAACCGCAAGGTTATGGACTTGATACGTCGTCCGGGGCTGATATTGGTGGTCCGAACGTTGGATTTATCACGACCCCGAACCGCATAGAATTCGAACCGTCCGGGGGGAACCTTAGCCAGCAACTCCCCTTCCTGCCCGGTTATCCCGAATTTGAATTCCCGGTTCGATTTCGCCCGCCGCCCGATTACCTGCGCGTGAGACACCGGGTCACCCGCTGCTTGCACCCGGAAGCGCACCCATTTGAATTCCTCGAGGGTACTCGGGACATTCTGACGGTCGGCGGATTCCCGCCGGTTTCGCGGCCGCAGGATAACCTGTACGTGGCTGACTTCGGCCGGGATCGCCACGACGGTATCGCCGTACTCCGGATGCGTCAACAACAGATCATGCGGGAGCGCCGGTAAATTGAGGGAATACGGGGTTTGCTGCCGATCTTTGAATTCTCTGACCACTCGCCCGTCGCGGCGAATCCACTCGATAGTGGCCCCGATATCCGTGGTATCCTCACCGCTGCCGGTGGCCGTCAGCCAGACATACCGCCGCAGCACTGCGCTGATGCGCTCCGGGGAGTCGACTGTTACCTCCAGGTCAAAACTATGTTCCAGGTAGGCCGGATGTCGCACCGTCAGGCGGTGGGTTCCCAGCGGCAGCGTCACCGGGCAGGGAGTGGTCCCGGCCGCCGTGTCGGTATCCCCCACATACACCATGGCGTCGGGCGGACGTGAGGAGATCGATATTGTTCGCAGCAGCCGGGCCGTAATGGTGATGCGCGCCTCCTCCGGCGCCTCCTCGATTTCCCAGGTTGTAGAGTCAAACGGCGGCACCGGCCCGTCCACCGTGAGCGTGAGCGGTGGAGGCGGCTCAAAACCACTCCGTTGCGCCTCGATGACCACCGTGTCCGTGGCTGGCAGTGCAATGCCGGCAGTTCGGGCAGCCGACACCGATTTACCGTCCATAAGAATATCCGCCCCCGGTGGAATAGAACGGATCGACACCTGCTTCGACAACACAAAGGGCGGCAATTCCGGCCAATCATCATTCTCAATGACTATCAGCGTTTCAGCGGTGAGAAAGCCCTCTCGTTCCAGCCGGACGCTATTCACCCCGGTGGCCCAGGAGGATATCGTTCGTGGTGTTCTACCCAAGTAGGCGTCGTTGATATACAGCGAGGCGCTGCCGGGAACCGATCGAATCGTGGTCCCCACCGAACGTGGCGTTGGCAGCAACGATTCAAAATCCGGCTGACTCAACACGACAAAGAGCACGATGACGGCCGCACCAATAACCAGGGTTAAACCGATAATGGTTGTGACCAGTCGGCCCCTCGTGCGGCGTGGACGGTCGGGGTGCACCGCATCAGGTTCTTCCGGTCCCCGGAAAATTTCTCCGCGCACCAGCGCTTCAATCGGCTCGAAATCGTCGCGCTGAGAGGTTTCGTTCTTTTTATCTTTCTCGGGCATTTACTTGTGTCGAGGATTTTGGACAATATCCACCCCAAATGAAGCCGCCTGCGGCGGACCAAGTTTGGTGTTGCCGCCCACAGCTCAAGACTCTGCATTCGCAGTATACTCAGGAGCCGCTTTCGCCGCCGATTTGCAACGTAAGGTTTACTGAGTTTGCCAGCGAAAACGTTTCCCCATCGCCGATCGGCTGGATCTCAATTCGGGACCCGTCGACGTATATTCCATAAAGTGAATTGAGATCGACCACCGAAAACGATCCTTTCTCATAGCGCAGCTCAGCATGATGCTTGGCGATTTTCTCATCGGTCAGGACAATATTGTTATCATCCTCCGAGCCAATAGTCACGCGCGTTTTCTCCAGCGGGATGACGGCACCAGCCCGCTCTCCGTCTACGATAACCACCTGGGCCGGAATATCCAGCGCTTTTGCCCCCCGGCGGGCCGCCATGATGACGATGATCAGGGCTACAATGACGAACCCGATTAAGACCCAAATCCAGGGAAATCCACCCCCCGGCGGTTTTATTGCCTGGCCGGTCTGGGCCCATGGGGAATCGAGACTACCCAGCACCAGGACGCTCAACAGGGTCATGAGCAGAAACAGCCGTTGCCAATATCTCTGCTGCATTTATCCTCCCGTAAGATACCGATTTCGATGCTATTGTATTGTACGGAGTGCCCGGTGTCCAGTTCCTCATGTTAGCGGTCGACCGCTGTCGATAAAAAAAGCCGGACCACACGGCTTTCCGGTTGAAGATAGGGAAAGCCCCGTGGCCCGGCCACTAGTTCATTTTGTCGATCGTCAATTAGATTTCTTGTACCCTTTCGGAACCTCGAACTCCGAGGCGTTGACACTTTTCGTCGAAATATCCTCGACTTCGATGGTGACGTTCATCACCGTCCCGGCAACCGCGATATCCTCATCGGTAGTTTCGGCTTTCGGTTCCTCTTTGTCCTTTTTCCCGCCGAACAGACCACCCAGTCCACCCAGATCTTTGAGCGCGTCTTTAGCTTCCTTCATGGCTTCCTTCTGTTCGGCCTGTTCCTCAGCCGTCATGCCCCCGGTGGTAATTTCGCCGGAAATACTCATCGTCATGATCTGTTTCAAAGGGTATCCGTCGATTTCTTTCATCTTGTCATACAATTCCTCGGTGTCAATACCCATTGTGCCCATTTGTGTATAGGACCCGGTGGCCATCCTCGGAAAACCCATGGCACTGGCGGATTTTTCACCGTAATTCTTAATCTCATCGTAGCCGGGAAAATCTTTCGAAACCCACATCTGATCGGTCACGATGAAACTCCCCGTATCACCGGTCTCGCGATCCTTACCGTGCATAACCATCCTGAGTATCACTTCTTCGCAGGAATGACCGGCGATTTTTTCTTTCTTGCCGGTACGTTCGACGGTGATTTTCGGGGGATCCATTTCGACATCTTCGTAATTGGGCATGTCCCCTTGCCGGGCATCTTCACCCGAAGTCATGGTTTGCTGGGATTCCAGCAGTTTATTTAAGGCAGTCAAATCAATTTCCGTGTACGTCTTGTTGTCGTGATCAATACTCCAGGTGACGCCTTTGTCGAGGCGAATGACCATCGTTTCAAACGTCATTGGCCCGGACATAATGCCTAAATCCATTTGCATTTCGGTGTCAGTTCGCTGTTTGTCACCGCTGACCATCATAGTGCTGGTCCCATTCGACGCGAACATACCACCCATCATCGAAGAAGTTATTTTCTGGGTGATCGTTACGTCCGCCGCCGCGGTACCGTACAGTGCCAGCGACACGACGATCGCCAGAACCGGGTGTACAAAACTCTGCCGTTTCATGCCGTCCTCCCTACGGGTTTTCTGTTCAAATATTCTCTATACGACAGAAAAACGGATGGCAATTGTATGGATTAGAGAGAAAAATGCGGAGCAATGCTACTGTTTGCGCACTACAAATAATAACCGCCGGCGGACCATATAGGACCCGCCGGCGGTTGGTCTATGCGCTCCGAACAATCGCCGATGGCTAGAAATTACCAATCAGGCTGAACTTGTGGTTCTCATCCAGGAAATCTTCCTGCTCGTCGACATAGGCATAGTCGAGCCAGAAGCTCATGAACCGCAAGCCCACACCCACGCTGAACGCGCCGTCGTCCACGCCCGCGCGGACGGCTGCGCCGTAGTCCTGATTGTCGAAGTCGTAGGCGTATTCACCGCCCAGACGGAACTTGACGTCATCCCGGTGCTGTGTTTTCTGGACTTCAAACGGGAAGGTGAATCCCGCCATCATTTCCGGATGCACCGCGATACCCATCCGCAAGTTCGTCGGGAGGTCATCATCGCCCACCGTAACGCCCAAATGTTGGGCGGAAGCGCCGATGGTTGCCTCGTCGTGGAAATCAAACTGCACACCGATATCCGCACCAACCCCGGTTTCGCTGACGTCATCCAAATCCCGGTTGGCGATTAAAAAGTTCACGCCGTAATAGAAATTCCCATTGCAGTTGGCGTAGGTTAGCGTGAACACGTTTTCGGTATGATCGAACGTCGCACTGCCGGGTTCGCCGTGGCGTTCGATATCAGTGATTCCCGAGTTCACCCACGAGGCGCCCAAGGCGCCGAAATTGAAGTTGCCGCCGACAGCAACATAGTTGTGTTTCCGGTCAATCGCCATATCGGCGGAGAGCATCGAGGCGAAGCCCCATTTCTCCAGGCGACTTAATCCTGCCGGATTAAAGAATGGCGAACTGGCGTCGCCGGCGACGGCGACGTAGGCGTTGCCCATACCCCAGGCGCGCGCCCCGACCCCGGTGCGCATGAAGGGGAATGCGTGGTTATCTTCAGCTGCCGCGGTTGAGCAGATTCCCACCATCAGGGCAGAGAAAACGCCCACGACAACCGCGATCGTTCCCCACGGTTTCCTGGTCATTTTGGCTCTCTCCTTTTGCATATCTTCGTCTTCTCTATTCAGTCCCGGCGCGGGCCGTTATTCCCGCGCCGGGTTCGTTTTTCCTGAGATGGGTTAGTCTCTCTTGATCACCGCGATCTTGATCACCTCGGAGAAGCTGCCCTCTTGACCGCTGCCCGAGATATGGCAGAGGTAAACGCCGCTGGCGACGTATTCACCATTGTCGGTCTTACCGTCCCATGGGACAAACTCACCCACGTCGTATACCGCTGCGTTCTGCTTCAGAGTGATCACTTCCTCACCCGCGAGGTCGTAGATCTTCACAGTGACATCGCCTTCCGTCCGACCGTGGTAGATCTTCGTGACTTTTTCACCGCCATTCCACGGGTCAAACGGGTTCGGCTCGTTGCGTGCTGTTTCACCATACTCCTCGCCATCGCAGAACGGTCCACCCACGGTGAACGTCCGGAAGACCGGCGTCGCATGGTTGCCGACCCAGTCCGGAACACCATGGTCGTTGTGGTAGACGTACTTCTCATCATCGTGGTAATCACGATCATCATCGTCCCAACCGGTGGAACGACCACCGCTCATGCCGTCCCACAGGACCACCACATAGCGGCGGAGTCTCGCCTGATGGGCAGTCAAGGAGAAGACCAGCGTATCGCCACGGAGCTCGAAGCCCGACGCGTGCTCTTCGTAGACGAGCTTATCGGACGGGATTTCGGTCCCCAGTGACAGATCGTAGTCGTACACGTCAGCCTGGACGTTGTCGAAATCCACCCCAGCGCCGCCGTTATCGGTGATCACGATCTTGAACTCCGGATTATAGCAGACATAATCGTGCGTCCAGTTGATGGCCGGCGGAGTCTCGTCGACCTCGAACGTCACGGTCATGGTCTTGGCGCAACCCTGGAAGGTGCGCGCCTTCACCCAGTAGGTGTGCCTGCCTTCTTCCAGACCCGGGGCGCCGTTCCAGCGAGTTTGCAGCAGGCCGGAGACGGGATCCCAGGTTGTGATCCACCCACTGGCGTTCGTGCCGTTGTTATAGATCGTGATACCGTCGAGCTTCACGTGGGTCTGCAGCGAATCCACATCGATGTTGTTGTTGTCGCCGTGGATATTCGAGCGGACCAGCGTGTTGAACGTCGGTGTCGGATAGGTGAAAGAGTTCGCCCATGGCGCGATCGGATCGTGCGGAGCCTGCTGGATCGTAATCGGTCCGTCACAGTGCGCCGCCTTATTCGATACGACCGCGTAGATTCCGTACAGGTTCTGCGAGTAGAACTCCACGGTGTGGTTCTCGGCGTCGAAGCCTTCGGCGTCGCCACCCATGAAGATACCCACGTTCACCTGCCACTCGTCGCCGTCCCACCAGGCAACTGCCAGGGAGTCGGTCGGCGGAGCGTCGGTGCTGTACGGAATCTTGATCTTCGCGTATTTGCCTTCATTCAAGCCGGCAAGGACTTCGCCGCCGCAATCCGTGAAGCGGATCGCCGGCAGGTAGTTATCGTCGTTGGCCGGCCAGACATTCAGCAGATCGTTCTGTGACGGCATCATGGTCGGCATCCAAGCCGGGAGAATAACCACACCCTGCTCTTCACTGACCGCATCACGCTCGATCATCACCGAGGCGCCCGTTACGTCGTTGGTGAGCGTACCCGGCATACCCAGCGCCGGATAGACGCGGGAGACCGTGATGTCCGCCATCATCAGATAGGAGACCAGGGTTACTGAATCGTAGTAGGAGGCGAAGAACGAGCCTACACCACCGAGACAGATATCCTGGTCGTTGAAGCTGCCGAGGTATATTGCACCGTCCACACCCTGCATCTGAGCCATCTCGACCTTCTCGGTCGTCAGTTGCCACTCGTTGAGTGGCTGATAGATACCCAGCATGCCAAGCTTGGTCGGGTCAATACCTTCGGTCTTGTCGACACGGACGAGACCCAGGTCACCGGACGACTTGTCTTCAAACGTTACCGCGGTAACGTCGCCGGCGTCGTAAGTAATCTCGCACGTGCCGTCGGCAATCGTGGCATCCAGGAGCGGCTGCTTGCTGGCATCCTTATCCCAAAGCACATCGCCTTCCGTGCCCGGTTCGTAGTGATCGGATGCCGGGATGGCCCGGAATTCCCAATCACCCGGGGTTTTGCATGGATTCCACTCGGTGTACCACAGCGTCTTTTCGTTGTCGATCGCGTTACCGATGCCGATGGTGATCCAGTCGAGATCACTGGTCGAACCCTGCGGACGCTTCTGGAAGCTCATCGATTCCACATCGGTGTCACAGGTTAGACCGTAGATCCGATGCTCCTCACAATTCGGACATGCCACCGTGGCATCGCCGAAGCCGGCAATCCAGGCGACCGGTGCCGTCTTGTCGTAGACACAGACTTCGACGACTTGCGAGGTCTTCCGATTGCCCGCCGCATCGGTAACCACTGTCCACACGCAGTACGTACCCGGATCGAGTCCGGTGGTATTCCACTTCGCGACAGGATCATCCGTGCTCAGGTCAACCGTCTCGACCCAAATGGTACCACCCAACTGGCTGCCTTGACCGGCCAAGCTCAGCGCGATCGCATCTGCGATCTCGGTGAACAGCGGCGAGTAGTCTTCCGCATCCAGATCGTAGAAGCCACCACCGGTCAGCGAGACAATCTGATCATACGCGTTGTGGTCTTCTTCGGCGCAGTTACCCGAATAGCTCGGATCCGTCGGTTCTTCAACAACGGCGTACACCGTGAAGCCGGCACCGGCAAGTGCCCCTGCCAATGGAGCTTCGGCGGCGGGATCAGCAACATCGCAGAATTCAATATCACTGGCCATGCCGCTTTCTGGCGAAGTGTCGGTGATCAGGATCACGAATTTGCTCGCATCACTGCGGTAATTCATCCCCTTATTCCCGAAGGCCAGATCGTTGAGTACGCTATAGGAACCGACGCCGCCACCACCGGAAGGATTTTCCAGCGCGGTGATGAAAGCGGCAACATCGGTCGTCTGGTTCTGTGCGACCTCCTGACTAAGCAGGTTAATCAAACCGACCGTGAAGTCGATGTTGCTGACTTGTAGCGAGTTAACAAAGTCGGCGACAGCATCTGTAGCCCGATCGATTTCCTCATCCATCGAACCGGAGTAATCGATCGCAAACGTGATATCGGCCTTTCCGCTGCCAGCCTCCTCACCACAATACCCGGCGAAGAACTGCGCCCAGCGAGCACAGGATTCCTCGTCGGTGGCCACGGCGGTGATTTCGACGTCAGCGCCTTCGGTTACGTCAGCACACGTCACCGGCGTCTGATCGTCGCCAACCTGCGAGATCATCGCCACCGGGTCCGTGTTATCCATGTAGAGTAACAGGTTGTTCGAGTGACATTCCTTGCCTTCAACGTAGGCAAAGGCTTGGACAACATAGTGACCGTCAGGTACGGAACTCGCATCCCAGGAAACATCCCAGGACTGCGCTTCGTAACGGTCCATGCCAACCCAGACCCAACCCTGTGATGGATCTTCGGTATCGGTCCAGGCACCCGGAGCACCGATCGTCTTATAGGCAAAGACAACCGAGTCGATCGGGTGGACGGAGAGGATTGAGTCGACCTTGAGATCGAACGTGCCACCAACATAGATGTTCTGGTCACCTTCACACTCACCGTACGGCCACGGACTACCGAGATAGACATCTACGCAGTCGTTAACGACTTTCACCTTGCGCGCACAGGCGGCTTCATGGAGCGTACCATCCGCTTGCGCCCAGAGGTAAATCTCGCCGTCCGCGACGCCGGTCTCCTCGTCTTCCGTATCCCAGAGCAGCAGGCCATCTTCATCCGCCGCGCCAATTTCGGTCGCGTCGCTGTCATCCGCCAGGGTACTGTAGAAGAAGACCACATCCGAAACCTCGCCGACCCACTTCGCCATCAGCTCAACTTCGCCTTTGATCACATCACCGTAGGCCGGTGAGGTTACCAGAGCCTGGCCTTCCGGAACGTCGAGAATGTCGACCCAGACGTCCTGCGCACCGGTGTTACCCAGCGCGTCAACGCCGAGGACGCGGACATACCCACCCCAGTAGCAATTTTCCAGGGTGACCAGGCCGGAGTCCACCGGGTCGAACGAGAATTCACATTCGGTCGTCGTGTACTCAGCGCGGGTACCGTACACACCGCCCTGAGTCACCACGCCGTATTCGAAGTGATCGATATCACACAGTTCACAAGCCGACGGATCGACGGTGACTTCGAATTCCGAGCCGGCGGAGATCACTGAGTTCTCCAAGGTGAAGGTCGGGACCGGAGCGGTCCGTTCCACCCACAGCAGCATCTGCCACGGCTTGTTGGCCGGATCGAAGGTGAAGTCGTCGAATTCGGTGTCAGCGTCGTTACCGTCGTCAGCAGCCATGCCGTTCACCCACGGCACCGCACGGAGACGATAGCTGCTTTCGGTCCACAGCGAAATGTCGACGGTGATTGAATACACACCGTTCGTGGCGGTCGCATCGCTGCCGACCTTGGTGTACTGGTCGTAGACATCGGATTGTGTCTGAGCATTGTTCACCCAGATTTGGACCGAGTCGATATCCGCCAGCACGTCCTTGGCCACCAGCACGGTGATTTCGTCGCCGCTGACCCGCATTTCTTCGCAGATCTCGGCGGCTTCGTCCACGCTCAGCGTGACCGGCGGGACCGGGTTGGTAATGCTGACATACCAACTGTCGGAGGTCGCGTTGTTACAGCAACTGTCGGTTGCCACCGCGTAGACTTCGTAGGTCCCGTTGGCCAGCCCGGCGGTTGGCCACTGTACCGTGAACATGTTCTCTTCTGCTTCGACCGGATGGGTCAGCTCGCCGAAGATAACGGTGCTGCCGCTCTTGACATAAATCTTCACACTGTCAAGACCGCAGTTATCTTCCGGACCATACCCGTCGGCCTGCAGACGATCCCATGCCTCAACGTCTATATCAACCATCGTACCGGCCGGAATGACCGTCGGATCGCCGGAGCCACCGTTGGAGCGGTCGCCACCGACTTCCACCATGTTGACTTCCGGCGCCGTTTCGTCACCGCTGACCCAGACTTTGTCGGAAGCTACCGACACACCGGATTTCACAGTCGCCACGGCCCAGATATAGTAGTCACCGTCGATGGACGGATTCCAGGCAACACTGTACATGTCATCGACCGAGTACTCATCTTCACCAATCTTGGTGATCAAACCACCGGTGACCGGCTGGAAGTAGAACTCGACCTTGGTGATATAGTTGAACGCATCCGGGGCAGTTGCCTCAGCCTTTACCTCCAGCGGACAGCCAATGAAGGTCTCCGCTTCCGGATACACCATCGCCACCGTCGGCTCACCACAGGAGAGGTGGACGGTGATGATATACTCATTCGTTTGTTCATTGCCCGACGCGTCTTCGGCCACGACTTTCAGTTCGTAGGAACCATCGTCCAGGCCCAGCGCGTGCGGGTACCAGATGGCGGTCAGCGTAGTGGTAACCGCGTCTGAGGCATCCACTTCCTCAAATGCAATCCACTCTTCGTCACCGACAGCACGGTACGAGAAAGTCGCCTTCTCGACATAATCAGCCATCAGTGTCTGCGCGGTAACCGTGATGCCGCCGCCTTCGTTTTCATGGTCCTGACAGAAGACTTCGTGGTTTTTCGGTTCCACGATAATCGCTTCGGTCGGCTGAATGTCGAGCAGGAACAGTTCGATACAGTCGGACGACGAATTGCCGCAACCGTCGAAGGCTTCGACGCGCAGGACATGGGTTTGGAACCCGTTCTTCACGTCGATAAACTGTGCGATTTCGGCTGGATTGAACGTGATCATATCCAACGCATTGGCGTCTTCATTGATCGCGATCACCTTTGAGTCGCACTCGCCTTCCTGGCTGAAACCGCCTTCGCAGTCGCAGGTGGCACAGCCTTCGCCTTCCACCAGCGTCCAGACCACTTTCACGATGTCGCCGTCAAGCCCGATCGGCTCGACCAGCGGCTGCACCGTGATATCCTGGCCGTACTGCGCCCAGGCCCAGCCACGCGGATCACTCAGCGTGCAACTGGTGTTCGGTTGGACAATCTGCGTGCCTTCGACCGTCGTCCAGACCGTGTCGATCCAGATGTTTTCGGCGGAATGATCAATCCACCAGGTCGCGGCATCGCAATTCGTGGTATCGAACGTATTGTGGTCAAACTGACCGTCACCGTCATAGTCATACGAGACCGTACCCCAGATCGTCGTCACAACAACCCGGAAGTCGTAGTAGACCTGATCGGTCAATGCGGTCACATCGACATTATCCCACCGCCACATGGTACTGTTTGTCGCCGGCACGCCAGCGCCCAGCGAATTCCAGTGTTCGTAGCGATCGGCATCAGTCGACTTCTTGTACCACAGCGTCATCGATTCAACATCGTCAACCGTGATGCCGCCGGCAATCGTGTCGAGCACCGCATACATGGTGTTGCTGGCCCCCGACAGCCGCGGGATATCGTCTACACCGTAACACAGGTCGTCGGTCATCAGACAGACCGGCGGCGTGTCGGTGTCGATGCAAACCAGCACGCATTCGGTGGTGTCCACGTTGCCCTGTTCATCAAACACCCGCGCACGGATGAAGATGTTATCGCCGGTGGTGTAACCGGCCAGGTCGTTAGTGTTCACCCACCAATAGGTAACGTCACCAAAGCTGATGGAGTCACCCGGTTGCGATCCGAAGACCGTCCAGATTTCGTCTGAGGAGCAATCGATGAGAGTCGAATCAACCACCCAGTTGACCACGGTGGTGTCCGAACCTTCGATGATACACTCGATTGATTCGATTTCACCCGCAAACGGACCTTCTTCAAAGTAGGTGGTGTCACAGGAGACCGTGTCACCGCCGGCCTCGAAGACCGTATCCGGACGGAGGAAGTAATCCCAATAAGTGCCTTCGCAGCAACTGTCCGACCACTCGAAATCGACCTTGACCACGTCTTCGGGATCGAGACAGTTCTCGAGCGGGTCAATGGTCACGGTGACCGGGACCGGATCCTGGGCGGAGAGCGAAACCGGGATGCATTTGCCGTCCATCGGGTTGGTCACCCGGGCGCACGGCGCAATCACGTCCGGTACGCAGAGATTCACTTCATCGGAGGCATAGGCGCCATTCGCATCACACCATTCAACAAATAAGCGACCGGCACCCTTTTCCCAACCCGTCACATCAAGGGAGTCGAATGTAAGGGTATCGGTGCTAACGGTGTCCATGAAGAAGATTTGATCATTATCAAATTCAATCTCCGTGTCATCGTCGGCAAACGCACGAACGGTGTAAGGTGGTGTACCACCATTTAGGTAAACCACAATCACATTGTTTTCGCCTTCGACTTCGAAACCCACTTCGCCACAGTACGGCTTATATTGCGGCAGCTTGTCGTTGATCGAGAAGATTTGACCATCAAGTGTGTTGACTGTCGACCAGTTGAACTCACTCTTGCAAGCAGCTAATGCGTCTTCGCTCGAGATTTTATTACCGGCTTCGTCAACACCGATGATGATCAATTCAACCAAATCGACCAGCTCGGTCCCCACGACGGCATCCAGAGAATCGCAGTTGAGCTTCAAGGCAAAGGTGTGCGGTGCGTCCGCACCGACATCCACGAAACCAACTGAGGTCCACGGCCCCGGCGCCCCACCGCGGTCTTTCAACCGGACAAGAACATCGCCAATCGAGGCCACATCCATGCTGGCGCTATCCTTCGGCTGCACGTAAATGGTGAGGCCAGTATATGTCGTGTCGCTGGTGAAGTCACACCCATGACAACTGTAGGTCTTGGTGCTATCCAAGTCCGGCTGCCACACGCACATCTCCGGCGGATCACAATCGGTGGTAACTTCGACGGTTTCAGAGAAATCCGACGAGTTGTTCGCGTCGTCACGGACAACGACGGCGAAACGGTATGTCTCACCACATTCCAGGAGGTCCGGATCGACCACCGTCGTGTCGGAAACCCAGCTGTTAATCGTCATGCAAGTAGGACCGTTGATTTCCGTTACAGTAGCCAGGACCTCGGATGGGGTCGTACCCGCACCTTCATCCCAGTAGATATCATAGGTCAGGGGACCGTCACCGGTGTCCGCCGCCGGGATCGTCCAATCAAGCCCGACATTACCGTCCGGTCGCGCGCTGCCGACCAGGTCCAGCACCGGTTCCGGCACCTTGGTGTCCACCGAGACCAGCGTAGTGGAATCGCCGTTCAAGTGCGGATAATCCGGCGGACCAACCGTATCGACAATGCGGTTCCCCCGGTCATCGACAATCGTGATCGGGATTTTGTAGCGCACACCGGCGTACAACGGTATGTTCGGGCACACGTCGGTCTTGACCGTGTCCTGCGCAAAATCGTGCGAGTTATTCAGTCGCGGATCCAATACCGTCGTATCCAGCCTCCACAATGTGCTGCCCGAACCCGGCGGGGTGAAGTCGACCCGATGGTTGCCACCGAGACCGGCTTCAAACAGGTCGACATAGACGGAATCGATATCATACGGCAGGCCGCCGGTGGTATCGAATTCGACCTCGAACCGCACCACATCACCAATATTAATGATGTTGTTGGTCGGGTTCGGAGCCGGTTCGCTGAACAACGTCCAGGTATTGGCGCCGATCGGCGGGAACTGGTTGTCAATCCCTGGACTGTCCACGCCTACCGGCGCGAAACGCAACTCATGGTAATTTGCGTAGTTATCCGCGTTATCCAGCGCCCAGATCGAAATCAAGGTCGCATCGTTGCTGGCCAGGGTATCCAGACCGCCCTGGGTTACCACGAAATCACCGGAGAAGTTCTGCCCGTCACCGGACGGATCGAACAACGGAACCAAGGTCTGCGCCATACCCCAACTGCTGATATCGGCCCAGACCGAGTCGATCTCGTTGCCGAGACCATCATCGCGGTTCCAGTTACGCCAGTGGACGCCCATATTGGCCGTGATGCGCAGCGTGTCGCCAATGCCGGCCCAACCATCGCCGTTCAAGTCACCATTCGGGGTGAACTTAAATTCGAGCGGCACTTCCGGACCAGAATCTCCGTCCCGTCCGAAGGTAGGACGACGGGTATCCACATTGTAAGGAACCGTGCAGGAGTCGGTCAGCGTATTTCCGGCAAGGTCTTTCGTAATAACCTGTAATTTCAGGTTACCGGCCAATGTATCCGTGCGGCTCCCCGTGTAGGTAGTATCAATCATGAGAGCCGGTAAGGTTGCCCAAAACAGGGTATCGTTGACCGTGATCGAGTCCAGCACATGCACCGCCGGATCGCCCGCCGATTGAAACGGACTTATATTAACCCGCGGTCGACCCGACAGCGTCATATCGATACCGCTGGCGCCGGTATCTGCCACATAGAAATACAGCGACAAGTTGTCCTGGTTATCGATAACGCCGTCACCCAGACCGGGGCGATCCGCAGCGTTGTCCGTGTGGACCCACCGCGTTTGATAGCACCAGAGTTCCGGCGGCTTGGTGTCCAGGATAAACGGCTGGCCCGGCGGGTTGGTCAGACGGTAAATGTGCCGGTCTTCCCAAGTAGTCCCGCCAAGCATAATGGCAGTGATTGAGGTGTCCGAGTTTGAGCTTACAAGACCAGAATCAAGCACAGCTCCAGTCAAGGTGTCCAAGTCGTATATCTTCCAGCCAACCCACTGGTTAATATCCCAGGACTCTCCTGTGTCAATAAGCAGATTGTCTGAAGATCCGCCGTCGTGAAGACCAGTGGCACCGGTCAGATCGTTTTCCCAGACAATCCGGGTGCCATTGTCGGACCACCGCGGCCCCACGCCGGCATTCCCGAAGACCATCGCTTCGGGATCGGGGCTGCTCAGGGTGTCATTCAAAGCCAGACCAACGAGTCCGCGGTCGAAATTCTCGCGGCTGGCCTGACTGGCCTCGATTACTGCGGCGTTCATATCGACGACGATATAGAGGTACACAATCTCGCCGGGCGGGACAACGCCTTTGCCGGCGTTCATTGTCAGCGCCACTGCGTCACCGCGAATGTTCCCCGGCCCCCAGGTAAAATCCCCGAGACCGGATCGCTCGGCCCACAAGTCATCGGCTTGCGAGCCTCCCGTCCGCAAGGTCGAGGCATCCGTCGGTACTGTGCACTCATCCTCTTTGTAAATGGCAATGCTTTCGATCGCGCTCGCCCGATCAACGCGGCTGCGAATCGTCATCGTCTTCAGCGTATCGGGCAGCGTGCTGCGCGAGTTGTCGACGATGAGCATCAGCGGCACCTTGTCGAAAGAACCGCCGTGAATCCACTCACGACCACGGTACTTCCTTGCGGGACTGGGATCAATTGGAATCATCCCCAGCCGCAGGTCGGTGTTGCCGGCATCGACTTCGAACCATCCCGCCATGGCCCGCGTTTCGCAGTACGCCATGGGGTTGGGATCGTTTTCGAAATCGTCGACCGGGTCACCGCCAACGCCGGGCGCATCCACCGGGCCATAACTCCCGTTATCGAGCACCAGCGCTGGTTCATCACCATCGAGGAATACACCGAGCGATGCGCCGGCCCAGCGATCCTCCCCGACTATTCCGGCCGCGACATCAACGACAATGTAGAAAAACGCCGTGTCACCGGCACCGATCGTGGTGGAGGTCCAATTATCGACGAACGACAGCGTATCGCCGGTGTCGAATCCGTTATTGGAACCGTTGTTGAACTCTGTTGCGGTCCCAAGCAAGACATCGGACCCCGAGGCGAAATCGGTTGCGCTCGCTGGCGTGATGGCATCCGATTCCCGGTAGATGTACACTTCGTCTACCATCCCGGAATCGGAGTTGACACTGGATACAACCATCGAGTCAAGATCTCGATCGGAAGCCGAATCGTTGGCGATGCGGAACGCCATGACCACCAGGTCCGTGGGCGCCGGTTCACCCGGCTGCAAGTTCAAGACTCGACAGGGTACATCAAACGGCTTGTCCACTGTCACGTCCGTCTCGCCGTAGAAATAGTAAATCTGCCCCAAGGCGGGCGCGGCGAGGAGTGGCACGAGAAGCAGAGCAGCCGTTACTGCCAGTCCCTTCATAGAAAATGGCTTCATTAAGCTTTCCCCCTGGTTAAAGGGATACTGTCTTCTGTTCACTTCGTTGCGATTGTTCGTTTGTGTTCTGTTCCATCGTTTCCATGCGATTGTTCGATACTCCTTTGCTAGCGTCTTGACCTGCCCGAACCGCGGCCGGCCAATACCAGACCCTCCTTTCAATTCTTTTAAACATACCTATACCTGCATCCTGAAATTATCTGCAAATCGAAGAAACCGGGTATCTTCGCCATGACCTACCCCCCTTACTGTGTCGTCGTTGCCTACCGACAGTAGATCAATTTTCGGGACGCCGTTGGGTAACTCCTTTTACCCTCGCTTTGTGATCCCCGCACAGGACCACTGGTGTCGCGAGTACTCGTTGTGACCAACACCGCTTTTTCTATCGTCCGTTGATTCCTGCCCGGTGTTAGTCTCGGCAACCCTCCGTGGTTGTCCGGTGTGTTGTTTATTGGGCCATCACTAGAGGGACCTGCTTCCGCGTCGTGTTCCCTATCTTCTGTTCTCTCCTGACAACACGCGGGCGGTTTAGGGTCCGCACTCCGTCACCGCCGGGGGAATACAGAATCCCGTCGAGATACTGAAAAACACTACAATCTCAGTGATAAATCTATTGACCCTCCCGAACTGTTTTCAATACAAACGCGCCGACACGCGTCGGCAAATTGCAACCAGACTAATCCCCGCCAGAAATGATGTCAAGATGTTTTTCCATATCGACTTAATAATTTTGCCGCGCCCGATAATGCCCAATAACCGATACTTTTCGGTCAATCCTGTTATCGGATTCGGGCAAGCCGGGTTTAGCCAAAAATATTCTTTTTACACCCTTCCACAGTTTTCCCCCCAGGGCATTAAGGGCGAAAATATTGCGGCGCACGCCGACCGGGGCAAGCACTTTTTTGCTTAATTTCTTATTTACTGGCGCACCTGAGGTTATCGGAACAAGATGTTCCAACGCTTTACCTATCCCGGGTGACCTCCTGATGATGCTTAACGAATCTCTCCTCTAAGTCCTTGCAGAAAAGGATTATACTGCTTTTCCACCGCTAACGAAGTACTGTCGCCATGTCCCGGATGCAAAACCGTGTCCTCCGGTATCACCGACAATACTTTCTCCAGGGAGACCACCATCTCCTCGTAACTGCTTCCCGGTAAGTCAGTTCTGCCGATTGACCCCGCAAATAACACATCCCCCACAAAGGCATGCCCTTCCCCCAGCAGAATCACCGCCCCCTGACAATGACCGGGGGCCTCTATAATATTGAAGGAATGCTTGCCGACACGGATAATCCCGCCTTCTGCCAAATATTCATCGGCCGTGGGATTTTCCAGGTTCAGCAAGCCATACATTGCCCCATTCTCACGGGTGTGCGGTAAAAACCATTCATCGGCCCGATGTACCGCAAAGGGAACATTAAACCGACGTTTCAATGGCTCCACTGCGCCGACATGATCGACATGCCCATGCGTGGCGACAACCTTGGTGATTTTCAAGCTGAGTTCATCGACTTTTTGGCCAACCCGGTCGGCATCCGCACCGGGATCAATAATGATACCTTCGTTCGATTCCTCGTCGCCGACCAGATAGCAATTCACCATCAGGGCGCCGACAACAATGCGCTCGATAATCATCAACAACCCTTATGTGGTCAGCTTATCCATTAATATGGCGGAAGTCAGAATCCCTTTGTGAAACTGCTCCAAGGAAAATTTTTCGTTCGGGGAGTGCAGCCCGTCATCCGGCAAACCAAAGCCCAACAGCAATGGCGGCACCCCGAGGACGCTCTGGAATGTCTCGACCACCGGCACCGATCCGCCACCTTTCATTAATACCGCTTTAGCGTCGAACGCCTGGGCCAGCGCCTCGCGGGCTTTGACCAGGGCGGGATTATCGGTGGAGACCACCACCGGCCGGGCTTTGCCATGTGTGATAATATCAACTTTCACGGTCGGTGGGGTGATCTTTTCAATGTAGGTGCGGAAGAGTTTTTCCACTTTGTCCGGATGTTGCTTGGGCACCAGTCGCATACTGATTTTCGCGCCGACTTTGGCCGGGATCACCGTCTTGGCGCCCTCGCCCATATAGCCGCCATAGACACCGTTCACATCACAGGTGGGACGGGACCAAACATGTTCAAGCGGCGTATATCCTTTCTCGCCATAGAGCTCCGGTAACTCCAGCATCTGTTTGTACTTATCCTCACTGAACGGCAACGCGGCGAATTCTTTGCGCTCTTGCCCGGTGATTTCTTCCACATCATCATAGAAACCATCGATCTTGACCCGGCCGTCGGCGTCGTGCAACTGCGCCAGCATCCGCCCCAGCACGTTGGCCGGATTATCCACCGCACCACCAAATTCCCCGGAGTGCAGGTCCCGGTTCGGCCCGGTGATCACAATTTCCATATAGAGGATACCCCGTAAACCATAGCAAATCGACGGGAGCCCTTCGGCGAATTGCGCGGTATCAGAAACAATAACATAATCGCAGGCCAGCGCCTCTTTGTTGGCATGGATATATTCATCCAAGTTATCCGCGGCGGCCTCTTCCTCGCCCTCGATGATAAATTTCAGGTTCACCGGCGGTTCACCCACGGTCTTGAAATAGGCCTCGGCCGCTTTCACATGGGTGAACATCTGGCCTTTGTCATCCGAGGAGCCGCGCGCATACAGGTTGCCGTCCCGGACTGTCGGCTCAAACGGCGGAGTCTTCCATTCATCGAGCGGCTCCACCGGCTGCACGTCATAGTGTCCGTAATACAGCACCGTGGGTGCGTCCGGTTTTCCCAGCCATTCGGCGTACACAATGGGATGTCCCGGCGTTTTCTCCACGCGGGCGGTTAAGCCGATATGCTCGAAATGTGCTTTCAGATGTTCGGCGCATTTGACCAACTCCTGTTTTTTGCTGGAATCGGCGGAGATTGTCTCCATCCGCAACAGCTCACTCAATTCCTCAACATATCGCTGGCGGTTTTCATTGATAAAATCAGTCACCGAAGACATAGCCTCTCCTTGCGGGCCTGCGGGTTTCCTTAGATGTGGCAAGATATACGTGACGACTTCGGGAATCAACGGGAGGAATTTGAGATTTGTGAAAGAAATGACGGACGAATCATAAAAAAGCGTCCCCAACGAGATTCGAACTCGTGTTGCCGCCGTGAAAGGGCGGTGTCCTAGACCGGGCTAGACGATGGGGACGTCCGCTTTTTCTTCTCTATTTCTGCCGCTCTAATCATTGGCGCGGCAGAGCCGATTATATTTAGCGTACGCGGGCAAAAAGTCAAGCGTTTAACCGCATTAGCCGGATTTGTCAGTCCTCCTCTGACCGTTCTTGCCGCCCGTGGCCTCTATAGCGACTGGACGCCTGTGCCGATATATCTCCCGAACGCTCAAACACCGAAAATTGCAGCACACAAAGGAGACATCCCATGCGTCGACCATGGATAATCACCATTAGTGGATTGGTGATCATTGTACTAGCCCTACTGACTTATAGTTGCTCCCGGCAGCCAGGCCAACTGACCGAATATCGCCATTTCCCCATTAATGAAACCACCGAACTGATCGCCGAGCGGCTGGCGGTGCTGGATCGGGCTGTCTCCGCCGATGGGGACGGGTCCTGGCGAATTTCGGCCACCGAGCCGGTCACCGTGCCGTTGTTCCATCTGCGGGATATCGATGTCGAGGACGCCCGCCTGATCTACCGCGCACAGGTGCGCACCGAGGACGTGCAGGGTAAGGTGTATCTGGAGATGCTCTGCTATTTCCCGAGATACGGCGAGTTTTTCTCCCGCGACCTGCAAAGCCCCGTAACCGGCACCACTGACTGGTCGACTGAGGAAACGCCGTTCTTTTTTGAGAAAGGCCAGAATCCTGAGCAGGTGAAACTGAATTTGGTGTTCACCGGCCCCGGCACCGCCTGGATTGATGACATTCATTTGCTGACCGGCCCGCTGAAGTAACGCGGCGGTTCTTTTTGGTTGGTTGCACATATACGTCCTTTCTGCTATTTTGCTCCCCGGCGAAAAACGCCGATCGGGGTGTGTGTTGGCCAGTCCCACACGCTTCTTTGTGAGTTTTGCCCAGACAGAGAACTTTGCGGAATCCTTAGATTATTGACGGGTAGAATAAGCAGCGACACCCGGTCGGCAACGAGCACTGCCAAACGTCGGGAGTGAGAGATGTTTGTCCGGCATACCGGACTTGTATTGTGTTTGCTTTTGGCGTTTTCCCTGCCCGCCCAGTCAGACACCGGCGTGATCCGGGGCCGGGTGATCGACTACACCACCAAATTTCCCATTCCCGGTGCCTCGATTCGGGTCGATGGTACGTCCATTGGGACAATTTGTGATTCAGCGGGTCAGTTTCAACTGACCGGTGTCCCCATCAATGCGAGGTACGTAACATGCAGCCACGTCGGGTACCAGTCACCAGTATCTGTAGCGGTTACCCCGACACCAAAACCGTATCGCGCAGTCCTGATCGAGCTAATTCCCCGGGCAATTGAAGGTCGTGATATCACTGTTGTGAAATCCCGTCGCAGAACGACCGACCTGCGTTCAGCCAGCGCTACCACGTTTACTGCTGATGAAATCCAGGCCACGACCGGCTCAATCGGAGATATTAACCGGGTCGTAACGCTGCTGCCTGCAGTCGCTCCCAGCCGGGAGGAACTATTGAATATGCTGATCGTGCGGGGTGGCAATCCGATCGAAAACGGGTACGTGCTCGATAACATGGAAGTCCCGACCATCAGTCACTTTCCCATCCAGGGAACCTCGGCCGGTGGGATCACGCTGCTGAATAATAACTTTCTGCAACATTCGACCATGTATAGCGGCGCCTACCCGGTGACCTATGGCAACAAGCTCTCGTCATTTATGGATATTCAATACCGGGAGGGGAATACCGACGGTTTCGTGGGGCGGGCGGACGTCAGTGTCTCGGGACTGCGGGTCTCCGGGGAAGGCCCCCTGCCGGAGCGACGTGGATCATGGCTTTTTTCCGCTCGCCACAGTACCATGGACTTACTCAAAGAGGAGCTGAACCTGTTTGCCGCCCCGGCCTATACTGATTTTCAGGGAAAGCTTACACTGGATCTCTCGTCCCGCGATCGGCTTGCATTCACCGGCATTTATGGTTTCGACGAATTTGATTTCAGCCACGAGCAGGCACGCAGTGAAAATAGGTATTTTTTCTATTACGGATTGGCCGAGTTCACCATCGGCATGGGCGGCGTCAACTGGCTGCATCGGATCCCTGATCGCGGTCATACCCAGACCTCACTTGCGATATCCCGCATTCACTTTAACCTGGAAATGGAAGGCCGCGGCGCGGACAGTATCAGCACGAATCACTCGACTGAAAGTGACCTCTGTCTGCGCAACCAGACCGTAATCACGGTAGCGCGTGAACATGAATTGACCTTTGGGGGACGGTTTCGTGGTTCGTTTAACGATTATGATATTTTCTATTTTGCAGACTATAATTCGAATCGGGAGCGACGACCGCCGTTTGATCTCAATCGGCCGGTCGATTTGTATGAAACCGGTGTCTTCGCCAGCGTTTCACTGTGGCCGGCACGGCCGTTTTCTGCGGAATTTGGCACCCGAGGCGATTACTTTTCCCATAATAAGCGGGGATATGTTTCACCGAACGCGGTCCTCCGCTATCAGCCGGCCCCGGATATTCATACTTCCCTCGGCTGGGGTATCTATACCCAGCCACTTCCGGCACTATTAATCGGGCAGAACGAGGCCCACGAGCAGTTGCGCAATGCCGAAGTGTATCATCTTGTTGCCGGCCTGGACTGGTTCCTGCCACTGAAATTCCAGGTGAAGATGGAAACCTACCTGAAACGGTATAATCATCTCCCCTTGGATGTATTGGAGCCCGGCGCGTTTATCTTAGATGAAATACTTTACGATTTTCCCTATTTCCAAAATCATCAACAATTGATCGCTGACGGTCGCGCCGACGCCGAAGGTGTGGAGTTGACGGTCTTTCGCGAGCGGTCTCAATTCATTCATGGCTTGATCAGTGCGGGATATGCGCGCGCCCGGTATCGGGACCTGTACGGTCAGTGGCATGAAAGGGTTACCGACAGCCGGTTCACACTCTCGACAATGCTGAATTTTGAGTTGGGGTCCCGCACAACTTTCGGCATGCGCTGGACCTACGCCGATGGCACACCCTATACTCCGTTTCACATTTATGCCTCGCGCGCAACCGGCGAAGGCATACTGGACCCCCGGCGAATCAACGCGCTGCATTTGCCGGTCTATAACATGCTGTACGTGCGATTGGAGCATCGCATACCAATCGGGCAGTCACTGTTGACCGCGTACGCCAGCGTCTGGAATGTCTTTGACCGTGAACATATTACCGGTTGGACGTGGTCTTCCTCCAGAAGGTACCCGCTGTATGTTCTTGGCTGGGGCACCGTCCCGGTCCTGGGCTTGAAGGTGGAATTTTAGGAGGAGTTCAATTCCTCTTGGGTTTGTTCCAGGTCCGCCATTAGCCCAGCATGGAGTTTAGCGATTGGACTTTGGGGATTGGCTTCGGCGTACGGACGAGTCAATTCGGCACCTTCCTGAAATGCAGCCAGCGCCTCCCGAACCTTGCCGGATTTTCGCAGAATAGTCCCCTGTGACCCCAGGCTACTCGCCAGGTCCGGATTAAACCGCGCCGGATTCCCCCGCGCCAACTCACGAGATAAATCCACTGCTTCCGCAACCGCCGCCAACGCCTCCGCATGTTGTCCATCTTCGCTTAAATGATTGGAGAGGTTGTTAAGTAAACGCGCCCGGTCCTCGTCTTCTGTCGCTTCGTGTAAGTAAGTGTTATCCACTTCGATGGCGGCCGCGATGCAGGCCCTGGGAATGGGTGGTTCGGTAATAGTATCATCAAGGAGCGCACATCGCGACAAGTTACCCCGCACCCCTTCGGCCAGCCACGCGCTGACTCGATATTCGTGAATGCCCAATACCGCTTCGGCGTCATGACAAAGACGCGTGAATGAGATGGCGTTTCGACCAAAATCACGTTCCAAGCCCTGCCAAATCACCTCTGGCGCCGTGGCCGGCTCTTCCCGCAGCACAGCCACCACGAATGCGGCAGTGACGATATCGGGCTTGGGAGCCGGAATTACGCCATCCTGCACCAGACCTGAGTTTTTCAGCTTCAACCCAGGATCACTCCCCGCCGGGAAACCCAGGCGAAGCTCCGGAATCTCCGCCAATTCGCGCACTCGCTCAACAGAAAGCGGATCATCAAACGCCGCCAAAGCCAGCACACGCGCGAAGACGTATTCGTCTTCGCACCCGTGTTCTTGGCCCAGATTGCGCAGGCGTTTCAATTCCCTTTCTACTAGAGATTCAATTATCTCCGTTTTTTCGTATTTCACTGCGGGATCATCGGGGTGTAGGGCATCATATACGGCTGCGGCGACCGTGAACAACGGTCGCGCGTGTACTTCCCCCTCTTTCAGCCAGGCAGCCAGTGCCTCCGGCGATAATGGCGCCGGTGAGGTTGCGAAATGCATAGCTGCCCTCTCTAAGACCGAATTATAGAGTTCATGTGCCGGCGGCGCCGTTAATTTGCCCAAATTCAAAGGCAGCGGATCGTGAAATACATTGACATTACAATTATTGATTACCGGGATCCATGCCTCAAGCGGTTGGCGGGTGAGAATTAGAATGCGTAACCGACCAACATCACCGATTCCTGCCAAATCTTTTAGGAAATCCTCAACCCCCGCACGATTTTCTTCGGGGTAGTCAATTACCAGCAGTGTCCCTTTTTTGCGTAAGGCAAACGACTGGGCCTTGCGCAAGTCAACAAAACCGGCGCCCCAGTTATGCTGATCGCGCAGTTTGGTGGCAAGCTCCGCCGCCAGCCTGGTCTTGCCGACGCCCCCGTCAGCGCAGATGAACTTCAGGGAAACATCGGAATCGCTATTCGCCCATCCCATTAATTCCGATTCTTCCTCGTCCCGTCCATAGAAACCCGATAAACACGACCGCCAGTGCAGGAGTGTGAAGATATCGGCGTTCGGATTTATCTCAGTTTGCCAGGGGATGACCAGTTCCTGCGGATGTGTACCGTAGAGCTTTTCGGAGCCGGGTCCGAGGTAGGCAACTCCTGCGTGCTTCCTGCGACTGAGTTTAAGTTCTTTGAATAGTGAGACTGAGACCTTCACATCAAACATGGTGCATCTCCAAACAAGCACCAACAAGATAGCAACTTCTTACCAGCCGAGCAAGCAGCAGCGAGCCCTTTTCCCACACAAAAAAACGCCCCCGAATCCTCGGGGGCGTGATGAGTATACATTGTTCAGCGAGCTGGTTATTTCTCTTCTTTCTTCTCGCCTTCGCCTTCGGCCTTTCCTTCGCCTTCCGCCTCACCTTCACCCTCGGCTTCCTCACCGACCAGTTCCGGTTCGCCGGCGGCATCCGCTTCAACATCAGTGGTCGGGGTCGGCTCCTTAATTACGGTCGGTGGCACCACCGAGACAATTGCGCGGCGCTCTTCGGCGAGAATCTCAATATTCTCCATCTGCAAATCACTCACGTGAATCGCATCGCCGATATTCAGCTCCGTGACATCGACCTCAAACTTCTCCGGAATATCTTTCGGCAGGCATTCGATCTCGATCTCACGCATAATGTGCTGCAGCACCCCGCCGGCTTTCACCCCCTCGGGAACCCCTTTGACCACGACTGGCACCCGGAGTGTGAGCTTGCGTTTCGGCGAGACATGAAGAAAATCAATATGCTGAATCTTGCCATTAACCGGATCGCGCTGCACATCCCGCACCAGGGCCAGCCGTTCATCCGCGCCCCCGTCAAACTGCAAACTGACCATCAGCCGCACCGCGTTTTCCGCCCGGGCGGCGTTCATAAAATCGAGCGTGGGAATCGAGAGGGGCACCGGGTCGATATCCACCCCATACAACACGCCCGGGATACGGCCGTCCGCGCGACAGCGGCGCGCCGGGCCCTTGCCTTTGCGATCACGTTTCTTTGCCTGCAGATCAATCGTTTTCATGGGTCACCTCAACACTACCTTCCGGCCACTACCGGCCTCTCGTGTTACCTGCTGTGTTGCTCTTTTATTGTGCTTCCTTCTACCCCACCCAGAGCGGCCGGCGCGACTAGCGCCGGATGCGTCGGGTGGGTTGGTACCGCTTAATGCCGATCTTTACCGACCCACCTGCCGTTCGGAGTCCGCAGGACTCCTCGCTATAGGTGGGGTACCCATTACCTCCGCACTGCTCTTCTTTCTCCTGGCGTCGAAACCACGTTCGCCTCCGGCGAACTCAGGGGTTTCGACCTACATTAACTTCGAACGTTTTGCGCATCCCACCGAAAGGGTGGGCCACCCAAAAAATATAATCAATACTCGATCAGCCTACGCTACCCTTTACAGGATATTTGTCACTCCGGCGCCAGGCCCCGGAACATTTCGGAGATGGTCTCTTCGCCATGGATCCGCTTAATCGCCTGCGCAAACAACGCCGCACAGGTCACGACCACTATTTTAGCCGGCAATTGCTTCTGCGACAAATCAATGGTGTCAGAAACAACCATTTTTTCAATCGGCGATTTCTCGATCCGCTCCAGAGACTTGCCGGACAGCACCGGATGCGTACAACAGGCGTACACGTCCCGGGCGCCCTTTTCCTTGACCGCCATTGCCGCCTCGGTGATCGTTCCCGCCGTGTCCACCATATCATCCCTGAGGATCGCGGGAAGATCGGTCACGTTCCCGATAATATGCATCACCTCGGCATGGTTGGCCGATGGTCGCCGTTTATCGACAATCGCCAGGGAGCCGTTTAAGGTCTTGGCGAACGCCCGCGCCATCTTGATCGAGCCCACGTCCGGCGAGACCACCGCCGGCTCCTTGATTTTCATCTCCTTGTGAAAATACTCATCGAAAATCAGCGAGGAGTACAGGTGATCGGCCGGGATATCAAAAAAACCCTGAATCTGGGAGGCGTGCAAATCCATGGTCAGCACCCGGTCGGCCCCGGCGGCGACAATCAAATTGGCCACCAGTTTCGCCGCAATCGAGACCCGTGGCTCGGTCTTACGGTCGGAACGCGCGTACCCGAAGTAAGGGATTACCGCCGTAATCCGCGCCGCCGACGCCCGCCGTCCCGCGTCGATCAACATCAACAACTCCATCAAGTTCTCACTGGGCGGGTTGGTGGACTGGACAATGAACAGATCGGTGCCACGGACGTTTTCGTTGATCTGGGCAAAAAGCTCCCCGTCGGAAAACCGCCGTACTTCGCAGGCAGCCAAGCGCATCTTGGCGCTTTCTGCAATTTTCTCGGCGAGAGGCCGATTGGCATTCCCGCTGACAATCTTTAGCTCATAGGGCATAGAGGCAATTTCCGTGAAATGTTCCGGGTTCGTGATTGGGCGAAAGGATATCGGTTGATTTGGCTGGGGCGCCAGGATTCGAACCTGGGAATGCAAGCTCCAAAGGCTTGTGTCTTACCACTTGACGACGCCCCAGAATTGTTCCCCTGCTACACTCTTTTCGTTTCGCAAGTACGATTCGTTGGACGCAACCGGACCTCAGGACGTTTCCCCGCCGGGAGGTTCCCCCGCCGAGATTCCGGCTTCATCGTGAGGCGTCGTGGACGTCTCGCCTTCCATCGGCCCCTCCGTGGTCGCCCGTTCAGTCTCCGCTTTGAGCTCCCGTTCGTACGCCGCCAAGACCTTGTCCTCAATTCTCTTGCGCATGGCATTGTTGATGGGATGCGCAATGTCCTGGTGGGTGCCGTCGGCGCGCTTCCGGGAGGGCATCGAGACAAAATACCCTTTGTTACCCAGGATGACTTTCAATCCGCGAATCACGAATTCGCCGTCGAAGGTAACATTGGCAAATGCCTTGAGTTTCTCCTCGTTCCTCAAGGTGACGCGCACTTCAGTGATTTCCACGATCGACTCCTTGCCTGTTGGTATTCACCCCGGTCTGGCCTGCCAATCCAACTACCGGCACACCGGCGAGTGGCCGGCACACATGGACACTCCATGCATCAGACGGCATCGATCGGCGAATACATACGACATCCGGCTTTGCATCAAAGATGCCGAATACGCAGGGACCACTTCCCGACATCCGTGCCGCAACGGGTCCCAAATCCTCCAAAAAAAGCACCGCCCGTCGCGTCTCCGGGCAAAGCTGCACCGCCGACGGGATTAAATCATTGCCTGCCCTGGCGACGAGCGCAAAAAAGTCTACTCCATCCCGGCAACGAGAAAAACTAACGGAGTGGTCTTGTTTTGTCAAGGTTAAATCAAGTGCGCGATAGACTTCTCCCGTCGAGACGGACACTCCCGGATCAACCAACACAATCCAATAATCGTGGTAAAACGAAACCTCAGTCAGCTGATCCCCGCGCCCCCGTCCCTCCGCCTGCGCCGGCCCCAAAAAGAACGGGACATCCGCCCCCAATTCAGTCGCCCAGCGACGCGTTTCCTCAGGCGTCAAACGCAGACCGTAGAGCATCTCCGCGGCTCGGATCGCCGCCGCCGCATTGGCGGAACCACCTCCCAGCCCTGCAGCAATCGGAATCCGCTTCTCGACGTGCACTCGCACATGAACCGGCGGCCCGCCCATATCCGGTACCCGCTGCAGCGCTTGGTAAATCAAATTAGTCTCATCATTGGGAAAATCGGGGTGCTCACATTCGAGCTGAATTCCGCCGGTCTCGCGCTTCTCAAACGTCAGCGTATCACAGAGATCAATTGCCTGAAACGTGGTGAATATCTCATGGTAACCGTCGGGGTACCGACCAAGCACAGCCAAATTGAGATTAATTTTCGCGGCGGCATATAGCGTAACATGATCTACCACGGCCATGAAAATACCTGCCAGAGACTACCGCTGAGTGAGGCGTTGATAAACAGCACGTCACTATGCCGGTCCGGGATATGCTGCTCGTTTTTCCGGTGGGACCATCCTACCTCTATATGTGCGAATACATTGTTGCGATATTGACCGTCGATCTCCAGAGAGACATCCCAGCGGCGATCGACGATTCCCGAGGGAAACGGGATGCCATACGGCACCGGTCCTGGTTGTGGCGTCTCGATATCCCATTGTCCGTGACGAAGGCGTCTAACGCTTGCGCCGAGATCAAGCCAATCGGCTACTCGATACATCATCGTGTAGGAAAACCGGTCAACGTCCGGCCCGTAGCGCGATCCCAGCGGAATTACTTGACCGTTTCGGTCCCGACGGTAATAATAGCGGTTTTCCTCTTCATTCTGACCGTACACCGAGGTGTTCACCCGTGAATATTCCACCGTATGATAGCTGCGCGAAAAACCAAATGGCGCGGTGATGTGCAATCCGGCCAAACCGCCGATTTGGTGTGGCTCGCTGCTGAAATCGATCTGGAAATCATCGATCAGCAATTCGCCGTACAGCTCCCAGCCTCCATACGGGTAGATCGAAAACTCCATGCTCCACAGCGGATTGTCGTCCCGTTCTTCGTTTTGTTGTTCCCAGTAGTAGGGAAGAAAGGGATTGAGGTAATACCACTCTAGCGATTGCTCTGCTCCACCAAAAACCACCACTTCGCTGACTGCCAGCTCCAGCCAGCGCCAGGGTCGGAAATCAACTCTATGGCCCGCCAAGTAGCGATTTATTTGTATGCCCCCGGGGCCGAATTGATCATCCAGTACCGCAACGAAATACTGAAAATGGAACCGACTCCGCCGCCAGGCAATTCTGGCATAATCAAGTGGTGGCGCAAAACCGGAAAGCAGGAGCCCGTCATGATCCGAACGGCCCCATTTCGTAAAATTCCGCCCCCAGAACAATTCCCACGATCCCCAGATTCCCTTGAGATAGGCGTCATCCACGTTGCCGGTCAGTCGTTCCTCCCAGCGTATTCCTCGATGACGGGTATCATACGTGGCATCGGAGTCCAGCCGAACCCGGCAACGCGCTACCCAGCGACCGGTCTTCCCGAACGAGGCAAACATATATCCGCCGGCGCGATTTATTCCGCGACGGTCCTCCGTATGCTCAGCCAGCGCGTAGGGTTCCGCGCCGAACCGGAGCACATGATGGACTTCATACCGGCGAAATTCCGCAATATCAGCCTCAAATTCATCACGCAACCGGCGATACAAAATCCGCAACCCCGGTTCCAGTTCGGCTGAATCCGGCGCGAGCGCGTGCAGGTATTTGGCAACCTTTTCCCGCGTATATGGCCGCGTATGGACCAACACCTCAGGGCCCTCGGTTCCCACGCCACTGACCAGTTGGGAAAACGTCCGGTTGATCCATAATTCGAGGGGAATTTCTTCGTCGATTGAGGCGACCGCTTTTCCTGCAAAGAGCAATACGAATAGAAAGACGGAAATACTCAATAATAAATCATATCGCCAATGCTCGCCGCTCATGGTTGTAATCTGATTCGGCGGTATCGCAAGGTCAACCGAATTTCCACCATACCTCCCTGGCACAGACAGTCTCTTCTCTGTCAATTACTTCTTAATTAACCGCTTGACTCTGCGTAGCAATTGTGCGATAGAACGTATCTGGCCGCGGGGTGGAGTCCGCCGCGGCGGAGTAGCTTGGCGCGGGGTGGAGCAGTATGGTAGCTCGTCGGGCTCATAACCCGAAGGTCGGCGGTTCAAATCCGCCCCCCGCTACCAAAGATTCGAGAATTAAACGAATTATCCATGGTTGAA
>CAYWVO010000014.1:0-70976 GCA_964461835.1 uncultured Ignavibacteria bacterium | reverse complement strand
GGTAAAACACCCGAATTTATCTTGTAATCAGTCAATTGCCTATCCCCACACCCAGAATCTAATCCCACCGCAAGCGGATGGGGCACCCGGCTCGCTGGGTTTGGTATCACTACAGCCGGTCGACCAGATCGCAACCATTATCAGTGTGACAGTAAGCACTGCCCATTTGCTGAAAATGCGGGGAACGCTGCTCATGTTGCCCTCGCCAGTTCGATTGAACAAGTGATGCTTGCACTATTAATATACCTTGTCAGGGTGTTTTATTCCACGATTAATGTTGGTGTCGAAACCACGTCCCCGCCGTCGGCGGGGACTAAGGGGTTTCGACCTACAAAATCCCACCATAAATGTGGGCCACCCGACAGCCCTGGGGCAGACGGGGACGTCTGCCGCCCACAGAAAAAACCCCGGCCGGAGCCGGGGTTGTAATGTTCGTTGGTCAAGTGGTAGGGTGGGTGCTGTGCACCCACCGTGGACCCCAGCCTGCGCTGGGGTGACAGAACAATTACTTCATCAGCACCATCTTGCGGGTCTTGCTGAAATTGCCGGAGATGATACGATAGAAATAAATACCGCTCGGAACAATATCGCCATCCATATTGGTACCATCCCAGGTCACGACGTGTGCACCCGCAACCAGATACTCATCGACAAGACTACGGACCTGCTGACCGAGCAGATTGTACACGACCACCGTGGTGTGACCGCCGGTTTGCAAACCAAAAGAAATCTGGGTCGATGGGTTAAACGGATTTGGGTGGTTCTGGGCCAAAAAGTACTGATCAGGAACGGTACCTCCTTCTTCGAAGATTCCCGTACTCTGAGCCATGAGTTCTCCCTGCCCGACACCAATGATAGTGTTATTGGCCTGCGACGTCCCGAACAGGAAGATATTGTTTTCTTCGCCGTCAAACGCCGTAATCGGAACTTCTACTTGCACGGTCACATCTTCAGAAGCACCCGCACCCAACACACTCGTCGCTGCGCCCCCCGGAATCGACGCGAACCAGCTACCATCAAGAGACAACACCATGAGATCAAATGCATCATCGTGGTTGCCCTTGTTGGTCACCGTGAAGGTTATATCTACGATTTCACCGGGTGAAACGAGTCTGTCGGCCGGTCCGGTAACCTGGACCCCCTCCAGGTTATTGGTCGCACTTTCGATGGGGAATTTGAAGAAATCCTTGTCTTTAAAAATCGGCGTGGTGCCGACAATATCGGCCGGCTTGTTGTTGATAAAGAACGTCAATTCCTGGCCATTTATTGGCCCCTCATCGTCTTCGGTTCCTGGATCATCGCCGTAGATATCGATTTGGTAGTATCCATCGGTCTCATCGCTTTGAATCCTGGTTTCTGCGCCACAGGTGACTCCGTCGGGATCCTTCACCGTGATGATATCACCACGACGAAGTGGGTATCCCGCAAATTCGGATAATCCCTCTGCATCCGAATAATCACAGATAAAGATGGTCGGATCCACTTCCGGCGCCGGTGTGAGAATGATCAGAACATCTGAACTGGGATAGGCAACATCAAAGGCATATCCCGGGAAATACATGTCGGTCGGCTGGCCTTTCCAGACGCGGATATCATAGGTTCCGGAAGCTAATCCACTGAAAGTGAATTCACCGTTGACGCTGGAAAAGACCGCATCCAGCTTGATCCCATCCGGGTAGGAAGTCCAGATTTCGACGTGCGCGTCCTTGATGGGCGAAAGATCGGTTTTGATCACCGTGCCCGTGATTTGCTGTGCATTGGCCACCCCTACCAATGCGATAATGCACACCCCGACCACAGCGAATCTCGCGATGAGCATTCGTAAGTCGGTCATGAATGGTACCCCCAATCAAGGCAGACAGTGCTTGGACACTGCCTGCCGGGTTGTATTCGATACACGTTATTTAATCAAGGTCATTTTGCGTACGTCGGTGAATGTATTAGCGGTCAGGCGATAGAAGTAAACACCGCTTTCTGCCATCCGACCACTTTCCATTCGGCCATCCCATTCGATTTCATGCTCACCGGCAGCGTACTGCCCGGTGGCCAGTACCCGAACCTTGCGACCAAGGATGTCGAAAACCTCCAGGGAGATCTCTGACGCTTCCGGCAACCGGAACTGGATCGTGGTGTTCGGATTGAACGGATTCGGGTAGTTTTGCAGCAATTCGTATGATGTCGGAACTGCCGCAATCTCACCGGAACGGTTCAACGTCACCTCAAACGATTCACGTTCGGTCCACTCGGTGGGGCCGTTAACCGTGAACCGCATGTTCTCGGTCGTGAACGAAAGCTCTGATCCAGCAGTGGCACCCTCGTCGCGGTCGGTGTATGGATTGTCGCCATATACGTGGACTAAGAACATCCCGCCGCTCATGACCACGGCCTGACCGCAGAGTACGCCATCCTCGTCACGGACCGTCAGGACACTGCCCTCGCTCGGTCCGTCCGGGCCACCATGAGACCAGAAGTCACACACCCACGGGGTCGGCGTCACGGCGGAGGTGATATTAACTGCCTTCGGCAAAATCGGATCTTCGGCACACTCATAGCCTGAGGTCGGATAGGTGAGCGTGACTGGGTTATCCAATTTAGCCCAATATCCATGTCCCGGCTTCAGGCAAGTCAAGTCATTGAGTTCCGGTGGACGAACCGGGTCGTAGGTCAGTGCACCGACCACGCAATCAAATCCGATCGCATAGACCAATTCGTTCATTGCGGTCGCCCAGGCATGATCAATATCGTCCTCCTCGGGCGGCAGGTAGGATAACGCATTCCAGCCGGCGCAAAGCTCCAGCGGCAGGTCTGCGGCTAACGGCGTACCCGTAATGGAGACTTCAATGACACCCGGTGCGTATACCCAGTAACCGTGTTCGTTGTCCATCGAATTTAAGTCGTTGAGGTGTTCCGGACGGGCGGCATCCCAGGTTACCGCGCCGGCCTCACAGGTCGAGCTGATCACACGCTCATAGAAACCGTCGATATCCGCCAGAACATTGCCTACTGCCTGATCCTCCACTTCCACATTGTATGAAATAAAGGTCCAATCGTCGCAGAGTTCAACGATTTGCGTAATTTCTTCGCAGAAGACTGGGCTCTCCTGGAATGATCCATGATTGGCCCAGAGATTTTCGGTGACAACCGGGCACTCGCAGTTGAGATACAGCGTAATTTCATCGCCTTCCCGTGCTCCTTCGTCAATCGTCGGTGTGGCATCTTCGTCATCACCGGTCACGTGGATCAGGAAGTTGCCGTCGCTGTCGACATACGCCACGCCGCAGGTGACATCGTCCGGGTCCTTGGCAATGATCACATCGCCTTCGACCAGCGGCTGGTCAATATACAGGGCGTCGTTGCTCCAGTAATCGGCAACGTACGGCGTAATGTACGGTTCCTCAACGGCTTCGAGTACCACGGTACCCATATCCGACGGGCTTTCGATTCCCTCAAAGACCTCGGTACAATATCCTTCACGGAGGATACGGACGTCATAGATACCTACGGGTACTTCAACAAAGAAGCATCCACTTTCACCCGCGCAGATTTCATTGAGAATTGTACCAGTCGGATAGGTATCCCACACCTGCACACAACCATCAACCGCTAAACCGCCTTCGTCTTCGATACAACCGGTTATACCGGTCAGGCAGGTGATATCGATTTCTCCGGCAAAGAATTCCGGCACGATACCGTTCGCGAGAACATCGGTGAAAAGAAAGTCACATCCCGGTTCAATCGCCATCGAATTGATCGTGACCGGTGACGGATCGGGACAGGCATCCTGCATAATGGTGAAATGCAAGTTGACCAACAATCCTTCACCGACCGGAATCAGCTCTTCTGTAAATGGAAACGCAGCTATACAAATTGTCCGATTATCGGTATCGATATTCACAAGGCGATGATCTTCGTCAAGATACTCAACCCGCGAGCCGGTAAAGTCACCGGAAATGGCAACTACATCATCGGAGGAATATTTCAACGGGACGGAGATCCCGGTTAATTCGACTGAGTTCTTGAATTCGACCGGCACCACGACTTCGCTACCGGCATTACCGGCCACCTGTCCGACCCACACCGTGTCGCCTTCCGCACAGGGGAAGACACTCATGTGAGCGATGACGTACTGGGGCGAGTTGACGGCATTACCGTACAGCTTGATGGTGTCGGCGTAGGTGCCCGGTTCGTAACCGGTGCCGTCGACGATAATTTCCACATCGGACGGTGTCGTGCCGGCAGGCGGGGAAACGGTCAGCCATTCTACCTTCCATTCGGCGGTCCAGTTGATCAGGCCCTCGCCGGCATTGGTGATGCTGAGTATCTCGCTGGCTACAACGCCCGGTTCACAATCATTGGTGGTTACGTCCAGAATAATCACACCGTCACTCAATCGGAAGATACCCAGGTTTTCCGTAACATTCAATGTTACCGGTACCCAGGTGCATGGCGGTGGTACGGTAGCTTTGCTAGGATTGCCACACGCCTCGTCGAAAGTGAGGCAGATCGAATCCGTATACGTGCCCGTCGTCAGTCCCGCCGGATCGACACAGACTTCAACTTGGCCCGGCAGACTGCCATCCGTAGGAGTGACCGACAACCAGCTTGCATCCCAGGAAACGGTGAAGCAGGCCTCGCCACAGTACTGGGTGCCCACCGACAGGATCTGGCACGGCGGCGGAACGCCCGGCACGGTTGCGTCAAAAGTCAATGATGTCGGATCAGGAATAACACTCGGATCACCTGATTCAACTGTGATCGAACCAGCGGCGAACCCCGGATCGATTGGGTTGCCGTTCGGATCGACGAACAGTAATGAACCCGACGGTTCGACATGTGTTGAATCAATCGTAACCGGTACGGCCGAACATTCATCGAGCGTAAAGAACAGGGTAGCCATTAATCCTTGGCCGATCGGGATCGGGGGTTCGGAAACCCGCAGCGCAAAGAGCACCACGGTATTGTTGGCGTTATCGATTCCGGTCTCATCGGCCTTCAAGGCATAGCTCGCAATGCGGGAGCCATCGTACCCGATCGAATCCAGGGTTACCACATCGGGATCCCAGATTAAGGGGACGGTGAGTGCGCCAAGTTCCGTGCAGTTTTTGAAATGGACACACACCGGCACGGTTTCGCCAACCAGGCCGGAGGCATGATCCACCCAGACCGAATCATCTTCGCAGATCCCACCCTCTTCAATAGTGATAATCTGAAAACAGGAGCTGCTATTACCGCAATCGTCGGTGGCGGTCCAGGTCCGTTCGATGGTTTCTTGGTTGGGCCGGCTGTCGGCCCAGGTTATCTCTATCTCGTCATCACAGTTGTCCGTTGCGGTGGCGTAGCCGGTAATATCCGGGTGGATATCGTTGGGACCGGTTGTAATATCGGCGGGACACGTAATGGTTGGTTCGGTGACATCCTCAACGGTGATAGTCTGAGTCTGTGAAACCTGATTACCACAAGCGTCGGTTGCCGTCCAACTCCGCGTGATTGTGACCGGGCATTCTCTCATTGATTGTTCTTCAAAGTTCAGCGTAACATTGGGGCAATTATCCTCGGCGGTAACGTCTGCTGGCACGGGAACATCCCCGAGGCATTCATATTGCGCGTCTTCCGGGACCCCCGCCAGTGTCGGTGGGGTCGTATCGTCAACCGTGATTGTCTGCGTCACCACGGTTTCATTGCCACTGTCGTCAGTAGCGGTCCAGGTCCGGGTGATTGTTTCCGGGCACGTTTGGCCATCGGACGATTCCGCAAAGACAATTGTGACGTCTTGATCGCAATTATCCGTTGCAGTCAACTCCGCTGGGGGCGGAACATCGCTCGGGCACTCAACCGTTATGTCGTCCGGTGCCGTGATCACCGGCGCTTCGGTATCGGCAATGGTCAGAATTTGAGTACACTCCGCGGTGTTGCCGCAATCGTCAATCGCCGTCCAGGTCCGGGTTATCGTGGAGCCGTCAATAACCTCATTAAACACGACGTCAATTCCCGGTCCTTCACAGGCATCCTCAGCGGTGACATCCGCCGGAGCAGGAATTTCGTCGCATTCCACCGTTGCATCCGGCGGACAACCAGTCAATACCGGCGCGGTAACGTCGAAGACGTCAATGAGTTGACCGTGGCTGGAGGAATTGCCGCATTCATCAGTGGCGGTCCACGTGCGGGTGATAGTGTATTCCCCGTCGCATGAGCCGGGGGTTATGACATCGTTGAAATCAATCGTCACCGCACCACAATTATCGGTTGCCGTGGCTTCACCCAATGCTGCCGGATCGGTGGGATCACCACACTCAACCGCAATATCCGGTGGGCAGGTAATCACCGGTGGGGTCGTGTCATCGACCGTAATGGTCTGATCGCACGTCGCTGTGTTCCCCGCATCATCCGTCGCCGTCCACGTACGCGTAATCACCGTAGCCTGCGGGCAGTCACCAGCGGCCGTCTCATCGGAATACGTGATGTCAACCGTCTCATCGCAGTTGTCGTCCGCCGTTGCCGACCCGGTGTTGGCTGGATCAGTCGACGCATCACATTCAACGGTAATATCCGCCGGACAAGTAATCAGCGGTGGTTCAGTATCTTCAACCGTCAGCGTAAACGCACACGGCTCGGAATCCAACTCGCCATCGTTGGCCACAAACGACATCGGATATGCCTGATCCGCATCCGCACAACCCGGCGTTCCCACCAGCGTCGCCGTCCCGTCACCGTTGTCGGTAAACGTCAAAAAGGCCGGTACACCCGTCGGGATAATCGTGAGCGCACCCGGCGGATCAGGATTGCCATCGTCGGTTGCCTCAATCGTCAGATTGACCGCCTGGGCAATATCGACCGTCTGGCCGGCCGGACAGGTGACGATGGTCGGCGCTTCATTCTCGCTAACGGTGCCAACCGTGATTATGCCCTTGGTGAAGGTAGTTTCGTCCGTTCCGTCCGGTCCATGATCAGTAGGCGGAAAGTCACCATCGATCATGAAAATCGTAGGCAGTTGGTCGGTGAAGCAGGCGGTATCGAACTCAAACGTCCCCTCCGCCGCACCAACATCAAAGGTAAAGGTCAGAAAATCCCGTCCGGTTGGTTCCGCCGGATGAGCACTAACCCCGGCGGCGTTGATGACGAAGTGATCCGGCGCGACGCCATCATATCCCGTATCCCCGTCAGTCGGACAGTCACCCGTCGGCACCCCCGAACGAAATTCTTCGACAAGGAACGCCCAGGGTTGCACCCAATCCCAGGTGACGCCGACTGCGTAGGGATGGGATCCAGGGACACCACCGGTGTCGTACGGCAGGGCGCCGGTCCAGAACGCGCCGCCCTGCGTCGAGCGAGCGACCAGCGGCACCGTGAGGCCCGCCAAGTGCACGTCCCAACTGGCGGTGAGCACCACATTCACATCCGTAGCGCTCGGATCGACACTCTTGGATTCGATACTGATGTCCCACACCGCGTGGGCTGTTGTAGCACATACTAATAGCGGTAAAATCAGCAGGTAAGCAAACAGTCTTTGGCGCATACCTACACCTCCATACGTTTCACAATCGGAGCGGCGAGGAAGTAAGAATTCTTCGCTCACAATCAGTTTGCCATGTTCTCTTAAAGTAGTTTTTCATATCAGATAGGTAAATGTGCTCATCAGGACATGCGGCCAGAGTTCTCAGATCGGCTTTAAATCACCCTTCTAGTTCAACCGAAATGCGGTTTCAACGAGTAACAGTTGGGCTTCATTGACAGGTCATAAGGTGAGTGCCGGACATTGATAATGAAACAGTCGTCCTTATGACTCCAAGCCTCCTACGCGCATTAAGTTAGCTCAAAATCTCCCAAAGTCAAATGATTATGTCCTTGTTGCTCCATGATACAGACACTTCTGAACACGGTTTTTCCATCGTTGGGAAATTGACGCATTATATATGCCAATTGTACGAAATAGCCCCCGCAAAGCTGCCGGCAACCTAATTATTGACTAAGCCCTTTTGAATAAACAAGATAGAAGGATATCTCCCGTTACAGAATACGATCAACCGAGGCATGCGCTGGTGCAAAAAAATGTACATACTCCCACCGGGCATGCAAGGGCTTGCATAAATCCCACGATTACGATGTGCACATGACAGACGGATGAGATCAGAATTGCAGAATTCTAGTGATTAAGAAGCCGAGACGCCATTCGTCCGGTTTCGTTTCAAAATGGGTTCCTGCCAGATAGAGCGAGGGGTTGATACTCAGTGAATTAGTCGCAAAGACTTTGAAAAAATGTCCCCCGGTTTCGAGTTCGACTCCGAAGGCGATGGGGTCTTTTGAGAGAGCGGTCCCACTAATATCAGGTGTCCACTCACCAATGATGCTCGCAGTCTTCGTGACATACACCTGAAGATAAAGGCCGGCAGCGAACAGCTCCTCCCGATCCGCTAGATCGATATTGCTGTTGTAGAGAAACGAGGGCACCACACCGACGCCAACCAGATCCTCGAATAGTATATTCCCGACAGCCTGAGCATAGTATTGAAAATTCTGGTTTGCATCTACTGAACGGTCCAGCCGATGTGCGGTATTCCAGGCCGCGCCGGCCTGGACCGCTACCGACCAAGGGCAATTTCTGACCTTATCAGTATAAAGTTTATATTTGCCCTGAAGATCCAGATTATCGCGTTCGTTGGAGCGGCCGAGTATAATGAGCAGGCGATCGGTAGGGGCATAGCCAAAGCCCAGACGGATATTCGCCGGACCATCCAATCCAAAAAGGTGGTCTTCGCCGTTCTCAATTGTCGGAAAGAATCGATGACCGACCTCGAAATGGAATAAGCCCTGATCGAGTGTTTCGGTGGTCGGCAAATTGATCGCGCAGCGCGAATGAAGAACGCGAATCTCCGGCTGGACCGGCGTCCTGCTTCGTTGCCAGGTGGGGGATGGATCCTGTGCAAAGGTAATCGATGTGAATAGTAAAGCTATCGCCAAAAATATCGTAGCCGTTCGCATATTCATTCTCCCGCCGAATTCTTAACCGGCTTCACCGCAAAATTAAGTTCCAATTCGACCGTTTCGTCGATTTGCAAAAACATGAATTTCGGGATTTTGATCTTATGGTCGGGGAGGGTTACCGAAAACTCGGCCGAAACCCGGTACGCGTTCTCCACCGGTGTAATTACTACCGGTATCGTGCGTTCTTGCACAACCCCATGAATGGTGAGTTCCCCGGATGTATCTAGTGTAGTTGTGGAGTCCGTTACTCCGGTGACCTTACTCAGCTTACCGGAATATTTCGCGAAGGGGTATTCGTCCGTCTCCAGGTAGTCCTCCCGCATATCCCGGTTGCGCAAACCAATGCCAGTGTCCAGACTGGCTAGGTCGACTTCGAAATAGAATGAACCCTGGAGAGAGTCGCCGGTTTGCAGTGATTGATCAGGATTCCACATAACGTAGCCGTCAATATACTTGGTAACACCCTCGAAATCTTCCAGCGGGGCGTCCGAGACAAAAAGTACCTGTCGTGACCGCTCCGTATCGACTTGAAACTCACGAAGTTCCTGAGCTTTTGCCGCCGGTAATGATATCCAAGTGAATGCAAGACATGAAATTATGAGAATAACCCACCGCAAGTTGTTATATCTGCTCATTGAATCAACCATGGCAACTCCAATCGCAACGCGTGACCACATATTTGCTCTCCAGGACATTTTTGGCGGGTACTGTCCGCGTGACCGGCAGGTAAAGGGGTGACGAAGTGGTTGTGTAGGGCTTGACGAAGAGTGAAGCACTGAAATCCCCTCTTGGCATCCCCGGCGATATAACTGGTACGAAAGATTTCGGTCATTGACGTTCAGGAAATTGGGGAATTCCCGGTTTTTTTGGTGTTGTCAGTCGCGTTACAAACGGCCCATCGGCCCTTGCGTTTAATAGGGGCGAAAGATTTAGCAGAAGGGACAGGGCTATGGGGAAGAAGCGACCGCAGACTCTGGGCGAATTCAAACGACGCGGATTCGCATACGAAACCGTGAAAGACGAATTGCGTCGCAACCTCATCGCGGCCATTCGCAATGATGAAGAACTGTTTCCGGGTATCGTCGGCTACAAAAAGACCGTCGAGCCGGCATTGGAAAACGCGATTCTCTCGCGACATAATTTTATCCTGTTGGGATTGCGGGGCCAGGCCAAGACACGCCTGGTCCGTTCATTAATCCGGTTTTTGGATCCGGAGGTCCCGGTGATCAAGGGATCACCGCTCAATTGCCATCCACTACAGCCAATTTGTGCCTATTCACGCCGGATCGTCGCCGAGATGGGTGATGAGACGCCGATTGACTGGATCCCGCGGGAGTTGCGCTACCAGGAAAAGCTGGCCACGCCTGATGTGACGATTGCTGATTTAATCGGTGATCTGGACCCGATTAAAGCCGCCCGGGAAAAGCGGGATTTCTCCGACGAAGAGACAATCCATTACGGCATTATTCCCCGAACTAATCGGGGTATTTTTGCCATCAATGAGTTGCCGGACCTCCAACCCCGTATCCAGGTTGGTCTGCTCAATATTCTGGAAGAAAACGATCTGCAAATCCGCGGTTTCCCGGTGCGAATTCCGCTGGATATGCTGTTGGTCTTTACCGCCAACCCGGAGGACTACACCAATCGGGGGAACATCATCACTCCGCTGAAGGATCGGATCGATTCGCAAATTATCACCCACTACCCGACCACGGTGGACGATTCGCAGCGCATCACCGACCAGGAGGCGTGGGTACACCGAGAAGAAAACACCCCTGAATTTCCGGACTTCTTCCGCGAAGTTATCGAAGAAATCGCGTTTGCTGCACGTGATTCAGAATTCGTTGACCAATCGTCGGGTGTATCCGCCCGAGTACCGATTTCCGTGCTGGAAAATGTAATTTCCAACGTGGAGCGCCGCAACTTACGCACCGGGGATACCTCCCTGATGCCCCGGATGGCGGATTTGGCGGCGGCAATTCCGGCGGTCTCCGGCAAAGTCGAGCTGGTCTATGAAGGTGAACGCGAGGGTCCGCGGATGATTTCGTTGAATGTCATTGGTCGGGCGGTTGAGACCGTGTTCTCCCGGCTTATGCCGCGGGTCGAAAAAGACGGTGACCTTCCGACCAAGGCCGATCCGGTTTTCGGGAAGATTCTGGCCCATTTTTCGAGCGATATGAAACTGGAAATCTCCGACGAAATGCCCCTCGCCGAATACGAGAACGCACTGAACACGGTGCCAACACTCAAAGCAGTGGCAGAGCAATTCCTGAAGACCAACGGTTCGGCGGAAACCGCTCTGGCAATGGAATTTGTCCTGGAGGGCTTACATCAGCAAAATCTACTGGCCAAATCATCCGTCGATTCGATGTACCGCTATTCCGATATGTTGGCCACGATGCTGCATAATGTCCAGCACGATCGGGACGATTAGTGGTGATGGGAAGAAACGAGCATGCGGTTTGAATATTCCGAATGGGATGAGGATCTAATCCGTCGGCTACTGGCGGCGCAGGATCTCCTCAAGCTATTTAACCATTTGCTGTTACAGGTCAATGGGGACGTTAACGAGGCGTTACACTGGCTGCGCTACATGCAAAACCGCGGGTTGATTCCGCCCGATATCGATCTGGATGATTTTATCAAGAAATTGCAGGAGGATCGTCTCATCCAGAAATCTGGCCGGAAATTTAACCTAACTCCCAAAGGCGAAAAGAAAATACGGCAAGATTCGCTGGATTTGATCTTCTCCACGCTGAAATCCGATGCCCGGGGACAGCATCCCATCGGGCAGGAGGGAGCCGGGAGCGCCGAGCAATTGCCGGAAAACCGTCCGTTCATGTTCGGAGATTCGGCGTCGGATATTGATTTCAACGAATCGTTCGTCAACGCGTTCCGGCGGGCCGGTATCGATCGCTGGTCCTTAACCGAGCCCGACTTGTCGGTTCGACAGACCGAGGCCGCCACCTCCAGTGCCACAGTGTTGCTGTTGGATATTTCCCACTCCATGGTGCTTTACGGGGAAGACCGGATCACCCCGGCCAAGCAGGTGGCGATGGCGTTTGCCGAGATGATTCTCACGCGATTCCGCGGCGACTCGCTCAACGTGGTGGTCTTCGGCGATGATGCAACCGAGATACCAGTCGAAGAATTGGCCTATGTCGGAGTGGGTCCTTATCACACCAACACCCAGGCCGGGCTGCGCACCGCGCGGGAAATCCTGTTGCACCGCAAGCACTTGAACAAACAGATTTTTATGATCACGGACGGCAAGCCCTCGGTGATTCGCCGCCGGAACGGCCGCCTATACAAAAATCCGGTAGGGCTGGATCCGATGATTGTGAATCGGACGCTGGATGAGGCGGTCATCTGCCGCAAAAAGAAGATCACCATTACCACGTTTATGGTAACCTCCGATCCATACTTGCAGGCGTTCGTCCGCAAATTGACCGAATTAAACCGGGGTCGCGCCTATTTCACTCCGCCGGATCAACTGGGTGGCTACATTTTCTGGGACTTCCTCAAAAACCGGCGGCGTCGCCTGCGCGGGTAAGTACAGGCTGTCAGCCGATAACTCGTTTCCGCGCTAAACAGGGCAAAAGTACTTGGCTTTATCCAAGATTAGCCTATATTCCCAACACCATGACGACGATCCGGGAAAATCATCTGTGTGTAAGCCAGTCGTGGTGGTGTATCCTTCATCCCGGCTAGGCGGACCTGATTGGATTTTTGGAGAAAACCCAGCGGGGATGCCAGACGCATTCCCGCTTTTTTTTGTACGGAATACGCCGATGAAGAAGATAAGGCAGTAATTGTTCACCTTTTCCCGACACGAGTGAGGCAATGGATAACGGGTTAAATAACCATCTGGAAATCGGGGCATTACCGGAATTACAGGTCATTGCCTTAGATGACTTAGTGTATCATGAGGAAACTGATCGCAGCCGCTACGCCGGTATCGTAGAGGACCTGCGGGTCGGTGGCCGACTGAAAAATCCACCGATCGTGGCACGAAGTCGTCGGTTCGAACAGTACATCCTGCTGGACGGCGCCAACCGCATTGCCGCTCTCAATGAGTGGGGTTTCAAACACGTGGTGGTGCAAGTGATTGGCCTGGACGACCCCTTGCTGCAATTACACACCTGGCATCATGCGATTGAACAGATGGACCGCAGCAAAATTGAATCGACCCTGGAAAAGATGAACAATGTCACAATCGCCGAAACCGAGCCAGGGGCAGAATTGTCGAATGATTCAGTGTGCCGTGTGACCTTCGCTGATAATCACGCGTTGCAGGTCACCCAGGCCGACGGGCTTGACGGTCGGATTGGAGTATTGCGCGACATTACCGGCCTCTATTTAAAATCGCCGTATTTTGACCGCGTCAGTTATACCAACATCGGACATTTGAAGAGCAATTATCCCGACTTTCAGGCGTTAATTGAATTCCGGCGTTTTACCAAGGATGAATTGGTGCAGATGGTGGAACAGGGATTATCGTTGCCCACCGGTGTTACTCGGGTATTTTTACCAAAACGTGCATTAGGGCTTAATATATCGCTGGACTTCCTGCGCATGAACGAGAACCTCGAACAGAAGAACAAACGTTTGCGGAGTATGATCCGGGGACGCATTCGGGAAAAATCAATCCGGTTTTACCGTGAGCCGACATTTGTGTTTAACGAATAAGACTGCACCAACATAGAGGAGGAGGTCACCAGTGGCCGATGCACGAATCCTGTTGCACGAAAACGAGATGCCGCGGGCCTGGTACAATATTCAGCCCGATCTGGCGCAGCCCGTGCCACCGCCGCTTCATCCGGGCACCAAACAGCCGATTGGACCGGATGATCTGGCGCCATTGTTCCCGATGGATCTGATCCTGCAGGAAGTCAGCCAGGAACCGGAAATTGAGATTCCTGATGATATCTTAGATGTATATCGTCTCTGGCGACCGACCCCGTTACAGCGCGCCCATAATCTGGAGAAAGCGCTGAAGACACCGGCAGAAATTTACTATAAGAATGAATCGGTAAGCCCTACCGGGAGCCACAAACCGAACACCGCGGTCGCACAGGTCTACTACAATATGAAGGCGGGGGTGAAATGCCTGGCAACCGAAACCGGCGCCGGCCAGTGGGGGAGCGCACTCTCCTTCGGCTGCCAACGCTTTGGTTTGGAATGCCGGGTGTTCATGGTCAAAGTCAGCTATGAACAGAAACCGTATCGTCGCGTCCTGATGGAAACCTACGGCGCCAGCGTTCTGCCATCGCCGACTGCTACCACCAAAGCCGGTCAGTCCATCCTGGCGAAGTCGCCCGATTCGCCGGGCAGCCTGGGCATCGCCATTTCCGAAGCGGTCGAAGTCGCAGCGACCAATGAGGATACCCGCTACTCCCTGGGGAGCGTGCTCAACCATGTGTTGTTACATCAAACAATCACCGGACTGGAGACCGAGAAGCAGTTTGAGAAGATTGGCGTCTATCCGGATCTGGTTATCGGCTGTGTCGGCGGCGGGAGCAATTTTGCCGGTTTCGCCTTCCCCTTTGTCAAGCATACCCTCCGGGACAACCGGGAAACAAGATATATCGCGGTTGAACCCACCGCCTGCCCCACACTTACTAAGGGATTGTACACCTATGACTTCGGCGATTCCGTGGGAATGACGCCCTTGATAAAAATGTTTACGCTTGGGCATTCATTCGTTCCGGCCCCGATTCACGCCGGGGGGCTGCGCTATCACGGGGACGCACCACTTCTGTGTGCGCTTAAAGACCAAGGTATCATTGACGCGGTGGCGTATGATCAGAAAGGCTGTTTCGAAGCCGCTCTGCAATTCGCCGCCACCGAGGGCATTGTACCCGCACCGGAGACCTCCCACGCAGTAAAAGCCGCGATTGATGAGGCGATCAAATGCCGGGAGTCCGGTGAAAAGAAAGTGATCGCGTTCTTGTTTAGCGGACATGGGTATTTCGATATGGCGGCCTATCAGAAATATCTTGCAGGGGAACTAATAGATTCACCGTTTCCGGAGGAGCAACTAAAACAATTAACTGGAAAATTACCGCCGGTGAGTTGATCGCCTGACCGATTGACCGCATTCCTCGGCCCGCCTCACGCGGGCCGTTTTGTATTATAGCCGGAAAAAGAGACTTATGGATCACCCACTTTGGCGTATTAGCAGGATAAGTGGAGTGACCATAATTTTTGGAGGGAGGGGAGACCATGCCACGGGTCGCTTATTTTGAAATTCAGGTCGAGGATGTTGATCGCGCAGGTAAATTCTACCAGGACGTATTTGGCTGGGAAATCTCCAAGTGGGACGGTCCCGGTGATTATTGGATCGTCAAGACCGGGGATAACTCCGAAAAAGGGATCAATGGTGGTATCATGAAAATGCGGGGCGAGGCTCCCCTGATGACTAATAGTATCAACGTGCCGTCCGTTGACGAGTACACGAAAAAAGCCACTGACGCTGGCGGAACCATTATCCTGCCAAAGATGACCATTCCCGGAGTCGGCTACGTTGCCTATGTTAAGGACACCGAGGGGATCATTATAGGAATTTTCCAGGAGGATAAATCCGCCAAATAGCGGAAGGATCAGACTGCAATAGTCACGCCCGGCATCGCGCTGGGCGTTTTTTTATTTTACAATCTTGATAATGCGTTTAAAAGCCTCTCCCTCAGCCACCTGCAGCATCTCGAAGAGGGCCATTTCGACGGAAGTGACCTCCGCCCCGCACGCTTTCATTTTGGCAATACCCAACTGGCTGTTTCGCTGGGTACGCGAAGACACAGCGTCCGCGATCAGGTGTACCTCAAAGCCCATGTTCAGAAGATCGCGGGCGGTTTGATAGACACAAACATGGGTTTCCATGCCGGTTAACAATACCTGGGTGCGCTTGAGTTCCCGCAGTTTTCCGAGAAAGTCTTGATTGCCGCAGCAACTGAAGGTGTTCTTGGCCAGCGGTTGGTTGTCGGTCAGTAGAGATTTAATTTCTGGAATGGTCTCACCCAGTTTGTCTGGTAGTTGCTCGTTCCAGAGGATAGGGATGTTCAGGACCTGGGAGGCCTTGATCATCTTTCCGACGTTATCGTAAAACAGCTCCTTTTCATGCATCAGCGTGGCCAGTTTTCCCTGGATATCGACAATCACCAACACGGCCTGGTCGGCGGATAATGATGGGCTCATGAAGATCTCCTATGAAAAAGCCCCTCACCGGAGGGGCTTAGAATTCGCTTCAAATTGGACGGTTAGCAGCCGCGACAGCCGCTGTCCGCGCAATCGCCGTTACCTACAGCAATTTTAAAGCCGCTTTGGCCGAATTGATTCGTGACGAAATCCACGTTGATGTCTCCGAGTTTTCCCAGTTCCGCATAAACTCGCGGGTCCATGTAGGCCTCAATTCCGGCGGATTCATATTTTTCCAGGCCCTCCGTTGACTCATACAGAGTCATCCCCAACTGGGGGCCGCTTCAACCGGCACCCTGGAAGTACAGCACAAGGTGTTTATCCTTATACTGTTCCTGATCAAGCACTTTGGCGATTTCCTCGCCGGCCTTCTCCGAAATTACCAGCATGCTGCCTCCTCTAAGTCGTTCAATTGCTTGAGATGATACGGCAGGTGGGGTGGTTGGTTTGTCATTCTGCAGCCATGTGAATGTCAACTGCCTGCGAATTCTGCGACAATGCGTGGGGTGATGAAAATAAGCAGATCGGTCTTCTTTTTCTCGGTCTTGGTGTGGGAAAATACGGAACCCAGGAGTGGGATATCCTTGAGCAACCAGATCCCAGAATGTGTTTGAAACTGTGTCTCACGCACCAATCCACCCAGAACGATGGTCTCCTCGTTCTCGACCCGCACCGTGGTTTTTACGGTTCGCCGGGCACGAATTGGACGCTGGTTGTCGGTTGGGCCGGTGAACCCGGTGATTTCCTCGATTACCGGCTCTACATCCAGGGTGATCGTGGTCGAATCATTGAGCCGGGGAGTTACTGACAGAGTAATCCCGACTTCCAGGTCCTGAAAATCCACAATGTCCTGGATGATGGCGCCTTCCGTAAACCGTGTCACGGTTTGAATCGGGAAAGTAGTGGTGACCCGCATATTGGCGGTCTCGTTCTCCAGCACGGTGACCCGAGGATCGGACAACAAACGCGAATTGCCGTCCTGTTCAAGAAATTCAATGAACCCGGTCAGTTGATTAATCGACAGTGTCCCCAATTTCCAGATTTTCCCATCGGGAATATTGTATTCTGCTGCAGGTGTTGGTTGATTCTGATCGCTCGTGGTCCCATCGAGATTTTCGTAATCGGCAAGGTTGGCAGTCAAGCGAGTGGGCCAGTTTATTCCCAAGCCCTCCTGCTCGTCTAAGTCTGTTTCGATGAACTTAACGGTAATCTCAAACTGCGGACGCCTGACATCGAGATCGTCGATCACCGCCAGGACTGCCGGCAGATGATGTCGCACTTCGCTGATAATCAGTCGTGCCGCTGGTTTTTGACCCTCGATCGCGGCGCTTGGCTGTCCACCGAGCAGTTCCACGCTTCCGCGCGAGGAGAGGACCTTAGTTAGTGCTTGTTGGATTGCGAGCGGATCGGCGTGTTCCAACTCGACAACATGGTGCTCAATATCTCCCCGGTTCCGATTGTCTGCCGAGACCACGACAAGCACGTTTGCTTCCCAGCGGTAGGCAAGACCATTGGCTGAGGCCAGCGCGTCGAGCGCAGTTTGCCAGTCAACGTCCGTCAAATTGATATCAATGATGCCATCAACACCCGTGCCGATGACCACGTCAAAACCGACCGTGGCAGCGAGGGAGACGATGATCGTTGCTATCTCAGTCTGAGCGAAGTGGATGGTTACCTCCTGGGGCGGCGGTTTTGCTTTGGCGAATGACGCCAATAAAATCCCGAGCAAAATCGCCAAGCCGAGAAAGAGTGTCGATATCCGGTGTCGTAGTTTCATCTCAACTTTCCTGCCCCGTCTCTGGTTCAGGGAGCACCATCTTCCGGGTGTTGCCTTTGCGTTGCAGCAGGACAGCGGAGTTTTGTATCTCCACAATGCGCCATCCCTGAACCGTCATGGCGGTTTCATAGGTTTGACCGTTGATCACACATACCCGCTGCCCGTTGGTGGACAAAATTCCTTGTAATTGCAGGTCTTCGCCGAGCGAAGGGACAGTTGATACCGCCGCAAGGCTCTCGTCGGCAAATGGGTCATTGAATGGATTTTCCGGCCAGGTGTGCGAAAATTCGATGTGCGGATGATCTCCGGTGGATACCCGTTGCGGCGGTTGGACCATAGTTGCCACGGCCGCGGGTGCTGATGGGGTTAAAGACCCATCGGCTTCAGGTTCGCTGCGTTGGGGAGGATCGCTCTTCCAGGGCTGCATGACCAGCGCAAACATCACGGCGGCGATCAACACGACAAAAAGCACTTTTTTTCGGGTGGGTTCGTTCATCGTTCTTATCCGGTCATCTTTCCGCCGCATCCCAGCGATTGACTGCAATCCGGAAGGCCGCAATGCCGGCAAAAGTCACCATGTTCACCTTGTTTCCATTTTCCCAGCGGGCGCCCCTCCATTGTGTGAAATCGACACGTTGCTCGATATCATCCAGCCACCGGCCGATTGCCTGAAAGTCGCCATGGGCGGAAACGTTGATACCCACCGTGTCGATCCGGGGAATGTCGCCCGGAGGGGATTGCTGCAAATCAAGAACTGAGTTTAATTCCAACTCAACCGAAGTCTCGGCTATGTCATGATCATTCGCTGGCCGTTGTACCGCTGCTTCCAATTGCCGCAGTTCTTCGAGAGAGTAGAATCGTTGCGTCGTCTTCTGCAGGGATGTGCCGAGAGAATCCAGACGTCGGGCAACCAGGGGCGCGTTGGCGAGCAATGCCGTGGCTTTGGCGGTTTCGCTCTTGAGTGTATCACGTTCCTGCGCAAGGTCCGAAAGCGAGCGTTGCACAGTCATTGCTATTAGCAATCCCCAGATGATCCACACGGCCAGCGCGGCACCGGTCCAGATGAGCCAGGCGGATGGTCGTCTCATCGGTTCTCCCCCAGTACCCGACTGCGTGGTGGAGTCAGAATAATGGTAAACGCTGAACGGGTTCGCCCTTTCCAGTTGATGCGACGTTCGTCCGCCAACTCAACATTCCCTGGGCCGGCCAATCGCTCAAGATCGGTCAACCAGGAATGATAGTTGACCGCGTGCGGTGTGCTCTCGGGACTTAATGATCCGGCCAGGCGAATTCTCAGGGCTGCCTCGGCATCTGGCACGGGAGTCGGCTCGACAGTCAGAAGATCCAGACGGCAATTAAGTGGCATAGTGGCAAACATGGTTTTTAGCCAGGGCATCCATCGTTCTGGCCGTTCATCAAGAGATGACGCAAATGCCTGATACTCAATCAGGCTGGTCATCGCGCCGGTCACGTTTTGAACCGGTGGTGAGTTTTGCAATTGGTGGAGTTCACGTCGAGCCAAGTCAACCGCCTGCTGCCTGGCCAGAAGATGTTGCACCAGCAGACCGGTAACCGCTGCGATCACGGCCAGTGAGACGATAAACGCCGTGCGAGCATACTTAATCAACCGTAGATTCCACCGATCGCACCGGAGGTGTGATGGCGACAGATCAATCGCCGGACGCCCGGCGGCGGCGAGTGACGCCGGCGTAAATGCGCCGATGTTCTTTCGAATCCATTCTTGAAAATCATCGGGGAGCGATGCGGAAAAATCCAGGAGTGGATTTACGACTTCGATTCCTTCGGTAAATCGTTCCGCTAACTCGGTAAGATGTGGAGCCAGTGATTCGTCCATCCCCACGACATGCAAATGGGTCAACGTCACGTTGGGATGGCTGCTGGTGAAAAAATCAAGCGCATCGGAAATCATTGGCCGTAATTCAAAGATCCAGGAAAAGGCATTATCACTCGGTTGTGGTTGCGTCCCGGCAATGCTCCCGGTCTGCACCGGCAGGGCGCCGAGGTCATAGTGAAACGTGATATTGTCCCCGGCAAAAGCGACAAAGGCTGCCCGGCTGGGTGAACAAAGGACGACGGCATCGATACCCTCTGGGTGGCTTAAGCCTCCCCGTTCGTATCGGGGAGGATTTTGCGTGCCGGAGAGAACAATGCTGTTAATGGGAATACCAATCCGGAGGAGAGCCTCAATGATGCCCCCCGCGTCACTCCGAGGCAGTGCCACCAAAGTTACTTGGCACTGTTTTCTCGCGACATTCTGAAAATGAAAGCCAAAGAGTGCGTGCTCATAATCGAGCGGGAACGGCACCAGTTGTTTGCCCTCCCAGATTGCCGCCTGTCGCCGCTTCGCTCGTGGCAGTTGGGGGATGAGATACCGTCGGACGATACCCCGCGGGGTACTTAAAACCAGATGAATGGGCGTATGCTGATTGAGCATGAATCCGCGCAGTTGGGAAATCAGGGCATCTCGTGAGGGAGTCTTTGGCCATTCACACCTGGCCAGCCGGCCGAATCGCTTTTTCCTGCCTCGTCCGTACAACCCGACCACGGTCAAGCGCTGTCCATCGAACTCAATGCCGATACTTGCCAAGCGCTTGCGGTGATTATCCTGCCAGCGAATCCGCTGTGTCGGCTCAGTCTGCTCCGGTTCCTGGTCGAGGACGAAATTGTCCGGACCCACATCAGCCGTCGAGTCGATTACCGGTGGCTTCGCGGACTCGGTCCGTTCAACCCGCAAAAGTTCATTCGATTCGGCCGCCATGGTACGTTACTCTGAATGAAATTCCATTATGCTTTCTTATGTTCCGCTATTGAAAGTGATGGCCGATCCATCGGAAAAGGTGATCGTGAAATCGGTGTTCGACATATCGACCCCCCAACCGCCGACCGGACTGTCGCGAAAATCCTCCAAATCAATCTCCACTGAGGACCCGGCGCCAAGCGCTTGCGGTGAGGTGAATACACAGGTATCGCCGCTGGCCGCCTTGGGATTAGATTCATTGAAAACATTTGCGCCGCCCCACCGGATACGCTGGAAGTAGGCAGTGGGGCTGAATTCTGCGATCAGCCAGGTGATCGTCACTTCCTCATCGCCGGGGTTGATGATATCAAACTCCACGTCGTCATTGAATATCCCAGTGGTAGCGGCTGATCCCTCCACGTATTCAATAGAACCTGGTGTGCCGCCGCCCCCGCCTCCGCCCCCTCCAGCAAACGGGTCTCCCGGTAGACGCAACGTCAACGTACTGCCGGTCCGCGGCAGCACGGAGGTGTAAGCAGTTACCGTATCATCGGTTGCCCGATAGATCGCCCGCACCAGATGATTGCCGATTGGGATACCGGAGAATGTGAATCCCCCACCGGAATTAGGATTGACGGTTGAGGAAGTCATACTCCCGACCCCGTCGGGGTAATCGATGATCACATCAATAGCGACCGCCGAATCGCCCGGTGGATTGCCTGCGGCATCGGTAAGCGAACCAGCGACCGGATTTGCTGTGAGATCGCTGGCGGCCGAGGCGACAGAGGTGGTGAGGGGGGTTGAGCCACCACCAGTTGACGAGATGGTGATACCGTTGGTGAAAGAATATGCGTTACCCCAGGCGTCTGTCTTGAAGCCGGCGGCATCCTCGGTGAACCGGCCGGAAACGTACGGACCGTCCCACGTGGCATAGCCGCCGGGATTGCTCAACAAATCGTCGAGAATGGCAGGTACCGCACCGACGTCGCCGACATATCCGAAATCGGAACGCATGCCGTTGTTGTAGAGATTTGGATTCCCGGCGATAGCGTGCGAAAGGTGTTCCATTTCCTTTTGCGTTTCCGACACGCGTGAACTCTCAATTGTGGACTGCACAGAGCGTAGGGCCACCGTTGCGAGGATTCCCAGGATTACAACCACCATCAGGATTTCGATCAGGGTGAATCCGTCGCCGACGTCCGTGGGTCTGTACCGCAATGCCTTCACGCTCCCGCCTAAAACGTAATGGTAATCGTATCTCCCGAACCGACGCTGGCGATAGTCCGCGCCGAGGGATTATAGATATAAGCCGTGCCCCAGGCGTCAGTTAGGTATTCACTATCGGCCCCATCGATATAGGGTCCATTCCAACCGACATGTTGATAGGCGTTCCAGGCCGCGACCGAATCCGGTTTACTTACCAGATCCGCCAGCGATCCCGGCAGGTAGCCAACATCACCCTCGTACCCGCGGTCTCGAGTTGGATCCGAGCCGCTGATTGCGACTGCCAACCGCCGCATCTCCTCCCGCGTGACCGTTACTTCTGATGATCCGAACAATGATCCAATCACGGGAATGGCAACCGCGGAAAGAATTCCCAGTACCAGGATGACCATGACCAGCTCAATCAGCGTGAAGCCATGGCGCGAGCAAAGATGGCGATGGCTCATCCCGAACATGCCGACACCTCTCCAGCCGATCCACCTGGGGAAGATGGTGGGACGAAAGACGGGCTCATTGTCGCTACTGAACCCGGTACGTTCCAAAGAAAATCCGTCCGTCTCGGTCGACCTGCAATTACCAGTTGTTCTCACCGGCAACCGAGGTGTTCGGCCAGATCTCACCGGTCGACGGGTTGTAGGCCCAGCCGCCCCGGCTACCGACTGTCGTACCTTTGGTCACGCCGGTGACAATCGAATCCGGCGCGCTGTCATCGGACTGGTACGGATTGGGCGGAATGCTTTGTTCCATGACAATCCCGACAGTCTGCAGCGAGTCAATCGGCGGCCAACTTGCCGTTCCCGTCTCCAAGGCTTCTTTGGCATACCAGATTGATACCGCTGAGCGCAGGCCCCCCAATGCGCCACGACAGGCCGATTCTTTGGCATCGCTCACCATGTCGAAGTATTTCGGGATCGCCACCGCGGCCAAAATTCCCAGAACCACGATGATGATCACCAGCTCGATCAGCGTAAAACCGGCAGGGTTGCGCATTAACCCACGAACTTGACGCATGCGGATCACTCCTGTTAAAAGTTTACTATCCTCCACCACTCGACCGGCTAAGGTCATTTCTATTATCGGTCAGGTCGAAAAAAATCTTATCGGGTGGCACCGCTGAACGGTAAGCGCTAACGGAGCTAACCACGGAAGATGCTCATCAGATTCCAGAGCGGCAACAGGACCGAGAGCGCCAGCCCTAGGACACCGGTAGCGAGAAAGACTAAGAGTATTGGTTGCAGACGGTCGGTCAAGTTCCGTACATCGTAATCAATTTCCTGCTCATAGTGCCGGGCGACCTCGCTCAACATGCCATCGACGTCACCGGACTCAAACCCGATTGAAATCATTTGGTAGACGAGGTCAGGCATCACCGACCCCGGGGGGGAGCCGGTAATTAATCCCCCACCGGTAATGTGTCGGCCCAGAGCGGCGACCTCGGCGGCAATCGTGCGATTGCCAACACCGGCGGTGGTTGTGTTAAGCGCCTCCGTTGTCGGGAGACCCGCTGAAAAGAGGACCCCAAAAAGCCGGGCAAAACGGCTGACCGCCACTTTGATGAACAAGACACCAATTAAGGGTAGTCGCAATAGTTGACGATCCCGCCAGACCCGACCAGGTTCCGTCCCATGTAACCACCAGACTACAAGGCCTACGAGTGCAGCGACCGGTATGGACAACCACCACAGGCGACCGACTAAATCCGCCGCAAACATGAGCATCTGAGTCGGTACTGGCAATTCGCCCCCATAATTATTGTAAAAACCGGCAAATTTGGGGACGACGAAGCGCAGCACGATAATTGCAGCCGCAATCAGCGCGATAATGACCATGATCGGATACCGAATCGCTTCTTTGATGCGGCGACGCGTTTCCAGTTCCCGTTCCAGATAAGCAGCAGTATGCTCCAGGACGGTATCGAGCCTGCCGGTAGCTTCTCCCGCTTTCACCGCACCGAGATAGACCGGGTCGAACAGGGTAGGGTAGGCAGCCAGGGCTTCGGCCAGCGGTTCGCCACCCGCAATGCGATCGCGGACTGTGTGGAGGGCCACTGAGATCTGTGGTGCACGCATCTGGCGCGCAATCATATCCAGCAGCGTCAGCAAGGGGATTCCGGCGCGCAAGAGAGAGCCAAACTTCCGCGTAAACAGAATTTTGTTTTCCAGTGACCACCGGGGGCCTCTGGCATTCAATGGCCACCATTTGATCCCCTCACTCACCGGCTTGAGAGTAAGTGGAATCATTCCCTGTCGCTGGAGGATTGCCCCGGCCGCATCATGAGTCGCCGCGGAAAGGTGCCCTCGTGAGCGAACTCCCTGGCTGTCCGCGGCTTCAAATTTGAAGGTTGGCATCAGGAATCCTCAGGGAGTGAAAGAGTTACTATTAATCAGCGATATGCTCCCACACGTCTGCCCGGCGGGGGACCACGCGAATGATTTCTTCGGCGGTGGTGATGCCCTGAGTGACTAATGCCCGGGATTGCTCTCGTAGATCGGAAAACTGGGGGAGACCCCGCAGATGGTCGCGCAGTTGTGTGGCTCCAATTCCCTCGGCAATCATTGTCCGCACGGCATCATCAACGGTGTACAGTTCGTATATCCCGACCTGTCCGTCATAGCCGGTACCGCGACAAGACTGACACCCCACAGCCTGTCGCCACTCACCGCTCTCCTCCTCGAGCGAGAAACCCAGTTGTTCGCGTAACGTCTGCGAAGGAACAACCGATTCGGCGCATTTGGAGCACAGCCGACGCACTAAACGCTGAGCAATAACTGTCCGCAGTGCCGTGGCGACCAGATAGCGTTCCGCGCCCATGTCAATCAGCCGATGAGGCGCGGCGGCGGCGTCGATTGTATGCAACGTTGAGAGCACCAGGTGGCCGGTCATTGCCGCCCGAATCGCGATCTGTGCGGTAGGACTGTCACGTACCTCCCCCACCATGATCACATCTGGATTCTGCCGCAAAAACGCCCGCAGACACACCGGGAACGTGAGCCCGGCTTTCTCGTTGACCTGCACCTGGTTAATGTTTTTTAACGCGTATTCAACCGGATCTTCCACGGTCACGATGTTTTTTTCCGGCGTTGTTATATGTTTGAGGATGGAATACAAGGTAGTGGTTTTTCCGCTGGAGGTCGGCCCACAGATCAGAATCATGCCCTCAGAGGATTGGATTTCCTCACGGAAGATCGCGAGCTGCTTTTCAGCCAAGCCCAGATCATCCAGATCGAGACTCTGTCCGCGGCGTCCCAGTACCCGAATGACAACTTTCTCACCGTGGATGGTCGGAATGGTCGATACGCGAAGATCTACCGAGTCCTGGTCCGGCGCCATGGAGAAACGGCCGTCCTGAGGGATCCGTTTTTCCGAGACGTCCATGGATGCCAACACCTTGATGCGTGAGGCGATGGCGGCATGCAAATTGGCCGGGGGCTCTGCTTCCTCGTGGAGTACCCCGTCAATGCGGAATCTAATCCGGAGTGCATCCTCGACCGGTTCGATGTGAATATCTGATGCCTGCTGCCGAATTGCCTCGGTCAGCAATACGTCCACCAACCGAACGGCGGGCGAATCGTCGCCGTCCCCACGCTCAATTGTTGGGGCCGTCGACGCGGCGACATCCTGAATGACCCGCTCGACATTGTCGGCAACAGTGTAAAACGTGGCAATGGCTTCGTCGATATCCGAGGGCGCCGCGATCACGCGATTGACAGTTAGGCCGGTCTGATAGCGAATTTCGTCGATGGCGACCATATCCAGCGGGTCGGCCATCGCGACAGTGAGTCTCTCATTGATTTTAAAGAGCGCGACTACCCGGTATTTCTTGGCAATTCGCAACGGAACTATATTAACAACTGCCGGATCAGCGACCAGTCCTTCGATGCCGATCTTGGGAATTCCGAGACGCTCGGAGAGAACATCGACCAGATCATGTTCGGTAATCGTGCCATTCTCAATCAGAATTTCCCCCAAGCGCCGGCCGGTTGCCTTTTGCTGCTTGAGCGCCTGGGAGAGTTCGTGTTCGGTAATTCGGCCATGGCTGACCAATAAATCACCAAGTCGAACAACACTGGTTGTGGTCATTGTTCGCCTCACCAATGATACGTTTTGAGCAAATGGTGACATACCATTCCCTCGCTTTTGAATATCGGCAAGGTGGAGAGTTCCTTTTGTAGACTGAAAGTCAGATAAGGACAGAATCAACCAAGACCGGCCAGTGTGGCTCCCTGGTGGACAATAACGGCCAGGATCCAGGCTAAGACCACGGTGTAGCCCAGCGAAAGAGCGGACCACTTCCAACTGCCCAGTTCTTTACGGATTACTGCTTGAACTGCCAGGCACGGAGCATAGATGAGTGCAAAAACCATCAGCGCCAGTGCGGTGGCAGGAGAATAGTGAGGATCGGCAATGAGTTGAGATTTTAGGCTCTCAGTCTCGGTATTGGAGCCGTCACTGATGCCGTACACGATGGCCATGGTAGATACCAGCACCTCTTTGGCGACGAATCCCGCGAACAGGCCGATATTGAGTTTCCAATCGAATCCCGCGGGTCGGAAAATCGGCTCCAGTGCGTGGCCGACCCGTCCCGCGACACTGGCGTCAATTTCTTCCGCTGCCTGCTGGGTATCGAGTGTAGCCAGTTGCCGGTCTCGCGCTGATTCATATTCGAGCTGGGCTTGTATCTGTAGTTCCATTGCTGCGTTGTCGTCTATCGCGTCTTGAACGGGCTCAGAGGTTTTGATGTTTTGCTGGTATGTGGTTTCGACCGTTTGCCGGAGAGCATTATAATCCTTGGAGTACTCTGCGGGCTTGGGGAAATAGAGCAGAAACCACATGATGATCGAGATGGAGAGAATAATTGTTCCCGCTTTGCGGACATACATCCAGCCCCGGTCCCACATATGGGTCAGGATACCGCGCACGGTCGGAAATCGGTAGGGCGGTAGCTCCATCACGAACGGCGAAGATTCTCCGCGAAAAAGCGTCTTTCGAAAAACCCATCCAGCAACAAAGGCCAACAACCAGCCGAGGAACCAGATGCCCCAGAAAACTTCGCCGGCGTGTTCCGGGAAAAACGCCGCGGCAAACATGGCCAGCACCGGTGTCTTGGCGCCACATACAAGCATTGGAGCTACCAGCACCGTGATGATGCGATCCCGGGGGTTTACTAACGTGCGCGCACTCATCACGCCGGGGACTGCACACCCGGTAGATAGCATGAATGGGATAAAACTCCGGCCATGCATCCCGAAGAGGTGGAAGAACTTATCCATCACAAAGGCCGCTCGGGCCATGTAGCCGATGTCTTCGAGAAAGGAGAGTCCCAAGAACAGCAGGATGACGATAGGGAAAAAGGTCAAAACACCGCCGACCCCGCCGATGATGCCGTCGACGATGAGATCGGCAACCATCCCTTCGGGCAGAATCAAGCGGGCCTGAGCACCCAGCCAGGCAAAAACCGACTCCAGCGCCTCGCCCGCGGGATTGCCAATGGTGAACACCCCGACATACATTGCATACATGATGCCAAAGAAAATTAACACACCGAGGTAGCGGTTTAGGATGACGGCGTCGATTTTTTCGGTAAAATCGATGCGTTTACGGGTCCGATCAACCACCACCGTTTCTCGAACGGCACCCCGGATATAGGCATAGCGTTGTTCGCCGACTACCGTGGGACTGTCCTCGCCAAAATGGTTGGCCACCCACTCCCGTGATTTCTCGGCAACCGCCAGGACGTCATCGGAATACCGATGTTCCGTCCTGACCTTCAGATACGCGTCATCATCCTCTTCCAGCAGTTTGATTGCCACCCAATGCGCTGGATACTTGCTGGTGAAGCCGGGATCAGTTTCAAGTACTTCGCTGATTACGTGATGCTGCTTTTCCAGTTCGGCGCCGTAATTTAAGTGGCGGGCGCTGGTATCAATTTCGCCCTCCGCGACCTGGACGATCTTGCGCAGCAAATCGAACTTGCCCCGGCCGGTACGTCCCACCGTGCGGACAAAGGGAATGCCCAGAATCTTGTCCAACTGCTGATCGTCAATCTCAATCCCGCGCCGTTCTGCCTCATCGATCATATTCAGCGCGCCGATGACGGGCACCTGAAGTTCCTGAAATTGCAGAAGGAGATAGAGGTTTCGTTCCAGATTGGTGGTGTCGATGACATCGACTACCAGGTCCGGCGTTTGTTTGAGCAGATAATCGCGTGCGACGACTTCTTCCAGGGAATACGCTGTTAATGAATAGGTGCCGGGCAGATCGACAAATTCAATGCGATAGTTCCCGTATTCAACCACGCCCTGCTTCTTTTCGACCGTGACCCCCGGATAGTTTCCGATGTGTTGGCGTGCGCCGGTGAGCGCGTTGAAGAGACTCGTTTTGCCCGAGTTAGGGTTTCCAGCAAGGGCCACGCGAATGACGGTTTTTTCGCTCGCCGCAGTGGATGATTTCCGCGGGTCGGCCTGAGGATCGGCGAACCGGGTCATGCAATTTCCTCAACAAAAATATTGCGCGCCTCTGACCGGCGTAGTGACACCTTGTAGCCCGGCATTTGCAGCTCGATCGGATCACCGAGCAATGCTGCCCGCAAGACACGGCCGGTAGCGCCCCGAATGAACCCCATATCAATGAGTCGCTGCCGGATTTCCCCGGTCGCGGCCAGGCGAGTGACTTTGAAACATCCCCCGTTGCCGATTTCTGCAAGGGTCGGGCCGCCCCTGCGGCACTGCCGATGTCGGCGTCGTCTGCCGCGTCCACCCCAACCGTCTGCGCCCGATCGTAATGAGAAAAGTCTCATGGATTACCCCGCTTACTACCCGGTCAGGGACGGCAGGTACCAACGGCCGTCGGTTTTGGAAACGCACAATAAAGTTAGGCGCCCCAAACTTGTCAAGCTTCCTCCAGTGATACTCAAAGACGCGGGATTGTTGTTGTCAGGATGTTAGGGGAAATCGATTGGTAAGCCGATGCGCTGGACCTTTGGGGCCGCCGGATGTCAAAATCCGGACGGCCCCATTTTAGAGAACACTACTTGTCGTATCCGCCGAGAATAAGCGGCAAGCCATCCTTGGAGTTGCCGATAATGACGATTTTGGCGTTTTGCGATTCGGCGAGCTTCTCGGTAGATTCAATTCCTTTCCATTGCAGCAGCATGGGACTCAGCCCGGAGGAGACGATTTCTTGGAAATCGGCAATCCCCTGTGCTTCAATGCGTTTCCGCTCGGCTTCCTGCTCCTCTCGCTGCAGGATAAACTCCATCCGCTGCGCTTCCTGCTGCGCCGAAAGTTTTTCATCAATCGCGTTGGTGATCTTCAGCGGGAGAATGACATTGCGGAAGATCACGTTTTCGATATTAATGAACTTGTCACTCATCAATGACTGCATCGCCTCCAGCAGTCCCTTGGCAATTTGCTCGCGTTTGCTCGAGTAAATTTCTTCCGGCTTGTACTGGCCGGCGATGCGCCGTCCCTCACCACGGAGTGCCGGTGCGATAATGCGGTCATAGTAGTCCGGTCCGATATTCACTTGTAGACTATCGAGATGCATGGGAATGGGGCGGTACCAGACCGACAACTCCAATTGAATCGTGGCCCCGTCCGCCGACAGCACCGTGATATCCTCTTTTTGCTCGGAAATTTGGGTCTTGTACACGAACATGGAGTTCCACGGGAAATGCCAGTTAAATCCTTCCGGGTAAATTTTACCCATCTCCGTGCCGTCACTAAAGCGTTTGTACTTCACCCCGTGGTGGCCGGACGGGATATTGGTTCCACAACCGATGATCAAGAGCAGCAGCGGGACCAAAATCCAGAGTTTTGCTTTGCGCGACATACCTCCTCCTCAGCTATGTGTCATTGTCTGTGTTCTTTACACGCGGGGCGGCAAAATATTTTTGGCAGAAATCATCCTCGGCCCCCGCTCACAACTGGTTGAACACGAAGCAAAATCATCGGGTAAAGTCAAGCACAATGCGGCGGGTTCGGCGCGGCAGGGGAAAAGTGTTGACCTGACCGGCACTTGGTTACTACACTGGCCACGGCCTTTTAAGCCGATCCGGTGAGGTCGGGAAAGGTAACTGAGGTACCGCAAGACCATGACCTACAGAGAACGCACACGTATACTGCCAACAAAGGTAAGATATTAGGTGGTTAGGTGATGGGGGCAGCGCGTCAAAAAATAATGGACTCCGCGACAATTCGTCGCACGATCATTCGCATCGGCCATGAAATCGTCGAGCGCAACCGCGGCGCCAAAAACCTGGTGATCATCGGCATTAAGACGCGAGGGGGGCCGATTGCCGACCGCATCGCGGACGCAATTGAGCAGGTCGAAAAAGTGCGGCCGCCAGTGGGATACCTCGATATCTCCTTTTATCGCGATGATTTTAAGACAGCGTTCGATCAGCCCGTTGTTCAACGGACGGATATCCTTTTTGATATTACCGGTAAAGTGGTTGTGCTGGTTGATGATGTGTTGTACACCGGGCGAACGATTCGGTCGGCGTTAGATGCGTTGACGGACCTGGGCCGCCCCAGGGCGATTCAGCTGGCCGTCCTAATTGATCGCGGCCACCGGGAATTGCCGATCCGTGCGGATTTTGTCGGCAAGAACATCCCCACGGCAACCAACGAACAGGTCGATGTCCGATTGCAGGAAATCGATACCACCGATCTGGTAGTCATTGTCCGGCCCACCGGGCGGAAGAAAACCAAAAAGAAAAAAGACGGCACCATAATCGATATGGATTTTTAAACCCACCGGATTGCAGAAATCGGCCTGGCCATGGAAAGGGCGTCATCGAAAACAGATAAACGTTCTCGACGGAGAGTGAAGCGGTCTTCTGCGCGCCAGGAACCCTCCCGGACGCGACGAAGCGCTCGGTTGACCAACCCACACCTCTTGGGGTTGGAGGGCATCCCCGCCGATGACATTCAATTGATCCTGGAGACCGCGGTAACCTTTAAAGAAATCCTTGAACGGCCGGTCAAGAAAGTACCGCCGTTACGCGGTATGACCGTGGTCAATCTCTTCTACGAACCCTCGACGCGGACCCGGATTTCGTTCGAACTGGCGGAAAAACGTCTTTCGGCGGACGTGGTCAGTTTTACGACGTCTGCCTCGTCGGTGCAAAAAGGTGAGTCGCTGAAAGATACGATCAATAATATCGAAGCAATGAAAACTGATGTGGTCGTGATTCGTCACCGCTCGCCGGGCGCTGCACACTACCTTGTCCGGAGCTGCAATTCGATCGTGATTAATGCGGGAGACGGTGCGCATGAACACCCCACGCAAGGGTTGCTGGACATTTTCACGCTGTGGGAGCGACTGGGCGATTTACGCGGTCGTACCGTCTTGATCGTCGGCGATATCGCCCACAGCCGGGTGGCGCGATCCAATATTTTCGGCTTGGTCACGCTGGGCGCCAATGTGCGGGTGTGCGGACCGCCCACCTTGATTCCCGTCGATTTGCAGCTCTTGGGGGTTGAGGTGTATTTCAACTTGGACCAGGCCTTAGAGGGTGTTGATGCAGTCAATGTGCTGCGCATTCAACGGGAACGGCAGTCCGGGGCGTTACTGCCCTCGCTCCGGGAATACACGCTACTGTTCGGTTTAAATGCCGAACGCTTGAAGCGAGCACGGCGAAACGTGATTGTTATGCATCCCGGCCCGATGAACCGGGGTGTCGAAATAACACCCGATGTGGCGGACGGGGCAAATTCGGTTATTCTCTCCCAGGTGACCAACGGTCTGGCGGTGCGCATGGCGGTGTTGTACCTGCTGTGTGGTGGCGAGACGGCAACGCGAGGATAACAACTATGAAACGACGAATTCCCCGATCAGTGAAAGTGCTGGCAGGCGGCCGCATTATTGACCCCGCCAGTGACCTGGATTGCCCGGGGGATGTCTATCTTAAAGGTGGGAACATCGAGCGCATTGAAATCCACAAAAAAGAACTGCTCAAAGGGGACGCCTTGGAAGCGCCGGGAGTCGTGGATGTTCGTGGTTTGATTGTCTCACCCGGATTTGTTGATTTGCATGTCCATCTGCGTGAACCCGGTCGCGAAGACGAGGAGACGATTCAGTCCGGCGCCCGTGCCGCCGCTGCCGGAGGATTTACTTCCGTCTGCTGTATGCCCAACACCGATCCCCCAATTGACGATCAGGAAACGGTCCAATTTGTTATCGATCAGGCGCGGGGCGCGGCCTGTCGGGTCTGTCCGATCGGTGCAGTTACTCAGGGGCAAAGAGGGCAGCATCTCACCGAAATCGGGGATATGGTCTCCGTCGGTGCGATTGCCATTTCCGAGGACGGCCGCTCCGTGGCCTCGGCAGAAGTACAACGCCGGGCAATGGAATATGTGCGCATGTTTGATATCCCGGTCATTTCGCACTGCGAGGACGAGACGTTGTGTGGGGACGGGTTAATGCATGAGGGAGCAGTTTCGACACGATTGGGCATGAGTGGTCGGCCGGCTGCGGCGGAAGAGATTGTAGTCTCCCGCGATATCCAACTGGCGGCGTTCACGGGTGCGCGATTGCATCTGGCCCACATCTCAAGTGCCGGATCGGTGAAACTGATCAAGCGCGCAAAACGCGATGGGGTAACGGTGACCGCGGAGGCGACACCACATCATTTCTCGCTGATCGATGCCGCCATCGCCGAATCATTTGATACAAACCTCCGTGTCAACCCACCGTTACGCACCGAGCGGGACCGGCGAGCGATTATTGCCGGGTTAGCGGACGGCATTATTGATTGTATTGCCACTGATCACGCACCGCATGCGGTACAGGAAAAGGATACCGAGTTCAATATCGCTCCCCCGGGCATGATTGGCCTGGAGACCGCTCTGGGCCTCGCGGGTAAAGTTTTGGTCAGAGAGAATAACTTCGACTGGCCGCAAATCATCAAATTGATGACTTGCGCACCGGCACGTGTCGTCAACATTCCCGGCGGCGAGTTACGCGAAGGCGGGCCGGCGGATATCACGGTTTTTGACCCGCAGGAATCATGGGAAGTCAAACGTGATGAATTCCATTCTCGCTCGTGCAATTCGCCGTTTATTGGCTGGAAGTTGTTGGGGCGAGTCAAGTTGACACTGTGCGGCGGCAAAGTCACCCACACGAGTTTTGATTGATTGCTTTCTGCGCGATGTCTGACAATCCTGCCATCTGGTTGACGCCGGAGTAAATCCATGCCCCAAGAATCACTCGCTGCGCGCAAGAAACGCCTTGCTCGAATTAATGCAATCCTGGCACGAACCTGCCCGGAAGCCAAAACCGCGTTAGCTCATCGGTCGCCGCTCCAGTTGCTGGTTGCCACGATCCTCTCGGCACAGTGTACGGATGAACGAGTCAACGCCGTGACCGAGACGCTGTTCAAAAAGTACGAATCCGCAGCTGATTATGTCGCAGTAGATCAGGCGGAATTGGAGGCAGACATCCGTCCGACCGGTTTTTTCCGCAACAAGGCGAAGAGTATTCAGGGTTGCTGCCGGGCATTGCTGGAAACGCATGGTGGCCGGGTGCCACAGACAATGGACGAATTGGTCGCCTTGCCGGGTATCGGGCGGAAAACGGCCAATGTAGTATTGGGTGCCGCCTTCGGTATTGCCTCGGGGGTGGTGGTCGACACCCATGTGCGTCGTCTGGCCAAACGGCTAAAACTGACCAACAAGGACGATCCGGTGAAAATTGAGGCAGATCTGATAAAGGTGCTACCTAAAGATGAGTGGATTGATTTTTCGCATCGTTTCATTTTTCACGGGCAGCAAATCTGCCGGGCCCGGACTCCGAAATGCGGCGCCTGCCCCATCGCCGAGCTCTGCCCATCGCGGCGCCAGTGACTCGGTGTTTGCGGCGTGACTTTTCTTCAACGGCATATTCCCATCGGGGTTATGAATGTGTATAATTGGTGCCAATGACCAGAGATACAGGGAGGTAGATACGTGACCAAATTCCAGCGATATCGGCGAGTGATTCTCCTGTCAGGGATTTTCGGCATATTGCTGATAGGTGGCTGTTCCGGCGGAGGAGTAGATGAGAGCAAATTGATCCAGATTGCAATCTGGGAGGACCAGGCCACGCTCCACGACGGCGAGTTGTTGACCTTTTTAACCGACGACAACCCCACGGTCCGCCGGCGCGCTGCGCTCGCCGCGGCGCGAATTGGTGATACGCTTGCAGTCAGCGCCTTGGTGAATACACTCGCTGATCCGGATACCATCGTACGGGCACGGGCGGCGTTCGCGCTGGGAACGCTGCGCAAGAAATCAGCAACCGACTCGGTTTACCGTCACACGCTCACAGAGACCAATTCGACCACCCTCCAATATCTGCTATGGACACTGCGGCGGCTCTACGCCAAGAAGTATGGTGACAGCGTCGTGACGTTTTTGCAGCATGACGATCCACGTGTCCGCGCCCAGGCAACGCTGTACCAGGCAGGAGTGGTGAACCGAAATGCCACAGAGAAAGTTGCCGCCTTACTGGACGATCCTGAGCCGATGGTTCGGGAATATGCATGTCAGGCCCTGACCCGACTCAAATCACCGTTGTTGGCCGACGATATTGCGGAATTGCTGGATGATCCCAAACAGGATGTCGTCGCCGCAGCCGCCATGGCGCTGGGAAACGCCGGCGATTTCGACTACCAACCGTTGTTAGTGCAACTGCTGGATCACCCGAACCGGTATGTTCGCTACGGGGCGGTCATGGGGATCGGCGCCCTGCGAGACACGACCCGGCTGGAGGACGTGTATTCCTATCTCCGCTCGATGGAAGATCCCGGTATCCTCACCCAATTAGTCTTTGCCGTTGGCTACCATTGGCAGCGATCGGCAGCGCCGGAGTTTGAAAAACTGCTGGACCACCCGGATATCGGCGTGCGTGTGCGCTTAGCGGACGGGTTCATGCGGGCGCTGCAGAATGAGTCGCTCCCGTATCTAAAACAATTGGCGAAGGACCCGGCCTGGCCGGTACGTGCCGCGGTTCCCAAACAGTTAGAGTTTTTCGCTCAACCCAAATGGGGCCTGACGGAAGAAGCAACTGCGGTAGTCAAAGATCTCCTGCAAGATTCTGTGCCGGCGGTTCGGGGAGCAGCCGTCCGCTCTGCCTTGGCGTTTCGTGGTGCTATTCAGGGGCCGATTCAGGACGCGTTGAACGACCCCGATCCCTTCGTGCGGTACCTGGCCTACAACGTGTTGCCGTTTGCCAACGGGCGATTGACGTTTGATTCATTGCTGACGTTGTACAAGCATCACCAACAGGATGAACGGTCGGACATGCGCATGGCCATTTTGGCCCTGACCGCCAATTTGTCACCCTCGGTGCAGGTGGGGCCGGTCCAGCGACAAATCTTCAACGCCGGGATTAACGATCCTGACCGTCACGTTCGCTACTACGCCGCAGCCGTCTGGGAAAAATTCCGCGAAAATCGCTGGGATGAAGTGGGGACGTTTGAAACAGACATCACGGCCGTGACTTATGCCGACCTCTATCATGCCGACACCCCGCGACCGCGTGTCAGGGTCGTGACTGCGAAAGGAACGTTTGTCGTGGAATTGTTTGATGATGCAGCGCCGCGCTCGGTGCGCCATTTTTTGGACTATGTCGAAGCGGGATTCTACGATGATTCCCCGGTTAACCCGCATGATGACGGGCGAACGATTTTTATCGGTGACCGGCGCGGTGACGGATGGGGCACGGGCCTGGAAACGGTGCGCAATGAACAGACCATGCGTCGACTCGAACGAGGAATTCTCTACTGGCGCATCAACCTCGGGCATGACGCACGCAGCGAATTTGGTATTTCTCTCATTCGCCAACCGTTCTCCGATTTTCGGTGGTCGTCATTCGGCAGAGTCGTTGAGGGAATGGATGTCGTTAAGCGGCTGCGACCATTGGATCGTATCGTTCGAGTCGAACGAATTTCCGGTGAATTGGCCCTGCAGTAAGACCTGCCCACATTCGGCATGGTTCGAATCGGGGCACAATACGTGGAGTACCCCATGGACTTACAAAACGTTCGGTTGGAGTTTCCTGACGGTTGGAATATCATTTTTGGGCACGCGCATTTCATCAAGACCGTCGAGGATTTGTACGAAATCCTGGTGTCCGGATCGACCGCGATAAAATTCGGCTTGGCCTTTTCCGAAGCATCCCAACATCGGCTCGTCCGGCACGCGGGCAATGATTCCGAAGCAGCTGAGGTGGCGATTAAGAACATTGAACGCATTGCTGCGGGACACGCCTTTCTCATCGTGCTGAAAGAAGGGTTTCCGATCAATATCCTCAATGCCGTGAAAGATTGCCCGGAGGTGTGCCGGATTTTCTGTGCGACAGCGAATCCGGTTGAGGTCATTGTCACTGAAACCGAACTGGGCCGCGCGGTGCTGGGGGTCGTGGACGGCCTGACCCCGGTGGGCGTGGAGAAAGTGGAGGATATCGAGGATCGCAAAAAATTCCTGCGCACCATTGGTTATAAGAGTTAATCAGCTGTACTTATTGGTTGCATCCTTGATGTCGGCATGAAGCTGACAACGCTGATTCGTTTGTTGTCTTTGGCCGGAAAAACCCGGCGCCGCGGCGGCCGTTCGGAGCGGCCGGGATTGCCGGAGCTGAGTTGCCGATATTGTGGATTTTTCATCGGCAGCGTATGGGCTGTTGGGTACATTCTACGGCGACGATTCTGATGTTAATTAAAAATCACAACGGGATTCATCTCGAAGGCGTGCCATTTGTTCTGGACGCCTCCCGGCCGGTGGCCTGTGCCTTTGCCTCCCACGCGCATGCCGACCATTGTGCCCATCACCAGAAAACGCTGTGTACCGCACCAACTGCGGCTCTGGCACGCCGGCGATTTCGTGGTGGAGAATTCACGGAACTGCCCTATGGAGTCAGTACGACGTTCGCAGGTACCGATCTGGAACTTCATCCTTCCGGCCATGTGCTCGGGGGAGCGCAAATCCTGATGCGGGTCGGTGGGTCACGAATTCTTTTCAGCGGCGACTTGAAGCCCGCAGGTGGAAAAAGTTCACCGCCCGCAGCGACACCGGCGTGCGATGTGTTAATTCTGGAGACAACGTACGGGCAACCGGCGTATCAATTCCCACCCACCGAAATCGTGGTGGCTAATCTGGTGACGTTGATCAAGCGCGTATTGGTCCGTGGTTTTACCCCCGTATTGTTGGCCTATGCTTTGGGGAAGGCGCAGGAGGCGATTGCCTTGCTCGACGGGGAAGGATTCGCCTTCGCCTGTCAGCGAAACGTGTATGCCATGTGCCGGATTTACGAGCAGTTTGGTATCTCACTCAGCGGCATCGAACGATTTAATGGCGATAATCTGCGTGACAAAGTCGTGGTGATACCCCCGGGACGGGGCTATCGTGAGTGGCAGCAAATTAGTAACCCGTACCGCATCTTCCTCAGCGGCTGGGCACTTGATGGTCACAACCGCAATCACCGCTCGCGCGCGGAGGCAATGGTACCATTATCAGATCATGCGGACTATACCCAATTGCTGGCCTTTGTCGAGGCAACCGGGGCACAGACGGTGATCACCCACCACGGATTCCCGGAGTTCGCCCAGGAACTCCGCAGGCGCGGCCTGAATGCCTTTCATCTGGTCGGTAAGAAGCCGGTAGATATCCGAACGGGGTGTGCCGCCGGCGCCGGAACAACGTATGACTTGTTCACACAACAGTCGTCGTGAAATACTCAGAAAGGGGGCCCCGATGAAAACCTGGTTCGGACCGGCACTGTTAACCGCGGTCTTTTTCGGCCTGTACAATGTCTTTGTCCGCCTGGCTGCCGGGCGCATCGGGGATGCCTTGGGTGGTGCGGTGCTGGAGGGGAGTGCGTTTGTCGGGTTGTTGTTGATTCTGCTTTTGTATCGCGGCGGCGCTGTGGTGCAAACCACCGTTCCCGGGTTGATCTATAGCCTTCTCGGTGGCGTGTGTATCGCGATTGGCACCGTGCTCTATTTTACCGCTTTTCGGCGGCAACCGGATATGACTCTTGTCGGGCCGGTCGTCTGGCTCGGGTGTTTTGCGCTTATGGCACTGCTTGGGTTTATCGTGTTCCGGGAACCGGTCACCCTCAAACGTTCGCTGGGCATTGTGCTGGCGCTCGCGGGTATTTACCTGCTGCAATCCACCAATTAGCTTCGTTGGTGATTGAATCATTTCGTGTCGACAGCCGATACTGAGAGCAGGACCGATCCGGTCCTGAGGTTTGTCCGTTTTCGCGAAGCAACCGGAGGATTGCATGGTATCCCCAGATTTTTGTGGTGAGGAACGACGTACGGAACGCCGTATCCAAACCGACTATGCCCTGACCTACCGTCTAAAAAGCCAGACCAGGGATATTCGTGGGTACACCAAGGATATCTCATTCAGCGGCATGCGGTTCTTCACCGCAGAACGATTGCCCATCGGCAGCGAATTAAACTTCACCTTGCCGATTCCACATCCGCAGATGGTACTGGAGTTTGAAGCACGGGTGGTACACATCACCGAACGTGGTGAGGAGGGGTATTTTGTCGGTGTCCAATTCGATGTACTGGATGAGAATACCCGGGCGAAATTACGTCAGCATATCTCGTCAATTGATATTATCAATCTCTTATCCAGCATGCTGGATAAGGAGGCGTCCGATTTGCACCTCTCCGTTGGGCGACCGCCGCTGTTTCGGATCCAGAAAGAGTTGTTTCCCCAGGGAACCAAGGTACTCTCTGCCGATCAGATTAAACGGCTCGTTTACTCGGTTATGGATGCCGAGCAGGTACGACAGTTCGAATTGATGCGGGAGGCCAATTTCGCCTTGACGATTCCGGATATCGGTCGCTGGCGGGTGAATGTGCATTTCCAGCAGGGAGTAGTGGAAGCAACGTATCGGGCGATTGATTTGGAGGTGAAATCGCTGGAACGTTTGGGATTACCGCCGGTGGTCAATGATTTGGCACGGTTGCCGGATGGATTAGTGATCGTTGCCGGACCGACCGGGGTAGGCAAGAGTACGACGCTGGCGGCCATGATTGACTTGATTAATGCCGAGTTTCGCAAAGTCATTATTACCCTGGAAGATCCGATTGAATTTATTCATCCCGGCAAGCGCTCCGTGGTCAAGCAACGGGAAGTTGGCCGGGATACCCGGTCTTTCAGCTTAGGTTTAAAGAACCTGCTGCGGCAGGACCCGGATGTGATATTCATCGGCGAAATCCGTGATCGGCAAACGCTTTCCGTGGCGCTCAATGCCGCCGAGACCGGACACCTCGTTCTCACCAGCCTGCATACCTCAAATACCACGCAAACCATCCACCGCATCTTGGGTTTATATCCCCCGGACCAGCGTCAGGAAGCAGCGGTGCAGCTTGCCGGCGGCCTGCGCGGGATCGTCTGCCAGCGGCTGCTGCCGCGGGCTGATAACGCCGGGTTGGCAGTCGCGACCGAAGTTCTGATCGGCACACCGGCGGTCCGCGCTGTCATTCGGGATATGCGATTAAGTCAACTGCCGACCTTGATTCAAACAGGGAGCGCGGCAGGTATGCACGGGTTTGATGTGTCTTTGCGACAATTGGCCAAACGCGGGCTGATCACGGCAGAGGTGGCCCGCGCAATGACCGAACGATCGGATGTGCTGGAAACACTGCCCGAAGGGGCGACGACTACGACTGCCCGATCATGACCCAATGGCCAGAGTAAGACCCCGGCCGGCTGCCAGGCAAATCACAGGTAGTATTCTCCTTGGGCTGTTACTACACTTGTGTCAACATGGCAAATAGACGTATAATGCAGGATTGACCGCAAAAGGTCGTGGCAGGGAACGAGATGGACAAGCGCAACGTGAGAAGACTATCCGCGAATCAGATGTGGTGGTGGGTTCTCTGGGATGTGGCTGTATTTCAGGTTGCTCTCGCCGGGGTCTATTGGATTCGCTACCGCTCACCGTGGTTCAGTCCGCCCAGCGTGGAAATTCAATTGGCGGATTATGGTGTCCCGGCACTTTACCTGACCGTGGGCTGGGTGATCCTGCTGGCGCTGTTCGGCGTCTATCGTCATCGCACCGTGACCACACCTTTCCGACAGTTCACCCGGGTCTTTAATGCCGTGACGTTCGGGACATTGGCGATTGCGGTATTGACGTTCGATCCGGTCGAGCCGGTCACCACCACCCGCGGTGTCCTGTTGGGATACTGGGCGGCGCTCGTGTTGCTCTTGGGCGTTCCGCGCTGGTGGGTGTATCGTCGCCTCGATCCCGTGCCGGGTCCGGAAACCGGTGCTTGGGAGGGCACCTATCGCCGGCGACTCCTGATTTTGATCACCGACCTGGCCTTGATTATCACGGCGTATTTTCTGGCTTTCTGGTTGCGATTCGACGGTAACATCCCGGCGGAGCAGATGGCGTTATTTATCAATACATTACCGCTGGTGATTATCATCCGCACGGCGGCACTGCTGTATTTCCGACTCTACAGCGGTATGTGGCGCTATGCCTCAATTAACGACCTGGTTTCTATCGTGAAAGCGGTTTCGGTCGGCTCGGCGGTGCTGGTGTTGCCGGTCTTTTTTGCCCATGTACCGGGCTATCCGCGCTCGGTGTTTATCATTGAGTGGTTCCTGCTGATCGTCTTTTTGGGTGGCTCCCGGTTCGTGATCCGACTATTGCGGGAATTCAGCCCGCGCCTGTTACATCCGGGCAGGCGTGTACTCGTGGTGGGCGCCGGGGATGCGGGGGAAATGATTGTCCGCGAATTAAAGAAGGACACGGCGGTCAGTCAGCAGCCCGTCGGGATCATTGATGACGATCCCGCTAAGCGGGGTACAAGTTTGCATGGTGTCCCGGTGCTGGGCAATACTGATGAATTGCCGGCGGTCGTTCGGCAGTATCGTGTTGACCAGGTTCTGCTTGCAATCCCCTCGGCCACCGGTTCCCAGATGCGACGGATTGTGACTAAATGCCGGGAGACCGGCGTGGAATTCAAGACGGTTCCGGTCTTGAAAGAGTTGATCGATGGCCGCGTGAGCGTCAACCAATTGCGTGATGTGCGGGTGGAGGACTTGCTGCGTCGCGATGCGGTGGTCCTGGATACGCCGAAAATATCTGAATTTATGCAACATCGGGCAGTGATGATCACCGGCGCGGCCGGATCAATTGGCTCGGAACTGGCCCGCCAAATGATCCGTTTCTCACCGTCCCGGGTGGACTTGGTAGATCGCTCGGAAAACGGCCTGCATGATCTGGCCGATGAACTGCGGCGAGAATATCCGACCTTACCGTTTCGCATTATGGTGGCGGATGTCACCGATGGCGCGCGATTCGAACGACTCTTCGCGCGAACCCCGCCGGATATCATATTCCATGCCGCGGCCTTCAAACAAGTCCCGCTGATGGAAACACACCCCGATGCGGCCGTGTTGAACAATATTGGCGGTTCGTTGTTGCTATTGGACTGGGCCAAGCGCGTTGGTGTACAAGCGTTCGTGCTGATTTCCACTGATAAGGCGGTTTTCCCACGCAGTGTGATGGGGGCCACGAAGCGGGTGGCGGAAATGTTGGGGCAGTTTTATGCCGTAGCCTCCTCGACCAAAGTAGTAGCGGTCCGATTTGGCAACGTTTTGGGGAGCGAGGGTTCCGTGGTACCGCTGTTTAAACGGCAGATCGCCGCCGGCGGACCGGTCACGGTTACACATCCCGAAGTCACCCGGTATTTCATGACTTGCACTGAAGCCTCACTGCTGGTCGTGCAGGCGGCCGCGATCGGGCACACTGGCGATATCATGGTCCTCGATATGGGTGAACCGGTGCGCATTTACGATTTGGCTACCGATCTGGTTGCCCTCTCCGGTCTAACCCCCGGTGTCGATATCGAAATCAAAATCACCGGGCTGCGCGCCGGAGAGAAACTGAGTGAATCCCTGTTTGAAAATGGCGCCCGCGGAAAACCATCCGAGCACCCCAAGATCATGATCGCTCCGGATAATCAACCGCTGGAGTCGGATTTTGGCGAGCAAGTGGGACATTTGCTGGATGTCGCACGGACCGGGGACCGCGCCACTACGCGTCGCGCCCTGGCCGAACTCGTGCCGACCTACAGTATGGCCGATCCGCCGATGTACGAACCGAGTGAGCAGGACTCCCGGCAAAAGTGAACCGGGAATAATCATCCACGGAAAAATCCGTATAAGATGAGCAGATTATCGAGGCATTGATGCTGGATATAAAATTCATTCGTCAAAATCCTGACTTGGTGCAAACCGCCGCCGAACGGAAAAATACAGCTATTGATCTTGACGGCATTCTGCAGCTCGATCAGCAGCGCCGCGCGAATATCGCCGAGGGCGACCAACTGAAACAACAGCTGAATACCGCCTCGGCCGAAATTGCCAAAAAGAAAAAAGCTGGGGAAAATGCGTCTGAGCAGATTGCCGCGATGAAATCAGTCTCTCAAAAAATCAGCGACATTGATGAACAGCGCCGGGGAATTGAACAGGAGCTCCACGAAAGACTGCTCTGGGTGCCCAACATTCCGGATAGCTCGGTGCCCGTGGGAGATGAATCCTGTAATGTAGACATCCGTAGCTACGGCAAAATGCCCGAGTCTTCCTTCAAGCCCGCGCCGCACTGGGAGTTGGGAGAAAAACTGGGGATCTTGGACCTCGCCCGCGGCGCGAAAGTTTCCGGCACCGGGTTTTTTGCCCTAACCGGGCGGGGCGCCCGGCTCCAACGCGCGCTGATCAATTTTATGATCGATCGACATGTCGCCCACGGGTATACCGAACTGCGGGTGCCGTATCTGGTGACCTCGGAAACCATGACCGGCACCGGACAACTCCCGAAACTGGCGGAGGATATGTATCACCTCACCGGTGATGACTTGTATCTGATCCCCACCGCCGAAGTTCCGGTCACCAACCTGCATGCGCGTGAATTATTGAAAGCCGAACACCTGCCGATCAACTATGTGGCCTACACCCCATGTTTTCGCCGGGAGGCGGGTGCACACGGCAAAGATACCCGGGGCATGATTCGGGTACATCAATTCGACAAAGTAGAACTGGTCAAAATCGTGCCGCCGGAACAGTCGTATGACGAATTAGAATCACTCACCGCCGACGCTGAAGATATTTTGCAGTCCCTGGAGTTGCCGTACCGGGTGCGAGTATTGGCCACCGGTGATCTCTCCTTTGCCGCCGCGAAATGTTACGACCTGGAGGTCTGGGCAGCTGGGATGGAAAATTACCTCGAGGTATCTTCCTGCTCGAATTTCCTTGATTTCCAGGCCCGCCGGATGAATTTGCGGTTTCGACCGGCCCCCAAGGGAAAACCGCAGTTTCCGCACACGCTCAACGGTTCCGGTCTTGCCTTGCCGCGCACCATGATCGCCTTAATCGAAAACCATCAAACCGAACGGGGTACGGTACGCATCCCGGAGAAACTCCGCCCCTACGTCGGTGGTGAAGAAGAAATCGGCTAAACGGCGCTCCCCGTGACGCCGATGTGCAAAGAGATATGTCACAAAAGAGCCATCGCCATCGCGGTTGGATGATTTTCCACGATCCCACGGGGTACACCGGCCTACCGCTGATTTTCAAGGGATTCTTGATCTTTGGTGTCGCGGTTATTGCGGCCGTGCTGGCGTGGTATACCCAGACAGTCGTTACCCAGCTTAAGCGCGCCGAACAGCGGATGGCCATGAACTACGCCGACCAGTGGCGGCGGGCGGTGGAATCGCAATCGGAAGCCATCACGGGCTTTCTGTTCGAGGAGATCATCCAGAAGCGGTCGTTTCCCCTGGTGGTGACCGATCCGCAGAACAATCCGCTCCACTGGCGTGAACTGGAAGGAGTGCCGGATTCCGACATCCAGCGGGATCCGGAAACGGTCGAGAAAGTCCGGCGGATTGTCAGATCGATGGATGACCATTACCCTCCGGTTCCAATTACCTACGCGGGTGAGGTACTGCACTATATCCATTACGGGAATTACCGCCTGATTCGCAACCTGCAACTGTTACCGTTTGTGGAGGTTGGCCTGGTTGTCCTCTTCCTGGCGATCGCGTATTTCGGTTTTCGCAATCTTAAGCAAGCCGAACAGCGATATATCTGGGTCGGAATGGCCAAGGAAACCGCCCATCAATTAGGAACGCCTTTGTCGTCGCTGCTGGGGTGGCTGGAAATTATGCGTGAACGCAACCGCAGTGGAAAAATTTCGATGGAGGCGAATAACGGTGCCTCAATCGACCAGATTCTAAATCGTATGTTTACTGATACCAAGCGGTTAGAACAAGTGGCCAACCGGTTTGGCTTGATTGGGTCGGAACCGCATCGCGAAGCAGTGGACCTCCGTGAGATCATTCTCTCTACTGCTGAATATTTTAGGGCGCGACTGCCGTTCCGGGGTAAGGGCGCAAAATTAACTGTTCGGGCGGATACCCCGGTGACGGCGGTGGCCAATGCCGAATTGATCAGTTGGGTCTTGGAAAACCTCATTAAAAACTCTCTGGAAGCGGTCGACTCGCGCACGGGACAAATCGATGTCAGCCTTGAACATGACGAAGAAAATGGCCTGGCAATTATCCGCGTGGTGGATAACGGACGCGGGATACCCGCCAATATCTCTAAGAAAGTGTTCAGTCCGGGTCAGACGTCCAAGAAGCGCGGCTGGGGTCTCGGATTAACGTTGTCACGTCGCATTGTTGCAGAATACCATAACGGACGTATCTACATTGCAGAGAGTATTCCGGGGGAACGAACGGAATTCGTTATTGAACTGCCGACGTCGCAGTAACCCGGTGCAGATGCACACTGATCACACATTGGGGGTGGAAAACCATGGTGCCTCAAGCAAAGTCAATCTTATGGGTTGACGACGAGATAGACCACCTTGAATCACATCTGGTCTTCCTCCGGGAGCGCGGATACCAGGTTGATGGAGCGACCAGTGGCGATGAGGCACTCGAACTTATCGGCGTGAACCGCTACGATCTTATCCTGCTGGACGAAATGATGACCGGTCGGGACGGGCTTTCCACGCTGGAGGAAATCAAACATCTGTCACCGAATTTGCCGGTGGTGATGGTGACCAAGTCCGAAGAAGAAGATTTGATGGAACAGGCGATCGGCAAAAAGATTGATGATTATCTCACCAAACCGGTGAATCCATCACAAATCCTCTCGGTTGTCAAACGGCACTTGGAATCCGGCAAAATTCGCACGGAACATCTCTCGCGGCAATACGCGCAGGATTTGGCCTCGCTGCAAGCCCGCCTGTACGGTCCGATGGGCTGGGCGGACTGGATCGATGCACACCTGAAACTTTCTTCGTGGGATTTGGATATCGATAGATTTCGCGAACTAGGGCTGGATGAAATCCGTCGCGAGCATCAACGGCAGTGGTCGGCGGAGTTCGCGAAGTTCGTGGAAAACAATTACTATGATTGGGTCAACGACGGCGATGATCGGCCGCCCCTGTCCACCGATGTGGTGCAGCGCTGGGTGGCTCCGCATCTAAAAGCGGGGAAGCAGCTGTACCTGTTTGTGATTGACTGCATGAGTCTGGATCAATGGCTGCATATCGAACCGGAAGTCGCGCAACTTTTTAACATCAAACGAGATCACTATTACTCAATTCTGCCGTCGGCTACCCCGTTTTCGCGCAATGCCATTTTTTCCGGACTGTTCCCCGCCGACGTGCAAAGGCTGCATCCCGAACTATGGCAGATTGGCTCGAAGGACGAGTTTTCTCGCAATCGCCTCGAACGGCAACTATTGGATGATCAGCTAGCTCGTCTGGGAATTCGGTTAAAACCAGAGGCAAAATATGTGAAAGTACTCGACCAGGACGAGGGCGACCGGCTCGCCAAACAGATCGGCACCTACGCCAGCACCCAGTTGCTTTCCGTGGTTTACAATTTCATCGACAACCTGGTGCACGGTCGTTCGGAATCCGAATTGCTGCGGGAACTGGCGCCGGATCAGGGCGCCTTTCGGGATTTGATGAAAACCTGGTTTACCAATTCCTCCTGGTTCAAAGTGCTGCAATTCCTCTCACGGCAGGATTGTGTCGTGGTGGTCACGTCCGATCATGGCAGTATTCTCGGGCAGCGTGGCACCATCGCCCGCGCAAAGAAGGATACGTCGACCAACCTGCGCTACAAATATGGCGACAATCTCAACGGCGAACCGAAAGAGTCGATGGCAATTCGCGACCCCGGCGCCTACAAGTTGCCGTCCTTTACAATGAATACCACCTACCTAATCGCCAAGGACGATTTCTTCTTTGTGTACCCGACGCAATTCAATGAATATCAGAGGCGATTCGCGGGAACATTCCAGCATGGTGGCATCAGCCTGCCGGAGGTGATCCTGCCGGTGGCCACCCTGACCCCGAAATGATCGCAGTCGAACAGGCAACATTCTCCTCGCCCGACGAGATGCAGCGCCATGCCCGCACGTTTGCCGTCCGGGTACGTCCGGGCGACTGGATTGGTCTCTCCGGGCCGTTAGGCGCAGGCAAAACGACGTGGGTGCAGGGACTGGCCGTAGGACTCGCCATACCCGATTCGGTTGTTTCGCCATCCTTTACACTCGTGAACATCTATCGGGGCGAATCCACCCTGTGTCATGTCGATCTCTACCGGGTGCGGCATGAGCAGGAGCTCGCGGATTTAGGGCTTGAAGATATTGCCCGTGACCAGGCAATCGTGGTCATTGAATGGGTGGAAAATCTCCCGGATGCTCAGTTACCGTTGACCTGGTTGATTGTTTTTGAACGGCTCAATGAAACCCAACGGCGAATTGTCGTGAAGCGACCGGCGGAACCGACGAAAACGGGAAATTCAGCATGACTATCCTTGGGTTGGATACTGCCGGCGATAATTTACATCTTGGATTACTGCGCAATGACGTATCCGTGGCAAAGACTATCGATGCACACCGCCGACACGCCGAACTGCTGCCACAGGCTATAATCGATTTTCTCGCAGAGCAAGGAAGTTCACTTGAGGAGATCACCGGCTTTGCCGTTGTCTCCGGGCCGGGATCATTTACCGGATTGCGAGTCGGCGCTTCGACCATCATGGGTCTCGCGGCGGCCGCAGATACACCGACTGCACCGGTCTCCACGCTGGAATTATGGCGGGCAATCCACGGGTCGTCGTCTGAATCGCTGGGCTGCCTGATTCACTGTCGCGGTGATTTGTTCTACTGGAGCGAAGTCGCGGCCAGACAGGATAAATTCCATCCCGTAACAGTCTTGTCGGTCGAAGAGATCGCCCGACTGGAAAACGTGCCGAAAACTATTGCGGTCTCCGATGATCGGAAAACGCAGGAGGTCCTCCATAAGTTCAGGCAGAATACCGTAATTGTCCCGGGAAGTGGAGAACAGGCGGGGAAAGCATTGGTTGAACTGGCCGCAAAGAAAATCGCCGCCGGTGGTAGTATCAATTGGCGTCAATGGCAGTTGGACTACGGACCAACCCCGGGTTTTCGCAAATGGAACAAGCCGAATTGACGCATTGCACAATCCGCGATTTAACGGCTGCTGATCTCGCTGCGGTTGATCGTATTGAGTCGGCGACGTTCACCGATGCCTGGCCGCGCTCGGTGTTCGCGGACTGGCTGCGGGAAGACTGGACCATCAATCTCGCTGCGCTGGTTGGGGATACGGTGGTTGGATACTTGTGTGCCGGTGCGTTGAGTGACGAGTTACATATCCACAATATTGCTGTCGCGCGTGATTACCGAAAAAAAGGGATCGGGCATCAACTGCTGGATCATGCCGAATCCCTTGCCCGACAACAGCACAAATTGTGTGCGATTTTGGAGGTGCGGCCATCCAATCAATCTGCCATCGACTTCTATCTTTCACACGGATACCGAAAAATCGGTGTGCAACCGCAGTACTACGATTCACCCGTGGAAGATGCGGTCATTATGTTCAAGGAATTCGCCTCTGGCTAATCCATCCCGTATGTCATCTTTTGGCTGGCTGTAACGCATAAAACTGACTATGTTGGACACGCTGTACGACGGCGAAAGGTGAGAGAATATCTATGGAATGGTTCCGTAAACCAAAATCGGGCATCTCGCGCCAGGAGAGAAAAGAAATCCCCGATGGGATCTGGACGAAGTGCAAAGACTGTGGGGAGATTCTCTTCGGCAAGGAACTGGAGCGTGAATTATGGGTCTGCCCGTCGTGCGGATACCATTTCCGGATTCGCCATCACCAGTACATCGAAATGCTCCTCGATGACGCCCGGCTGGAAGAGTTCGACGCTGATCTGAGCAGCACCGATCCCCTGACATTCAGTGATCGTATAGCGTATCCTGAGCGCATCGCTCAATCACAGAAGAAATCCGGGATGCGAGATGCCGTCGTCTGTGGCATAGGCCGTATCGACGGGCGGCCGGTCAGCTTCAGCGTCATGGATTTTGCCTTCATTGGCGGGAGTATGGGATCAGTCGTCGGCGAGAAGGTCGCCCGGTCGATTGAGCGCGCACTGGAGCGACGGATTCCACTGGTGATCGTCAGTTGTTCCGGCGGCGCCCGCATGCAGGAGGGGATTTTCTCCCTGATGCAGATGGCCAAGACCGGCACGTTACTCGGCCAACTGCGGGAGGAGCGAATCCCGTTCATTTCCGTGTTGACCAATCCAACCACGGCCGGCGTGATGGCCTCGTATGCGAGCCTGGGCGACGTCATCATTGCCGAGCCGAAAGCCCAGTTGGGTTTCGCGGGACCACGGGTTATTCAGCAGACAATCGGCCAGAAGCTGCCGGAAGGTTTTCAATCATCAGAGTTCTTCCAGAACCATGGTTTTCTGGACTGCATTATCCCCCGATCAAACCTTCGCGAAACAATCGCACAACTGCTGAAGTACCTGTGCGGCCCGGCCTCGGGCGTCCAAGACTCGCTGAAAGAACTACGAGAGGACTCCAGCGAATAGTTTTTCCCGCCATCCCTGGTAGCAGAGGCTCCGATGCGATACTCCGAGGCAATCGACATACTCTTCGGCTTGGAGAGTTTTGGTGTTAAACTGGGATTGCACAATATTACGGCCTTTGCCGACCGCCTCGGCAACCCACAGAATCAGCTTGAAATCATTCACGTGGCGGGTACGAATGGGAAAGGCACGGTGTGTTCCAGCCTGGCCGCCGTATTGAGTACCGCGGGTTACAAAACAGGTTTATTTACCTCACCGCATTTAATGGATTATCGCGAGCGGATTCGCGTGGACGGGCAACGGATTCCCCGCCGGTTTGTGAGTTCATTTATCAAAAAGCACCGTTCGTTCATCCGCGAACGCCGGATTACTTTTTTCGAAACTACCACCGCCATGGCATTTGACTGGTTTGCCCGCTCCGGATGTGATCTTGCGGTCTTGGAAGTTGGTCTGGGTGGACGTTTAGACGCGACTAATATTGTCACGCCGATCCTTTCGGTCATTACCTCAATTGATCTCGACCATACCAAGACTCTCGGTCGAACGCGCGTCCGGATCGCCGGCGAAAAGGCCGGCATCATTAAGCCGGGTGTTCCGGTGGTATGTGGCCCGATGACCGAATCGGCCCGCCAGGCCATCGCCAAGATTGCCTGTCAACGCTCTGCTCCTTTCGTGGATGCTACCCAGTGCCTTGATTTGCGCGACCGTCTCGCGCCGGGTGCGTATGACATATCAGCCAACGGCACCTTACCATCGCGAATATCCTGGCGCTATCCGGGAGACATTTACCGTGATAATTTGACGGGCATTCTGGCTGCGCTGTCTTATTTGCCCGCGTGTGGCGTTTCGCTTACAAAAAAAGCGATTCGGGACGGTTTGCGGGTAACGGTGTGGCCGGGACGATTCCAGGTGTTGCCTGAGAAACCGCTGACTATTTTCGATGTCGCGCATAACGCGGCCGCCGCCCGTGGCTTGGCGGATTCGCTGTCACGGGTTGTGAATGGACGTCGGGTGTTGGCGGTGTGCGCCATCGCCAAGGACAAGCGCTGGCCGACTATGATTCGCACCTTGTCGCCGCTGGTGGATTCCTGGTATTTTACGCGGTTTCCCAATCGTCGTGCCTGGGGTCTGGGCGAGGTACGATCATTTGCTCGGCAGCAGAGTTTGCGCTTTGCCGCCAGTCGAGACCCGCAGCGCATGTACCGTGAGGCTCGTGCGGCCGCTGATCCCGAGGACTTAATTCTAGTGTTCGGATCACATTTTTTGGTGGGACGAGTCTTGCCGCCAACAGCAATTGATCCCGCACCGCTTGGATTCACTCCGGTACCTGCGTCGTAAAGATCCCTGTCAAAAAGTCTTTATCGTCTCGGCGGAGCCTTGCGTATATTTTGGGACTCGGTGAAGAGACCAGGGGTATCGTTGGAATTGGTTGACAGATGAACCTCTCGGACGTATTAGAGAATGACTGTAGAGAATAAGGGAGGCGGCTATGGCCGAGGCAATCGAAGTCACTGATGGGAATTTTGAAGCGGAAGTTCTGAAGTCTGATATACCGGTTCTCGTCGATTTTTGGGCCGTGTGGTGTGGCCCCTGCCGGATGATCCACCCAATTGTGGAAGAGCTGGCCAAGGAATACGATGGGAAATTGAAAGTTGCCCGCATGGATGTCGACAAGAATAATCAGACAGCCTCCAACTATAAGATTATGTCCATTCCGAGTCTGCTGTTTTTCAAAGATGGTGAGAAGGTCGACCAGCTTATCGGCGCCGTACCCAAACAGCAGATCGTCGAAAAAGTAGACACGATCCTGGTATAGCGTCGCCGGCCTCCTGGTTGCGTACGAACATCCTTCCGTCAGTGTCTCGATGCCCCGGGTATCTATCTGGTGTTCACCATCGTACTGATCGCAGGGTACCGATGATTTGTTTTTCGACCTTTCTCCCACGGTTGAACGGTCGATACTAATCTTAGGGGAACGAATACGCCGTTTTGTGCGTACCTTATATGGCTGAGAAAGCTGTTTGTGGCGACAGGCTGGCCGTAAATGCGATATCGATTTCGATCCACAAGTTACATGCAGCCGGGTTTCGGCGGCGGGCTTCTGCCACCGGGCATTAAGGTCATCCTCATTGTCAATGCGTTGGTCTTCCTGTTGCAGATGATCTCGGGCCCGGGTTTGATCAATGCCTTCGGCTTGCGCGCCTCGGATGTCTGGACTCGTGGTTTTATCTGGCAGCTTGGCACTTATATGTGGCTGCACGGCGGCTTTTTCCACATCCTTTTTAACCTGTTCGCCCTGTGGATGTTCGGCCGCAACCTGGAGCTGTCCTGGGGGACGCGCGCATTTATGAAATACTACCTGGTGACCGGTATCGGGGCCGGAGTCATCACGGTGCTGATCCCGCTCAATATGAATATCCCGGTGATCGGCGCCTCGGGGGCCGTTCTGGCCGTGTTGTTCGCTTACGCACGAACCTGGCCGAATAATCCGATCTATATCTATTTTCTGTTTCCGGTTCCGGCGAAATACTTTGTCGGCTTTTTGATCATCGTTGATCTCCTGGCGGTGGCCGGGCGGCCTGGTGCGGGTAATGTCGCCCATATCACACACTTGGGCGGGGTGCTGATCGGTTTTCTATATATGCTGCGCAACGAGGGAAAACTCAAATTCCCGTCGCCTTTCGGCTGGTTACGAAACCGCCGGCTCCGCCGGAAAAAAAAACGGGCCCGTCGTAAATTGGAGCGCAACGCTGATTTTATGGCCGAAGTTGACCGAGTCCTGGATCGCATCAATGAGGTTGGTTACGAAGGACTTACCGAAAAAGAAAAAGAGACCTTGAACAAAGCCTCCGCCAAACTCTCCGAGACCGAATAGCCACCGTCTCTTCCTCCACTTATCTCATTCTCCTGCCGATACTACTAGTGTGATTAGCGTTGCCGTTGCAACACGGACAATGGATCGGCAGGCGCGGTATCGATCACTGCTGCCCCGAGAGCAGTTTACGACCCTCTCCGCGCTGGATTGCCCAACCCTGGCCCGGTTACTCCGGACCCGGCCGGTGGACGTCGTTTTGTTTGATCTGCAAAAGCCCGCGATGTCAGCCGGCGAGTGGCTGAATTTGATCAGCCAGGATGCCGAATTGCGATGTGTGCCGATCGTCTGGGTTGGCCGGGATATTCCCCAGGAAATTTATCAGCGCGTCTGCCAAACCGCGCATTCTGAGTTGGTCCCGCCACAGCCAAATGCCGAGATGCTGGTTGGGATCCTTCACCAGCAACAGCAGGTAGCCGCACAGCTGCGGCGGGAGTACGCCGCCCGCACCAACGAGCCCGAAAGCCTGTCCTGGGAGCCTGAAGAGGATATCATCAATGACGCCCTGAGTATCTTTGAGCAGGAAGCTGACAGTCAGTCATCCCGTCCGCGAAAAAAATATGAGGAAGAGTGGAAAGTCGATGAGGTTTCCGTGGGTGCGACCGATCCACCGGACGACGAGTTGCGGGGGCTCGATGTTATGCCGCAAGGGATGCAGGACGAGCCGGAAGCCTCGCTTGGGGAAGAATCCTCTCTTGATCTCGATTCAGAGGAATTCGGCACCGGGAAATACGGCGTTATCATCGATAAACCGCACGAAATAACCTCGGGCGTGGTCAACGAAAAACTGCTCTCCGTTACCACGGATTCCGGTGAGCGCCGGCAGCTCGCAGCAGTAATTGAACAAATTACTGATGAGGTTGTCGCCACCTTAACCGGTCGCCTGGTAGAAGCCCTCGTCGGCAAGATCGATCGGGCGATGATCAAAGAAATTGTCGACAAACGTCTCAGGGAAACTCTCACACCGCACCAGTCCTAACCGGCCCGTTGCCCCGATCTTGAGGAGTCGACCAACCGGTCGCAATACTGAATCGTATAAAACAACTACCAATAAGTGGTTGGCGAATGCCCGGGCCGGAGGAAATCGTGGGAAAGAGCAGAGATGTAGAAAACAGCGTTCGTTACCAAATCATTACCGTTATCATCGGTTTGTTCTGTTACCTGGCAGGTTCCGGTGTGATCCTTGGGGCGCCTCCCCCCGGCGTCATCGATGAGCCGGCTGCGGAATTGGTTACAACCAACGCCATTTTCTCCCGGACAGCAGCGTCTCCCGGTGAGACACATCCCGCCGCATTGGTTGTTACCGTGGCCGATGGATGGCACATTAATTCCGCCCAGCCGAAGGAAGACTGGCTCATCGCAGCAGAGTTGACCTTTGACACCACCGAGACCCTGATTCCCTTCGGCCGTCAATACCCTGTGGGACACGATGTTTCCCTGATGGGCGAGATCATGTCGGTCTACGAGGGGCAAACCGTGATCCCGTTTTCCGTCCGAATTGCCGAGACTGCTGCGGATGGAGAGTACACGGTTCGGCTGCATTTCACCTACCAACCGTGCAATGACCGAGAGTGCCGGGCACCGCAGACCGACACAGTGCAATTAGCGGTCGCGGTGGGCCCCAATGGCGAGGCGACGGCGCAACATATGTTCTCAACGGAAACCGAGAAACCGACAAGGGCAACCGGTGATGTCGACGGATCAGCAACAGAAACATCGCCGCCGACCTCTGACCTCCAGCGTTTGATTGACCGGCATGGATTCTGGGGGTATTTCATTGCCCTGGGATTGGCCTTTATCACCGGCCTGCTGCTTTCTTTTTCGCCCTGCACGTATCCGATGATTCCTATCACGGTCAGCGTATTTGCGGGGCAGGATCGCACCGTGGGCAAGGGTTTTGCGCTTTCCTTGTTTTATGTTGGATCGATGGCCCTGGTGTACGGACTGATGGGGCTTGTTGTCTCGCTGGTCGGCGGAGTATTCGGTGCTTGGCTGGCCAGTCCGCCGGTCGTCATTGGCATCGCCGTGGTTTTCGTCATCTTTGCCCTGTCCATGTTCGGCCTGTATGAGCTGCAGGTCCCCGCTGCGATTCGCAACAAACTGGGTGGAGCGCAGTCCGGCGGCGGTGTCGGCGGCGCGATTGTGCTGGGCATTGTCGCCGCGCTGGTGATCTCCCCCTGCGTGGGCCCCTTCGTCGCCGGTATTTTGCTTTATATCGCTACCAGTGGTTCACCGGTGCTGGGATTTTTGGTGCTGTTTATTTTCGCTTTGGGGCTGGGGACGTTGTTCGTGATCATCGGTACCTTTTCGACAGCGATCAATAAACTGCCCAATGCGGGCCTGTGGATGGAATCGGTGAACAAGTTCTTCGGTTTCGTCCTGCTTTTGATGGCGCTCTATTTTATACGGACGATCGTGTCACCCACCATCATAGCAGTTCTTGCCGGACTGCTGCTCACGGCGCTGGGTGTTTTTGGCGGTGGCTTGGATCGGCTGACTCCCGAGACCAGCTTTTTTGGCCGCGTAAAAAAATTCGTAGGTGTGCTGGCGCTGTTGATTGGTCTCTATTTGCTTCTGGGTACGATAATCATGCGCGGACTTATCTTGCCGCCTGCGGCCCAGTGGCTGCCAATGGGTGGTAGTGGGACAATGACCGCGCAAGATGTCGGTATCCCCTGGAATACGGATTTGGAGGAAGGTCTCGCGCTTGCCAGTGAAGAAGATAAGCCAGTATTAATTGATACCTGGGCGACTTGGTGTACGAATTGCAAGGTGCTGGAGAAGAGAACTTTTAGCAGACCAGCGGTTATTGCCGAAGCGGAGTATTTTGTGCCGTTGAAGATCCAACTGGAAAAATCCAATTCACCAGAAACCCGAGCGTTCATGGAACGCTTCGGATTGAAGCAATACTCCTTGCCGACAACACTCCTGCTCAATTCAGAAGGTGAGGTCGAGAAAATCTTGATTGGAGTGGTTGGCCCCGATAAGATGATCGCCGAGATGCGAGCGGTGCGTAATTGAATGAAATGAAGATTTGTGAATAAAAAAGCAGGGCGCGACCACAGCGACCTGCTTTTTTATTCCACAAGGGATTTCTTGTTCAATAACGGCTGTAGATATACTCGTTAAGGTATTGAACCGTTTCCATGTGTTCATCCAGATGCCACGCCAGGACATCCCCGCTTGTAATAATGCCGAGCAATCGCCCTTCCTCGACCACCGGCAGATGCCGCAAGCGTTTTTTGGTCATGACGCTGCGGGCCTCATCGAGTGTGGTGTCGCGACGGCAGACCGCAACCGGCGTGGTCATGACATCCCCGACCTGGGTGGTCTCCGGTTCGAGCCGGGCGCCGACGACGCGGGTAAGGATATCCCGTTCGGTGAAGATCCCAACGACATTCTCACCGTCGGTTATCACCAATGAGCCGATTCGATTTTCGTTCATCCGCTTGGCAGCATTCAACACCGTCTCGGTCTTTTCCGCGGAGAGAACCTTGTTTCCTTTGTTCTCCAGAATATCTTTGACTACGGCCATGAGTAACTCCTGTTAAACTGCCTTTCTTACTATATCGGTCGGTTCACCAGCGCCGATTGACCGTCATGGAGAAGTCGGATGAAATCCGGGAATCATTACTCCAGTTCGTCGATTTTGGCCGCCAGGACAAAATCGCTCTCAGTCAAACCATCGATTTTGTGGGTCCAAATTTTGATGTCCACTTTGCCCCAGGTGAGATAGATATCGGGATGATGTCCCTGCTGCTCGGCCAGCTGCCCGACCTTATTGGTGAAATCAAGCGCCTGCTGGAAATCATCGAAGGTGAATTCTTTTTCCAGGTGGTGTTCCTGCTCGACCGCCCAGTTTTGTCCCAGGCGTTCGTGAATCTGCTTAAGGTCATCTCCTTTAAGTGGCGGCACGCCACCTTTGCAGGGAACACATTCCATTTTCGCCAGGTCGCTCATCGCTTATCCTTTTCTTGTGCCTCCCGGCACTCCCGAGGGTTACCAGGTGTCGGAGAGTCCACGAAATTCCGCGTCGGACATGATCACTTTCATGAGTGTTGTCACATGCTGCTTTTCCGCCGCAATAATCGTCTCCAGTTCACGGTTTTGCCCGAGGACGTCTTTCATCGCATCATAAAACAAAACCGTTGCTTTTTCCAGGGCCAGGGCCTTGCTCAGCGCGTCGCCCGGCGAGGTGATCTCAGCGGGTTGGGATAGCGGGGCAACCTCGCGGTCAAAAAACTCCCTGCCGGCCAGTGAACGCAAATACTCACTATTCCGGTCAGTTCCGAGTGGTTTGTCGACCTCCGGCATCGAGGTCAACAGGCCACGGAACTGCCGTTCGTGATCGCGTTCATCTGCTGCCAGTTGCTTCAGAATAGCCGCGGTATCCGGCTTATCGGAGAGCTTTTCCGCCATTTGGTCGTACCGCTGCGCACCGAGTTGTTCTGTTTCGACCGCCAGTTCGACACACTGGCGGAGGGTGGTGATGTCTTGCGTGGTCATCGGTCCCCCGAAGCTGATTCATCCAATCACGTTAATTCTGTCGTCAAGATACGCCTCGGCAGGGACTAGTGTTTGGTGGTGGGGCAGGAGATCGGGCTAGTAGCTTTCGTCCGGGGAGGGGTATTGGCGCTCTTTCACGTCCTGTATCCACCGCTTGCAGGCTGCCCGCGCCTCGCGGGCCAGATGGGCGTATCGACGCACAAACTTCGGCTTGAAATCCTCAAACAACCCCAGTAAATCATTGATGACCAGTATTTGTCCGTCGCAACGGGCCCCGGCGCCGATGCCGATTGTCGGAATGGTCAACATCTTACTGATCTCGCCAGCCAGGTCGGTGGGTAACATCTCCAGGACGATCGAAAAACAGCCGGCATCTTCCAGCGCGCGAGCCGACCGTTTCAAATATGCCTCGGACGGTTCATCGGTTCCCTGCACGCGAAATTTGCCGAGCTGACGGATTGCCTGTGGGACCAAACCGATGTGCCCCATCACCGGAATACCGATATCAATGAGACGAGAAACGGTGGGAGTAATATGCTCTCCGCCTTCGAGCTTCACTGCCCCCGCACCGCCTTCCTTGATCATGCGCCCCGCATTGCGGACTGCGTCCTCCACGGAGGCCTGGTAACTCATGAACGGCATATCCCCAATGACCAGCGCCCGCTTTGCCGCGCGGGAGACCGCCTGGGTGTGGTATATCATTTGATCGAGGGTGATGGACAGCGTCGATTGTTCCCCGTAAAAGACCATGTTTGCCGAATCACCAACTAAAATACCCTCGATTCCGATCTCATCGAGCATGCGGGCAGTGAAATAATCATAGGCAGTCAGCATCGTAATCACTTGACCCCGCCGTTTGAAATGGACCAGATCGGGCGCCGTGACTGTTTTTACCGTCGCTGGTTTGGGAACCGTACTCATCGAGTATCCTCGCTGTGTCGATAAACTGTGGACACTATAGTTCAACGGGGTTAATCGTCAAGGAGTTGGGTATCCCGTGACATTATGTACTGTTTGCCGCCCTTGTGATCGGCGATGCGCTGAAGCAGCTCATCGACTTGGGCGGGAGATTCCCACAGTGAATTGGGATCGACCCGGACAATCAAGGCGGGTGATTGCTCATATTCAAAAAAGAAGCGGTTGTACCCGTCCACGAGTTCCGTTAACGACCGATTGTCCACGCTCTTCTTCTCCCGGTGCAAAACCCGCGCTAAGGCTGCGGTTTCGCATTGCAAATAGACCACCAGATCGGGTGTCACAGCAGGCGGGGAGATGATTTCGGCGATATGCTGGTAGAGCACCCGGTCAGAATCTTCCAGTACTGCTTGCCCCCACAAGCGATGCGTGTCGAATATATAGTCCGTAACAATCCGTTGCCGGAACATATCGGTTTTAATCAGAGAACGCTGGTGTTCGAAGCGCCAGACTAATCGCCGGAGGTGTTCAGAGAACGCGCTCTCACTCGAGGTCTGCGGCGAAAAAATATCAAACCAGTTGGATTCAAGTTCGGAATGAAATTCAAACTGCTCGGCAATCAACAAGACCAGGCGGTTGTGCCCCGATCCGGGAAGTCCTTCCACAGCAATGTGTCCAATGTCCGTATCCATCGCAGGTATCATACCATGTTTGAAAGGTCGGCGGCGCCACGGGCAACCGGTGCCGGGCGGACGCCATGAGGGCCCTCCAGGGAATCGCGCAGAGCCTTGATGGTTTGATTGGTTCCGGGAACGATGAAATCGGGAGCGAGGTCGGCCAACGGCTGTAAGACAAACGCCCGCTCGGTCATTCGCGCATGCGGAATACGCAGATGGTTCTCTTCCACAATCTCCGTGCCATGCAACAGGATATCGATATCGATCACGCGCGGCTGGCTTCGCCCTTTGTGTTGGCGTCCAATCTCGCGTTCGATCTGTTCAACTGATCGCCAAAGATCCTCCGGGGTCAACGTGGTGGCAATCTCCACCACCCCGTTGAGGAATTCCCCGCCGCCAACCGCTACCGGATCAGTGTAATACCGCGGGGATAGCCGCCGAATCTTGGTCTCGGGCAGTGCGGCAATGCCCTCCAGCGCCCGGCGAAACGCTTGGTGCCGGTCACCGATATTCGATCCCAGTCCTAGGTAGACCACCGTCGGCTCTTTAAGCTGGTTTGTGGCAGATTTGTTATCGCTCATTGTCCTGCGCGGAATCCATTTCGATCTCAATATGATCGAGATTGCCCGGAATTGGGGGGATTTTTTTCCGCACCCGAACGACCACCCGTTTTAACGGAAAGCTATCCAGAATCTCAGTCATAATCTTGGTGGCAATGGTCTCCAAAAGATTAAATTTCTGTTCCTGAATGATCGACGCGACAACATCATACACCCGCCGGTAATTAACAGTGTCTTGCAGCCGGTCCGTATGCGCGGCGGGGGTGAGATTGAGATACAACTCCGCATCCACTTCGTAGCGACGCCCGGTCTCCTGTTCGGCCTTAGAAGCGCCATGGTAGCTGTAAAACATCATGTTGTGCAGTCGAATGACACCCATTACTCAACCTCTGCGAACGTTGCTGGTGAGAAGGTACGGTACATACCGGTCGAAGGCAAGGGAAGCTCCTGCTCCGAGGGATTACTGATCGGCTGATGACCCGCGGCGCGTCCGCATCCGACCGAAGGATTCCAGTTTGTCGGCGACTGAGTGCATGGCCTTCGTATCTTGCAGGATTGAAATCCGCACATATCCTTCACCGCGCTCCCCGAAAATGGTGCCGGGGGCAATCTTGATACCGGTTCGCCGCAGAAGGCGTCGCGCGAATCCCAGTGACGAAAACCGGCGAGGGATCGTCACCCAGCAGTATGGTACACCATCAACGCCTCGTGCCTGCCAGCCCACGCGGTCAAATGCCCGCTGGAGAATGGCCCGTGCTTCGGTGAATGACGTCCGCCGCGCAGCCAGGATTTCCTGAGAACGTCGAACCATTTCCGTGCCCAGTCTCAGCGCGGCCCGGCCGGGCAGCAACCCGGCGCCCCCGGCCAGATTCGTAATCCCGGCAATTGCCTCACGGTTGCCGACTACGGCCGCCAGATGAAGGGCGCCCAGGCCAAAGGTGTCGTCGAGTGAGAGGATTTCCACGCCGGTGGACCGCGCCCGTGGATGTCCCAACAGTCCGTGATCACCGGTGTGCGGATCGACCAAGAATGAAAAGGAGTTATCAAAGGCGATCAGGATATTGTGCTTACGTCCGAGATTGACAATTTCAGTAACGGCGTCCCGATCGGCGAGCGCGGTCGAGGGATTCTGCGGATATCCGAGAATCCACAATTTGGTCTTACCCACGAGTGTGTCTTCGATGGCTCGCGTATCGGGCAAATAGTGATGGCGGTCGTGCAGGAGGTGTGTCTGGATGCCGGCGCCGCACAAGGCGGCGGCACTGCGGTAAATCGGTGGGCAGGGATCCGGCAGCAACACCATGTCTCCCGGATCGACATAGGCGAGGCCTAACAGAAACAATCCGACCGCGGAGCCGGCCAGTGGTAGTACTTCACGATCCGGATCAAGGGTGATACCCAACCGCTCGTGGTAGAGGCCGGCAATTACTTGCGCAAATCCCTGGTAATCACTGCGGTCCGGTGGGGTGAGTACCTCCTGGGCCGGCAGGTCCGGGAAGGTAACTGCCGAAGGTACCGTACAATCGATGATCGAAAGATCGATAATTGGTGTCGCTTTAGCATCCACCCGCGCCGCCAGCCGATCCATACTACCGAAGTCTTCCGGTATTCGTTGTAAGCGGTCAGCGCGATCCAGGATTATTCTTCGCACAGGCAATCTCCCGCCTGGATGAACACAGCACGTGCTACCGACGTCGCGACAAGAATTGACATCCGTCAGATCGACACAACGATCGGCGACTGGTTCCACCCAAAACATAAATATAAGCAGTACGTGCGCGAGATTCAACGATTACAAATTCGCCGAGATCTGGGGGTGTAGTTGAGTTCAGTCATTTTCTGAGAATACAGTTGCCAACGGATACTGCCTTTCCCATGTTACATGTAACGGAGTTGATGATATGGCGTACGGGAAGAACATGTATTGTTGGTCTTGCGGGCATCGCTTCCTGGCGGATGAGAAGATCACCCGTCAGACGGATTGTCCCAAATGCCTGGCGCCGTTGCGGTGTTGCCGGCAATGCCGCCATTTCAGTCCCGGCAGCTACAACGACTGCGACGAGCATGAAGCGGACTACTCCGGTGAAAACGAGGCCGTGAATTTTTGCAGTTACTGGCGACTGGCGCTGACGCCAATCCCGCCGGAGGCCCGCAGAGGCCGCAGAGGCAAGGGCAATATCAAGAAAAAATGGGATGATCTTTTTAAAGACTAAATGGTCCGGGAATTAAAGATCGAACCGATAAAATGTCGATAATTGGAACAAGGGTGTTATCACGTCTCGTATAAAGAGGAAGGAAAAGTTTAGGGGAGAGCTGGATTTGAAGAATCCTTAACACCAATCCAATGAAGGTCGTCTCCGGCGCCTGCGTTTCTTGCCGTGACCCCAAACCAGGGAGAGCGAGGGCAAAATGGTAACGGCGGCTGTAAAAAACCTTTACCGTATAAAAACCAGTGTTTTGACTATTCAAATTCTCTCTCCCCAGTAAATTTCACCGTCCTGATTATTCGGGGCGGTTTTTTTGATTACCTGTATGAATTGTCCCTGTTTTTCGGTTTATTGGGGAAAGGCGAGGTCAGGGGGATCAAATGCCGTTTTGCCCCAGTTGTCGGTATGAATACGAGCCACAGGTCGCGGTCTGTCCGGATTGCGGCGAACAGTTGGTAGACGTGCTGCCGGAGCAGGAGCACCAGGGTATTCCCAACGATGTTGACATCGAGCGCGAGTGGGCCAAAATTGCCCGGTTCCACTCGATGCATTTTGCGGACCTCGCGGTGCAGGCGTTGCGGGCGAAAGAAATCCCGGCAGTGATTCAATCGCATGCCGGCTATTTCGGCGTGGTCATGAATATGGGCCTGGTTCCGCTCCGTCCCGACAGCGTGGGCGTATTCCTCTGGGTGCCGCATGAGTACGTGGACCAGGCGGCGAAAGAGGCGGAAGTAGTGCTGGGGGAGGAATGGGAGAAGGCCAAACTCATTCCCTCATAACCTGTTGTGACTTCCTGCCATTCCCCATCTTCAGCCTGTGCCATGAGTACGTATCTACTCAAGGTACTGAGTTTATTGAACACAGGCGAGGACTGTATCGAGATGGCGAAGAAGACCGCCGACCAGGTGCGCGAAATTGTGCAGAAGAGTTATGCTGACGTGGCAACCAAAGGGACTTCATGTTGTGGGGGCGGCGAGCCCTGTGATACACATGGCATGCCGGTTCAAATTATGACAGACCGCTTGGGGTATACCCAGGAAGACCTGCAAAACGTCCCCGAAGGATCCAATATGGGACTGGGCTGCGGCAATCCTCAGGCCATTGCCGCGTTGCAACCCGGCGAAGTGGTCCTCGACTTAGGTTGTGGCGGTGGATTCGATTGTTTTCTGGCCGCGAAACGTGTCGGTGACCGGGGGCAGGTGATTGGAGTGGATATGACTCCGGAAATGGTGCGCACCGCCCGTGAAAACGCCGCCAAAGGGAATTACCGGAACGTCGATTTTCGCCTCGGGGAAATCGAACATTTGCCGGTAGCCGACGGGACGGTAGATGTCATTCTCTCCAATTGTGTGATTAACCTTTCTCCCGACAAAGCGGCGGTATATCGTGAGGCGTTGCGCGTGTTAAAGCCCGGTGGGCGTCTGGCGATCTCCGATGTGGTCGCTACGGCGGAAATTCCCGAAGAGGTCAAAAACGATGAGCAACTGCTGTGCGGCTGTGTCGCGGGTGCCGAACATATTGACCGATTGACCGCCTTGCTGGCCGAATGTGGTTTCACCGACGTGAAGGTGGAACCGAAAGACGAAAGCCGTGAATTCATCAAGGATTGGGCACCGGACAAAAAGATTGATGACTTTGTCGTTTCGGCGAATATCACCGCCTCCAAGCCGCTACGGTAACACGGTCGCCCGCGGAATCCGCCATTGTTATACCATTGCTTTTCGCGTGACGCTGGTACTTTGCTGGTACACCGCAGTATTGTATAGAAGCGGAATTGCCCCGGGATCTTTTGTTATGGACAACATGGACTTACGGGGATAAAAGCAGATCATTCTCCTCTTGGCAACCGCATTTTTGCAAAACAGCCGGGCATATTGCCTCTGAAATGCCGTATTGTAAAGTAGGGTAGTGTGGGGAGGGCGGTAGCCAGTATGTCCAATTGCTGCAAAGAAAAATGCCCGCCCAGTTCGTTCGGGTTGTGGTTTATCTCCGTGGCAATCGGTGTCGCGGTTCTTGTCGGTTGTGCGGGTACCTACGATGGTCGTGATGCTGATCGCCTCCCGCCGTTATCCGAACGGGAAAAGGACGCCGGCCTGCAAGCACTGTTGACTCCCGCGGATTATGAAGAGCTAAGCGCTTTACCGGATAGCGCCCGGTCCGGCTGGCTGCGGATGTTCTGGCAGGCGCATGACCCCACTCCCACCACGCCGGAGAACGAGTTCCGCGACGAACATCACCGCCGTTTACGCTATTCCCTGTATTACTTCTCAAATCCACTGGGGCCGCTGCCTTGGGATGATCGGGGTGAGGTGTATATCCGCTACGGGGAACCGAACCAGCGGATCATGCAACTCGATAATTTTTGGGATCGGCGCGATGCGCTAGGTGCGCGGGGATCGCGACTGAAAGGGCTTTCCCGCAGCGAAGTAGAACAACGCGATTTCTCCGGGGACGCTTCCTCAACAGATGAAATGTTGCGCATACCGAATCGCGATTCCGAATTCATGGTTAATTCCCGCGGCCCGGACGGGGAAGTGTGGGAGTATTACCGGTACGGACTTACCTTTCAATTTCAGGACGAGGATGGCCTCGGAATATTCACCATGGTCCCGTTGAGTGACGGGATCACCCCGGAACAGACCTACGGCGATTTCGTGCAGACCCGCGTCACCGTGGTTGACTTACAGCCGGCGATCTACCTCCATGATTATGGCTCGGAACATCTGGATTATGCCTTGGACCTGGCCCGTTTTCGCACCGAGGGCAGGGAGTTCACCGTTGATGTCAATCTGGGATATCCATTGGCTGAACTCGGCCGCGGTGGGCGTGACTCGGCGCAGGTTTCCTTGCGGCGCGTCATTGTCGTGCGTGATGATTCCCTGCGAGAGGTGGCCTCAGATTTGAGCGTGCTCTCGCGCCGGGTCGGCCGATCCAATGGGGAACAACAATTGATGGTCGAACAGAAAAACTTTACGCTGCCACCGGGCGGGTATGAGCTTTCGGTTTCGATCGAAGACCTTTATTCCGGTAAACGGGGCACGTACATAAAGTACCTGCGGTTGCCGGAGTTCGCCAGCCGGGAAGTGCAGGAAATCTCCGACATCCAGTTGGCGTCCTTTGTCTGGTCGGTGTATGAACCCGGCAGCCCCTATGTGAAATCCAACCGACTGGTGATGCCGCTGCCCAGTCATGTTTACCTAGAGGAGCAACCGATCGCGTTTTACTACGAGGTATACAACCTGGCCCGCAATGCCGGGGATTCGGCCATTTACAATATCACCTACGAAATTCTCGACCCAACGGCGCAAAAATCTCATCGCAAGAAAAAAGTGGGAACATTTACCGCCGAACAGCGTGATGTCTACCAATTTGGCTCCATCGATTCCCACGGCCTCGATCCCGGCGAATATTTGCTGTCCATTGACGTGCTGGATGAGATCACCAACAAGACAAAGCGTACCCTGACGCGCTTTAAAATCATCCCTGCCCGCGAATCTCCCTGATCTCGCACCACCGAAAAGCTTGTATCGTACAGAGCGGTACGTATCTTCGGGTATACAAGACGACTGGCGTTGGAGGTCGGATGGGTCGTACCGGTAATATTGTTTTCGGACTGCTGCTGATTGCAGTGGGGGTCATCCTCGCACTCAATGGCATTCTGGATTGGGACTTGGATCTCGGAGATTTGATCGGAGTGCTATGGCCGTTGGCCTTGATCGCCGTCGGAGTCTGGTTACTGATCCTCAATCGCCGTCGATCGACCGGCGGTCGGTCGTATGCCCGGCTCTTTGGCGATTTGAATATTGATGTTCGCGATCGAGATCCCGATGGCTTACACGTTGATATGGTATTCGGCGATGTGCACCTGGATCTTACCCGCAGCCCCTATGCCGATAAGAACCATCGTGTCGATCTGCAAAGCGTTTTCGGCGATATGCGAATAATCGTACCGCGGGAGATGGCTGTTCGCGCCCACGGTGGCAATGTCATCGGTGATATTGAATTGTTCGATCGCACCAAGAAGGGGTTCGGCAATTCGGTGGATGTTGAATCACCAGACTACCAGACAACTCAGCGGAAGCTGACTCTCAGCATGCAGGCTGTCATCGGCGACATCCGGGTCACCCGATCAGAATCCTGAACATCGCAGGATACAAGCAGTCAGCATTTTTTACGAGAGCGGGTGTTGCCAGCTTTATTAAGATAATGTCACTCCGGTCTTTTGCAGGCCGCAAGGTCAACGGCAGGGTGTATTACGCTACGCCATCTGCCGAAAATGACAATCCAGCCGCAGCAGGACACCATTTTCTCTTACCATTCACGGGACAGTGTATTTAATTCAACTCTTTGTCAGTCGGTCAGCGGAAAGTGTGGTAAGCGATGTGCTGAAAACGGTTGTAATATTGAGGGAAATGCGGTCATCACAATATATACCAATGGGTTACGGACTATAAACCCCAGGGGCAGCACTCCCTGGATGGGAATTGTCAATGTGTGATATGGACCGGCCTGACTATGCGAGCGATCTTGTTGGTACAGCCCTTCCCTGCGAGGTGATGCTGTGTGTCTCTCAGATCGGGTCCTGGCAAGAAGGTACAACCGGGATCAATCCATGGCGGCAGACATACAAAAGGAGGCGGGAGTACAGTTTTGGCATTCTACTGCCGCTGAAAGAGGAGACAAATGCGACTCATCCACAATCGGAGCAATTCCGGTTTTTGTCTCAGCAACATCGTCAGATTACGACAGGCCGGTGAATGAATCGTATCCCTCTTACGACAATATAGAGTAGAGGCAGCTCGTGAATAATAGCGACGGACAGCAACAGCAGACCGAGCAGCAAGTAGACCCATTCGCCGTGCGGGATTGTGCCTTAGTTGCCCTGGCTACCGGACTGAAGGCGCAAAATTTGCGCGAATTTTTGCACGGTATTCAGACGTGCGACCGGGAAAGTATCTACTACCATTTTTGGGGACGGTTGCTGCGGCCACGATTTGATGAGCCGGAGTATATTAATGACTTCGCCGCCTGGGCGCATCGCGCGCTGGACGAAAAAGCTCTGGCTGAACGGCTGAGTGTCGTGAATCCCGCCGATTACCCAGATATTGAATCGTTGCGCCAGGAACTGGTGGAAATCATTGAAGACCGTCTGGATGCCGATTCCTACGTCCCGTGGTCTCAGGCGGACAATCAATTTTATTTTATCAGTTCCCAGATCGTCATTTTTGAAACCGGCGTACAGGCCTCGACTCCGCGGGAGTTGGCCAAACTGGTTCCTGCCATGTCCGCTGGCACCATCTTTTATCACTTTATCGATGCGCGCCGGCGCACCCCGGATCGCCGGGACGATTTCACGCAGTGGTTGAGCGGCTATGACGGACGTTACGCGGAATTGATCAGTGAAATTCAGGCGGTCGATCCGTATTTTTCTTCGCTTTTGGAGTTACGGGGAATTATCGGATCGCTGTTTTTGCGCTATTTGATTCGGATGAAGTAATGACCGACGACCTGCTTGGACAATATGCTGCGGTGGCCGGGCTGGAGGAGATTGACCGGCTCTACCAGTTGGCCAAACCACTACGGGGCGCGCGCGTGGTGCATGTTAACTCCACCTTCCAGGGTGGAGGCGTCGCGGAGATCCTGGACAAACTGATTCCGCTGAAAAAAGCACTGGGCCTGGATGCCGAGTGGACAGTTATTACCGGTGAGCCGCAATTCTATCAGTGCACCAAAAGTTTTCATAACGCTTTGCAGGGTAATACAGTTGGTATCTCCGATCCACTCCTGCGCGCGTACGAAGAGACCAACGAGCGATTCGCGGAAGAGCACCGGCAATTGCTGGAAGAAGCGGACTTCGTCTTCATTCACGATCCGCAACCCGCCGCAATCCTGGGTTGTTGTCCCAATCGGCAAGGCAAATGGATCTGGCGTTGTCATATTGATGCCCACCACCCGTATCGCAAAGTATGGAAATATCTGCGGGAGTTTGTCTCACCCTATGATGCCAGTATCTTTTCTCTGGCCGATTTTGCCCAACCGCTACCGCATCCCCAGTATCTCATCCCACCCAGTATTGACCCCCTGAGTGAGAAAAACCGCGAGATTCCCGAGCACGAGGTGCGGGAGGTGTTTAATCGATATCAACTTGATGTGTCGATGCCTTTAATTGTCCAAATCTCCCGGTTCGACCGGTTCAAGGATCCCCTGGGGGTGATTGAGGCCTATCGGATCGCTCGCCAGTTAACCCCGCTGCAACTGGTCCTGGCCGGTGGTGGTGCGATAGATGATCCGGAGGGGGAGGCGGTGCTGGAAGAAGTGCGGCAGGCTGCGTCCGATGATTTCGGCATTCGCATAATTGTCTTGCCCCCGGACGCACATCAGGCAATCAATGCGATCCAGCGGGCCGCGGACATCATAGTCCAGAAATCTATCCGCGAGGGATTCGGACTGACCGTCACCGAGGGTATGTGGAAGGGAAAACCGATTATCGGCGGGGACACAGGGGGTATCCGCCTGCAAGTAATCAATCATCAGACCGGTTTTCTGGTCCGGTCTCCCGAAGGCGCCGCGTTGCGCATCCGGTATTTATTGCATCGGCGTGACGTGTTGGATTCGATGGGCCGGCAGGCCCGCAAATTTGTTCGCGAGAACTTCTTGATTACCCGCCTGCTTCGTGAGCATCTTTCCCTCATGATACGTTTGCGTAATGGAAACGGCCATCGCATTGAGGTTGGCTAACACATGCCTGATACCTCGTTGCTTGAATCGTTCCGCCAGACATTAGCGGCGGCGTCTCGACGCGTGCTGATGCTGGATTATGACGGGACCTTGGCACCGTTCCGCATCGAGCGGACCGAAGCCGTGCCCTACCCGGGAGTGCGGGAAATCCTGGATGAGATCATGGCGAAACGGCAAACCCGGCTGGTGATCATCAGTGGCCGGGCAATCGAAGAGGTGTCCGCCTTACTGGGATTGCACCATCTACCGGAAATTTGGGGATCGCACGGGATCGAGCGTTCGTATCCTGACGGCCGCTATGAGGTCCTGGAAATGGCGGAGGACGAAATCCAGGCCCTCATCGACGCTGAAGAGTTGTTTCGCAACACCCGCTTCGAACAGTTTCTGGAAAAGAAGCCCGGTTGTCTGGCGTTGCACTGGCGTGGTATACCGACGATGACCGTGATGGAAATGAAGGAGCTTGTGGTGATTCCCTGGCAATGCCTGGCCGAGGACCATGGGCTGATCTTCGCCGAGTTCGATGGGGGGATGGAGCTCCGTAACCGAGGACGAACCAAGGGAGATGCTGTTGGGCAAGTACTTGACGAAGAACCACCGGAGTGTGTTGCCGCATATGTCGGCGATGACACCACCGACGAGGACGCGTTCCGCCGTATAGAGGGTAAAGGACTAAGCGTGCTCATGCGGCCGACATACCGCGAAACTGCTGCGGATTTGTGGTTGCGGCCGCCTGAGGAATTGCTGAAGTTTCTTAGGATGTGGTACAATCCGGAGGGTGAGTCATGGACGTCTCACAAGTAGCCAATTACCCGCTTTTAGGTAATCCCGTCTGGAAATGGGCTCTCGCAATCGCCGTAACGGTAGTCGTCTATTTACTCCTTATCGCTATCCGCGAGATCATTGTATCCCGGCTGCGCAGCCTGACTGATAAGACCAAGACTACGATTGATAATTTTATTGTCGATTTGCTCCGTCGACAGACGAAAAAGATATTTCTGTTTTTGTTCTCCTTATTGATTGGCGCTCAATTTCTTTCGTTGCCGGAAGCGGTAGATTTCATCATTGGCAAAATTGTCCTGGTGGTCGTGATCCTGCAAGGGGCGGTGTGGGCCAGCGGTGTCATCGCGTTCTGGATCAAGCGGGTGATGGAGAGAAAACAGGAGCTGGGAGATACGGGGTCGATCGCGGCGTTCACCGCGCTGCGTGTAGTTGCGCAGGTGATTGTCTGGTCGGCGGTCTTACTGGTGATTCTGGATAATTTCGGCGTTGATATCACCACGTTTGTGGCCGGATTGGGAATTAGTGGGATTGCCATCGCCCTGGCCTTGCAGAATATTCTGGGCGATTTGTTCGCGTCAATTTCCATCGCCCTGGACAAGCCGTTCGTTGTTGGTGACTTCATCATCGTTGGCTCCGAACTGGGCTCCATCGAACACATCGGTCTCAAGACCACCCGCGTACGGAGTCTCGGCGGTGAACAAATCATCATCTCGAACAATGACTTATTGAACAGTCGAATTCGCAACTACAAGCGGATGGAACGGCGGCGCATTGTCTTTGCCTTCGGGGTGGTATACCAGACCGCGCCGGAAAAACTGCGCGCCATTCCCGGTATTGTGGCGGAGATTATCGAAGGTGTTGAATTCGCCGATTTGGACCGAGCGCATTTTCAGAAATTCGGGGCGGCCTCGCTCGATTTCGAAGTCGTCTATTATGTGACCGTACCGGATTATAACAAGTATATGGATGTGCAACAGGCGATCAATCTGGCGTTGTACGATCGCTTTGCCGAAGAGGGGATTGATTTTGCCTATCCGACACAGACGTTGTATGTCCACCAAGAATCCGACAATGGTGAACCGGAACCCGCCGCGGCCCAATAAGGGGAGGATATGATAGCCGAGTCGAAACGTATTGTCGCAGTCTCCAACCGGATGCCGATCAGTCTCAGCCGTCACGGTTCCGAGTGGATCGTCAAGCCCGGCTCCGGTGGACTGGTGACGGCGATGGCCCCGGTGCTGCGCAACCGGGGCGGGGTCTGGATTGGCTGGCCGGGGACCAGTGAACATATCACCATGGACAAATTCACCGGCGCGGCCTCACAGGAAGCGGGATATGATTTGCGGCCGGTGCGCCTGACCGAGGAACAGGTGCAGGGATTTTATTATGGCTTTGCTAACCGTGTGGTCTGGCCGTTGTTTCACGACTTGCAGACAATGTGCGATTTCAATCCCACATTCTGGAAAAGGTACATTGAAGTCAACGGCGAGTTTGCCAAAGCGATCCAGCAGTACTCTAAGTCCAGCGATTATATCTGGGTGCACGATTATCACCTAATGTATGTCCGGCGGGTCATGCGGGAGATGAATATCCAACGCCAGACCGGTTTCTTTTTACATATTCCGTTTCCACCGGTCGATATCTTTGTCAAGTTGCCCTGGCGGGCAGATATCCTGCGGGCGTTACTCGAATACGATCTGATCGGCTTCCAAACCATGCGCGATCGCCGGAATTTCACCGACTGTGTACGTTTGTTGCTGCCAGAGGCGCACGTATCCGGTCGGGGGCCGGTGGTCACCGTTTCGATCGAGGGGCAACGGGTCCAGGTCGGCGCGTTTGCGATCGGTATTGACTTCAACGAATTTGCAATCGCCGCTGGATCAAACGGTGTCGCCGAGCGGGCCTGGTATTTCCATGAATCATTGCCGAACCGGACAATTATTCTGGGGGTCGACCGGCTCGACTACACGAAGGGAATTCCGCAACGGCTGGAGGCCATGCGGCTGGCTCTGAAACGCTATCCGCAACTGCAGGGAAATGTGACCCTGGTGGAACTGGTCGTGCCGAGCCGGGAGGAAGTCCCGGAATATGCCGAATTGAAAGCGCAAATTGAACGCCAGGTCGGTGAGATCAACGGCCAGTTTACCACGGACGGGTGGGTGCCGATTCACTACATGTATCGCTCGCTGCCGCGCGAGGAATTGGTCGCGTATTACCGCGCAGCCGAAATCGGATTTCTCACACCGCTGAAAGACGGCATGAACTTGGTAGCCAAAGAATACTGTGCGTGCAACCTGGAAGGCAACGGCGTGTTGATCCTCAGTGAGTTTGCCGGCGCCACCGCCCAGTTACATAAAGGGGCGTTGTTGGTGAATCCGTATGATATCGAGGGAGTCGCCGATACGATTTACCGTGCCGTCACCATGGATAAGGAAGAGCGCTATCAGCGGATGCGGCGAATGCGCGAGAGTGTGCGACGGTATAATATTTACTGGTGGGTCGATTCGTTTCTCCAGACCGGCTTCGGCATTCATCTCACTGATTTCCCGACCACCGAAGAATACTTCCCGGCGATGGAAGAACAGGAACGCATGGAGTAAAATTAGACAATATACCAGCAGTTTGAGTATCCTATTTACAGCGAGGAATCCGGCGCGTCGCCCTGACGTTCGTCAGGATTTCCACGTATGTTGGGAATTGGGTAGCCCACCCAGAGCAACGAGTCCGCCAGGATCCCGAACGACAGGTGGATCGGTAATTACCCACCGGTGGCACGGGCATCCTGCCCGTGGTGTATGCACCGGCAGCAAACGGATGGCAACCTCAAGGATCCGTGCGCGGCAGG
>CAYWVO010000013.1:30369-72108 GCA_964461835.1 uncultured Ignavibacteria bacterium | reverse complement strand
CGTCTCGCTGGCTGAGTCACCTATCCGCTCCGAGCTTGATATCGTTGTCGTCGCCATCAAGAAAGCCGACGACCGGTTATTGTACAATCCGCGCTCCGACACGAAAATCAGGGCTGATGATATCCTCATCGTCATCGGCACCGCCGATAACCTGGAAAAACTCCAGGGAATGACCGCCTCCCCGTCCGCCACGGGATGAGGCGCCCGATTCGTACACACATACGGATACTGACAAATACTCACGACGGCTGACCGAATATGGATATAAGTTCGCCGGTGAGAGGCGGCTGTTACAAAAAGCGAATGGAATCTCCTTATGACTGACGATACCCCTGAAATCCGGCAACTGTACCCCAATGCTCCCCGCATCATCCTGATGGCGGGGAAAGGCGGCGTCGGCAAGACCACCATCTCGGCGGCAACCGGATTGGCCTGTGCTCAGCGCGGAAAGCGAACACTGATAATTTCACTGGATGCCGCACACTCGTTGGCCGATTCCCTCGATCTCCCGGCCAAACTCCACGACAAGCATGAAGGACTGCCCACACCCGTTGCCGAAAACCTGGAAATTCAAGAATTGGATGTTCAGCAGGAAATTGAGAGCTATTGGGGAGAAGTTTATCAGTACACCACTGCCTTGCTGGCTTCGACTGGTCTGGAGGATGTCGTTGCCGAAGAGCTGGCAGTGATTCCCGGCATGGATGATGTGGTCGGGTTGCTTTACCTGAACAAGTATGCCCGTGAAGGCCAGTACGACGTGGTAATCCTCGATTGCGCGCCCACTGGTGAATCGCTGCGTTTTATCTCCATGCCACAAACGCTGGAGTGGTATTTCAAGAAACTCTTCAAACTTGAGCGCAATCTGATGAAACTGGTGCGCCCCGTCGCCAAGCGGACCATCGAGGTGCCAATGCCTGAGGACATTGTTTACCAGGACCTGGAGTCATTATTCGCCCGGCTGGAAGGGGTCGACCAGTTACTGTTGGATAACACAATCAGCACGGTCCGCCTGGTGACGAATGCCGAGAAGATGGTAGTCCGGGAGACGCAGCGTGCATTTATGTATTTTTCGCTGTATCACATGACGACCGATGCGGTCATCGTCAACCGGCTCTTCCCCGAAAACAGCGGTAATGATTATTACAGCAGTTGGACCGAAACCCAGCGCAAGTACGCCGCGGAAATCGAATCGATGTTTGCACCGGTGCCGGTAGTCAAACTCCGTCTATTCGATGATGAAATTCTCGGCCTGGACCGTCTGGGCATCCTGGCCAACGAGCTGTTTACCAAGCACGATCCTGCAGCGGTCTGGTACGACCGTCCTCCCGACCGCTTTGAGCGGGGAGAAAACGGTGAGTATCTCCTGAAGGTGCAACTCCCGTTTGTCTCGGCGGGCGAATTAAGACTCCACCGCGAAAAAGATGAACTCATCGTGCGGGTCGGCAATTTCAAACGGCAAGTTCCGCTGCCCCGCGCCCTGCGCCGTTTGAGCCACAAAAAAGCACGCATTTCCGATGGAAGCTTGTATATTACCTTTGAACCAGAAACGGTCAGGTAGCCCATGAACGACCAGCAAAAAGCGAATGATGAATCCTTGGCCGACGTACTCCGCGAGATGTGCGAAGCCGGTCTGTTGGCGGCCGAAGAGGTGGTCAACTCATTCAGGCCGTCGGATCTCGAATGCGAACAGGCCAAACGACGATTTTGGCAATTCAACGCCAAAGTCGCCTCGGGAATCGCCGCGTTCGCCGAACGGCAGATGCGCAACACGCGCAGCGAAGCCTCGCCGCGTCGCGCAGAGACCATCGTTGTTGAAGAAGACTAACCCGTCGGCACGCCGGGGATTCTGCGTCAACTGGTGAGCTGCGTCAGGCGCTCCCGCGCATCTTCAACCATCTCTAACTCCCGGTCCGCATCACCCCAGTATTCCATAAATTCATTGAAATATTCAATTGCCTGTTCGGAGTTGCCTAATTCTTGTTCCGCAATGCCGAGGTAATACACCGCCTGAGCGTAATAATACGCCGACGCAGTTTCACTGGCACCGCCGGGCATCAGTTTGGCGAGCGTTTCTTTGGCCCCGGCGTAATCTCCCGTCAACGCCTGTAATTCACCCAATACAAATAAGTTTGCTGTCCGCTCCTGCCCGGGCCGCGAAATAAGTGACTGGTAAGCGGTGATTATCTGAGCAGTATCATCTTGCGCATACCTCTCAAAGGCCCGCTTGATATCCTCAAAGAGTTGCAGAAATTCTTCGGGAACCCGCTGGCTGATAGTAGAGAATGCTACATCCATTTTTTCTCGTGCTTCAGGGAGCAACGATTTATCCATTGCCACCAGGTACATCGGCTCTGTCAGAAGATTAAACAATGATGCCCACTCACCGGATTTGCGTACATAGACCAGGGCGCTATCCTCCTGTTCGAGAAACAGGTAGGTCCGGGCAATTGAGCCATACTGCCTGTGCACCAGACTACTGTCACCGGCCTGTTTGGCGTATTGGACTGCCCGGTGCAGGTGATCAAGTTCACGCAAAAATTCTCCTTCCCATAACGCGACATTGGCCAGCGATGCTTGGTTGTTGGAAAGTCGATATGGATCATCCTGGTAAAGGTCATGGATGCGTTGCAAATGCCGGCGAGCCTTATCGAAGTCCCGCTGCCGCAACGCGATGGAATTAAGGAGAACAAAAGGTCCGTGCCGTTCTGGAAACCGCTCGAGCAACGCCTCCACTTCCTCTTCGGCCTCGTCATATCGTCCCAGCGTGATATAGATTGATGCCAACGCTTCGTACGCGTCCGGCGATTCCGGGTGGTATGATTTCAAGCGGTTATAAATCTCGATCGCTTTTTCATAGTCATTTCGTCTTCGATACGTCTGGGCCTCCCCCATCAGGGCCAAGGGGAATTTTTCGTCAATGGTATAGACCGTATCAAATTGCGCCAGCGCTGCCTCCTGATCGCCGATAATTTGATCGAGATACAGGGCGTAAATGGTGCGGGCCTCCTTATCCTCCGGGTAATCGGCGACAAAGTTGCGAATTTTGATAAATGCGTCATCGAAATTTGAGCGCAGCCAGGTGTCGGCATAAATATCAAGCAACTTTTGCTCTTTGCGGGGGAGATTGTGGACATACTGCAGCGCCTGGGCGAAATACTCACTCGCCTGCTGATTCTTACCCTGAAAGGAATAGGACATGCCGATACGCATATAAGGCAGCGCAAAAGTAGAATCGATGCTGATGGCTTTTTCAAAATGCCGGCGGGCCTGCTCATGCAGCCCCTTACTGAACTTGTTCATTCCCTGATGGTATTCTTTATAGGCGATCATTGATCCGGACGTAATGTCTTTGATCCGCCGATCAGGCATCGAGATTCCGGCTTCCTGCAAGGACTGGTCCACTGAGCGCATGATGCTGTCAATAAATGCTTCGGTGTTCGCGGGATCCCACTGCTGGCTTTCGTGAGCTCGCGCCGCCAGTTGTTCAGTATGCATTTGCATCGAAACCGCAATCTTATCAGTCAAGCTGTCTACCAGGATGAAGGGATCTTCCCCCACAACTTTCTCGGCCAGAATAATGCGCCCGGAACCCACGTCTTCCAGCCGAGCATCGATCCGCAACTTCTCGCCCAGCTTGTAGAACGCTCCGGAGAGCACCGTCCCGGCACCCAATGATTTCGCTGCCAGGACACATTCTTTATGTTGCTGGACATCGGACATCTCGGAAACATCTTCCTCCAGGCAATCTAATACCCGGCTGCGACTGATGAGTCTCACCTCCCCAATCTGGGATAAATCAGTCAACAAAATCTCCGGCAAGCCGGTGGTCAGCCAATCAAGTTCGGTATCGCCGGTCTTGTTGGAAAACCCGAGAATGGCCAATGCACCCTCCCGGGCCTCGGCAGTTTGCGCAATCATGCCGAGGTTTCCTGAATCAGGAGAACTCTCGAACACACTCACTACGATCGCCAACAGTGGAATGGAGAGGATGCCGAGGAATATCAGTTTCGGCCAGGTCAGCCAAGCAAGGAACCCTTCTTTCGGTTTTTTCTTTCCGCTCGTATGGGCCGCGGTCACCAGGTTGGTATCAGAGATACCACTTTCGAACTGCCGCCGCAGACTGCGCAGGTCGACCACCAAGTCGCGGGTATCCTGATAGCGATCATCCGGGTCTTTTTGCAGGCATTTATCAATAATGCGTTCCAATTCCAAGGGCAGGTTTTCGTCATGCTTCCGCAACGGCGGCTGACGGCCCTCGATAATTTTGGCGATGGTTGACACCGGGTCTGACCCGGCAAACGGAAACTCCCCGGTCACCATCTTGTAGAACAACACACCGAAAGAAAACACATCCGACCGCGTGTCGACCTGCTCCCCGCGAGCCTGCTCCGGGGACATATAGGTCACCGTTCCCAGGATTTTCCCCTCGCGGGTCAATGCTGCCTGGGTAACTGATTGGGTGCTGTCTTCCTCCATGCCGGACATCGCCGCCGCCACCGGCTTGGCCAAGCCGAAATCGAGTATTTTGGGCTCCTGATTTTCGTCGAGGTAGATATTGTCCAACTTAATATCGCGGTGGACAATCCCCAGCTTATGCGCCGCCGCCAGACCGGTCCCGATACGGGAGGCAATCCGCAGAATTTCCTTTAAATCAGGTTTCCGGACACGCAGGTATTCATTGAGCGGCTCCCCCTCAATATACTCCATGACGATGTAATTGATATCCTGATCGGATTCTTCTTCTGTCGCCACGCCAATGTCGTAGATGGACATGACATTAGGATGGGAGATCTGGGCCGCCGTCTTCGCCTCCCGACTGAACCGATCGAGGCGCTCCGGATTATCAAAAAACTCTGGTTGGAGGATTTTAAGGGCGACTTTGCGGTTAAGTTTCTGATCCTCGGCCAGATAGACCTCACCCATCCCGCCTTCGCCCAACTTTCGCTCGATCACAAAATGTGCGAAATGCTTACCGGAAGTAAATGCCATTACCCGTCACCTGTCTGTCGGGTTACCCCAATAAAGCTGTGGAATTCACCCGATTCTAACCACCATCACCATGTTTATACGAAAATCGCTTAACCACGCAAAGAAATAGTTTATTTTGCTCCCGGGGCAACGTAGAATCGTGAGGTTGGTTTGATGACGCTGCGCCGGGAGCTGCAAAAATGTTTCCTCTGCCGGGAGCTGGACGACCGCGAGCTGGCGGCCCTCACCGATATCGCGATCTATCAGAAAGCCGCGAAAGGCCAAATCCTCTTCTGGCAGGGGGATGACGCACGCGGATTCTACCTGTTACTCTCCGGCCGGGTGCGCATTTATAAGAGTTCCCCTGACGGGAAAGAATACACGATCCACCTGATCCGTCCGGGCCAGATGTTCGCCGAGGCGGCAATCTTCACCGGGAGCGAATTCCCCGCGAATTGCCTGGCGCTGGAGGATTCGGAGGTTGTCTTCTTCCCCAAGGAGGCCTTTCTGAAACTTGTTCGCTCCTCCCCGGACATTTCGCTCAAAATGATCGCCGGCCTTTCCGCCTTCGTGCGCGAATTCAACCAGATGGTGGAGGATCTTTCGCTCAAAGAGGTCCCCGCCCGCCTGGCCACGTATCTCCTTGCCGAACACGAGCGGCAGGGAACAGAGTCAATTACGCTTGAACTCTCCAAAAGCGCCCTGGCCTCCAAACTCGGCACTATTGCCGAGACACTCTCACGCAATCTTAAGAAGTTCAGTGAATTAGATGTACTCGAGGTAGATGGCGGGACTATCCATCTCCGCAACTTGGAAATGCTTCGCAACATCGCCGACGGCCAAAAAATCTGACCTCTTTGACTTAGGTCAAAGACACATTTTCTCCTGTTTCCGATCCTTGCGGCAGACAGAAGGGAAAAGAGGAGGCCGTAATGGCAGTACGGGAAATTATCAAGATCGATGAAGAGCTCTGCGACGGGTGCGGTGATTGCGTGGTGGCCTGCGAGGAAGGTGCACTGGCGATCGTCGATGGTAAAGCCAAATTGGTCAAAGAAATTTACTGTGACGGCTTTGGAGCGTGCGTGGGGGAATGTCCCCAGGATGCGCTGACTATGGAGAAACGGGAAGCGGCGGAATTCGACCAAGCCGCTGTTGAGAGACATCTGGCAACGCAGAAATCCCAGGTGCCATCAACGCCATCGATGTCACCTGCCGGTGGCTGCCCCGGCTCGGCCATGCAGCAAATGACGGCATCGGTTGAGACTGCGGATCAAAAGTCGACGCAACAACTCCCCTCCCAGCTCGGCCACTGGCCGGTACAATTGAGACTGATTCCACCGCACGCACCATTTCTGAAAAGTGCCGACCTGGTGATTTGCGCCGATTGCGTGCCGTTCACCGTGCCCGACTTTCACTCACGTTACCTTAGTAATCGGGCAGTAGTGGTCGGCTGTCCCAAACTTGACAACCTGCAAGAGTATTTCGCCAAATTCAAAGAGCTGTTCGCGCAAGCAACACCGCGCCGAGTGACGGTGCTGATCATGGAAGTGCCCTGTTGCACGGGTCTGGCCCAGGCCGCCTATCAGGCCCGCAACGAGGTGATGCCGGAGACGGTGATGGAAGTGCACACCATCGGTATTCGGGGCGGTATCGATGCCGAGAAAGTGCCCGCCGCCGGAACACCGGAAACTCCGGTCTTTAACATCATGGGGTAGTCATGAATCCGTTGAGTGCGGTTCGAACGCGGAAAAGGCAGCGGAAGGTCGTGAAACAGTCGGCATTCCTCGACCGTCCCGTGCAAATGTATCGCCGCTGGATACAAATCGGCTTTGCCGCGCTTTGTGTGTGGATCGGTGTAGAGTTCACCCTCTTTGTGAAATATCTGGAATCGGGTGGGACAACGTTCTTTGTCCCCCGACCACCAGGAGTGGAGGCATTTCTCCCGATCAGTTCGTTAATGAGCCTGTACTATTTCGTGATCTCCGGGACAATCCATCCGGTTCACCCGGCGGGACTATTCATTCTGGTGGCGATTCTCGTGATCTCCTGGCTGTTCGGCAAATCATTCTGCTCCTGGGTGTGTCCAGTTGGCTTTCTTTCTGAGATCCTGGGCAACCTGGGCAGTAAAATCTTTCGTTCCAAATTGGCCCTTCCCCGCTGGCTGGATTACCCCCTGCGCAGCCTGAAATATCTGCTGTTGGGTTTCTTTGTCTGGGCCATTTTTTTCGCCATGAGTGAGGCCGCCCTCCGCACATTCCTGGACAGTCCGTACAATCAGGTCGCCGATGTGAAAATGTATTACTTCTTCGCCGAAATCTCTCGTTTTGCCCTGATTATTATCGCCGGCTTGTTTGTTCTCTCCCTGGTTGTCCGTAATTTCTGGTGCCGCTTTCTCTGCCCCTACGGCGCTCTCGTCGGTATTTTGTCTATCCTCAGTCCCCTCAAGATCAAAAGAAATACCAAGAGCTGCATCGAATGCGGCCGATGCGCCAAAGCCTGCGGTTCCCATATCAAGGTAGACCAGTTAAAGACTGTCGTTTCCGACGAATGCTCCACCTGTCTGGCGTGCGTCGACTCCTGCCCGGTTTCCGAGACGCTGCAATTGAAGCCGGTCATCGGCCGACGACCCCTGCCCCAACCGATTGTGGCAGTCGGCGTAGTCGGAATATTCATAGCGATTACCGGGTCGGCAATGTTAGCCGGAAAATGGCACAATGATATTTCAATTGCGGAATATCTCCAGCATCAACAGCAATTGGAGAGTTACGGTCATCCACGGGGCGCCGCCGACATCGAGGATCTTAACGAAAAAAACGCCACCCCAGCCAACCCATGATTTATCGCCATACTACCCTTTTTCGCATTGAATTTGACCATAGTCTATTCATACATTCACGAGGATTCGCTGCGTTCGAAGGAGGGTCAAAATGAATCACTGCTTTCGGGGAATTCTCATATCACTCATGCTCGTTATTCTGGTCTCAGTCGCCCGTGCCGAAGTCAATCTTGATATCACCGGCCAAGTTCGTGCCCGGCATGAGACGACACGCAAGAGTTTCGATGCTGATGACGCCACCCGTGATTTCAGCGACTTGCGCACGCGTCTCATGGTCGATGCCACCGTGAAAGACAATGTTCACGCCGTCGTCCAATTTCAGGACAGCCGCCGCTTTGGCACCAATAGCGCCTCCGGGACGCTGGCCAATACTGCCAACGTGGATGTGCATCAGGCCTACCTGAGCATTGAAGCACTGTGGCCTGACGGTCCCGGTCTGCGCGCCGGGCGTTTCGAGGTCAATCTCGGAAATCAGCGCGTGTTCGGCTCCGTTGGTTGGCATAATGTGGGTCGCTCGTGGGAGGGGTTCCAGGCGTGGTACGACGATCCCGTGGTTCGTGCCGACGGTTACTGGTTAAAACGCCGGGAAGCAAACGATCCTTACCACAATCGTGACTTCGATATCGTCGGCACCAATGTGCGCATCAAGAAAGCCAACGTGGAGCTGTTCACCTTTCATGAAAACAACGCTGGCTTTTCAGGATTCTACCCGGATCAGAACCGGCTCAACCGCACCAGCCTGGGCGGGTATTTCGATCGCGTCTATAACGAATTCGATTTTATTGCTAATGCGGTGCTCCAATTCGGCACGCAAAACATAGTTGGCAGCCCATCGACAGAGCAAGATATCGCAGCGGTTTTGTGGACATTTGAAGGAGGATATACCTTCCCCGGCGCAGCCAAAGCCCGGCTGGCAGCCGGGATCGATTATGCCAGCGGTGATGATAGAGAAGACCCGGACGAATTCACTGCCTACAATAATTTGTATTATACCGGCCATAAGTTTCGCGGATACATGGACTATTTCATCAGCTCCGATCCGGCGGGTTTGGTAGACCTGATGCTGCGCGGCAGCATGATACCGCATCAGGGCTGGGTCCTGAAGGGAGACCTGCATCTGTTTAGCACCGCCGAAAACTACATTGATTTCCGGGGTGATGAGACAAATGACGTCGGCGCGGAGCTGGATCTCACTGCTACAACAGACAATGTCCCCGGCGTCAAGCTCACCGGCGGGGCGTCGGCGTTTTTCCCGAAAGACTCGTTCGCCGGCATGGATGACCCGGACCCGGCGTTCTGGTTCTATCTCATGGGAACAGCTGATTTTTGAGGGATGCCGAGAAGACAAATTTCTACAATAATACTAAGGTTTTATCTTGTCGGCACTTCTCATCTCTATTATGTTTTTCGGATTAGCTTTGGGAGGAAAGAGTGATATCAACCACTGGTAGCGGCACAAACCACCAACAAAGCCGGCGTGGATTTCTGGAAATCTTGCTGGGCGGGTCGCTTGCCGGACTTCTCGCGGCAATCGCTTATCCGATTTTCCGGTTTATCACCCCGCCCGAAGTACCGGAGGCGGCAACATCCTCAGTGGTCGCCGCCAAAGTCGGGGAACTAAAACCAAACTCCGGCAAGATCTTTCAATTCGGCAAGGAACCGGGAATTTTAATACGAACTTCACGTGACAAATATCGCGCCTTTGCGGCAACCTGTACACATCTGGATTGCACCGTGCAGTATCGTTCAGACTCAGAGCATATCTGGTGCGCTTGCCACAATGGCCATTATGATCTCAACGGCAATAATATATCCGGTCCTCCGCCTTCGCCGCTTCCGGCATACGAGGTGACTATCCGGGGTGAGGACATCATTGTCACGAAAGTATGAACATCAATTCTCGGACAACCGGCAGCTGGTATCGCTGGCTCGATGAACGGGTGGGGTTCACCGCCCTGGTCGGCCTGGCCCGGCATAAGCAGGTACCGCAGCATAAACATACCGTCTGGTACTACCTTGGCGGCATGACTTTATTTTTATTCGCAATCCAGGTCGTTACCGGAATTTTACTGCTCTTATACTACCGACCGACCGCAGAAGCGGCTTTTGAATCAGTGGAATTTATCATGTCCGAGGTTCCATTTGGCTGGCTGATTCGGTCCTTGCATTCCTGGTCAGCCAACCTGATGATTTTCTTCCTGTTCGCGCACATGTTTTCGGTGTTTTTCATGAGAGGGTACCGGCGCCCACGGGAAATTACCTGGATCACCGGCGCCTGTCTCCTCTTTATCAGTTTAGGTTTCGGGTTTTCCGGCTATTTACTGCCCTGGAACAGCCTGGCCTTTTTCGCCACCAAGGTAGGAACCGATATTCTCGGGGAAATCCCGCTGGTCGGGGAATCACTGCTTATCTGGGCCCGTGGCGGCGAGGATGTCACCGGGGCAACGTTGACCCGCTTTTTCGGCATCCACGTGGCGGTCCTACCCATGATTACCACGGTCATTCTTGGATTGCACCTGGTGCTGGTACAGAAGCACGGAATGAGTGTACCGATCCATATTGAAAACTCTGAGAAACCGGTCTCCCAGATGCCGTTCATTCCGAATTTTGCCCTGCGCGACGCGATCGGGTGGACGTTGTCGTTGGGATTGCTGGTCCTGCTGGCCTCACTGTTTCCCTGGGAACTGGGGGTAAAAGCCGATCCTCTCGCCCCGGCGCCCGCCGGAATCAAACCGGAATGGTTTTTCATCTTCGCCTTCCAGACCCTGAAATACATCCCCGGAAAGGTGCTGTTTATTAACGGGGAGGTCCTGGGAATTTTCGGATTTGGCGTTGGTGCGCTGGCTCTAGTCTTGGTGCCATTCCTGGATCGACGGGCACAACGCGGGGAAGCCGGGCGACTGGTGGGCATTATCGGGGTCGCGGTTCTGGTCTATATGATCGTTTTCACCATTCTGGGGTATGTTGCTGATTAATTGCGGGAGTGAGCATGTCTGAACGACCAGTTATTGTGAGCAGTTTTTGGCTCCTAATCCTCGTTGCCTTCCCGGCGATGACAGGCCTTACCTTCGCCGAAACCGTCAGCACTTGTATTGAATGCCACTCCACTTTGGATGACTCCGCTCCCGGCTCGCCGACCCACAATATCGATCAGGATGTTCATCTCCAGCGGGGCCTTTCCTGCCACAGTTGTCACGGCGGGAACCCGGAAGCCGGGTTTGATGACTACAGTCAAGCCCACAGCGAAGAATACGACTGGCGTGGGGTGCCCGCTGAGACTGAGATCCCAGAGTTTTGCGCCCGGTGTCACGCCGACGTGGAATACATGAAACAATACAATCCCAAACTCCCGGTCGATCAACTTCTGGAATACCGCTCCAGTCACCACGGGAAGCTGTTGGAACAGGGGGATACCAGAGTAGCGCAGTGCGTTTCCTGTCATGGTGTGCACGGAATGCTCCCGGTGGAAGACACCCGTTCGCCCGTGCACGCAACGAATGTTGCCAACACGTGCGCCCAGTGCCACGCCGATGAAGAATACATGGCAGGTTACGGTATTCCCACCGATCAGCATGAAGAGTACCTCCAGTCAATTCATGGCGTGCTCTTGCTGGAGGACGGCGAATTAGCGGCGCCGTCGTGCAACGACTGCCACGGCAACCACGCATCGGCACCGCCGGGGGTAACATCGATTGCCAATGCCTGCGGCGAGTGTCATGCCAAAAGCCGGGACTTGTTCCGCCAAAGTCCGCATCAGCCCGCGTTTGCCGAGATGGAAGTCGGGCAGTGCGATTTCTGCCACGGTCATCACGATGTTGAGCAGACCTCCGACGCGATGTTAGGTGTTGGGGATGAGGCCATCTGCACCGCATGTCATGGTGAAGGGGACGCCGGGTACGCCGCCGCCCGCACCATGCGGAGTATGATTGACAGTTTGGCGCTGCGAATTGATCAGGCCCAACAACTGCTGGAACGCGCCAGCCAGGGCGGCGTGGATGTCCAGGCAGGCAAATTCGACCTGCAAAAACCCAAGAGTTCGCTGATTAAGGCACGGGCGGCCATTCATGCCTTTGACCCGCAGGAGATCGAGGAAATTACCCAGTCGGGAATGCAGCAAGCCGCGCTGGTTATCGAGTTCGGCAAAGAGGCCATGCACAGCCTGAAAATGCGCAGTGTCGGGCTGGCGTTCTCTATCCCCCTTATCCTACTGGTCGCTCTGGGACTCTATCTGAAAATCCGAAAAATCGAACGGAAGCCGAAATCCACCCCATAATAAGTGTACCGGAAATCTCTATCCACCCGGCAATATTACAGGGCGGCCAATCGTTCCTCCAGTGCTGCCTTATCTTCTTCGAGAATTTGCATTTGTTCCGGATGGTTATGTGTCCCACGTGAACCGTCGCGGGCCAATGCTCGCAAGTGGTCGCGGACAGTAGCCAGCAGGGGATCGTCTCCCGCATCACCAATCGCATCTTCCACCTGGCTGAGCAAGACTCGCACTTGTTCCTCCATGTCGGCAAACTCCGCCAGCCACTCCCGCTGCATCTCCACGACTTCTTCATCATGACAATCGGCACAGCGCTGCGGAACCGGCCGAACAATAGAGCGATCCGGGAGCTCATGGCAGTCGCGGCACCCGACGCCCACTTCATGCATGATATCCGGCTCGGTGATGGGTAAGACAGATGATTCACCGGCGAGGACACCCAATTGTACATCATGGCAGTAGCCACATTCCCGCGCCTCCTGCGAATGATGGCAGGACAGGCAATCGTCACGCCGAACGACCAACTCACCATGGGTGCGTTGATTTGAGTGGCAGGTTGAGCACTGCAATTCTGCGTCGACCACATGTCGTCGATGCGAATAATCTATGCCGAAGACGCGTGCATCGATTTCCTCGATGCCAATGTGGCAATTGATACAATCACCCGGCACAATTTGCTCACTTCGGTCTATGGATGCCAGCTGATAATCGCTGGCTACGAGCGAAAAGTAGTCGGCAAGCCGATCATAAGCCGCTTCCAGCAAGGCATTGGCGTAGACGATATTATGAATTGGCTTGCCCATGCGGACCATGTCGTAATTTTGCCGGGCGCCGGATAGCAGGGAATCCGCCTTCCGCTGCATCACCGCCTCAAGGCCAGTAGTGGAATAGCGCTTCGCATCATCCAACGCCTCACCGATTGTCGCCATCTTCGGCCGGATTGCCTTTTGCCAGTTTTCCAGGATGCGGCTATACCCCTGACCATGGCACTGTTCACAACTTTCCCCGGAGGCTGTCAGTGTCCTGCCATTCATATACATTTCGCCGTTGCCGCCGTGCAACAGATGACAGCTTTGGCAGGAGAGCCCGACCTCGAACATCGGATTCGGTGTGGATGACACTCCCACCCCGCCATGACCGACAAACAGGTCCTTTTGCAGCTCATGAAAGTCGGTATGGCAGGTCTGACATTCGGGCATGGCTTGTTCTTTATGCACCGATTTGTGCTGCGTCGAATGATGACAGAGATCACACTCAATTTTATTCTCGGTGATGTGCTTTTCGTGCAGCAGATCAGTATTCTGAAACTGGTCGAGTCGCTCGCGATCCCAGTGACAGGCAAAACAGCGCTCCTTGGGAACCACCCCATCTCCCACGACCATCGACCCGTGGCAGCGTTCGCACTCTAATCCGCGAACCAATGCCTCCGAATGATCGAACTTCGGTGGTTCCTTGCCCTCCTCAGCAATTGGGGGATCGTGGCAGATACGACACTCGGCCTTATTATTACCATTCTCATCAAACTTGAAGTGGCAGAGAATGCAGGTCGTTTCTGTGACGGTCATATGCTCACCCTGCACTATCTGGGAATGACAGGAAGTGCAACGCAGCTTTTTCCCACGCCGCATCTGCTTTAGATGCGGGCCATGGTCGAAATTGACTTTTTCAAAGAGGACTTTTCCTTCCAGCAGGCGGGTTTCATGACAGCCCGAACGCAGACAGGAGGCATCCGATATTTCCGCCCACGGCTTCGACCGCCGGTAGGCATTCGTCCAGTATTTCACCAGTTGGTTGATATCGCGAATCTTACCCTTGACCACATTATCATAGCCAGGCTCGTAATGGCACTCCCGACACGGAACCATGTTGTGCGAGGAGGACGCCCAGGCGTCATAAAACGGCTGCATATAATGGCAGGTGGTACAAAAATCCGAACGATTGGTATACCAAATCGAAAAGAAAAACAATACCAGGGCGAGAACGGTGCCCCCGAGAGCAATGATGCTCAATCGTTTCCAGAACTTTTTCATGTCTGCCCTCTGTTATCTTTTCCGCTCTCCCCGAACTACGTGAGGCTTTAGAAAGCCTCATTTGAATCACCCAAAATATGCAATTGTGAAATTAATAGCAATCAGCTCCCCATTTGCCGCGGCGGCATAACTATCTGAATTTTAACGTATTAACCTTTTATATTCTTATTCGAATACTATGATTTTGACAACCAGTTGAAAACATTGTCACGATTACCGGCGATCAATTTACCGGCTGGGCTGCACAAAAAAACCGGCCGCGTTCTCGCGGCCGGTTCTCATTTCCACTTCAATCCTGCCCTACATCCGATAGGCGAGGGTCAAATACACCCGGCGCTCATCATACTCCTCAGTGTATGGGCGAGGCATAATGTCCGATCCGGGCGGTTGCTTATCGAGATAATTGATACTGTACCCGCCGAGACCCACGCCGACATCAATGGTCATCACCCGATCAACCAGAAAACCGGCGCCAAAAGTGAAATAGCGGCGGTCACGCTCGATGTATTCATCCGGGAACGGTAACGGATCCAGATAGCCCCCGGCCCGCAGACTCACCCCGTGTTCCGGAAACACATATTCGGCGCCGACGCCCACTGCCAGTACCTCGGTAAAGTGTTCCTGCGCCAGCGAATTCAAATTGCGGTAAAACACTTCCGCCTCCGCGGTCGACGGCCAATCGGTGTATTCAAATTGCGACCAATCAGTGTACTTGATATCCCCGGTCAGGATCAACTGATTCTGAATAAACTCAATCCCCATACCAAATGAGAATGGATGACGGAGCTGGTATTCGGCAAAATCAGTCTCGCTGTATGTTTCCTCCCAAAGATAATCAGACGAAAGCGTGTCCCAAGTGGTGACTCCGTCAACGATTGTCTCTTCCTCGATATCCCAGAATGACGGCGTTTCAATGACCGCACCAAGTGACACCAACGGGGAAAGCTGATACGTCAAGCCAATTGTTCCGGAAATTCCCAGGTGGTCCGCTTCGATACTGGTAACCTCATCGGTAACGATTGAATCGGTGATGGCAAAGTCCTTGAAGCGATAATCGGCCACATACTCATCAGTCCCGGTATAGACATGCAACGCACCACCGACCGCCAACCGCGGCGAGAGCTCAATTGCCGCACCACCCGACCAGGCGGTGATGCCACCGGTCTCCGTTTCAGTCTGCCGCTCAACCACGTAATCATCCGGCGCCGCCGCATCGCGGAGTTCAAATTCAAACCCCCGATCAAAATTCTTCACCCGGTGAACACCCAGCGCCCAGACCAGACTGCCCCGATAGGTGGGTACCGGCACCGATACGGAGAGCGCACTCAGCCGGGTCTTTGTCAAATCACGCGTACCGCGACTGACTTGGGACGTCAATTCCGAGTAGCGGTTTGGTGCGAAATCGGTCGTGTTATCAGTTTTAAAGTTGGATAGACCGCCAATTACTTCCAGCCGGCGAATCCGGGCCAAGGCGGCGGGATTATAAATTAAGGCTGAACCGTCATTCGCCGCAGCGATACCGGTCCGGCCTAAGGCCATCGACCGGGCATTGACCCCAAAAAAATTAGCCAGCGTCGGCTCCCGGTTGAGAATAATCTCGTCAATTTCACCGGCCTGTGCCAGAATCGGCAGCAACAAACCGCCGAAGATGACCACCAACCCAATAGCTCGTCGAACATTCATGATAGACGTTTCCCTTCGCAATGTATCTTGGGACAAGATGTGCCGTAGCAGTTACTCAATCATCCGCCACCGCCACCGCCGCGGGTGCGCTTGGTTTTCGTCCCTCTCTTTTTGGTGCTCTTTTCCTTTGAATCCGCAGCATCGGTATCCGATGAAGAATCGGTCTCTTTGGACTTACTCACTTTCGTTTTGCCGCCGCTGGTTTGTTCTTCTCCACTCTTGGTCGATCCGCCGGTCGCGGGTTTTTGACCACCGGTTGTACCGCCACCGCCGTCACGGCGGTACGTGGGCGTTTCCATGATTCCGGCGCCGGTTGAATAGGGCGGCGCCATGCCACCGCGGGTGCGCGTGGTCTTGACGCCGGGCTCGCCGTAGTAATCGTCGTCATTGTCGTGGTAGTACCCGGCGCTTTCACTGTCGTACCAGAGGTGGTCCCACCACCACGGATACGCATAGTACTGCCCCCAACGGGAGTACTCGAAGTAATACTCCGGGTACGACCCGTAGTAGTAACCGTACGGAAACTCCTGGTAATCGGGATGGCAGTCGAGGCAGTTTTCCCGGTAATATTCCCCCGAGTACTCGTGCCCGGATTGGCCGGACGGCGGATGTTTGAGAATCGTATAGCAGCCCCCGAAGCTGAGGACAAAGATGGCAATTACGATCAAGAGGGTTGCGCGCGCGTTCGGCATGGTCATCCTCTCCTTCCGCCGACCCTAAAAGAACTCCAAATACATTATACGCAGTTCCCGCCCGAATGAATTCACGCCCCGGCGGTTATTGAACAAATTCTTCAGGTCTACTTCGATCTTCAATCGATCCATAAACAACCAGCGCACACCGGCATTGAGATACCCGCGTCCCTTCCCCAGCGCCAACGTGTCCCGGTCATCATCCAGCGCCATGTCATATTCGACCAAAAAGCCGACATCGTTGGGGAACTGGGCGTCAAACCCGAAAAAGAAATTGAGGGTCTCGTCACCATCGACGTCATTTTCCAGGCTGTAGTTGAATCCACCGTGGAACCCGGTATAAAACTGACCGTCCTCGCTGATATAACCTTTGGAGGCAACACCATAAAAGCCGCGTGATTTAATTTCGTACCGGTCGAGGGTGTCGATCCAACTGCCATAGCCCTCTGAGCTAAACCCAAGCGCAACTGCCGGCAAACTTACTGTCTCGGCAATCAACTGGAGTTTAACCTTGAATTCAACCCGTGGGTTCCAGGTGGGTTCTTTCTCTGAGATGATCGCGTCAGCACCGTACGAAAGCCCCAATTGTAAATAATTAGTTAACCCGATATTCGTGCCAACCAGCATGCCGCCGCCGTCATACACCCGCATTTCTGCGTCATACGTCGCCCGCGGCAACGTACCGGCGGTTGGCAGATCAATGAGCTGGCGTACCGGAACCGCAATTGCCTCCAGTCGATCTCGTCGGTACGTCTGTCCGTTGGCGTTTATTGCACCAAAAATCAGACAGCATAAGACACCGCTTGTAATAAGTCGTCGCATATGGCCCCCCTGCCCCAAGGATGGGTAACGTTTTGGGTATGGTTGACTTACGAACCGCCGGTGTCAATAGAAAAGCTCACCTCCCCTCGCTGTTTTGTAACGAGGCATCATAGACCCGCGAGAGATCATATCAAATTCGATACCGATTCTCCCCGATTATCTGGCTCCTAACACCTTACAGGGGAATGAATTGCAAACCGACCCCCCGGCCGCGTTTTTTGCAGCGAGTAAGATGCCCAAATACCGTGCGTGCAGCGCACAATAATGTGGCATAAAAAAGGGCGCGTCACGGACGCACCCTCGGTATTCTTTGATAATCCCTCGTGCTACCGGAACGTCCGGTAGGTGTAGGTCAGCACTTCTTCGCCATCCGCCGGTACCGTAATATCAAATTCGACAGTGGTGGCGTCCTTTTTTCGGTATTCGTGAGAGGATTTCAGGATACTCCAGTCTCCCCAGATCCGTTCAATCACCGTGATAGTAACCGCGTCATTCTTGTGATTTCGCAGGGTGATTTCAATATCCTCTTCCCCGGTCGTTCTGGTAACAGACCGCTGATCCTTGACGACTCGTTCACCGACAATGTCGAAAGCGTTCCCCAAATACACCCGGACTTTTTCATCTTTGGGGGTGTGATCGATGAGATCCTCGCCGACAAACTCCAGCGAACCGTCCTCATCTGCTTTCATCACCCGAATCTTACCCTTGGGCAGTGGCATCCCCAATCCGGCTTCCTCGGAATTTTCGAACTCCAGGTTCACGCGAACTTTCTTGTTGTCGCGGGCACCTTCAAAGGTATAAATCTTCTTCGCCGTGACATCAGTCGGCGCGAACAACGAAATTTGCTTGGTCTCATTATCGCGGACCGTCGACCGTCGGCTTAAGGTATACATGTGGTATTCAAAAAACTCTTTCTCTTCGAATTGTGGGGCAGCCCTCGGTACAGCGAGGGCCATGGCATCAGTAAACCGTCTTGGACGCTTTTCCTCAACTGTATGCACATCACCCGCGATGAGTTTTAACTTCGCATTCTCGTACGTTGCACCGGAACGGTTATCAATCGAAACCCAGCCGCCGATATTCAACGACTGATCATTGGCGCTCACGGTCGCCACATACTCGGCATGCCACTTTATTTTCTTGGTCAGATAGCGGACTTCTGCGTCGTGGCTGCCGGCCAGATCGGAATCCAGCAGCCAGACCAGAGTCGGCCGCGTGATCAACCCCTCCGGCAACTTGGGAAAATGCAGATCACGCACATGTTCGCGATCCACGATTCGAATCCCGCCATCGGCTTCCTGCAACGTCAGCCCACCGGAAGCGGAAAGCAAAACACCCTCAAAGAGTTTGTCTTCCTTGGTAATAACTTGGATGCTGCGATCAATGTACTTTTGCAAAATTTTGTCCGCCCCCACCAGATCGTACTGGTAGTTTTGCTCCAGGATACGTACCGCGTCGGGACTCTCGGTGACCGAGAAACTCACCGAAGTCGGATCGATCGCCGCGGCGACATCGGTGAATTTCAGCGTCGTGGTTCCCTGCTCGAATTCCAGCGAGCGAGTATCCTTGACTAAGCCCAAATCGTTATTGTAAACCGTCAGGCCCACGTCCGCCCAAACTGCTGACACCCCGGCCAACAGCAGGATCATTGTCGTTACGAACAGAAACTTCCATTTCATCGCAATCACTCCTTTATGCCTTGAGGTTCCCTCCCGTAAACCGGCAAGGTACGCACTGACCCCTCCCCGGCAAGCGAAATCTCCGCTCCTTTCTACCGCGTGGACACCGCCGAAGTTCGCTGTAAATAACAACGATGACCTGATCGGTTTGCTTACTGTAACCGGAAAAAACGAGCAATGAACAACATGTTCGGCCTGCGTAGGTCGAAACCCTTGAGTCGTCTGCCGCGGCGGACGACGTGGTTTCGACATGATGCTATTATTGTAGGGGCGGGTCTGAGACCCGCCCCTACGTTCCTAAAAACGCGATTATCAATGGATGATGTCGAAGCGCGCCTACCACCCCACCAGCTTTTCGAGATGTTCGTTGATCTGGTTGATCATCCGCTCGAAATCCTGGCGCTTGGCCTTTTCTTTGCTCACGACTTCTTCCGGCGCGCGCGACAAGAAATCCTGGTTATTGAGTTTCTTGGCCACCTTCTCCTGCTGGGTGGTCAGCCGGTTGAGTTCTTTTTCCAGCCGCTCGCGCTCAGCGGTGACATCGATGACGCCTTCCAAGGGGATAAAAATTTCCGCGTCCTTGATTACCACCGATGCCGCCGGGCTGGGTTTTGCCAGATCGGGACCGACCTGCAAATCGTCCAATCGGGCCAGAATGCGCACATTCTCGGCATAGGTCTCGAGATTTTGCACCAGCTTTTTATGTCCGGTGCGAATGACTGTGGTGATTTTCTTACCCGGCGGAATTTTCATCTCCGCCCGCGTCGCCCGGACCGCCGTAATCACCGACTGGACCTGCTGCATCGATCCTTCAAGTTTGTCGTCCAGCCACTGTGTATCCGGCTCAGGCCAGCCGCCCACCACCACATGCTCTGTGGTTTTCTGTGGCACGTATGACCACAATTCCTCGGTCACGAACGGCATGAATGGATGCAACAGCCGAATGATTTCATGCAAAACCAGCCGTGAAACCTCGCGGGCCTGCCGGCGTTCAGCGCAATCCTCTTCCAGGTAAAACCGCGGCTTGACCATTTCCAGATACCAGTCGCAGTAGTCCCCCCAAATAAAGTCGTACAACGCTTTGGTGGCGGAATTAAACCGGAATTCATCGAGGTTCTCATCGACCGTTTGCACGGCGCGAGCCAGGCGGCTCAGAATCCAACGATCGGCGAGATGAAGATTCTTCTTTTCGGCGGCCAGATCAATTTTGACGGGTTCATCCGGCTGGTTCGCCAACACCAGACGGGCGGCATTCCAAAGTTTATTCGCGAAATTACGACCCTGCTCAAACGTGTTGTAGCCGATGAGTGGGTCCTGTCCTTCCGGCGCCGCCAGCACGAGACTCATCCGCAATGCATCCGTCCCGTAATCCCGGATGATGTCGCGCGGGTCGATCCCGTTGCCCAGCGATTTAGACATCCGGATACCCTTCGCGTCCCGGACCGTCCCGTGGATATAGACATCGGAAAACGGGATATCCCCCATAAACTCACAGCCGGCCATTACCATCCGGGCAACCCAGAGATAGATAATCTCCGAGGCGGTAAACAACGAATCTGTCGGATAGAACGATTTAAGTTCAGGAGTATTTTCCGGCCAGCCGAATGTCGAAAACGGCCACAACCAGGAAGAGAACCACGTATCGAGCACATCCTCATCTTGCTCGTAATTGGGGTCATCCGGCGGTGAAGGGGCGACGATCATGTCACCGGTTTCTTTGTGCGTGTACACCGGAATACGATGCCCCCACCAGAGTTGACGGGAAATACACCAGTCCCGAATATTCTCCATCCAGTGCAAATATACTTTGCTCCAGTGTTCCGGATGGAACCGAATCCGGCCCGACTTCACCGCCTCGATTGCCGGTGCGGCAAGCTCTTTCATTTTCACAAACCACTGTTCGGAGAGCAGTGGTTCAATCACGACGTGGCAACGGTAACAGCGTCCCGGCGCCAGTTTGTACGGCTCGGTCTTCTCCAGCAACCCGGCATCTTCCAGGTCAGCAACAACTTTCTTGCGCGCCTCGTAGCGGTCGAGTCGTTTGTAGGGGCCGCCGTAGCGGTTAATCTTGGCACCCAGAGTCATGATTTCGACCTGTTCGAGTTTATGCTTCTGCCCCAGGAGGTAGTCATTCGGATCATGCGCCGGCGTGACTTTCAGCACGCCGGTCCCAAAACTGGGATCGATATAATCATCGGCGATCACCGGTATCCGGCGTTTGAGAAGCGGCAGAATCGCGGTCTTGCCGATATCGTCCTGGTAGCGTTTATCTCCGGGATGGACCGCAATCGCCGTGTCGCCCAGCATCGTCTCCGGGCGAGTGGTCGCCACGGTGAGAAATCCGCCCTCTTCCAACGGGTACTTGATATACCAAAGATGGCTGTCTTCCTCCTGGCGCTCCAGTTCGTCATCGGAGAGGGTCGTCCGGCAGCGCGGGCACCAGTTAACGATATATTTTCCCTTGTAGATCAGCCCTTTTTCGTACAGGCGCGTAAAAACCTCGCAGACCGCTCGGGACAACCCGTCATCCAACGTAAACCGGGTGCGGTCCCAGTCACAGGAGCAGCCCATTTCCCGGAGTTGCTTCAGGATTTCCCCGCCGTGCTTCTCTTTCCAGGCCCATACCCGTTCGAGGAACTTCTCCCGGCCAATCTCCCGCCGGTCCTTGCCGTCTTTTTTCAGCTCCTTCTCCACGACCACTTGGGTTGCGATACCGGCATGATCGGTGCCCGGCAGCCATTCGGTTTCAAATCCAGCCATGCGTTTTTGCCGGATGATAATGTCCTGCATGGTGTTATTGAGGGCGTGACCCAGATGCAGGACGTTGGTGACGTTGGGGGGCGGGATGACTATCGAATAGCGGGGTTTGTCGGATGTGGGGTCGGCATGGAAATAGCTGCGCTCTTCCCAGAGCGGCGTCCAGCGCTGCTCCGCTGTCTGCGGGTCGTAGTTTTTCGATAGCTCAATGCTGCCCATATTCGCTCTCCTTGTCGATCCAACGCACGATGTATATACGTCCAAGTCAATGCTGTCAAGGGGACCGGTTGCCTCTCCCGGCATATCTTCCCCATATCGGATGAATGCAGCATATACGTAACAACACCTTGCAATTCAATTGCTTATTTGCTGAAACGTTTCTAATGAATTGAGCGATTTAGCCTTACTGTTCATGCCGGGGAAATGATTCAATGTAATCTTCCAGTCCCTCGGCAATTGCTTTGGCGATCCGGCGCCGATAGCCCCGGCTGCGCAATTTCTCCTCCTGCTCCGGGATCATCATAAACGCACACTCCAAAAGCACTGACGGGTATTGTGTTGGCCGCAATACCGCAAAATTGGCATGGTACTGACCATAGTCACGCAAACCCGTTGCGCGTACTAAACGCGCGTGGACCGTCTGCGCCAGACGGCGGCTCTGTGGATGGTAGTAATAGCTGCTGGTACCGTTGTTGACAAAGGGATTGATACCGTCCGGCAGTGCATTATTGTGAATGGACACGAAGATATCCGCATCCGCCGCACGGGCGATGGCCGGTCGATCGTACAGCGGCAGCTCCACATCCGCAGTGCGAGTCAGCACCACATCAGCGCCTCGTTCTTCAAGTTGCTTCTGCAACTCCAGTGAAATACCAAGATTCGCTTCTTTTTCCTTCAGCCCTGTCGGGCCGATTGCGCCCGGCGAGAGGGCGTGTCCCGGATCGATGCAGACAGTGATCCCCCGCAGGCTACGGTGTAAATCGGGGGGATGGCGCAGCGAAAGCACCAACCGATTGTCCCGATATGTTGTCTCGTACCCCCAGATAATCTCCCTGGTCAAATAAACCGTGAGTTCATAAACCCCGGGAGTGTTTTGATTCCACTCGATTCGCTCAATGAAGTCATCGGCGGTATCATACCGTACCCAGTCGGTATTCGTGGTCGCGCCAAAGACTGCAATCGTCACCGTGCCCCGCTCCGGGTCACTCCGCACTTTAAACGGTAACCGCCGGCTGAGATCCAGCGTAACGTCGGTCCACCGATCCCGTGCGACGGTACGAATGTAGGAAATCAAACCACCGGGAATTGGCGTTCCTTCCGGCAATACCTTCGTCTTCTCTTTCTCGACCCACGCGGTATGACCGGACGCCAGGCGTAAACGCACCCAGTCGCCATCTTCGCCCGCGTACACTGCGCGTACTCCGGCAGGTTGAAAAATTGTCAGATACCCCAGGCGTGGGCCAAACCGCAAGGTCTGCATACTGTCAGTGAGCTCGACCACGCGGGGCACTCCGCCCACGCCGACGGAAATCGTTCCGGGAACCTCGTCGAAGACAGCCTCGGTGATACCGCAATAAGTGGGCAGAGAGTCCGCAGTTAGGGTATCGAGTATGGTTGTATCGCGCGCCAAACAAACACGAATGTGAGCGGAATCCAATTTCAGACCATGAGGGACCTCCCAAACACCATGATATCGGCCCGGCCTGATTTGCTGAGCCGAGGTTGCGTTTTCGTCGAAGACTTCACCCCAGCGCGAGTCACCGGGTGATGGGCCCAACTCAGTCATCGGGAACGAACCCGCGACACCATCAATACCAAAATGAGCCTGGCAACCGGGTGTACCCTTAAACGAAACTTCCAGGTAGTCACCGGGAACTAAGAGATGGTGAGGGCGTGGAATGAGAGATTCCGGCACAATTGCCAACACCGAGTCGGAGATCACGTCAGCCGAATGGCCGACCCGGACGGGCATAGCGAGCGTGTCGGTTCGGCCGGCATATGTCGCTTCAAGGTGAAAAACAAACTCACCGGTATCGATGGGTAGAAAGGCCAGAAATCCGCCGGTGCGATACACCGGCACGACGGTTCCATTAATAGTCAACTGAGCCTCCGGCGGCGCCTGGCCGAAAATGAACGTCGAATCAACCGCCGGAAGTTGTTGATCGGCCTTAGGATAGACAACCGTAAGGGCCGAATCAGCCGCAGATTGCGCTGTTGCTACCGCGGGGGTCAGCACTGCCATCACTGCCAGCGCAACAACCAATCGAAGCAGAACCTGTTTGCTCTCTTCCCTGAGATATGTCACTCTTTATCGAACCTGTTTGATGCCCAGCCCCGGACCTTCTGGCAATTTAATTGCGCCACGGTGATGAACCATGCCGGAAAAAGGATCATCAGTCAGCAACAAATGACTATCCAAGTCCAGAAAATCAAATAACGAGGCGATATGCGCACCGGCAGTCGTACCAATTGCGCATTCCAGCATACAGCCCAACATCAATTGCAATCCATGTGCTCTGGCAGTGGCGACCAGATCGAGCGCCGGACGGATACCACCACATTTCATCAGTTTTACATTAATCCCGTCAACCCGGTCGGCATACTTGGGAACATCCTCCGCGCGACGGCATCCCTCATCGACGAAGATCGGCGCGTCTGAGAAGCGGCGCAACTCACCCAATCGCCCCCGCAACTCCACCGGCAACGGTTGTTCAATTAACTCGATGTCCATCTCACTCAGCCGTCGCACATTCTCCACGGCGGTTTCAAAATCCCAGCCGCCGTTGGCATCCACGCGCAGACGCTTACCGCTTTGCGCCACGATTTGTTCCAGGCGATCGATATCCCCAGGGTAGCCGACTTTGATTTTAAACACGGTGGTCGCCGGGAATTTCGCCATCCGCCGCAATGTTCCCTCGACCGTGTCAATCCCAATGGAAATTGTCGACTCCTTACCATTCGGATTCGGCAAACCAAGAAACTGATACAATGGCAATCCCGCCAGATGGGCCGCGCGATCGTACAGCGCGAAATCAACTGCCGCTTTGGCGGACGGATTTCCCGTTACGCTTTCCTCTGCCCGCGCATGGAAACCAACAATATCAAACGGATCCTTCCCCAAACATAATGCAAGCTGCGGCAGGCTATCCAGCACAGTCTCAGTCGTTTCATTACACGTTTTCGAGGGCGCGGCGACTCCCATTCCCGGTCCCAGGCGCGTCACCACGTTTGTTTTTTTCTCTACCCGGCCGTAGGAAATCTCGAACGCATCCGCCAACGTCAACTCAACTGACTCCCAGCGCAGTTTATCCATCTCCACCCCCCACTGGACCGGCATGGATAGCGAATCCCCCATGACCCAGCCACGCGCGTTGAAATTCATCTCTTTGATATATCCGTTGGCCCTCCTCTACGGTGCGGCCCGCGGGATCGTTCACGATGATATCTCCGTTTTTCGTTATACCGCGAACAACAATCAGGTGCCCACGAGATTGGACAATCGGCGCCCCGGTTAATGCTCCGTCCTGCCAGGCGAGGGACGTAATCACCGGTTGGCCGGCGTCCAGGTATTGGGCCAATGTCCCCCAGGATAGATGTCGTTCCACCCATGCCGGTACCCTATACTGTGACATCGCCGCCGCCGTCAACGACCAGTTCCCATAGATTCGGTTCGTACGATCATAGGAATAAGCGATCACCTCTTCCCGCGAAACCTCTTTACCCCAAAATCGCAACACCATCAACGCGGCGGTAGGACAACAGCGGGAATCGTCATCCTCTCCCCCGATTCCGAACTGAGAAATGAACGGAACCGCCAGTGGAGATTTGGTCCCTCGGACAGAAGCAGGAGTCGAAGTCCCGGGGTGCTGCTGACCAGGATCATATAGTGTAATTCCCAAACGATCAATCCGCACCGATTCGCCACCGGAAACTACCCGGCAGCGAATAATCAGCGAGGTAACAGGTCGGGGAAAGCGGAAAATATCGGCCTCGATTCGCTTGTCCGAAGCCGGCAGTTGTTGGACAGCGGCATTGGGGCCAGACCACAAAAGCAATGGCGTCAGGTCATCCTCGCTTTCTCCGAGACGGAATTCGACTGCATCCGACAACCCAAGATGTCCATTGGGGGAGAGAATCACGTGGGTAAAGGCCTCGCTGGATTTGACCGGCGGGTATTGATATTCCCGCGCCGGCGAGCGAAGCCCACCCGGCATGAACACAGTACCGCCGGATGATACACGAGCAGGGTTGCCTGCAACAGTCGAAGGTTCCATGGCATCGTAAAAGGTAGCGAACCAGCGGCTTTTAACAATAAAAAAACCGGTCCCGGATTCGCCGGGACCGGTGATTTGCGAGTGCCACAACCACTAGAACTGCAGTTTGACCGTGTAGAATTGCCGGTCGTCAAAATACTTCGTCTGTGACCAGGTGTAATCCATCACCAGATTAGTCTGGCCAACCTGGAAGACAATACCGGCGCCGAGCGAAGGACCCATAATGAACTCATCCTGATCGGAGGCAACATAGCCGCCCCGCAGGAAGATCGATTCATTGTAAGCGTACTCGCCGCCAATGCGCCACTCGTCATTGCTGAAGTTGTTGCTCTGGAACGTACTGTTGAGAACGATCTGGTTCCTGTTTTGATCAACCAGTTCCCAGGCAGCACCCAGTTGCACCGAGGATGGCAATTCAAAGGTCGCCGATTGCGTCCGCACGGTCTTCAGCGGTGAATTCGGGTCGGAGCCGGGGATTTGCACCTCAACATCGAAATCCGGTCCGTCAAAGCGCATTTCCGGACCCCAGTTCTTAATCACCGCGCCGAAGGTGAGGCCACCGATGTCCGGGTCGTACATGAATCCGAAATCGAAGGCGACGCCATTTGCCGTTTCGCGATGAATCCGCTCATTGACGTACATCGCGTTGGCGCCGAATGAGACCCGGTCGGTCAGGCGCCGCGAGTAGGTCAACCCAACTACTGAGAAGGATGGACCATATGTTTCACCGGTGCCGTCCGGGCTCGAAACCGTGGTCACTTCGATATCACCCGCCGAAATGATCTTCGCCGAAATACCCAAAGTCCCCAAATCGCCAATTTGGGTGGCAACCGCAGCGAAGTTGACGGCGATATCAGCGATATACTGTTGATACGAGAAGGTGGTCTCTGTGCCCTCCAATGCCGAGACACCTGCCGGATTCCAGAAAATAGCCTCCGTACCCGTAACCGCGGCAATCGCCGAACCGCCCATCGCGACGCCCCGGGAACCGACCGGGATCCGTAGCTCTTGCGCTCCGGCGGTCCCGATGCGATCCTCGTTGCCGGCAAACGCCGGCGCCGCCAAGGCCAGCACGAGTAAGGTGCAGCCGATTTTACGCAGCGTGTTCATAAATTATCTCCCTTTTCGGTTCCCTAGAACGTGTTCAACTGTTCGGTTTCGGTAAAGACCGCAAACTTGCCCACGTACTCGCCGCCATCCGGCGCCGTGACGATATACAGGTAGAGTCCGGAAGCCAGCGGCAGTCCGTGCTTGGTCAACATATTCCATTCCATGTTGGATGCGCTTCCCGCAGGCTTGTTCAACGTTACCACATGGTCGCCGGCGAGATTGAAAATCTTAATTTCGCACTCGTACGGCAGGTTGGTGAACTTCAGGATGCGGGTGAACTGGTCCGGTTCATACAGCGACTGGTTAAAGTACGGATTCGGCACGACCTTAATGTCAGCCATGTCGTACGCGTCGTCCGCCGCCAAATCCTGTTTCACCACCGCCGGCGTGGTGAATGTGAACACATCATCCGTCGCGTTCACCTTGTTGGTGGTGTACCGAATGATCGTCCCCTCTGGCGGTACATCGGCATTAATCTGGATGCGACCCAGTTTGAAATCGCCATCCCAGTCGTAATCGACACCGAATTCCAGATGATCCGGGCCGCTCTCGACGTAATCGGTTTCGATAAAGTAAATTCGATCGCCCGGCGTCCATCCCGGGCCACTGCCATCTTCCCCCCAGGATTCATCGTCATCGATGACGACGAAATTGATCCGGCGATCGTCAGAGGGATCGTCCGGCGTCGCAGAACCGATATTCCACACTTCGAAAGGAGCACGATCGCTATACTTGAGATTGACATTGTCATCCCAGGTAAACCAATCGTAGTACTCACTACCTTCGGCGGTAAACCGGATTTCCCAATCATCGGTGCCGATGTGCCCCCGCCAGTTCAGCCTTTCAATATCCGGCCCCTGGTCGGAAGAGGTATAGAATGTATGGTCGCTGTTCCAGGACCAGAAGACATTATCGTAGTTCTCCGGGTCTAACGGTCCATCCGCAGTCGCCACTTCCAACACCGTGTTTACGCCCAACGGTGGTCCTGCAACTTTGATCTGGAAACCATCGACAACGGGGTAATCATCATCGCCACTCTGGTTGGCCAGGTTTTCGAAGAGGAAGATATTGCTGTCAAGGTCGAACAGATTCCAGAGGACATTACCCTCTTCATCCTCAGTAAAGGTAATGCGGTAAGAGTGACCATTCAGTGCTTCCGGATTGCGCACGATTGGCTCGATAATACCGTCCGAGGCACCCGACTCATGCGTCACTTCGAGTACTTCCCCAAATTCATGGGGGTAGACATATCCGCCCGCGGGTTTTTGCGGCGTCACCGTGATCGCTTCCGGCGCATTCTCCAGCGTTTTCGGGGTTCGGTTCGGATCGTAGGAATAGGCGGTCACCGCCCAATGATACGGCATGGCGTTATGCAGCGAACCACCCTGGATGAAATCCTGGGTGAATTCCACGAACCGACGGACTCCAGTATCGGAGCCAAACTGCACGGGGTGATCGATTACCGCGCCTTCATCAATGACGAATTCCAGATCAAAGATGATACCAGTGCCGTCGTTCAGGTCATAGGTCGCGACCCGTTTCCACGGCCCGGCGACCGATTCACCCTGGTAGACATTGTACCCCTGGAACTCATAATCACCGGGATTGGTCTCGGAATCGTCAGCCCAGTTAAGTACGATGCCATCATCGACCGGAACGCCGGTCACTTGCGGGCGCGCCGGGGGATCCGGCAGATCAAACTGGGCATCAAATGCCGATTGCGCAAAGAGGTCGTTGAATTTCAACGCAGTGATCGAGGTCAACCGGTCAGAGCCGAGACCAACCACGACCCCCACCACGACCTGTTGCGTGTCACCCGGCTCCATAGTAAACGGGCCGGTCGATTGCATGTACCGCCGGTCAGCCGGATCGGAATCCAGCCAGCCCTCGCCGGTGGTGGGGTCGCCCGGGAACATGAACTTGGTCACTTCACCTGTGATCGGATTAACCAGGTCAGCACCCGAGTTCTTGGCGTCCAGACCCTGCATGTACCAATAGGTCTCGTCTGCGTTGTCCGGGTCGGTACCGTTGATGTACTGGTTAAACGACGTCATCGGCAACGAGGTGTACCCATGCACCCACTCATCCAGGAAATACACCGAATCGATTCCGTCGGCTTCATTGGTATCCGGGACGATTGGTCCCTGGAAGAAGTCGTAGCCGACCGCGGGCGGTTTCTTGCCATAGTTGGCGTCGTTATTGGTCGCGTTGTAGCAGTAACCCAAACTCAACTCGGTGTCAGATCCGACAAGGTCGTCACCGGCGTCCCCGAGGTCCGGGTCCGCCCACACCGAGATGAACATGTCCTCAATGCGATTGCCGCTCTTATTGATGACCCGGAAATCCATGAACGCACACTGGCCAAGCGAGCCGGTCCGGTTGAAGGCGAAGGTCGTCTGCTGAATTTCCACCCCGAGGCCCGAGCTGACGGTGCCGGCCGAGTTGGTGCGCGATGCCGGATTGGCGTCGTTGTACACACACCAGAGCGTTTGGTCGCCGATCATTTTCGGCAGGCCATCGTCCCCCAGCGGGGCGCCCATGTCGGACGGCCATTCGTGGTAATCGTCCCACAGACGCGCTTCATCCGGATCAGACGGGCGGGGGGCGTCGTAAAAGCCCTGGTTCAGCAAGTCTTTGCTGATCTTATAGACCCGGTACTGCGAGTCCTGGTTCGCGTTCGCGACGAAATTACCGCTTTCATCCAACGGACCCGGCCAGTAGTCATGTGAATACTCGGCCAGGGTGACGCGCAAATCGCCATCGACTTTGCCGCCCAGCCAGATGCCGCCGGCGTAAATAACAGAGAGGTTGGTGCCCTTGGGGAAATACAAACCATCGGCTTTCCCCAGAATCGCACCATTATCATAGGCGAATGATCCCTGGTTGGTCACAAACATGAGCAACTGGTTCGCATCGATCCAGGTTTGGAAATCAATGTCCGCCGTGCCCGATTCTTTGGCGAGATATTGCTCAGCCTTAATCGGCGGCCCGGCGACGGCCGTCACTGACCACAGGAGGATCAGCACGGCGCTGAGTATGATGAATGTTCGCTTCATGCGTTATGCCTCCATGGTCTCGATTACAGACTGACCTTCATGCCGAACCGGATTTGGCGCGGGATGTCATAACTGTTCGGGTTATTCTGCTTCAGTTCATATTTCTGCAGACCGTTATAGCCAGTCCAATCGGCTTCCTGGTTTTCGGCAATCCAATTCTGACCGGTTTCCGTGGCCAGCCAACCGGTGGTATTCGGCTGACCGCTGGATTCATAGACGTCGATGACGTTTTCGGTGTCGAAGAGGTTCAGTACCCAAACATAAAAGTCGAGGGTGTATCGACCGAGTGCAAAACCACGGTTGGCTTTCAGGTCAACCCGGTAGGTCCACGGAGCGTACTCGGAGTTAATCGGACCATCCGGGACCGGCGATACTGCCGCCAGCGTCACCTCATTGAATATTTCCATCGGCGAATATGGTGTTCCGGAAGACGCACCGAAGTGAATATTCAACCCGGCATTTTCCAGCGGATACCAGGCACCGAGTTTCGGGCCTTCATTTTGCGCGGAACGGATATCAACCGTCGCCGACAGTTTATGGCGCTGGTCGAAATCGAGCGGCGATGCCATCTTCGGAGCTTCCGAGACCGTCCAGACAATATTGCGTTGTGTCGAGGCCCACGAACCGGTACCATTCGCCCACGAAAGACTGTAGTTGGCGTCGAGCGCAATGTTCTGGTTGCGCCGCATGTTGACGGTGAATTCCAAACCCTTGACCGTACCGAAGTCAGCATTGCCGTACAGGTCGAAGTCACGACCCGCCGCATTCTCCTGGACCCCCTGATGGACCAACTGAGTCAGGTCTTCGATGTCTTTATAATATGCAGTGACATCGACACGAGTGTAGTCGCCGACCTGCTTGGTCAGACCAATTTCGTACGCAGTGGTCTTTGCCGGAGCGAGGTTCGGGTTGCCGAACGGATAGTAATATCCGGCTTCGGTCAGGCGATATTCGAGGAAATCCCACCCGACGTACAAGTTTTGCAAGTCCGGACGCTGGAAAAACTTCCCATAGGACACGTGAAATGTGGTCTTGTCGGAAATAGGAAAGCCAAAGCCGAGCCGCGGTGAGACCTTCGTTTCCGCCTCGGCATCAACGAAATCAGTGGGATCCAGCACCTGGTCTAAGTTTTCATCCCCGATACCATCGTCCGGCTTACCCAGCGGCGTGTCCGGAAAGCGCAACTGCTTCGTGTTGGTGTTCAGGTAGTCGAAACGCAAGCCGGCGTTGACCACCAGACCTTCCCATTCGAACTTATCCTGGAGGTAGTAAGCGAAATTGAACGGCTTCCGTGCTTCGTTCCCTTCGGATAATGTATCGGACTCGCCGCCGAAGATATCGTAGCCGTAATGGTCGACATCCTTAAATCCACCGTTGGCATACCAGACACCGTTGACCACCGAGTCTTTGAATGCCGCATGGGGAAACAGATGCCGATAGTACTTCAGCGTGTGGTATTGGAAATCGATCCCGGTCTTGATTTCATGGTTCGGATGCACCTGGCTGGTAATATCGGCCTTGAATCCATAGTAGGAAGAATTCCGCTTATAATAGTCTTCCCATTCCCAGCCTTCATCGGCGTACATCACACCGTTTTCGTCCCGGAGAATCAAGTCGGAGGACCAGGGGTTGCCGTGCTCGACAGCAAACGCCGAGTCCACATCATCACGGGCGCGCCCGTTTCGGACAAAACCTCGATCATCTTGCACGACGATATCGCGCGTTTCCGGAACCCCGTCGACCGTGTCACCGGTTTCAACAGTGATGAATCCGTAACCCCACTGCTCATCAATCATGATCTCATGGTCAGTCCTGGACGGCGTATCGGGATTATCACCGGAGAAAAAGAGCGTGGTTTCATCAAAGGTAAAGTTCCCATCCGGCCGCGAGTAGCCCCACAAGTCATCGAAGGTGACACCGTCACCGCGTTCACGATTGGTCACATAGTAGTTGACAGCTGCGGTAAAAAATGTCTTTGGATTGACGTTGTAGATCAGCTTGGCGTACAGTGAGTTGTTGTAGTCAACATACCGTGGCACGTGGTCCCGGTCAAAGAAGAACGCGTGCTGATACTCGCTCCAGTCATCGTGCGACCCCAGCACGCCGAATTTCAATTTTGCCTGCTTGGTAACGTTCCAGTTAATTTTGCCTTGCCAGGAATACCCGGAGAGACGGTTGGACGGCAATTCGTACACATTCTCGCCATCCGCCGTCGAAAACCACTTTTCGGTGGTGGCGCGGGGCTGGCGGTCACCCTGGTAGCGACGTTCACCCGAAATGAAGAAGGTGAAATTTTTGCCGAAGCCCGGCACCGGGCCGGAGAGATCCGCAGCGTACAGGTTGTAGTCGTAATTTTGTTTGGTGACGTTGTCGGTCACCGCTTCAACGGAACCGGAATAATCAGCACCGCCTTCTTTGGTGGTGACGTTGATCGTCCCGGAGGACACCCAGCCGTATTCCGCGGGGAATCCACCGGTTGTGATGGAAACTTCTTCCACCGCGTTCTGGTTAATTTGGGTCGTGGACAAACCACTCTGTGGATCTTGCTGTGAGAAACCATCCACAAAGTACGCCACCTCCGACCGTCGCCCACCCCGGATATTCATCGTGGCCGGACTGGACGTACTTTCCCGACCACCTCGCCCGCGGACTTCCGCGTTGTCGAGAAACTGCACGACTCCTGCCTGATAACCCACAATATCTTGATAAGAGCGGGTCGGCAGGGAGGCGATTTCTTCACGGTCGACAATGCGCAGCGATGACGTCTGGTCCGGAATGACCAGTGGTCGCTCAGCTTGCACCCGGATCGTGCCGACTTCTACCGCCTGAGTGACCAGGCGAAAATCCACGGTCGTTGTCAAGTCGATCGATACCCGGACGTTTTCCACTTCCACCGGCGCGTAACCAACCAGTTGTGCCCGAACTACATAAGACCCGACCGGCACCGACAAGATGACATACTTGCCGTCAGGGTCGGTCAGCGTGCCCAGGGACGTGCCCACCACGGTCACGGCTGCGCCCGGTACCGGTTGGCCGGTTTCCCTGTCGAATACTTGTCCGGCGATCTTCCCCGTCGTGCCCGCATGCGCGGCGGATCCAATCAGACCCGCGACGGCACCGATGCTTACCACGACAAGCATGATTTTAATAAACTTGCTCAAAACCAATGCCTCCTGTTGGGAGTGTTAATCTTTTCCGGCATGCGCCTGTCACTCCGGATTATCTGCCTGGTAAAAACGTTATGACGGTCCCCCCATATCGCCTCCTTGCCTCATTTGGTACTTATCTCCCTCTTGATGATTTTTTCTCAGCCACGACCTATCGCTCACACAGCAGGGCAGAGTATGGGAATATTCCCAGCACTTATTGCCTCGTTTATCCTATCGGATGAATCCGGTGTTTCTAAACAGATTAGAGCCGACTAAATTTTGCTCTGGGCCGGGAGTATTGGAGGAATACCCCACATTTGCCGCCCACGGCGCTCCGACGGCCCCGCCGTGTGCTAAGTCGCTTACGGACAACTAGTTCCAACTGCCGAGAAGGAGGATCCAAAAAAACCGCAAGGGAGTATCAAGTGCTCAAGTAATAATGACTGGTGGACGAACCATTATTTCACCGAGGAATACTCCGTTGGTCCATAACCAACGGCAGGGGGTACTATGGTGCCGCGATGGGGGACTGCGAAGAAAGTGGTAGCGCAGGCTGAGATACCTACAGGTTCGCGGCGAATGCCTTCAATCGTTCAAGTGCTTTCTCGATGTTCTCCACAGAGTTCGCATACGACAAGCGCAGGAACCCTTCCCCGAATGCACCAAAAGAGGTTCCGGCGAGTACGGCGACGCCGGCGTCCTGCAACAGCCGGTCTTCCAGCTCGGCGGACGTTTTCCCCCAGTCGGCCACGTACGGAAACGCATAGAATGCTCCGCGGGGACGTAAACACTTGACCCCGGGAATATCATTGAGTCCGTCGACAATAACGTCGCGACGCCGCTGGAATTCCGCGACCATCTGTTCGGCCTCGTCCTGCGGACCGAAAAACGCCGCCGGAAACACCCGCTGCGAGAACGCGGCAGTACACGAGGCACAATTCGTCTGGAGTTTGGTCACCGCGTCGGCGAGGTCCTTCGGCATAATGCCGTACCCCAGACGCCAGCCGGTCATGGCGTATGTCTTCGATAATCCATCCAGAATGACTGTGCGATCTGTCATCCCGGGAAACTCCGTGACGCTCTCGTGTTGGCCTTCATAAATAATGCGGGAGTAAATTTCATCAGAGAGTATCCAGGCGTCGTGCTTCTGTGCCGCCTCGGCGATGACCCGCAGGTCATCTTTGGTCAACACACCGCCGGTGGGGTTTTGTGGAGAGTTCACAATAATGAGTTTGGTGCGGCTACTGATTTTGTCCACCAGTTCGTTGACATCCATCCGGAACTCGTTTTCAATTTTCAACTGCATCGGGATCGGCTTCGCCCCGATAAAATTGATGACCGACTCGTAAATCGGGAATCCGGGATTGGGATAAATGACTTCCTCGCCCTCATCGACCAGGGCGAGCATGGTGTAAAACATGACCGGCTTGGCGCCGGGCGTCACCACCACATTCTGCCATTCGTGGGAAAGGCCGCGCAGTTGATTGGAATATTTGGCGGTTGCCTCCCGGACATCAGGCATGCCCGCCGCAGCAGTATAATGTGTGTAGCCATCCTTGATCGCCTGAATGCCGGCATCGATGATATTCTTCGGTGTATCAAAATCCGGCTCGCCGATTTCCAGGTGAATAATCTCGCGCCCCTGTGCCTCCAGCTCCTTGGCTTTCGCCAAGACAACAAACGCGGTTTCGGTACCCAGCCGGGACATCCGGGTCGCAAAGGGGACCTCTACAGCTGTACTGAGTGTATGTTCGCTTACCATGAATCAACTCCCTTGGCCACCGTACGTCGGCCGTCCCTGAACGGCCACTGGCCTGGCCCGGATTACCGGTTCCGAATCCTCCAATTGCCTTTAAAGCAAAATTGCATGTCCGGGGAATCGCCGTCAACCGGCATTTGTGAGATTTTGCCAGAGCCGGCGTGCTTTCCGACGAAGCGAATCAACGTCGCCGTCATTACGGATCACTCGATCGGCGGCGCGTTGCCGAACAACAAACGGCAATTGCGCGCGCATGCGATCCGTAATCTCGTCATCGCTCCAACCGCGTTCCCGCAGCCAGCGCCGGCGATTCTCCTGCGATGCCCAGACCGCAACCAAATAATCAAGGGGTACCCGGTCTCCCCACTCGACCAGCAGCGCGGCATCGACGACAATCAGCGGGGTACGGGATCGTTGCTTCTCCCCTCGCACCCGACGGTTAAGTTCCTGGACCAGTGCGGGATGAACGATTGAATTGAGGGTATGCCAACCGTGCGGTGAGGCGAACGCCCGCCGGGCCAGCTTGCGGCGGCTGATGCCCTGCCGGGTCTGTATCCCGGGACCGAACGCATCCACCAGGGCGTTCTGGACTGTTGCGTCATCCGCTACGACATCGTGGCCGACTTCATCACCGGAGATAATCACTGCACCCAATGATTGGAGTTCCTCCGCAATAATCGTCTTCCCGCACCCTACTCCTCCGGTCAGGCCCAATACCAGCGGTTCCATTCGTCGGGACGATTTAGCAGATTGCCGTGGATTCATCGCGGCTTACTTGGCTTCCAGCCAGTTTGAACCCCGCCCGATATCAACGGTCAGCGGCACCGACAACGACACGGCCCGCTCCATTTTCTCACGAACCATCTGTTCCAGCCAATCAAGCTCGTCCGGGTGGGTGTCGAATACCAGTTCATCGTGAACCTGAAGAACCATCATGGAGCGTTTGCCGTGCATTTCTGCGGCGACATCAATCATCGCTTTCTTGATAATATCGGCAGCGGTACCTTGCAGCGGGGTATTGACCGCCACCCGCGCGGCAAACTCCCGCCGTTGACGATTGTTGGAATGCAAATCCGGCAGGGGTCGACGGCGCCCCATCAGCGTCGTGACAAATCCGTGTGTTCGCGCCTCGTCGATCGTCTTCTCAATATAGGATTTAACGCCCGGATACCGCCGAAAATACGTATCGATGAAGTCTTTGGCCTCCGCCACACTCATCTCGGTCTGTTGAGAAAGCCCGTACGCCGAGAGACCGTAGATAATCCCGAAATTGGCGGCCTTGGCCCAGCGGCGGCTTTCGGCGTCCACCATCTCCGGCGGGATACCGAATATATCGGAGGCCGTCCGGGTATGAATATCCTCACCCCGCGCAAACGCCTCCCGCAGCGCTTCATCACCGGAAAAATGCGCCATCAGCCGCAATTCGATTTGTGAGTAATCCGCAACCACCAGAATATGACCACCCGGTTTTGGTATGAATGCCCGCCGAATCTTCTGCCCTTCCGGTGTACGCACGGGGATGTTTTGTAAATTCGGGTCTGACGAAGACAACCGTCCGGTAGCCGCAATAGTCTGATTAAAGGACGTGTGCACCCGGCCGGTATCCGGATTGACCAGGTTGAGCAATGCATCTGCGTAGGTCGTTTTTAGTTTGTTCAGTTCACGATAGTCAAGAATGAACTGCGGCAGCGGATGTTCCTTCGCCAGTTTCTCCAGGGCGGAAACATCGGTCGACCGCTGCGCCGTGCGCGCCGTCTTACGCACCGGTTTCAGCAGCAATTTATCAAAGAGGATTGTCGCCAGTTGCTGCGTCGAGTTAATATTAAACTCCTCATCGGCAGCCTCGTAGATTTTTTTGGTCAATGTGGTCAACCGGCGCTTCCATGACGCAGAAAGTCTCTTGAGATAAGGTACATCAACCGACACTCCGCAATACTCCATGCGGGCCAGCACGGAGATCAGTGGGATTTCAATATTGGCATACAGGTTTTCCAGCCCTGCCGGTTTGAGACGCGGCTCAAGGATTTCCGCTACTTTCAGGGTGCAATCGGCATCCTCCGCGGCGTAGGTAGTCGCTTGCGCCACCGGGACTTCGGCAAAACTTTTTTGCTTTTTGCCGGTGCCGATCAACCCGGAGATCGGGATCATCTCACAACCCAGATGCACCCGGGCAAGCTCTTCCAGTGAATGTCCCCGACTGCTGGGATTCAGCAAAAAGGAAGCAATCATCGGGTCGCTGACAATCCCACCCAGCTCGACACCATGTCGCTTGAACACCAACCAATCGTACTTGATATTCTGCCCGATCAGCTTTGGCGTGTCACGTTCCAGCAAGCCGCGCAGCTTTTCCAAAACCTCATCAATCGGCACATTCTGTTCGGTTTCCTTGTGCCCAACCGGGATATAACACCCGGTTCCTCCCTTGGCAATGATGGCAATGCCCACCAAATCTGCCTGAACCGCATACAGCGACGTCGTTTCAGTATCGACCGCAAGCCGATCTGCTTTTCGCCACTCGGCGATAAGTTGATCCAACTCTTTCAAACTGATGACGGCTCGGTAATCACCCATTCCCTCGGCCGTGTCTTGGGCGGACTCTCCAGTCGTGCTGTTATTATTGGCCAGCTGTCGCACCAGCGAGGTGAACTCCAGTTCCGTAAACAAGTGGCGAGCCTCAATGGTATCGATTCCTTCGATCGCAAAGCGCTGGGGATCAAAGGTCGCCGCGGCGTCGGTCTTGATCGTCACCAATTCGCGGGAAAACCGGGCCTGTTCGGCGTGCTCGCGCAGGTTCTGCTGCAATTTTTTACCGCGCACGTTGTCCGCATTGGCGAGCACCGTCTCCAAATCACCGAATTCTTTAATCAATTTCACAGCGGTCTTCGGCCCGACCCCGGGAACACCGGGAATATTGTCCGACTTGTCACCGCCCAGGGCCAGCACATCAATCACCTGGTGCGGCGGTACCCCGAACTTTTTCTCGACGCCCCTTGGGTCAAGTCGTTCCACCTCATCTTTACCGGCAGTGCGCTTCGTATTGTACATCGTAATCCGGTCGGTCACCAGTTGCATGAAGTCCTTATCCCCGGTGACCATGACCGCTTCGAAACCCTGATCCGCCGCCTGCGCCGCCAATGTCGCGATAACATCATCCGCCTCATAGCCCGGCACTTCAATGATTGGGCAGCCTAACGCTTCGATCACTTCGCGCACCCGTGGCATCTGGGCGACCATCTCCTCCGGCATCTTTTCGCGGGTCGCTTTGTATTCGGGGTAGATATCGTGCCGGAAGGTCGGCTCGACCGTATCGAACACGCACACCCAGTATTCCGGCTTCTCTTCCCGGTACAGTTTCAATAGTGAATTGGCCACCCCAAATGGCGCAGAGGTATCCTCCCCTTTAGAATTGCGTAACGGATTGCGGACGAAGGCGAAATACGCTCGGTACGCGAGAGCCATCCCATCCAGCAGGTATACGGTTTTTGCCACGTGCGTCTCCTTCCCCGGCAAAAAAGCCAATTGTGATCGGCGGGTCAACAACCGTTCCACCATCAAAGAACAAGTAGATCCGTACCACTTGACTTGGATGAGGGGAATGTATATTGTCCTCTCTGATGGTGCGCCATTAGCTCAGTTGGTAGAGCAGTTGACTCTTAATCAATTGGTCCGGGGTTCGAGTCCCTGATGGCGCACGTTTCGTATGCCTTCTGTAGGTCGGGTCCCGAGGAATGCGCAGCATACCGAGAAACCCGACACCAGGCCAAAATTTCTTGATGTCGGATTGCTCAGTTCGCTGTAAACAGACGTCGGAACCCGATCACCTCTCTCTATCTCACCGGAACATCCATGGGTCATTCAACGTATCGATAAAGAGCTTGTGGACAGCCAAGAACGGTATTACTTGATCCTCTGGGGACGGGACCATGAATTACGGCAAAATTATCGAAAAAGCACTCACGGTTGTCTGGCAAAACAAGTACCTCTGGGTTCTCGGCCTGTTTGCCGATATCACATTCGGCTTGAGTATCATTGAAGACCGCCGCGATGTATCCGGCTCCTTTGACTGGGAAGATCTCGCCGCCAATCCGGCGAGTATGGATTGGTTGGTCGGAATTTCACTTTTTGTGATCTTCCTGGTGTTCATTGTAATCATTGCCCTGATGATCATTGAACGAATCGCCGAAGGAGGCTTAATTTCCAGCGCGGGCCGCATTGATCGGGGACAGGAACACTCATTTACCGACGCCTGGAAAGCGGGATTTTACAAATTCCCGCCGATGTTCGGCCTGCTGATTTGCCAGATTGTCTTGGGTATCTCTCTGCTGATGGCCTTTGTGCTGCTCTGCCTTGTCGCCAAACTCATCGCTACAGCACTATTTATTTTAGCCCTCATATTTTCCATCCCCACGTTCTTTATCCTCATATTCTATCTCTCGATTGTCTTTTCCTACGCCGAGCGGTTTGTCATGCTGGAGGATCGCGGTCTGATCGATGCGATCGGCTCCGGATTGTCCCTGTTGCAAGACGAACTGGGCAAATCGACCCTCATGGGAATTATTGCGGTCTTGATCCTGATCGTACTCTCCCTGGCCGTGATCTTGATTTTCCTGGTGTTAGCTATTCCACTCGTTGCCCTGTATTTGATAAACAACGTTGCCGGCATCATCTTTGGTGTTCTCGTTTTGCTCCCGATTGGTGTGGCAGTTGTCGCCTATTTCAACAGCTACCGATCTTGTGTCTGGACTTTTTTCTTCGATGCGCTCCGGCTGGGCGGATCAGGCGTACCGGCCGCGGCCGCCCCTCCCCCACCCCCCGATGAACCCACCACGCCACCGCCACGCTTCGAATAGCCGGGGCGCTGGCCCGGTGTACATTCGCCGGGAAAAACCGACATTAGAAATAGTATGGATGACCTGTTCAACGCCGATGAGGATCGGTCTCTTTGGCGGCAATTCGTGGGGACAATCCGCCGCCACTTCACCGGGGGAATCCTGGTAGTGGTCCCGGCGGTAGTCACTATCTCGGTCCTCTATTTCCTCTTTCTGAAAATCGATGGTCTTCTCTCTCCCCTGCTGACCAAAATGCTTGGTTACTCAATACCGGGCATGGGCATTGCCGCCACCGTAGCGCTCATTCTGCTGGCGGGGCTGTTTACCCGTAACGTCTTTGGCTCGCGGGTTTACGCGTTGGGTGAGCTGTTCTTTATGCGGACGCCGCTGGTGCGGGCGATTTATGCTGCTGTTAAACAATTGGTTGAAGCTTTCACCCGGCCCCAGAAAAAGATGTTTGACCAAGTGGTCCTAATCGAATATCCTCGGGAAGGGATTTTTGCGCTGGCGTTTGCCGCCGCCGAGATGACGATTGATCTCGGCAGCGAGCCGGATGATTACATCAGCGTATTTGTGCCGACCACCCCGACGCCGGTGAGTGGATTTGTGGTGATGGTCCCCAAACGGAGCGTGACCCCAGTAGAGTTGTCGATAGAGGAAGCAGTAAAAATCCTGATGTCCGGCGGAATCGCCACGCCGCACGCCATTCGCGGCAAGGCAGTGAACCATCCATCGGAAAGTAAGAAGGAGTTAATGCTGTGAGGCTCGCCGCGCTGTTAGAATCCGATCTGGTGATTCCCGAATTACGCGCCAAATCCAAGACCGAAGCAATCGATGAATTGCTGGACCGGGTTATCCAGCATCACCCGGAACTGGACCGGCAGGCGATCGCTCGCGCGATTGCCGAACGCGAGGAGATGGAGAATACCTCCTACGGGCACGGCATCGCCTTCCCCCATGCCCGCACCGACGCGGTCGATGAGATGTACATTGCGCTGGGGATTTCCCGCAAAGGCATTGACTCTGACACCCCGGATAAAAAACGGCTGTACGCAATCTGCCTGTTGCTCACGCCCCGCAGTATCGCCCAGTTATACTTACAGACTCTCTCGGCATTTTCGCGGTTCGCCCGCGAAAACGGCAATATCCAGGAACTCACCAAACAACCGGACGCCGAGTCGGTGATTCGTAAAATCTGGGAATCCGGCCTCACGGTCAAAAAGCACCTGGCGGTACGCGATATCATGCACCGGAATGTCTTCTACACCACCCCCGACGCCACGCTCAAAGATGTCGCCAACCTCTTCTACCGCTATCGGGTTTCGGGAGCGCCGGTGGTCGACGACGACATGCGGGTACTGGGAATTATCTCCGAAAAACACCTGATTAAAGCAGCGCTGCCCGATTACGAATCGCTGATTGAAAATATGTCGTTCAGCCCGGAAGCTGAGCCGTTCGACGAGCTGCTCAAGCGCGAAGATGAAATCAAAGTCGGCGAAATCATGACCCGCAAGGTGGTCACCTGCAACGAGGATACCCCGATTGTCGAGGTGGCGGCGATGATGATTTTCCGCAACATTCGCCGCGTACCGGTCATCGACAACGACGAATGCTTAATCGGCATGATCCTCCGCTCGGATATCGTAAATAAGGTAATCCGCGGGTAACTGACCATCCATTATCTAATGTAGGTCGGGCTCCGAGGGATGCGGAGCATACCGAGAAACCCGACACCATGACATTGTGCGCAGCAGACGTCTCGTCTGCCCGGGGCACCGGATTAGGCTGGTCGTCCCCGCTTGTCATCCCGGCCCTGAGCCGGGATCCA
>CAYWVO010000013.1:0-30269 GCA_964461835.1 uncultured Ignavibacteria bacterium | reverse complement strand
CACCGGATTAGGCTGGTCGTCCCCGCTTGTCATCCCGGCCCTGAGCCGGGATCCAGTTGCCCTCGCGTAGCGAGGGATCAACACCGTTCATAGTCATTTCGGGTGCGCAGCAGACGTCTCGTCTGCCCGGGGCACCGGATTAGGCTGGTCGTCCCCGCTTGTCATCCCGGCCCTGAGCCGGGATCCATATTAGGGTGGCGGGGTGGCTATTTGTAGGGGCGGGTCTAAGACCCGCCCGTTGGGCAGGTTTTAAACCTGCCCCTACACGTGCACGATGACTACAACCCCAAATAAAGCCCGCCTCCGGCGGACCGAGTTTGGGGTTGCCACCCTTTGTTTGACGTGTGCGCGGCAGACGTATTGTTACCTTGGGCGGAGCCCGGGGTCATCCCGGCTCATATGGCTGGTGCAGAGGGCTTACACGAACCAGGTTTTCATGGTGGCACGGGCGTCCCGCCCGTGATCATGGGCAGGATTCCCATGCTGCCTCTTGTGCGGGGGGTGGCGGAGTGCCAAATGTAGGCCGGGTTCCGAATGTGAGCGGAGCGAACATGAGAGTCCCGATACCACCCCGCCGTTGCTGATTCAGTACTTCACCCTCCTCCCATAAAAAACATCATCCCCCCACAAAGACACCCGTCGGGCGAACGCCGAGCGCTTGATCCCGGCACGAATCATTTTATGCACCAGCGTATTTGGATGTGAGAACGGGCAGACTTTCATGCAAATCCCACAGTCCGAGCCGACCACCCGCCAGTAGCGCAGGCAGGTCTCCATCTCCAGTTGCCATTTCTCCACGCCGCGAACGTTAGTCTTCGTCCCGGCGGGGATCGATTTGGACGGGCAGTTGATCGCGCATTTTTTGCAGGTTTCACAAAATTCCTGCACCCCGAAATGGATCGGCTGATCCGGCACCAGCGGCAAATCCGTCGTCACCGCGCCCAGTCGCACCCGGCCGCCGTACTCACGGGAAATCAGATAGCCGAACCGTCCCAACTCCCCCAAACCCGCGTCATGTGCCACAGCCGGTGCAATCACCTGGTAATTGCTGCCGGAGATATGCGCCCGCGCAGGGTAACCCATCTCGCGAATAAATCGCGCCAGCGCCACCGAGATGATCGCGCCCGCCAGATAGCCATTGGCGGTCTCCTCGGTTATATCCAATTTCGGCGCAGCCTCGACATGCCCGTAATCCATCTCGATCGTAAACGCGATGGCATACTTGTGAGAGAGATTTATCTCTTTTCCCCACGGCTCCGGGCCGCGCCCGGCATGCGAGTACACCCACGCCGGGTTCAGCAGCCCCACCCCGACCTCATCGGCCCCCAGTCCGCGCGTGTAGGCTTTCACTTTGGCGGTGATCTCCTGCGGATCGACCGCCAATTTCTCTTCGGCAACCGGACCATCGACGAATGGCAACAATTCGCGATTCGCCTGAAAGGTCGCTTTGATATACTGCGCGAGCACCGGCTCATAAAAGCGTCCGCCCGGCTCCAGCAACTCGGGGAGTTTACGGATTGAATTATCAATGTCGCGATGTTCGGGATGCATTGCGTAATAGTGTTCGAATTGTTCGCTACCGGGCTGATACTCCTCACGCGCAAACATCATCGAACGTTCATCGAACCGCTCTCCGGTCGGCTTCGCCACCAGCGGCCGCTTATGGCCCAACGGCAGGTAAAACAGGCTGACAAAAATCGCCGCGACAATTACCGGACCTGCCAGCGCCAGCGGCTCGCCGTCGAAAAGCAGGTACCAACCGAGCCAAAATGCCGCGTATCCCGCGAATAGGATAGCACTCAACCACGCCGCCCGTAGTTGGCGCTCGGCAAGCGAAGATATCACCATGGCAATCCAGAAAGCGGAAATGAGGATGCCTGTCAGCAAATAGACAATGAGCACAGCCCGGCCGATCTGTATTATCCCGTTCACTCCTAACATGCACAGCATGGCCCTCCCAAGGCAAGCGGCAATGCCGGACGGGGCACCGCTTTCCTTTTGGCGAACTTGTATTATATTGGCGGACAAGGAAAGGACTGGAACAGTCGACACGAAGAGACACGAGGTGTATAACGGATATGACCCGATTAATCACACCATTCATCGCGATCGCAGTAACCACCGGCATGTTATTGCCGACCCCCGTCAAAGCCCAATCAGGTTTCAAAGAAATTCCCCGAATAATGAATTCCAACGAGGTGATGGACACCACCTATGGCCCGCACGGCGGAAAGTTGATCGAACGGCGTCCGTATCAACTGGAGACCCTGGGCTGCCCGGATGGAATCCGTGTCTTCGTGTATGATGCCGACGGTGAGCTAATTGACCTTGAAGATATCGACGGTGTCCTGCGTACGCCGGACGACTCATTGGGCATTCGTCTGGTCGATTTTACCGTCCAGGAGGACCCAAAACGGAAAATCCCATACTTTCGCAGCACGGACCCCAAGCGCAAAGAGCATTTGTTCGCCCCCGTTGACTACACGCTGAGCCCGGATGGCGTATTTACGATCTCGGTCAAACTGGCCAATCTGCCCCAGGAGGACAACCAGACCCTTATCTACTCATTAATCTTCGGCCTTACGCGGCTGCGCGGTTTCATCTGCCGGGGACATCCTGGACGAGTATCTTTCGCATACAAGGATCGGAACCTGTGCAAGAAACGGTATCAGGTTGCGGTACCGGTTCTCTTTCAATGCCCGGAACATGAGTTTTCGCGCTCGGATAAAGAATCGAAATGCCCGTTGTGCGGTTCGCTGCGAGTGCCCGTCATCCAATCTGCGCACCCGCACCTTGTGACCAGCAGAAAACCGCCGGTGAGTCCGTTGCTGAAAGGCAGACGCTAGCCGACAAACATGCTATTCCTCTGGGGGTTTCTGTTCAATTGTATGCGATTCGGGGGAACGTCGACGGGATACAAAAGAAGTTACCCCTAAGCCGGCCACCAGCAATAGGATACAGCCACCGCTCAACCAGGTGGCCAGAGTGAATTTCGGATTTTCGAAATAGAGGTGAATTCGGGAGGTTCCTGCCTCGACAAATATTGCCCGGAACGTGTAATCCGCCCGGTATATCTCAAGTGGTTCTCCGTCCCCTTCTGCGCGCCACGCGGGATAGTAGTTTTCAGCAAGGAACAGCATAGCGTCGCGCGGCACATCGACCGCCACCTCCATTTCGTTGATGGAATTCTCGACGATCTGCATCGGGATACATGGCGGCAGGCTCTCGGGATTGTCGGTCGGAGGCAACTGCGGGATTTCTTTCTCCAACAAGAGGATGCGCCGATGGGGAAACTTGGGGTCTTTGACCCGCTTAAGTACCCGTTCATGATCCGGTTCGACCTGGTACCCGAAATACAATGTCGCCCGCGAGACCGCCGAAGGATTTTCGTATAGATGAAAGCCACCGACGGCTTCCCGAGATGCACCCCACCCGGCGATCATTCTGGCGATCAACAACAATTCCGGATTGCGGGCCTGCTCCGCTTGCTGAATGAGCTGTTCGGCCGGCATTGGACTGAGCACGTAGCCCACGTTCAACAGATCCAGGACATGTTGATAAACCAGGTTTTGTGGGCGTTCGTGGCGGCCGGTGAAATTATCGTAGGAGAGCAAGTGATTACCGTGCATGGCCGACAACGATACTTCACCCAAGCCATACATTGCCAAATAATTGTCCGGCACCGTGCCGGGGAGAATGAATGTCCGGGTCGGTCCCGATTCTTCCTGGATTTGTTGGAGGCGGTCGATGAGTGCCGAGCGACGATAGTAATTGTCCGGATCAACGGTATAAACATACCGGGCATCCACCCGCCACAAATCGATAATCGCCAGTAGCGCCAGTCCGGCAACGACCGCCGTCGTGGACAGCGAGCGGGTAAACCGCAGCCAGATCAATCCCACTGCACCCCAGAGCAGCACAGTGGAAATCCAGAGCGCGGCAATCACTCGCGGGGTATTGGCTGTGATCGCCTGGGCGGTCTGCGCATCCACATCGCCCTGAAAAAGGCCGGCCCAACCACGAAAAAAGCCCTCGCCCCCCAGCGAGATAAGTACCGTAATACCCGAGTACACCGCGGCGATAATCAACGCCGCCCGCAGAGTCCGGCTCCGTGACCGGTCATTAATTTTATTGCTCTCCAGTTTGTGTACCGCCCACGCGGCAAGCACCACCAGGCCAAAGGCGTAGAGAAAATTGATCATACTCGGTGCACGGAAATTCTTCACCATCGGCACCAGATAATAACTCAATGTGAAAAGCGGCGTACTGCTCCCAGTGGCGTATACCAGCGCAAACAAAGAGAGAACTCCCAGGAAGACCGCCTGCCGGGTGCGGAACCGGACCAAAGCCAGAATTGCAAAAAACAGGGCAAACACCCCGACCGCCTCGGAATTCAACTTGAAGTAATTCGCGCCCCAGTAGGTGTTTGCGGCCCCCGACCGCGCGTTTGGATCGTTTACATTATTGCCGGGAAATTCAGGAACCAGTAACTGGCCGACCTCCGCGGCGTTCATTGACCAGGACGTCGCCCACTCAAAGCCTCTTTCTTCGGTATGTTGAATCCGCTGGGAATGGTTCTGCAGATAAAAATAGGGGGACAGCCATTGGATGGCTGACGCCCCCAGCGCGAGCACCACCGCCAGTGCAAAGGCAAGTATGGGTTTGGCGATTTTTCGGGGATTATACCGGTGCTGATCCCAGAGCATGTACAAAAAATACAGCCCCAGCCCCCACGAGGCGTAATACGCCATCTGCACGTGGGCAGTCAACACCAGCAAGGTGTACACCAAACCGAAGACAAAAAACGACGCGAACTGCCGGGTCACCACGCCGCGATGCAAAAACATAAACGCCAGCGGAGTCAGCGCAGTGACGTACATTTTTCCGTCGTGCCCCGGATACATCAATGAGACCAGCGCGGGGGTGAAGATGTACAAAATGCCGCCAAAGACACTGGACCGCCAGGAAAGCCCCCACTCCCGCAGAAAGAGATACATGAAAACCCCGGCCAGAAACACATGCAGAATCAACTTCAAGCCCAGGGCGTAGGTCACCGGAAAAATGACCTGCAAAATCGCCGCGGGATAGAATATATCTCCGTGCATCGCGTCGACAAACGGCATCCCGCCGTGAATGTACGGCTCCCAGAGCGGCATCTCTCCGTGCTCGCGCCAGAAGTCGGCGTAAAAACCCCGGAAAAACGGCGCGGCAGCCATGGTATCCGTGCCATATACCATCATATCGAAGGCAAACAGCGCTGGACGGATAATGCCGAAGAAAATGATTACCAATGCGGCAAAAATGATGACCGCCGACAGAAACGGGTGTCGCTCAATGAAGCGCTCCCAGTCCGCCGGTTGGGTCTTCTTCTGCTGTTTCGGAGGAGCCGCCTTGGCGGCTTTTGCTTTCTGTTTCTTGCGCTTGGCCATGGGCGGAATGTAGCTAGTCAACTCTCCGGAGACAACGGTTAAACAAAAGTCTGATAAAACTATGACTCGCGAACAGCGGATGTCTCTTCAATTAAACGCTCGCCGGACGCCCGAGTCTCCTGCCACAGCGTCAGCGCCCGCTCGCGGGCTTGCTCGATGCCCTCGAAAATGGGCAAAGCCGTCAACAATAACACGCGGCAGACCTCGGATACGGAACGGTGTTCATTCTCCGCCACGCGATGAATTCGCGATTTCAATTCCCAGGAAAGGCGGAGGTTGATCACATGATCTCCCTTAAGCGGCATAGGATTCTTCATGATATCTCCTCTGTTCTATTCGGTGAATGATGGAGATGGAACCGGCAATGTGTCATGATTACCTGCACCCGGCGAATGTTCAGACCGAATTGCTCATTCATTTGCCGGCGCAGAACTCCCCAGGCAATTTGGGGTGTGCGCTCGCGCAACAGGTGGTCAATGTGGGACCGTTGTGGTGAAGTACAGAGTGGGCAATCGGAATCAACCGGCGTTCGGACACCGAACCGCTCATACACATACCCGGCTAACAGACCCTGGAGTTTCCGTTCCGCGTGCGCCCGCACGGCATTCACCTCTGTTTCGGCCAGCCCCTGCCGCGCGCCGATCTGTCGTCGCGGCAAACAGCGGATGTAATAATCTTCAATAATCTGCCGTTCCAGTTCTGGTAGCTCACCAAGGGCCTCGATTACCCGCTGTTTGATTTCCTCTGCCGCACGTGTCTCCGATACGTCAGGTGGTTTGGCAAAACAGGCTGCGAACCGTTCGGTCCAGCTCCTACCCCAATACGGTGGCTCGGAATCTGCAACAATCTCCACACAAAGCGGCCAGGGAGATTTCGCTGGTTTTCGGGCTTTGTCTTTCATGCCCGCAAGGTGCACGGGTAACGTTGCGGCGGGCAATCAACTGACTATCGCCGGGCAGGTCAGGGGAATATCCGGTAGAAAGATGATATCAGCTTCTGCGCGAGCAGCGGCTCGCAAACGTATTACCACGACAGCGGAAAATTGGGGGAATGATGGGAGACTGACGATGAAGACAGATACTGCCACGATCCGCGACCAAATAGTCGCAGCGGAGAATTCCTTGCAGGAGCAACGTCAGAAAATACATGAACTTCGGCGTCGGTTGCCGCCGGAAAATGTCTCCGACTACACGCTGTTGTTACCCGAAGGCACTACAACCCCGCTCTCCGCATTTTTCGGCGACAAAAATGACCTGACTGTGATTCACAACATGGGGAAAAGTTGCCCTTATTGCACCTTGTGGGCGGATGGGTTCAATGGTTTTTCCGGCCATCTCGAGGACCGCGCAGGATTTGTCTTAGTTTCGCCGGACCCGCCGGCCGTGTTGCGGGATTTCGCACAATCTCGCAATTGGCAATTCAAGGCCGCGTCCGCCGCCCATAACACGGATTTCATAAAGGATATGGGTTTCTTGAACGACAAGGGAAATCCCATGCCCGGAGTGTCAACGTTTCACAAAGACAATTCCGGAAAGATTCAGCGCATTGCCTCAACGTATTTCGGTCCGGGGGATGAATTTTGCAGCATCTGGCACCTGTTTGACTTGCTGAAAGACGGTCCGGGTGAGTGGAGCCCGAAATATTCTTACGAGTGAGAGAACTCGCTGATCCGTTCCAAATTTCCAGCCAACGATTGACGAGCGTTGGCCAAAGGATCGTAGAAGAGCCGGAGAAACCGTAACCGAGCTTTCCACTAGTTCAGCATACGCACCAGGCGATAGTAAGCCTGCCGGGCGGGGTCGAATTCGGGATCGATTTCCATTGCCTTCTGATACTGTCGAATGGCGCGAGGGTAATTGTTTTGCTTTTCGCTGACCCGTCCCAAATTGTAATAGGCCAGGTGGGCCTCGTCACACTCTCTAGCCCTGACCGCGCGGCGGAGGTAGGCCGTTGCTTCTTCCAGTTCGCCCAACTCAATCAGGCAGGCCCCGATCTCCCCATAGGGATTGGCGAAATCGGGATCGAGATCAATTGCTGCCTGGCAGTATTTGATGGCTTTCTCGAAGCGTCCCAATTGCGCGTGGGCCCAGCCCAAGGCGGTAAACGCTTCCGGCGTCGGGAATGATTTAATCGATTCGCGATAGTAATCGATCGCGTCGAGAAAATACCCCAATTCCAGAAAATCATTAGCCAGGCAAAAACACTTTTCGGCACGGAGAATTCGCTGACGTCGAGTCATGGACCACCCACTACCCTCTTCAACCTGTCACTCAAGGTACTACACAGACAGTCGTGGGCAATCCTTTTTCGCAGACTTATGGTATTCTAACAATAAAAAGTGACGGGCCGGCAGACCCTCCGTCCGTGGATTGATCTCCCGAGCCCGCCGGACCACACTACCCTTTGTATGGTTAATCGGCCGAAGCCGCTTTTTTCTGGGGAAGGAGCTCCTCCCTCACGCAAAGAGCTCCTTCCGTCCCCGCTTCGTCAGCACCCCTTACCGCTCTGCTTTGTTCACTGCACTATTAACACAAACACCATGCCAAGTTGCCGGTATGAGTCAGTAACATTGACAGAATGTATTGCTAGGGAGGCAGTTGGCGAAGATTGTGCTAAATTCTCCTCTAAGTCGTTCTAGTGCGTCTACGCAAAAAATGCGCCGGCTACATTAGTCAAAGACATTAACGAATATTTTTAACTAGTTATTCTTCATGAAACTGCGGGAACGCAAATCCTGCGTGCCCCGCATTTGGAGTTCTGCGCACAAGAAAACGGGCGACCTGCCGCCGCCCGTGAGCCATCCATTGTTTCCTCTCGATAAAAATCTTTTTAGGAGAGGGCACCTCTTTTTGGCAGTCTCCTCCTTCCGTTGGTTCATGTCTCGTCATCAGATAAGACAAACGCTACTTTGTAACTGACCCATATTGCCACATGGTCGCCATTGTTGTCCATAGCAGTTCGAAATCGTTGTTCCTTCGCCCCCTGTAACGCCGCCTCCGCAAAACCACTATTTGGGTCGCTTACTTCTTGAATGACTGCATCCTGAACCGTCCCATCCTTATCAACCAATGCCCGAATCCACACTTCTCCCTGAGCACCACGCTCTTTCGCCGTCTCCGGGTACTCCGGCTGGACCGAATGCACGAGTTCGGGCATTGACGATACCTCCACGAATTCATCCGGCGCCGGGTAGCCCGCCGGTGCAGAATAATCGCTCTTCGGCGACTGTTTTGGCTGTGGCGCAGAGGTGATTTGCTCTTCGTCCGCCACGGAACACGAGACAATGATGCACAGCACCATGACTATTGGCGCCAGAAGCATCGCCATCCCCGATTTGGCTCCGTGTCCCACTCGACACACCTCCCGTGAGAGTGATTTCTTGGTACATTAACGACACCTCCCGCGTCTCGTTTACACACCGACCCCAAATTGAGAAAAATCTGTTTCTTTCCCGCGGAGACACAGGCTGCGGCCCATAAAAAAGCCCGCCATCGGATGGCAGGCCTGGCAAACCTATGTATGAGGAGAAGTCTATTTCAACTCGAAAACAACCCGATACGAAACCCAGACCGGGGTGGGCTTCCCGTTTTGAATGGCCGGTTTGTAGCGATATTTATGCGCGGCTTCCAATGCGGCTTCTTCAAAACCGGCGTTTGTTCCCGAAGCCTTCTGGATGATCGCGTCGCGCACTTTGCCCTCGCGATCGACCAGTGCGCGCACCCACACCACGCCTTCAATGCCGGCCCGTTCGGCCATCTCCGGATAGATCGGCGGTTCCTCGTACACCATCACCGGCAGCTCCTCGACCGGGACAAAATCATCCGGCGCGGGCATAAATTCTTCGTCCGGGATATCAATAACCAGTGAATCCCCGGTTCCGCCGGCTCCTTGCGTGGACGTAATCGGTGCGGCCAACTGTGCCAATTCGGCTCGCGTGGCGAACTTGACCTCCTCGGCCACCTCTTCGTCCGGCACCGGCGTGGGGATACCAATTGACGGTGGGGCAATCTTGGGCTGCGCCACCTGAATTTGCGGCGGGCGCGCAGTCATTGACGGTGGCGGAGCCAGTTCGGCCAACGTCTTGATACGCACGACATGGACCGCCTCGGTCTCGCGCGACTGCAAGTACGTAAAGAGCATAACGGTCCCCAGAATGGCCAGCGCAGCACCGGCAGAGATCACCGCCGCCAGGAACATATTTTTCTGGTAGTAGCGCTTTTGTTCAAAGGCGCCATATCCCGTCGAGAATACACTGCGTACAACTCCCTGACTCATGGCGTGGCCACCTCCTCACTGGCTTCCGCCGCCGCGGGCACCAGACTCTCATACTGTTGCCGCACGCGCTCAATGATCTTCTGGTCCCCCTTGGTCCAGGGCGCCATCGAAAAACGATACGAGAACTCCGGCTTGCTCATCTTAAACCGTTGCTCAATAATCTCAATTTCGTCGACGATATCCACCATCTTGGAGTATTTCGCCAGCTTATGGATCTTGATCAGCGTAATTAACTCGGCGGTTTCCTGGTTCTCCTCGATCAAAACGGGAGCCAGCGAATCCCAGGGCAGGGGTTCCGGATCGTCTTGGGCCGTGCTCAGGTAAAGATTGTTATATTCATCCACGCGCAAGGTGAGCACTTTGGACTCTTTGACCGGCACCTCGGTATCCGGCGGCAAGTTGATCTCCATCGCCTGCGGTTCGGAGAACACAGTGGAAACCATATAGAAGATCAGCAACAGGAACGCGATATCCACCATCGGCGTCATATCCAGGCGAATCGCAATTCGGCGTTTCGGCCGCCGTAGTCCTTGCTTTTTTCCCTTACTGGCTGATGATCCTACATCAACTGCACCCATCGTTATCTCTCCCGCGCCATCATCGGCGTTCGCCGTTCAACCTTCGAACCGCTCCTCTACTTTCAACGAACCTCGCAGGCAGGCGTTTACACAATTTTCCCGCAGGCGTCCCTATGAGGAGCCCTGCTCGACGTCCGTAATCACCTGGAAGGAACTGAGGTTCGCTTCCTGGAGATTTTTCATGATCTGCTCCACGGTCCCAAAATTGGCGTTCCGATCGGCCTTGAGGATAATCACCATATTCGGGATTCCCTGGCGCGCAGCGGTCACCCGCATCTCGTTAATCACCGAGCCGACATTATAGTAATCGGTCTGGCGGTATTCCCGCTGTGGGACGGTGATCGAATCCCCGACAATTTCGTCCCAGACTTTCTTCTTCAAAATGTAGTCACAGAAGATTGAGTCTTCCTCAGTGACCGTCACCGTGATGTAGTTACTCTTCGGCAACTCACGTTCGGAACACGACATAGGCAAGGCGACGTCCTTCTGTTCGGGCGGCTTAAACTGGGTGGTCGCCATATAGAAGATCAACAGCAAGAAGGCGATATCCACCATGGGCGTCATGTCCAGGACGATGTTGACCCGACGTTTCGCACGTTTCATGCTTTAGGCCTCGCCTTCCTTTTCTTTCAGCAATTGCACCACTTCGTAGGCCGCTTCGTCGACCGTGAAATTGAACGAGTCGACTTTATTGACGAAGAAGTTATAGGCAACGATACCGACAATTGCACTGGTCAGCCCACCGGCAGTATTCACCAGGGCTTCCGAAATCCCAATCGCCAACTGAGTAGCGTCGATCACGCCGCCTTGCGCATGGCCGGTCGCGTTAAAGGCGCGGATCATCCCGATCGTAGTGCCCAGCAACCCAACCATCGTGGCGATTGAGGCAATCGTCGACAAGGCGATCAAATTCCGTTCCAGCAGCGGGACTTCCAGCGCGTTGGCCTCGTCAATTGCGCGTTGCACCTCGGACAGCCGTTTCTCGGTACCCGTATTAGGATCGTCTTTGAGCTGCTTATAGCGCTCGATACCGGCCCGGATAACGTTCGCTGCCGAACCGCGCTGCTTCTCACAGGCGGCCATGGCGCCATCATAATTACCCTGGCGCAGGTACTCCACGACCTTTTTAAAGAATGATTGAATGGACGCGGTGCCACGCGCTTTGCGCAACGAAAAGATTCGTTCCAGAATGAACATGATACACGCAATCAACAGCGCGATCAGGACCGCGACCAGCGGACCACCCTCCTGGAGGTACTGCGGCAACTGCGTCCAAATAATAAAACCGGTCGCCAGCGAGATGATCAAGACCAGAACGACGAACACGGATTGCTTCACTGGTTCCTCCTCATACAGACGCTATCATTAGATTTTTCATTTTTCCGACCGTCACGCATCGCACGTACCCTGATCCTTTGCGGTTGACGGCTTATCACTCAACATATCGCAACCCGTTCAGCAAACACAACGGGTGATCTTTCTCATTGTTTACAAGTCATTGCTTTTGATCGCGTTCAAATAAAATAACGCGATCGGGATCAGGATACCATACGAGATGGATTTAAACACCGTCACAATGGTAAAACTCTCTCCCAGCCGGGTCAAACCGGCCTGTGTCAGCGGCGCGATGCTGCCACCCGGCAGGACAAAAATAACCGCCAGAAACCATGCGGCAAATCCGATATAGTTAAGGCGCAGGACCAAGCGCACCCGCTTGGTATAGTCGTCTTCGGATTTCGCCTTCATGAATATCGTCGCCAGACCCAGAACCCCCAAGACCGGCGTCAAGAGAAACACCAACAACCCCCACAGTGACGCCAAGCCCGCCCAAGTACTTACCTGCCAGGCGCCGCCGAGAATCCCTCCCAGCATGCCGAGCACCCCGAACCAGAGCTTGGTCTGTAAACCCTGCGCGGTGTGGTAAGACAGCCAGGGGAAGAAAATACACGCAATCAACGCCGCATTGGAGAGGGTGAGGACCAACCGATCGATCTTGCTGATATCCGGCAACCGGATGATCGAGTTTTCGCGTTCCCGATCGGCGACCGAGGTCATTGAGCGCACTTTTTGGAGAAGCGTATCGTACTCGGCATCCGACTTCCAGAATTTATCCCCTTTGCCCGGATACACATCAAAGCCGATGTACCGAAAACGCAGGTCGTCATCGGGCGCTACTGCGGCGCGCTGCTCACTCTCTTTTTTCTTGGCTTTGTCATCAGCCATCTGGACATCCACCCATATCGTAAAAAGGACTTATCTCCCGCCGGTTTTCATTCCCGGGGTATATTCGAGTTCCTCACCTTCCGAGATGACCCGTTCCAACTCCTTCAGGTCCCGGTCATCTGGCCTACATTTCAAACCTTGTTCAATAAGCGGCCTGGCCGAATCCCGATCAGACGCACTTTGGAGCATATAGGCCTGCGCCAACCACTTGGTGACCTCGAACATCTTTGTTTCACAGGGATTCAACTGTTTATCGGCCATGCAATTGTAGGCTCGCTTCAGATGCGGAATCGCCGCCGCCCACTTGGCGCCGGCTTTGGTCTCGTCGGGTTCATCAATTGCGACAGCCATATAGATATAGGCGTACAACTTTTTGTGTTCGCAGTTGTTGGGTTCCTCCGCAATCATTTTTTCATAGAATCCCCGCGCCTTGGCGAATTGCCCGGCTTTCAGGAGAATCGGTGAGGCGATTTCCCGCGCAGATTTGCGCACCGCACCCTCGACAGTGGTGTCGGTCGCTATTGCTCTCAATAGGAAATCGAGTGCTTCGACGTCCTGCTTTAATCGCAGCCGGGGCAACGCCGCGTTATACCAATAGCGTGCTTCGTCCGGGAACATTTCTGTCAACCGGTCAAAGTACCATTTCGCATCCTCGTATCGCTTGAGCACGCTGCCGTTGAGCAATGTCCCAGCGAGCGAGATCGACCGGGCATCTGTCGAATCCCGTTCAATGGCCTTCTTGAAGTCCTCCACCGCCAGCATCAGCCATTGCGGGTCATTGGCCAGGATGGAGTCATCCCGCGTCATCATATAGCGACATAATCCTCGACGGGAATAGAGCTCGGCCGAGGCGGTGTCCGCTTGGCCCAGGCTTGCCTCATATTGATCAAATCGCCCGATCGCTTCCTCGTACCGCTCCATCACTTGTAAAGAACGTCCGAGCAAAAACAGCATTTCCGGATCATCGACACCCAATTCAATCGCCCGCGCCAGTTCCTCAATAGCCTGCTCGTACGCGTTGAGCTGATAATAAGCCAGGGAGATGTTTTTGGCCACTTGAACCTTATTGGAGTCCAACCATTCCTTGCGGTATTTTTCAAAGAAGTACAGGGCGTTATTGTAATATTCCTCCGCCTTCTCACCCCGCTGCGAGCGGGCCGACAGATAGTACAACCATGCCAGATCATAATAGACCGGAATAAACGTTGTATCGCATAGATAGGCATTACTGAATGCTTCCAGCGCCTGATTAAACCGCCGGTCGCGGAAATCCGCATACCCGATTCGATACCAAGCCATGCAGTTGCTGGAATCCTCCGCCAGCACGGCCTGATATTCAATTTTGGCCAGCGTGTACACCTGGCATTCATAGTATGCCTGCCCCAGGTGCAACCGGTAATCGAGGGTCTCTTCGTCCTGGATCGTCGCGGTCAGCAGGTACTGTTGTGCTTCATTACACTTACCGGTGGCCGTAAGGAGTCTGCCGATTGCGTCGTTATACTTCGCTTTATCCTCGTCATCTTTGGCCTTCTTGAGCCCTGTATCCAGAACCGCGCGGGCTTCTTCATATTCTTCCTGGGCCATGAGGACCTCGGCGAGGCCGACCCGCGTCCGGGGGTCCTTGCCTTTGTATTTGACCGCTTGCCGGTACGCTGATTCTGCGTTCTCCAGGTCGCCCAGCCCACGATACGCCTTACCCAATAACAAGTAGATTTCATGATTCCGGGCGTCTTCTTCCTGCGCCGCGGTGAGCAGGTCAATCGCTTCCTGGAAACGACCATCCGTAATCGCCTGTTGCGCTCCGGTCAAATCGGTTCGCGCGAAGGCGGCCGGGATCGCGACCAACGCCATCAGTGCGAAACAGGTAACGATTCGAATTGTGTCTACGATTTTCATACCAAATCACTCATTTCCGGTTTGGGCATAAGAAACCAATTATCTTTAGTTCCTGCCCCCTCTGTCAAGCCATTTTTGTCGCTTGATTCCCCTAACTTATTGACACATCAGTGTATTTCGATCCTGGAAGGGCGTTTGGCGCGAGAAAGAATGATGTTAATCACCGCCCGTAACACCGCGTACCCCAAAAAGGCCCAGCCGATTGCCGTGCGCATCGGGTGTTCCTGCAATCCCAGCAATCCTAAACCACCCGAAAACACTGCTATTCCCAACATCGCAAACAGCGCCACTCCGACCCACCGGGCCCAGATGCCGGCAGCGCCCCTGTCTTCACTCCTTTTCGTCTCGTCAACCATGCCTCATAATACGGGCTTAATATATCCATTTATCCTCAACCCTGAACCCGAACCGCCAAAAACCTGCCAGGATTGACCGAATTTTGACAGCCATCTCAATGCACCAATGGTCGTTCAGACCGGTACCGCGGCTAATCGCTCACAATGAAGGCGATTACGTGCGGCCAGATTTCACTTGAGAACGGATCAAGCAAATATGTTTGACCGGGTTCCTCATTCACTTTAGTTCCCAGTTCGCGATAATGCCAGCGGTAAAAGGGCAGATCCGGAAAGGGGTCATCCGTGGGCTCAATCGAAACCAATATCGTATCGCCCTCACTGAAATTAAACGGCGCAATGGGCAAGTTGTTTACAAAATCTTCTCCGGGAAATGGCGGAACATCAGCGCCACAATCGTAATACCGGCAGTGCTGATCGGCTCCAGAACGCTGATTAAACTGGCCACCCGAAAGCCATACGCCGTCGTGTTGCCCCCAGCATTCGTAAACGTAATTCTCGGGCAGTTGGGGCAAGGTGTCCAATCCCGGTTCGGTCAAATCCGCTTTGGTAAACCAGATACCGCTCATTTCATTCGCAAAACTGGTATCATCATCACTGGGAGTGGCAAAGGTAAAAAAGAGAAACCCGGTTTCGACGTTGCCTTTAAGCGGACTTTCCAGTTTGGGTGCACCGTGAATGGAGATCGGACTTTGCATTATCGTATACGCGTCCCCGACGCCGGACGATAAACTATTGTGATTCATGGTAATGCGCAGCGAATCGCAGGTGTTGAGCAGGTCGAGATCCGGAAACGTCAGCGTATCCTCAACCTCGCCACTGGCATTGACGTTGAATTCCTCCCCGGCAACCCATTGACTGTCGTGAAACGCCCATGTTTGATAGCTCCAGTTCGACGACAGACGTGGAACGTTCGTCGCCGAAATAATTAACCGGTTATTGCTGACTGTGGACGTCACGGGATCATCACCGCCACAGCCAATCAGCATAACACCCAGGTACAGCAGAAGCGCTATCAACAAAACCCTGTGTGAGAACATCGATCCTCCCTTGTCAGTACACCGTATTTAGACCGCATCCCATTATACAGGCAAGGACGGCCTACCGATCACTAAAACGATGTTCGGTACGGTCACAATTGAACGATATACTCGATCGTCACCTCCGGGATATCATCCGCAAACACAATATCCTGTACCCGGAATTTGACGTGATATTGTTCCGGCGTGACCAGCAGATATCCGTGGCCCTCTACCAGATATACTGTCTCCTGACCCGGCCCGAGATTTTCGACCTGGGGGAACCCGGCGATCGATCCGGCCGATCCCAGATGATACAATGTTCGTGCGCGATTGGCGGGATTGAGACGGTGCGGGCTGGCCGCGAAGATGCTGTCCTGTCGCACATACAGATAGAGGTCGTTCTGGATGTCCCGTGCCGGCACATACTCTTGTGCGGCAAAATGATATCCATCCTCCCCGCCACTGAACCGCGGAGTCAGCGTGCATTCTCCCTCCGGCCGGGGAATCACACTGATTTCCGGGGATGGAGGCCCGATGGCGCCATTGACCCCAACAGTTCGAACATGGATAAAATATCGGGTGCCGTACTCCAAGCCGGATATTTCCGCGGATTCGACATCGGTACGCGGTTCGGTATCACCGGGGTACGTGACTCCACGCCAGAGCCGCGATTGGAGTTTGTCTGAACTCGGGGGGAGGTCTCGAATACGTTCTTCGGCGGAAATATAGATGTTGTAACCGGAAAGCAAATCCTCCGATTGCCGATTTGTCTGCCATTCCAAAAGGGCATCCTCGCCGCGGTAGGTGACCTGCAAATTGGAGGCCACCGGCAGTGGTCGCTCCGGTCGCTCGTCCACTCGCGGAGCAGGGGCACAGTGTATGATTGTCAGCAGAACTGCGCTGATGAGCACGAGAAATAGTGTGCGGGCATCCGGTATGTAGCGGTCGAGATGTACCATGGATTTCTCAAGGCCTTGGGGGTGGGCGCAGATGTTTCTCAGGTCCGGCCGGCCTCCTGACGGTAATAGGCCTGCCAGGCTGCCTCGAGTTCCAAAATATCGGCACCGTAAATGCGTTCCAGCGATTCGGTAAAGTTCCGTGCGGAACTCCACAGCATTTTGAATCGTTCCGGGCCGAAATTCGCCAACAGGAACGCGCAAAATGAGGCAGATTCCAGATAGAACACCTGCTGATCTTTGACGACCGAGGTATCTGCCAAATCGGTCAGGGGGATAAAACGATTGGTGCGCTCAAAGGCCAGGGTCTGCGTGTGGGCGTTGACCGCCGGCGCGGAATACAATTGATACATTCCCGCCTCCAGCACATCAAATGTGCCGTCGGAGGACTCATCGATATGATCGCACGCCGCCATGGCGAGGTATCCACCGGGATGCTGGCCGATGCGCATGACGATAACACCGTTTTCGTAGAAGCCGGCCGGTTGCCCGAGGAGCGAGTCACACTGCTGGTCGGTGGTAAACAGAAAGATTTCGAACCGTTCCTCGATATCGAGTTGCAGCACCCGCGTCACATGCTCATAAACTTCCTCACAACTCGACGCGAACGTTTCCATCCTGCCGAGTTTTGGTGAATCCGGCGGGTAATAAAAATTGAGGTTCTCCGACGAATACAATTCCCACGTTTGTTTCAGTTTGTCGGTCTTTAGGCTTTCGCCGCCGCAGCCGACCGCGACCAGAAATCCGGCGAACACCATCACTGTCAACCGAAACGCCGGATTGAATAATTGCCTTGTCTTGATTGTAGGATGGTTCATCACGGTACTACACTATGCCTTTTGCCTTGGAATATACACATCTGTCAGCCGAGGGCAATGGTTGTTACCCAACCGATTATACGTAGACTTTATTCCACGAGCCGCAGCCAGTCGACAAAAAGAAATTGAATGCGACCGATCAGTAACGAAACTCGCGCCATCACGGTGTAACCAAAATGCGCGCCAAAGGAAACCATAATGAACCAGATCCCGACTTTGGCCACACCACCCAACACCCCGGTATGGGGCCGGGAAAAATAGAAATACATCAAGGTGGTCAACACTCCGACCACGATGACAATATTGCCGACTGAGGTCAGCGGCAGCACCGTGCTGCTTACCTGGGGCAGGACGAGACCGTGCAACTGCTGGAGAAACATAATGCCGGCCGTGGTGCCGATTACGAAGGCCAGCGGCAGCCGGGTCAGCCAGCGGCCCCGGGGAATAAACCGGGCAAACAACATCACCCCCAACGTCCCGGGGATTATCAGGTCCCACCGGCCCTGGTCCAGCATGGGAATAAACATCTGCTGTTTGATTACCGAGTTAAAGATCAACCCGGCATAATAGCCCGCCGAGAGTCCGGCGAAAACATGCTCGGCGAACTTAAACCATGGGTTGTCCTTGAACAAGAACGAGTAGACCGCCAAGGTGAAAAACGCCGGCAGAAAAAAGTACACGAATGGCTGTGTCCAGAATGAATTCACGGTTATCCTTTAGGTTTCGCCCGCGCACCGACAAAATACCCGACATTGCCCATGACAATAAAAGCGACAATAAGCAGGTGGATCATCGACTGTGAGTCCATCCCGCGTGTCGCCCGGTCCTCGCGGTCGAGCAGGTTTTCGTATTCGGCACACCCTTTCATGCCCCCCATGAGGCCGACCAACTGGCCGGCATTCACAAACGACAAGCTTTTCGGCGCCATAACCGCCGTGACCCCGGCTCCCATGGGAATACCAAAGCGGGCATTGACCAAACCGACCCAATAATCGACCGCAATGTTATCGGAAACCACGAAGACAAAAGCGACGCTGTCGTAGTTGGGGACCCGGCGCATCAGCGGAATTTCCTCCACCGGTGTTCCCCGGTGGTCGGTGGGGAAAATATCGGAGATGCGGGTACCCATCCCCAGCATCACTGCCCGGTAGTCTGGTTTGTATCCTAAGTTGACATAGTCCACTCCGTACGTCTTGTTGAACTCACCGCCGATAGAGTCCAGAAGCCGGTCGGCGATTGTGGGGCCGCCCATACCAACATTCGACAGTCCGACGACGAAGCAGTCTTTGTTCATCAAATGCCGCAACCCTACCACGGCCATCGGCTGGGTCTCCGCCAGCGTGGACGGCCAGAAATCAAAAGGCAACATGACGATAGACGAATCGGGCAACGCCTCGACCGCATCATAGAAATCCTGCGTCTCCGGCGTCTCCGGCACCGGAAGGTTCAGCGGCATCAAGAGCGGGAGGATAACGGAGAGAAAAATCAACACAAACAGCACACGTCGGTCGACCGACTGCATCCGCTGCCAGAAGGTGGATGGCTTGTTGGCTGTCAGCCGCTGGTTATACACGTTACCCGCGTCCCATATAGGTTCGTTCGATACCAAGAATAATCCGCAACGACATGGAGGCAGCGCCCAGTGCCGCCCCGATGATAATACCGCGCTGCACGGCGACATTGGGATACATCATGATCCAGTTGGCCACCGCCGGCAGGTGTTCGTACAAGTACTGTCCCATTGGCACACGTCCCAACATTACCACCATCGCGGCGAGCAAGAGGATCGTCGCTTCCATATTCCGCGCACGAAAGGCACGATAGGAGGCCGACGCGATAAAAAACGCCAGCAGCGAAAACATCGTTGCCATCATCGGTTTTTGAATGCTCTCGAAAAGCCATTCAAACACGGTTCCACCCGTGATTCCCTGGAACACACCGAAACCGGTCATGGTAAACAGGCAAATCAACAGGACAATTTTATAGGGCCAGTCCTCACTCCGCGTGCGCACCACACCCCAGCTCACTCGGGTGATCGAAATCGCACCCAGCAGAATGGAGAACCCGGCGACAATGCTCATATAGCGAAGTGCTTCATTGGAAAAATCAGCGAGAAATTGTCCCTGGCCGAAAAACGCCACGACCATCAGGAATCCGGACAAGAATGCAATGGCAACCGGTAGCTGTGTCTTCATCCTATCTTGCCTTGAATAACCCCTGGACAACATCGGTTTGCCCGGTGAGCGTAACCGCCAAGACCGCTAACAAGAGACAGATTGCAATAATCATTTTTACCAGATCCTGCCCCTTGAGCGAACCGAGCATTTTCGGTTCTTTCGAGAGATATGCGCTGGCGGCGTACAACTCCTCACCAATCAAGGTGTAATCACAGGCGGCGATAAAAAACGGCAATTGTTCCGGCTCGGCGGTACCGGCGATCTGGATGGCTCCGGTTGTTTGACCGACCTCGGAAATCAAAAGGGATTCTGCACGGAAAGAACCCATGAAGATGTTAGCGGCCGGTTTTTCCCGCAGCATCATCCCGCCGACCCGGGCGGAGTAACTAAACGACTCCCCGGCAATATATTGCACGGTCTCGGGCTGGATTTGATCGGCTTTGCCCTCGTCGATGTACGATTCCCGCACCACCTCCTGTGCGGCGGTCATCGGCATGGGATATAAAACCGGCACCCGGAGCGGGGTATCGTAACGGGCGGTGACTTTGGCCACCAGACCCAGAATCGCCAGGCCGGCAATCGTCTGAATTTCATCAATATCCCCGGTACCGGGAATGTACAGCACCGGTTTGCCCATCTCAGTGGCCCGACCCACCGCCTCTTCTACTTCCTGTAATCCGGCAAGCGGACGGATATAGAGCCGGGCCCCGGCAATTGCGCGGCGAATGAAATAGACGACAATAATTGAAAATAGCAAAAAGAGAATTAGCGCGTTCAGGCGCTCAAGGCGCACCCACCCCATCACCCAGCTCAACACCACCATATTCATCGGATGGGATATACACTTTCCCCGCACCGGAGTCAACGAGGATGTCGGTCCTCTGCAGGTGGTTGCCAATGAAAAACGGGCGGGAGCCGCTGTTCCCGCCCGCAGATTCGTTGGTCGTGGTCGGCTGGTTACCCGATGTCGACGAGTTCGATATCAAAGGTCAGGTTCTTACCGGCCAGGGGATGATTGGCATCCAGCGTAACAGTCTGGTCGCCGATGTTCGCCACGGTCACTCGCATGGGCTGACCGGTATCGCCGCGCCGCATCTGCAACTGCTGGCCGATTTCCGGTGTCAAGTCATCGGGGAATTGCTCTTTACCGACCTCAATCATCAACTCGTCCCGACGTGGCCCGTAGGCCTCCTCGGAGGGGATCTGTGTGGTGGTCGACTGTCCTGGCTCCAAACCGGCCACAGCCTTCTCAAAGCCCGGGATAAGCTGACCTTGCCCCAAGGTGAATTCCATGGGGTCCCGTCCCTGGGAACTGTCAAAGACTGTTCCGTCTTCGAGCTTCCCGGTATAGTGAACTTTTACGGTGTCACCGTCTTTTGCCGCTGCCATGGTTCTCATCCTTCCAAGTTAAAAGTCACATTTTCCTTATTGGCGCCAATACAAAAGCGGATGGCGTTTGCACAGCCCCATCCGCTGTTCAGAGCTAAACAAACCAGTTCCCTTTACCCCAGTACTACGTGGCATTCGGCGCAGGATTGGCCTTGTTTCCAGTGTAATTCCTCATCTATCCTCCGGCGACCAGGTTCCCATATGGGATTTCAGATAATCGATAGCCTCAATACGCATGGGGTCTATCGCATTCAGGATCGCCAAGTAATAGCTGACCCAATCACCCAGGAGGATACTTGAGAAAAGCCGTTGCAGTGCTGTCCGCCCGGATAACTGAACGCTGATGGTCTCCATCTCCTTCTCTTTCAGTAACTCGGTCAAGATGTCAAATCGTTTAGCCGTTCGTTCGTGTTCGTCGCTATCCCGCAATAAGATCGTCACCCAGGATTGAGGGCTTTTCGCCAGCGATTCCCAGCCTACTACCTCATTATGGTTACACTCGGGGCATTCACCGGCAATGGCATACTGCTTGGCATTTTCGCACAATTGGGCCCGCCAGCGCGACGCCGCCACCGCCATCGTGCCGGAGCTTCCATAGATGATCGGCGTACGATTGAACAATCGTTGGGCAACCTGTTTGGCTCGATTCTCAGCCTGTGGTGAGTCCGGTTGTAACGATGTACCATATCCGGCAAGGAACGTGGTTAGATCAGTCAAATCCGATTTTATGTCGGCAGTTATGTGCAACGATTGCAGGCTGAGCAGAATTGCCGAAAAGGAATACCCGAGAGCTGCGCGGGGGGCAAAGCCCGACGGCAACCGCACCCATGGCCAGGAATACTGCCGGGCCAAATCGCCCAAAGTACCACCGGCGGTTAAAGCGACAATGGTGCAGGATCGCTTTCGTGCCTGATTTACTGCGCTCAGCGTTTCCTCTGTGTTTCCCGAATAGGAAGACGCAAACACCACGGCCCGCTTATCCAAAAACTGTGACAGTGAATAATCCCGTACCACGACAATTGGTATCGGGCATGATGGTGCCAGGTATACCCGCACCAGATCGCCACCAATGGCCGATCCACCCATGCCCAGGACCGCGATAGCCGAGACTGCTTCGGGATTGAGTGTCGGCCAGGAGGTGTTCTCGATCAGTTGAATACTTTCACTGAATTGTTGCGGCAAACCTGCAATGCATGATCCCATATCGGACGGATCATGACTGGCATAAGTCCTTGGGTCATCAAGAGAAATAGCACGTGGTCTGGCATCCGGATCAGAGAGCATACTTACCGCCAGCGTCTGCGGAATCGTTTGCGGTAAAAATTATCCAGGAGGGCTTCGATTTCAGCCGTGGACTCAAGTTTCAGCACTTCCTGGGCAATTTCCTGCGCCTCAGTGAAGGAGAGCTCGCCAATGATTGCTTTGGAGCGGGGAATAGCGGTCGGATGTACCGAAAGCTCATCGACCCCCAGGCCGACCAAGAGCGGCAGCGCCCGCAGTTCGGAAGCAATTTCACCGCAGACGGCAAAGCGGGTGTCATGCCGTTTGGCGCATTGGTGCGCATACGCGATTGCCTGGATGATTGCCGGATGGAAATGTTCAAACAAATGGGACACGCGTGGATTGCCGCGGTCGACCGCCATCGTGTACTGGGTCAGATCATTGGTACCCACCGAAAAGAAATCAACCATGCGCGCCAGGGAATCAGCAACCCAGACCGAGGCGGGGGTTTCGATCATCACTCCCACCTCTACCTCGCCGACGTCATGCCCGCGCGTGCACACTTCGCGGCAGGCCTCATCCATTAACAATAAGGCGTCCGAAACCTCGCTGACCGAGACGACCATCGGGAACATCACCCGGATATTGGTCCCCTTTGCGGCGCGCATGATCGCCCGCAACTGCGATTTGAACGGGCCACGCTTTTGCAGACTCACGCGGATCGCCCGCCAGCCAAGGGCGGGATTTTCCTCGGTGGCCTCACCGGGGGAACTGAAGTATTTATCCCCGCCCAAATCGTAGGTGCGGATAGTCAACGGACGGGGCGCTAACACTTCGGCCGCGTGCCGATAGGTGCGATACTGTTCGTTTTCGGTGGGAAACCGTCCCTGCCGCAAAAATAGATATTCGGTGCGATACAATCCAACACCAGCGGCGCCAGCATCCAGCGCCTCCTGAGCTTCCTCAGCCATATCGATATTTGCGACCAATTCAATCGGTCGCCCATCCCGTGTAACCGCCGGTTTGTCTTTAAGCGCCGTGAGTTTTTTGGGCCAGGGATAGACCGACTCCCGGCGTTTGCGGCGATACAGATCGAGCGTTTCCGGATCAGGGGAGACAATCACCGCGCCGGAGTGACCATCCACCACCAATTCGGTGCCATTCGGTATCTTCGTCACCGCGTCCGATACCCCGACCACCGCCGGGATACCTAACGACTTGGCTAATAACGTGGTATGGGAGGTTTGCCCCCCGACCTCGGAGACAATTCCCAACAGGTTCTCTTTGTGGATACCGACAACATCGGCGGGAGCGATAGAGGTAGCCACAACAATCGCCGGTTCGGAGAGATCGGCAAGGCTGCGAAACGGAACGCCCATAAGTGTCTGCACCACTCGGGTGCGCACCGAATCGATATCCTGCATCATCCCCCGTAAATAGGCATCCGGGGAGGAGGCCAGCTTAGCCAGGGTATTTTGGACGACGCGATCAAACGCCGTCTCAGCGTTCACATGGCGGGAGGCGATTTCTTCCCGCACCGCGGCCTCGATCTCCGGGTCGGACAGAATAAGCATCTGGGCATCGAAAATCTTCGCCAGATTATCGCCGACCATCTGACCGGCTCGTTCCTTGAGTTCGGCCAGTTCCCCTCGTGTCGTTTCGAGCACTGCCAGGAAACGATCAATTTCACTTTGCGTTTTGTCCTTGGCGATCGAGCGGGTGGTAATTTGCGGCGGTGAGACGGCAAAAACAAACGCCGAGCCGACCGCTAGCCCCGGGGCGCCGGGAAATCCGCGCAGGACAATCCGTCGTGGTGCAGCCCCGGTGCGGCTCGCCGTGCGGCTACTCTGCTTGTCGTCCGGTATGATCATCCGCGTAAATATTACCCCAGTTTGCCTGCCGATCAATCATCAAAGCGGATCATAAATGCTTTCTCTACCGTGGCCAGGCATTCCTCTTCATCGACACCCTCTACCTGAATCGTAACCTCTGAGCCTTTTTCCGCCGCCAGCATCATTACTCCCATGATACTCTTACCGTTAACTTTTAGATCGCCACGAATCAGCCAAACGTCCGATTTGAAGCGATTCGCGGTTTGCACGATGTGTGCCGAAGGCCGTGCGTGGATGCCCAGGGGATTGGTGACTGTGACTTTCTTTTCGACCACGTTCCTTGGTCGCCGCCCACTTGTCAAACGCGATAAAACCGTTTCCCCGCTTCCTGCCCCACAACCCCCATCAATTCCAAATCCAGCAGGACCGAAGACAACTCCCCGATTGTCAGCCCGGAATCTAGGGCGAGTTGATCGATGTGGCAAGGGGTTTCGCCTAAGTGACGGCAGACCGTTTCCTGTAATGGCGACAACGCCGGTTGGCTGCGGCGCTCCCGTTTTGGCCGGGTAGCAAGCTGCAAATCGGCCAGGATATCATCAGCCGAAGTAATCAGTTGCGCGCCGGCCTTGATCAAATTATTGGTCCCCTCCGAAAGCGCCGAGCCGGCCGGTCCCGGGACTGCGTAGACGTCGCGGTTTTGCTCCAGGGCATGCCGGGCGGTGGAAAGTGCACCGGAGATTTTGCGCGCTTCAATAATCACCGTTCCCTGCGCCAATCCTGAAATAATGCGATTGCGTTTGGGGAAATTTTCGCGCGCCGGCGGGGCGCCGAACGGAAACTCACTGATGACCGCACCGTGTTGCGTAACTTGCCGGGCCAAATCCGCATGTTCCCGGGGATACATCACATCCAACCCCGACCCCAGGATGCCAATTGTCCGGCCCGCTGCCGCAAGAGCCGCCTCATGCGATAATCCGTCGACCCCCAACGCAAGACCGGAGACAACTGTGACCCCCGCCCGCGCCAACCCGTCCGCAATCTGCCGGGCCATTTTGCGGCCATAGGGCGAGGGAACTCGCGCGCCAACTACCGCAATTGCAGCTTCATCCTCGAAAACCGGGTCGCCCTGGTAAAAAATAAATGGTGGGGGGTGTGCAATCCGGGCCAACAACGGTGAGTACCCCTTCCCGCCAATGACGGCCATCGAGGCACCGGCCTTCTCCAATGCTGTTAATTGTGCTTCCACAAAGCGCTCATCCGGACCTTTGCGCAGTGCCGCAACCGCATTATCTCCGAAACCGGGTAACGCGTTCCATTCATCCGGACCGGCCTGCAATGCTGAGGCCGGGCTACCGAACGCAGAAACCAACTGCATAAATCGTCCCGGCCCAATCCCGGCAATGGAAAACAAGGCCAGCCAGTCACGGGCATCCTCGGGAATATAGGGTTGCGCACTCATGTCGTGGTCGTTTTCTCCGAGGAAAACAACATTTCCTCCAGTTTGGCGAGGACCGGTTCGATGCCGGCTCCTTCCCTGGCGGAAATCACATAATCCGCCCAGGCGAACTCTCGGCGACGCTCATCATGAGAATCGTGTTCCCAGGTATCAATCTTGTTGATCACAATCAGCCGTTCCTTGGCCATCATCACCGGATCAAATTCGCGCAACTCCTCCAATAATGCGGGGAGCTGATTTTCAACCTCCGGTTCCTGGCAATCAAACAAAAATAACAGCACTTTGGTACGGCGAATATGGCGAAGAAATTGATGTCCCAGCCCCTTCCCCCGTGCGGCACCCTCGATGAGGCCGGGAATATCAGCCACCGTGAAACTACGAAATTCTTTACGGCGCACTACACCCAATTTGGGCTGCAATGTGGTAAACGGATACGGTGCGACCTTTGGTTCGGCGGCGGACACGGCGCGCAGAAACGTTGATTTTCCGGCGTTGGGATATCCGACCAAGCCGACATCGGCAATCAGTCGCAGTTCAATGCGCAACCGGCGTTTTTCACCCGTTCCGCCGTCGGTTGCCTTGCGCGGTGTTTGCTGTGTCGGTGATTTGAATCGGCTGTTTCCTTTTCCCCCGTGTCCACCCCGTGCGACGACCACTTGTTGACCATCGGTGATCAGATCCCCCAGTTCTTCGCCGGTGACGGCGTCAGTAATGATCGAACCCAGGGGAACGGGAATAATGCAATCGTCGCCGGATTCACCTGTGCGGTTATTGCCCGATCCATGCAAACCTCGTCCGGCCTTGTAATGTCGGCGATACTGCAAATCCATCAAGGTGCCGAGGTTTTCATCCGCCCGGCAGATCACATCACCGCCCTTGCCCCCGTCCCCACCATCCGGGCCGCCCTTGGCGATATGCTTCTCCCGACGGAAACTGATACAGCCATGCCCGCCGTTCCCGGCGGTAACCTCTATTGCGACCTCGTCAACGAATTTCATCGGCGGTCCTCAATATGGCGATTCAGTCCGGTGCGCGAAATCATTTATCGGAGTTCATCAATCAGACGACGCAACTCTTCGACCACATACTGGACATCATCTCCTGTCAAATCGGGATAAAACGGCAAGCTGATTGTGGCCCGGAATGCGGCTTCGGCCTGCGGGAAATCACCCTCTCGATAGCGGTACCGTTCGCGGAAATAGGTCATTAAATGCAAGGGAATAAAATGTACACTGACGCCGATTCCCGCCTCGGTAAGCTGACGCAGAAGATCATCGCGGCGACGAATCAACACCGGTGCGGTTAAGCGGATCATCATCAGGTGATATGCGTTTGTCGCACCGTCCGGAGGCGCCGGAATACGCACACCGTCAATTTCATCCAACGCCTCAGTATACCAGCGGGCCACCTGTTCACGTTCTTGTTGTAATTCGGCAAATCGTGCGAGTTGTGCCCGGCCAATCGCCGCCTGCACATCGGATATGTTGTATTTATAACCGCGATGGGTCACATCGTAGGCCCACGATCGGCTGCCGTGACGATCCCAGGTCCCCTGGCTGATGCCGTGACGGGACAAAATGCGCATGGTCTTCGCCCAGTCGTCGTGAGATGTTGCGATGACTCCGCCCTCCCCCATCATGAGGTTCTTGGTAGAGTAGAAACTGAAGGCGGTGGCGTCGGCGAGGACACCTACCGGCCGATTATTGACGGTTGCGCCCAGCGTATGGGCGCCATCCTCGATAACCGGGATCTTGCGGGCTGCCGCCAAGCCGAGGATTTCTTTTAGGCGGCAGGGAATGCCGCCGATGCCGACCGGGAGAATTGCTTTTGTTTTTTGGGTGAGATTCTGCTCGATGGCGGCAGGATCAATAGTGTAGCCGTCCGGCAACACATCGGCAAAAACGGGCCGGGCGCCGCAGTACTCGATAGCTTCCGCAGACGCTACAAAGGTATAGGGGCTGGTGATAACTTCGTCACCCGCGCCGACGCCGGCAGCCAGTAATCCGAGATGCAGCGCTGCCGTACCGCTGGACGTCGCCACCACATGCCGGCAACCCAGAAACGCGCGAAATTCTTTCTCAAAGAGGCCGGCCTCCGGCCCGGTGGTCAGCCAGCCACGATCCAGCACTCGCTGCACCGCCTCTTTCTCCGCCGGCCCAATTGGTGGATGGTAGAAATCTATTTTTCTCTCGTTAGCCGGCATGGCGGCTCCGGTGAAACTCCCGAATGGCCTTGGCGACCCGGTCCACTTCCGCTACTTTTTGATGTGAGTACAGCGGAATACTGATAATGTTTTCGGCAACATACTCAGTAACCGGCAGCGGTCGTTTCGCTTGATGGTATCGGCGGAAAAGTGTCTGCTGATGCACCGGCGGATAAAAATACAGCCGCGTGTCGATGTTACGCTTTTTGAGATAGGCCGCCAGTTGGTCCCGGGTGAATCCGGCCTCCTCCGGGATAACGAGCAACGAAAGGTCCTTATAGGACGACACACACTCATTAGGGATTTGCTGAAAACGGATTCCCGGCATATCGGCCAGCTTCTCCTGGTAACGCGCCACCAGTTTCCGTCGCCGTTCTGCTAACTTTGGCAGACGACGGAGTGCTTCCCAGCCGAAGACCGCGCTCCACTCACAGAGCCGGGCGTTCATCCCCTGTACGACGCAGTCGTAGTCGCCCGGATTGCCGTAATCGCGGGCGATTCGCAGTTGATCGGCAAGTTCGCGGGAACGGGTGGTGATAATCCCCCCCTCGCCGGCCGGGGCGAGCTTGGTGGGTGTAAGGGAGAATACCTCGGCGTCGCCATTGCCCCCCAGCGGGGTACCATGGTACGACGCACCGAAACCATGGGCGGAATCAAAAATGAGCTTTAGATTGTGCTTATCGGCGATGCGGGTAAGTGCCCGGATATTCGCCGGACAACCGAAGACATGAACCCCCAGGATTGCTGAGGTCTTCCTGGTGATACGGTCTTCGACGGAGTCAGGGTCGATAGTGTATGTTGAGTCATCGCAATCGCAAAATACCGGCGTTAGTTGATTCCAGAGCAGCGATACCGCAGTGGCGAAAAACGTAAATGACGGGAGAATGACTTCTCCCCGCAGATCGAGCAACTTCGCGACCAGCATGAGCCCCGAAGTCGCTGAAGAAACGGCGACTGCGTGCGGCACCTGCAACAATTCTCGGGCACGATCCTCCAGTTTGCGGACATAGACACTATTGGTGAGAAACCCGCTCTCAGCCACACGTTTCAGATGTGGAGCGACTCTCGAAAATGGCGCAGTGCTCGGCCGGGTAAGCGGGATGTGCGGATATTTCACCATGTCAGCCACTATCTCTCGATTTTCGGATATCCACCATAGCAGGTCAGGGGGGCGAGGTCAAACGCAATTCACCGGGTTTATCGAAGTTCATCTTTAAGGATGCGGACGATTTCGCTGGATGTGTTTGTCCGGATGAAGACGGGATCGATTACGTCCTGCGTGGGGCGGGGATGGCTGAGGTAGTGTTGTAACTGTTCCGACGACAAGCCCACCAACGTGTTCCAGCCGGACCGCACCAGCATTGCCCATTCGGAAATCTCCCGCATAGTCCAGCAGCGGACGCCGGCCCAGTACGCCTCTTTTTGCAATCCTCCGGAGTCGGTGAGCACGCCGGCGGAGTTGGCCGCCAGCCAGAGCGCCGACCGGTGATTCACCGGCGGCAGGACATGGATGTCTTCCAGTTCCTTCAAAGCACCGCGGAGTTTATGTTCCCGGAGTCGCTTCTTTGTTCGCGGATGCAATGGGAAAATGCCGGGCTTATCCAGGACCGCCAGCAGCTGCAAAAACGCCTCCAGGTGCGATAACTCGTCGACCGTCTCCGCCCGATGAGCGGTGATAAAGTAGTAATCCTGCGCTTTGAAATTGAGATCAGCCAACAACGGTGTCAACTCCCTCGGGCGGCGGCGGGGTGTCCGGTGCGTTTCTGACATCAGATCGCCAACCCCGTACACTCCGGTGGCAATATCCTCCTTATTGAGATTCATCATCGCCTCCTGAGTCGGGCAAAAGAGCCAGCGGGAAAGGTGATCGGCCACCACGCGATTCTGCTCTTCCGCCACTTGGATATCAAAGCTCCGCAAGCCGGCCTCAACATGGCCAACCGGAATTTTCAGCGTAGCGGCGGCCAGCGCCCCGGCCATGGTGGAGGTCGTATCGCCATACACCAGCACACCACGTGGCTGAACCTCGCGAAAGTATCGCTCCAGCCCGGTAATCATCCGGCCAAGTTGTTTGCCGACCGGTCCGGGCTTGATATTCAGATTTTTGTCCGGTTCACGAATTTTGTATTCGGCAAAAAACGTCTCGGACATTTCCTCATCGAAATGTTGTCCGGTATGGACAATGTGCGAATTAAATGCGCGATCGAGTTTTTTCAGCAGTGCCGCCAGTTTGATAAACTGGGGCCGTGCGCCGACGACGGAGACAATTGTTGGTTTGCGTTTAGCCATGGCGGTAGTATCTCAATTTGCGCAAAATTATGCCATGAAAAAGGCGTCCCGGCAGGACGCCTTTTCACAATTCCAATAATACGAGTTCTTGTAGGTCGGCTTCCGAGTCCGATTCGGGGGAGGGCCGCTTCGCATCCCTCGGAACCCGACCT
>CAYWVO010000012.1:0-75011 GCA_964461835.1 uncultured Ignavibacteria bacterium | reverse complement strand
GGCTGAAAGGCACGCTGCGTGAAAAACCAATTTACACAACTCTTGACATGAGCTCACTGAATCGGATCGGATTGATCTGGATGACCATCGGTGGAATCGGCAGAGTAATTATGTATTTCACGACGTAACCCGGGTGCCCCAGGGCTTGCCCTGGGATGAGATTCGGGGTATGGCTGTTGGAGTGTGCAGCATTTTTCTGACATCTGCCGGGAATCTTATCCCGCCCCAAGGGGGCGGGGCACTCGGGTAACTTTGGGTAAGGACACTGTGGCGGGACATCCTATGCAACTTGATAATAAACCATCAGTTTTGATGGCGTACGAGATCCTTGGCGTTGCCGAAGTTACATATGACGATGAACGAGTCTGGTCGTATGTACTTGGGCATGAATTGGGCCATTATTATAGTTCGTTGGAGCACACGGACATGTTTGGTGAGCACACACTTGGTAACAACTATTGTATAATGCAGCCGTTGTGGAGTACACAGGAACATCGGGCTACTCTGTTGGCTCGCAGTTCGTTTTGTGATGAATGCAAAGATTCAATTAGGGCTACCTGTGATTATATCCCGGCTGGAGGATGGGAATGACAAGTGATAAAAGTAGAACAGTTCGGGTTCTGCAATATTGCGTGGTTCCAATAATATTGGGTGTTACTTTTGGAATTGGTGGAGCATTCGCCAAAACAGACGCGAAGAACTATGCGTGGGGCGATTACAATATTGCAACGACGGAAGACTGGAGCTTTGAAGTAGCATTACTTGATTCGGCTGTGGTTCCCTACCAATCAATATGGATAAGAATGGCTTGTACAAACATAAGTAACAAGCCGCTGGCTAGACCAAAATTAGCAATTTGGCATGATTTCATAGAGGTTGTGATCTATTCAGGAAACGGTGACAAACTTTGCATTGTGCACGACGAAGCGCAACAAATAGCAAAAACACGCCCTGAGATACTAAATCCTGGCGAGAGTGTCTCTGGATATTTAGATATTGCAAGTATAGTATGCGCAAATCGGCAATTCACTGCTATTCCATACCTTTCACCTGATCGCTATCGGGTCGAAGTGAGTTTCCTGCCGGCTGGTTCTGAAGTAGGTGACACGCTAAAGGTGACCTTAAGCAACCTTGTCCTGAGGCGGTTATCACCGAGAGAAACCCAGGCCTTGCGTTTGTTTGAGCAAGCATATCAACTTTTGGGCAGAGATAATCTAGCATCTCAACAGAAGTATGAGGAGGTATTGGACGAGTATTCTGAAACTGCTTATGACGAACTTGCAAACAGAGCGCTCATCTTTGGTAGCGTTAATATTTTCAAAAAGTATGACCGCAAAGGAAAAGTGGAACTTCGCAGACGTTACTTGTTGGCACATCCTGGATCTGCTTACAACGACTACGACAATATTCCTGCGTTGGCATCTTGGTTATCGAATGAAGAACTTGCACGCCTTTATGTTGAAATCAAGGACAGGCCGCGAGCGATCGTAAGTATTGCGAAATTGGAAAGTATTCTTCCATCAACTGGGAGTGTTAATCATGAGTAAATTCCATAAACTGGCCATAGCGTTATTCTTTTCATTTATGGCAGCGTTAGTTTATGCTTTACTTGATTCTGCCAACGGACAGAATATAGGCTCAGTGAAATTGAACGATGAAGAGCAACGAGAACTTTATTCGCAAATGATGGTAAAGTGGCTGTCAGGGAGTGGTGACGCCGGGTGCCCCACGGGCTTGCCGTGGGATTAGATTCGGGGTATGGCTGTCGACGTGTGCAGCATTTTTCTGACGTCTGCCTCGAATCTTATCCCGCCCCAAGGGGGCGGGGCACCCGGGCTTAGTTGAATAAATGATTGACTTGCCGGGTATTCTTAAGTACTAAAGGGTAATCCTGAGAGGGATTCAGCATCTTAGAGGAAGCACCTGCTCTTGGATCAAAACAGGAGGTTTGGAGTGACACCATCGACATTCTATTTTATCGGCGTAGCAGGCGCGATAATTTTCATGGCCAGCCACCTGTTCGTTAAGACAGGCTTTCCGCGGCCGTCATTCAACCCGAAAAATTGGGTGCCGTTTTGGAAAATGCGCGATAAGATGCGGCCACCGGGATTTGTACTGATGGTATTCGGGCTAGTCCTTATATGGGCCGGATTTATACCCGCGGCCGTGATACATTTCTTTCTGTAAAGCATCGTAGTCGGTTGTTTGTTTGGCGGGAGGTTATATGGAAATCATTTTTGAAATTCTCAGTCTACTGGGAGGGCTGATGTTCCTTTCGTCGGTCTTCTATCTTAAGCCGGGAGTGCCGGTGGCGTCGTTTAATCCCAAGCACTGGAAACCACTTTGGAAGATGCAAGATTCGTTCCGTGGCCCGGGCTACGCGCTGGCTAAAATAGGCTTGATTTGGATGTCAATCGGCGGACTTGGCAGAGTGATTATCTATCTTACAACGTAGACCGCCAGTATCTCCAAATGGAGGACGACCAATGCTACAACACCTCAAACGAAGATGGTTTTTTTTCGTGCTCATATTTTGCGCTCCGATCTTAGTAGGACAAATAGTCGATTACGAAACGTTGACCTGGACACAGATCCTAATATTTGCTCCGTTAGTCGGGCTCGTCATCGGAGCATTAGAATTGGGATTCAGGAAATTCATTCTTAAGCAACCCCTAAAGGATACCTGAACTACCGAATCGTGCGCCCCACCGCCCCGCGAGGATTAATGTGCGCATGTATTCGGACAGGATGTCCGTGTGGTTTGCCCCGTTTTCCATAACGGTTGTTTAGGTTGGACGCGCTGTGCCACCTCGTGCACCAGTTATGTCGAATACACAAATCTTTCCTGAATAGACAGGTCTTGAAGTAGTCACCCGCAGCCTCGCATATTGTACCTGTCCATTTTCCCGCACACCAATTCCAGACTCTCCCCGTATTCCTATCAAAGTAGAATAATCCACCCGCGGGAGGGGAAGCGCATGGCGCAGGAAACTGTAGAAAAAGAATACGATGTAATCGTCATTGGCTCGGGACGTGGCCTGAAGGTTGCCTACAAAGCCTTGAAGGATGGCTACCGTGTGGCCTTGGTTGACAAAGGTCCGGCCGGAGGGACCTGCGTGAACGTGGGATGTATCCCCTCCAAGATGTTAATTGCCGTAGCCGACCGCGCTATGGAACTCAGAGAGGCGTCCAAGTTCGGCATCGATGCCCAATTACGAGGATTCGATTTCCCAAAAATAATGGGGCAGATGCGGGACTATGTAAATCCCATCACTTCTAAGACCCACGATGCCCTTAAGGGCAATGAAGACCTCGATTATTATCACGGCGCCGGGACATTTACTGGCGACTATATGCTGGACGCAGACGGCGCCATGATCAAGGGAAAGAAAATTTTCATCGCCAGTGGCGCCCGACCGTCAATCCCACCGATCAAAGGCCTGGACAACGTTGATTACCTGACCAACGAAACGGTGCTGCGCCTGGATACGCTCCCCCGCAGTATGATCATTGTCGGTGGCGGGTATATCGGCGTCGAATTCGCCCATTTTTTCTCGGCGCTGGGTACCGCGGTGACGATTATCCAGCGCAGTGAACGGCTGGTCCCCGGGGAAGAACCGGAAATATCCGAGACCCTGGAGGAGTCACTCGCTCGGCGCACCGCCATTTACACCGAAGCGGAGCTGACCGGGGTTTCTCACCGGGACGGCCAATACTCCGTAGTTTGCCTGAAGAAAAATGTAGATGATGAACTGACCCTGACGGCTGAACACCTGTTGATCGCCACCGGCCGTTTACCCAACACCGATACGCTGGCGGTCGAGAAAACGGGCGTGAAAACCGACAAGCGGGGATATATTATCGTCAACGAATATATGGAAACCTCAAAAGCGAATATTTGGGCGTTCGGAGATGTAATCGGTCGCGCCATGTTCACCCATGAAGGTAACGAGGAAGCCTCGGTCGCCTGGCATAATGCGGCCAATGATGAAAAACGTGCGATGGATTACTCCTATGCGCCGCACGCGGTCTTCACCTGGCCGCCTATCGCTTCAGTCGGCATGCGTGAAAATGAAGCCAAACAAGATCATGGAATACAGGTCGGCATCAAGAAGTTTGCCGATGTGGTCAAAGGCGCCGCCTTACGGGATGAGCATAGTTTCGCGAAGGTAATTGTCGATAAACAGACGGAGAAAATCCTTGGCTTTCATATTATTGGTCCATACGCGCCGCTGTTGATTCAGGAAATTGTGGCGATCATGGCCGCCGGTGGAGAGACCTCGTTACTGGCGAAGAGCACGCATATCCATCCCGCGCTCGCGGAGGTAATCCAGGGTACGATTTATACTCTTTCATAGGTGGGACCCCCTGAGTTCGTCCGCTTGTGGCGGTCCGAGTTTAAGGTGACCACCTTCATGGCACACGCCTCGGTCACTGCTTGATGATTTTGTACAATTCCATTGGCGTAGTCTCATTATTATGAGCAATAGTGCGAAGTGTTTCACTCGTATCGGAGACGGCAATTCCGTGCGTGCGCAATTTCCGGAGGGCGACTGACAAATCAATACGTTCCATGTGTGTGAAGTCGCCTAAGGAAAACCGCTCGGCACGGCCGAACGGTGGTTTGTATTCCGGCTGCGTCAGCCAGACATCCTGCGCCATGCCGTTGAGTTCCAGTACATAGCTGAGCGGCGGCAGTTCGAATAAGCCGCTGACCAGGACAAATAGTGTGACTACCACCGCAATCGCCAGTTCCCGGCGAGCGCGCAGTCCGGTGGCAATTTTACTCTTGAAATGACTGATAATCGCTTTCCAGTTGTTGGAGATATGAAACAGCCCGGCGCCAATAAACAACAAGCTCGATAACAGATGCACATGTTCCCAGTCGGCTTTGTCCAGCCCGATTAAGGACCATTCCATCCAGCGGGCGTTCCGTCCCACCGGCACGAAAAACAACATCAGGCCGGTGATTGCCATAAGGGAAAACCCGAACACCATAAACAGCGAGGTCAACTTCCGAGAATTAATCCGTTTGGCGGCCATAGCAACTCCTCAATATCGATGAGGTTTTGTTGGGCTGTAAATTATGGTTTTCGGGAAGCTGATTCAAGAGGGTGCTGTCAATGGTTGGGATGATTGGTGACCAGGGTGACGTCGGCCTGGCACGTTATTCATCGTCAGGATCGTACAGGCCGGCGGCTTTGGCGGCGGAAACGGTGATGCCGCGAATCATGGCGGAGGAGAAGCCCTCATGCTCCATGCGGTTCAATCCGGCGATCGTACAGCCGCGAGGGGTGGTAACTTTGTCGATTTCAAACTCGGGATGTTTATGGACATTGGCCAACAGCGACGCGGCCCCTTTGGCGGTTTGCGCGGCGATACAAAGAGCCTCTTCAGCATGGAAACCGACCTCGATTCCTCCCTGTGATGCAGCTCTAATTGCCCGCAGGAAAAAGGCGACACCGCAGGCGCCCAGGGCGGTGGCCGCGATCATGCGCTCCTCGTCGATGACGTGGGTTTTCCCGACCGTGTCGAATATCGATCGGGCAATCTCGAGCGTGGTGGCGTTGCCATTGGTGGCCAGGCAGGTCATCGACTCGCGCACGGCAATGGCGGTATTGGGCATCGCCCGCACCACGGCGATCTTTTTGCCCAGCCGCTCGACTATTTGTCTGATTGTCACACCGGTGACAACAGAGATGACAGTGTGTTTGTCCGGATCTAAATCGGGACTAATCTCGTCTAAGACACCATTGATATGTTGCGGCTCCACACAGATGAGGGCAATCTCCGAGTTGCCGATCGCCTCCCGATTGTTATCAGTGACGGGAAATCCGCGCGACGTAAATTGGTGTAACAGGCCAGGCCTGCGTCGGGTCAGCGTGATATTGCCGCTGGCGAATTGTTCCGACGCGATCAGTCCGTTGGCGATGGCTCCACCGATATTGCCGGTGCCGATGATCGCAATTCTGGTCATATATAATGTATCGTTACCTCGGCAAAGAATGTGAATGGGCATTTCTTGCCGGCCACTCGACATAAGTCTAAACCTCTGAGTTTGCCATAGCGCACGTGGTATAACAGGTGCGCGATACCTCGGGCCACGGGGCGTGTTCTTTAGCAGGGACGTTTTGAATTGTCAAGCAGGACAGACCGTCTCACAAAGGACTGAAAGCATCCTTGACAGAAGACAAGCGTTCAGTGATACTAGCGCCAGTTGAAGCAACCTACGTCATGTGGCGGGAACTACTGGTGGGTCCAGACATTTTATTCGAGACGGCCGGCATTGAAATACCTCTCTGGATGCCGCCCGGAGTCGCTTTTCTGATTTCTTTTTTTACCTCGATGGGGGGAATATCGGGAGCGTTTCTGCTGTTGCCGTTTCAGATGTCGGTTCTCGGGTTTACAAACCCATCGGTGAGTGCCACCAACCACCTGTTTAACGTGATCGGCATCCCCGGAGGTGTTTTCCGTTATTATCGTGAAGGGCGGATGGTGTGGCCCCTTGCCGGAATCATCATTGCAGGCACGTTGCCGGGCGTGTTGATCGGTGCGGTAGTGCGCGTCGCCTATCTTCCCGATCCAAGACATTTTAAACTCTTCGCCGCGGTGGTCCTTCTCTATATCGGTCTGCGACTGGCGCGGGATCTGCTGGAAAAGCGCAGCAACGAGATGCGGAAGGTGGACACCGCTGAACCACGGCGACCGGCTCGAGGACGCAGCTCGCAGACGAAATCAACGTCATCGCGGGAGGTCGGCATCGTGGACTTCAATGTGAAGCGGCTGAGGTATACGTTTCAAGACGAGCTGTTCACTGTTCCGGTGAAGCGTCTGTTGCTGCTTAGTTTTGTTGTGGGAATAGTCGGTGGCATTTACGGAGTCGGTGGCGGCGCCATCATCGGGCCGTTATTGGTCTCGGTCTTTGGATTGCCGGTTTACACCGTCGCGGGAGCGGCGTTGCTGGGAACATGTGTCGCCTCGCTGACCGCAGTCGCGTTCTACCAAATCATGACCCTGTCGTACTCGCACATATCGGTCGCGCCGGATTGGTTGTTGGGTTTTTTATTTGGCATTGGCGGGATGGCCGGTATGTACCTCGGTGCACGTTGCCAGAAATATGTGCCGGCGGCCGCCATCAAATGGATGCTTACCGCAATTATCGTTTGCGCCGCCGTGAAGTACGTTGCCGATTTTTGGCAATAAAGACCAGACCGCCGAACGTCGCGAACGTCTGTCCTACGTCAAAGGGAGAAAGCGCACGATAATTTGGGCGGCGAATGTGATTGCGCGGTGATCGATATCGTACGCAGAATTCACTTCTGATATCTCCGGCGCTTGAAACTTTGGCTTGGCGCTTGTGACACCTGCGCCACCCGTGAATGTGTTCTCACAACCCAGGAAACAGAGCAGATGATCCCGGTGGAGATGTCCGTGAAACTTGACACAGATGGTATTCAATTCCATTGTGAGGTATCGTCTACTCTCGTTCGTGGGTTACTACGTTAATTGAATGAGAAGTTTGGGGGCCAATCGTGATTAAACGCATTGTCTCACATCTTTATTCGTTTTGATTGACGCACGCGAAGCGGAAGGCAAGAAACCCCGCTCCCGAGACGATTCCTGGTTCGATACCCGGTTCCTTATGGGGCGATTCCCCCGGCTGCCAGAAGAGCGTACTGGCTGCTCCGATCGAGCGAAATCCTGCACGTTGCGTCAATATCATCATTTCTTCGGCAGTACGAAACACCGCCTCGGCGTACACCGGATGACCCTTGGCTGCTTTCTCCGCGTATGCAGAACCCCAGCTACTGTCAGCATTGATCATCCCCACAAGCAGCTTGCCATTTTTACGCAGCACGCGCTGACATTGCCTGAGAGTCTCTTTGGCATCAGCCACGAAACACAGCGTCAGCGCCAGGAGGATGCCATCCAGCGAACCCGCGGCCAAGGGGAGGTCTTCGCCGGAGCCTACGATTGGCCTGATACCGCGTGCTGCCGCTATCTCCAGCATTCGTGGCGAGGGATCCAATCCTTCGGCGATACCCAACGCGGAAGCGAATCGGCCGCTGCCCACCCCCACCTCTAACCACCGGCCGGCGAATTCCGGGCCTAGCGACCGGAGACATTGTAACTCGGCGTCGAAGATGGCTCGCCCTTCTGGCGAGTCGTACCAACGGTCATACTCCTCTGCCATTGAATCAAATGGTTGGGTCAATCGGCCTCCTCACCCGGCTATGACTCGGTCTTGGGGCTGTGTCTTCTGCTTTGCCTTCCGGTAGACAATCACCGCCCCCGGCTCCGGGCAATTATAAAAACAAAACCCGCAACCGGTACAACCGTCCCCAGAATAGACGGCGTAGTTGTATCCTCGTCAGTAATGATTCAAAACCGTATGACGGACTTGGAAATAGACACACTCCAGTTCGGCACGCACCCGTTATTGACGGCATCACCATTGGCCTATGGGATACATGCGTCCACGCTTGATGCAATCCTTTCCTGGTACAGCGGGCCGACAGTTCTCTCGGGCCACCATGCAGGAGGATGGTGAATGAGACGTATCAGAAGTGTTTCGGTTAGGTGTGTCTGATGTTGTTGATTGTAACTGTCCAGTGGTCACCGGCACTGGCGGATGGGACCACGATTACAGAGTACGCAACGGTCATGAACGATGCGGTGAACATTCGCGAGGGGTATAGTACCGATACTCCCGTGTTGACCGTGGCCCATGCCGGTGAAGAATTCCGCGTTATCCTCAAGCGGAGTGTCCGGGACGCAGATGCCGACGCAGTAACCAGAGCGTGTTGAGACGCAGGAGCAAGGAATCTTCATTAAAGGCAAATCCGTGCACTCCGGGAATGAAATGGCAATTCGACTGGATATCCATGCATGTGGCGGCTGCGCCACCTGCGCGGAGCAATGCCCGGTCGAGGCAATCACGATGTGGCGGGGCTTCCCGCATCGCAGTGATGATTGTATCTTGTGTACGAGCTGTGTGGATTCCTGTCCCGGCCAGGCGTTGTTCTTGGTGAATGAGATTCCTCCAGACGCCGGGAAATTCACCATGTAACCAAAGGATTGAATGTATGAGCGCTGAGCCAGAGACGAACTACGCGACCGTTGCCGCCGAACAGCACCCGCATTGTGTCGTTTGCGGTCAGAATGATCTTTTTCGACTCGGGTTGCAGTTTTCGCCGCAGGCCGATGGAAGTATGCATGTCGCGTTTGCGGGCGGGAAACAGTTTCAGGGATATCGAAACATCATGCACGGCGGCGTTTTGGCCATGGTACTGGATTCGGCGATGACCCATTGCCTGTTCGCACATGGTATGGCCGGGGTCACCGCCGACTTACATATTCGCTATCTCCAGCCGGTGCTGGCCGATAAAGAGCTGGCGGTAACCTGTGCAATCACCCAACGCAAGCTCAAGCTGCTCACGCTGCGAGCGGCAGTGCGGCAGGAAGGAACGGTGAAAGTGCGCAGCGAGGCCCGTTTCTGGCAGGTATCAGAGATCTGAAACATGCGGAAAGGATGCACGCTTTGCCATGTATGTCTATGGACCCGTTAGTTCACGGCGGTTTGGCCGCTCTCTCGGAGTGAGCTTGATCCCGGCGAAGACGTGTACCTACAATTGCGTCTATTGCCAACTGGGACTTACCAACCCCTGTCAGGTAGAGCGTGAACGTTTTTTCCCCAAAGACAATATCCTCCGACAAATCGAAGAACGGTTGCGGCAGGAAGCGGTCGATGTAGTGACGTTCTCCGGTGATGGCGAGCCAACGCTGTCGCGTGATATCGGGTGGTTGATCACGCAGATCAAAGACCGCTATGCGGCACAGGTTGCGATACTGACGAACGGCTCGCTGTTGGGATTGTCCGAAGTTAGGAAGGAGCTCGAGCGTGCCGATATCGTCGCGCCGAACCTTGACGCCGGGACCCAGACACTGTTTCGGCGCAGCAATCGCCCTCCTCATTAACTGCCATCACCCGGATTATCGGAACCATCGATCGTACGCTGCATGAGCGGGCGCCACTGAAAACCACCACGCATCCGACGTAATGTACGACAATCGACGAGACTCAATGCCCTGCGGGGCCGGGTAACACCAATGCCGGGTGAGCTGATCAGTCACAGCGCATTGATCCCGTACGATTGGATTTTTCGCCAGAGGGTAGACCGGTGTACACCCAGTTCTTTCGCTGCCTGGGTGCGATTGCCGCGGTGGCGGCGTAAGGTTTCCAGGATCACGTCTTTTTCATTGCGCCGCTGAGGGACAATGCCGTTGGTCCCTTTTCCGTTCTCAATGATATGATTCGGGAGATGTTCCACGTCGAGCTGCCGGCCATGACACATCACGAACGCATGTTCAATGGTATTTTCCAGCTCACGGACATTGCCGGGGAAGGCATATTTCCGCAGCACGGCCAGTGCTTCGGGCGAAATACCATCGATTGCCTTGTGCGTTTTCTTCTTGAACAAACTGATAAAATGGTCCACCAACAGCGGGATGTCTTCCGGGCGATCGCGCAATGGCGGGATATTCAACTCGACGACATTAATCCGATAAAACAGATCCTCGCGGAACCGTCCGTCGGCGATGGCCGCCTGCAAATCTGCGTTGGTAGCGGCAATGATGCGCGCATCGGTCCGCATGGTTTTGCTGGAGCCCAATGGTTGGTATTCGCCGTTGTTGAGCACCCGCAGCAGTTTTACCTGTAAGGCGGTGTCCATCTCACTGATTTCATCTAACAACAGCGTTCCCCCATTGGCCAGGCAGAACTGTCCCGGCTTATCACGCTTGGCATCGGTGAAAGCCCCCTTCTCATAGCCGAATAATTCTGATTCCAACAGTGTTGCCGGCAGGGCGGCGCAGTTTATGCGAATATAGGGGCCGTACTTTCGGGGACTCAAATGATGAATGATTTGCGCCAAGAGTTCTTTCCCGCACCCGCTGGGGCCTTGAATCAGGACGTTACATTCCGATTCGGCAACATCTGGCAACAACCCAATCAGCTGCTGCATTTCAGGATTAACGCTGACGATATTATCCAGCGCGCGCTTTTCATCCAGACGCCGCTGCAATTGCTCGATTTCGGTGATATCCCGGAAAAACTCCACCGCCCCGATCAGGTTACCGGCCTCATCTTTAAGCATGGTGGTGGTGACTTTAATCGGCAACTCGCATCCCTCGCGCGTGATGATGGTCAACCGGGCATTCTCGATCGGCTCATGGGTCTTGAGCGTGTCTTTCAGCGCACAGCGTTTATGACAGAGTTCCGTGCGGAAAATATCAAAGCAGTGCTTGCCCACGGCCTCCGACGCCTCGAAACCGGTAATCTGTTCGGCGGCACGATTGAAGGAGGTGATGATGCAGTTTTTGTCCACGGTAAACACACCATCACTGATGCTGTTGAAAATAAGTTCGCTCAACTTGGGGTGCATACCGGTTCCTTACATCAATCGGTTAACGCGTTGGCACAGATACAGAAAATCTGCCCCTCGTTAGATTATACGGCACCGGCCCGCCCTCCGGGTAGTTCCCTCAGCCGATGAAACCATCAAGTGAGCCATTTTTGCCATTGCGGATGTACGACCAGCTGTCAAATTTTCTGCCACACGCCGTGACGGAGGCCGAGATTATCCGCGATGAGATCCGCTCGACTGTTCAGATAGTACTGATCCGGATTATCCGGCCCGACCAACACGACAGGGCAGACGAAACTGTCAGCAAATGTCTCGATGGGCCGGCCGGCAAAGGTGACCCCACGCTCAGTATACCCCAGGACGAGTACCTGGAACTCCCGGATGACCAGGCACCGATGCAGTTCGGTCCATTCGTTATCCTCACAGAGACGGAAACCGACGTCCAGATAATCGCCGGCCCGCTGGTCATAGTAGAGCCGCAACTCGCGTTCGCGCTCGATTGCCAGAGCGGCTTTCTCTTTCGCCGTCAGTTGATCAGACAACGTGTCTTCGGGGTCGTATGGATCGCTGAGGAAATGAAACACGTTGAGTTGCAACTGGTGCAGACACGATAGCCGCAGGGCATAGTCGAAGGCCCAGTCCCCTTGCTTGGAGTAATGGGCGCAAAAGCCGACCGCCCGTAATGTTGGAATAGCCATGATTCCTCCACCTTCTATGGTCAAGTTCTCTTTTCCATTTCAAATATCACTCCCGCGGTACCTCCCTAGCCAACGGGGATTGTCGCCTGGGTCACCTCCTTGAGGTAGTAATCCGAGTAGAGGGCGCCGATGGGATTGTTCGCCAACGACTTGTCTTTTACAAACAGTGTTGTCACCGGCGCGTTGCTCGCCTCGGTGAATACGCTATCGACGCCGATACAAAGCCCAACGATGAGGTTTACATCGGTCCCGATGTTGTTGAGAATCTCCGCCTGCGCCAGCGGATTACAGGACAGGTGCGACGACGGTCCGGTGGTCACGGAGTGTTCGTCCGTTGCGTAGGGATCTCTCATGATCATCCCGCCCACTTTGCAGCACACCGGGTACACCTCGAAAAACCTGCGGAGGACACCGGCCAGGATTTCCGTGGGTTCGAATAATTCGATACAGAACGCAATGCCAATTTTCCGGTACTTCATCCCGAGGCAGAAATACACCAGTTCCGCAATGCGACAGAGTTTCCGTTCGTTCTCGGCGATAACGTCCTGCGCTGATTCCAGAACGTGTCGCGTCAGCGTATCCGGACGGCGAATTCGCCGTACTGCCTTGGGTTGACAAGGCTCGCCATGGCAACATCGTCGGTCGGAACAGGCCAAACAGTCCAGAGGTGGTTCCAGCGTGGATGAACTCGGAGATGCCGCTATCTCGGTTTGTGGAGAGGATTTTGCCGCCGCTTGTTGTCTGCTTCGATCGGACATGATGCCGAATCCCGGGCTGAGCGTACCGTGGCAGAGCGCGGCCACTACTTCTTCCGCAGTCCCGGCAACATTATGAATCACCTCGATACCGCGTTGCTGCACTGCCTCGCGATCTTCAAAGGTAATGCCGCCGCAGACCAGCGTATCGACATCCCGATCCATCAGGATGCGCAAAAACTTCGACCAGGTGATGCCGGTTACCGGCAGGTGCGCGCGCGCGGTAATCTGAGCCCGACGGATCGTGAGGAACAGCGCGACATCGGCGATACTCCAGCGCGGTGCGACACGTTCTCCTAACAGGGGAACGCAGATCCTCATGGCATCCTCCTTGTTCTGTCGTATGAATTGGCAATCGTTGTGCCAACCGGTGCGCAAAGCACCGGCCAGACACAACTGATTGACAAGTTGGCAGATAATATCGGGTTTCACGGTATAGCCAACCCGCGCGATTTCGCATGCGAAGAATGTATTGTTCCACCGGCTAGTTATTCAGCGACCCCGTGCTCATAACATTAACTAGCGGCGTCGCAGCATTGGCGTCGCATGTAGTACAACCTATTGCATGCGATGTTGCGATGCGACATTTCGTTGCAACACCTGCAACAATCATTGCCCGGTGGTAACGACCAGTGTGTCATCTCCAAAACAGTCATGTCATAACTATTCCCGGTAACATTCACATCAAGTGTCACATTGTCTATAATAAGTAAAGGATTTGACGATCTTCTCTTCCCAGGATCCATCCTGCATTACCGGGCAGCCAGTTTTGCCAATTGCAATTGCGGTTCGGTACAGTCTTTGCCACTTCGAAAAACCGGACTAAAAATCGGGCATGGAGAAAGCAGATGAAAGCAGCAACCTCAGCTACCGCAACCGAACAAACTGCGACGGAACAACCCCGTCAGTATCCCTACTATATTGAAAACCCGGTCACCGAAAATCGTGTCGATCGCTTTTTACAGGCCTTCGCCGCGATTTTGGAGTACAGCGATTACCGGGCGTTGCTCGACTCATATTGCACCTCGAACGCCAAATGCAATCGGTGTTCGGTGACGTGTCCGGTGTTTCTGGCGACCGGGGATCCGCGAGACATCCCCTGCTACCGAACAGATCTCCTGTTAAATGTATACAAGCGGTACTTCACGCTCGGCGGCTGGCTGCGCGCGCGGTTCGGAAATGATTTTGAGCTGACCGAGCCGATGATCGATGAAATGCTGGACCTGTTTTACCGGTGTACTGCGTGCCGTCGTTGCACTCGGGAATGTCCGATGGGCGTCGATCATGGTTTGATGACCCGGCTGGGACGCTACATCCTCAGCATGCTGAATATTGTGCCGAAAGCGCTCCAGGTCAGCACACGGGAACAACTGGAAGGGGAAACTCATAATACGTCACAGGTTCCGGTCGCGGCGCTGCTGGATACGTTGGAATTCCTGGCCGATGAACTCGAAGATTCTTTTGGCCTCAGGCTGACGTTTCCCGTCGATCAATACGATCGGGAATATGTCTTCTTCTGCGCCGTCAGCGATTACCTGCTCGAACCGGAAACGCTCATGGGGAATGCCATTGTCCTGTATGCGGCGGGGGACTGGGACCGCTGGACCATCGGCACCTGCAACTATGACGGTATCAATTATGGCCTCTTTTACAGCGACTGGCACCTGGAAAAGATCATTCAGCAATTGGTCGGCGAGGCGGAACGACTTCGCGGGAACACGTTGCTGATCGGCGAGTGCGGGCATGCCTCCCGCTCGGCGCATGATTTCGTGCCGGTCTTCGGCGGTCAGAACTCCCGGCCGGTGCTGAATTTTATGGAATACACTCTGGACTGTCTCGAAAAGGGGAAAATTACCCTGAATCCGAATATCGTCACCGAGCGGGTGACGTATCACGATCCCTGCAATATTGCCCGCTCCGGTTGGATCATCGAACAGCCCCGGCGCATTCTCAAATCTTTTGTGAAGGACTTTGCTGAGATGGAACCTCACGGGCGGGACAACTATTGCTGTGGTGGCGGTGGCGGCCTGGTCTCCGTGGATGAGATTCACGAATTCCGCATGGGGGTCGGGGGCAAGGTCAAGGCGGACCAGATTCGCGAGACTGGGGCCGATATCATTATCTCGCCCTGCGCCAATTGCAAAAAACAGTTAAAAGAGCTGGTGGAGTACTACAAGTTGCCGTGCAAGGTCATGGGTTTACATGACCTCATATTGCGGGCGATTGAAATTCCCGGCGCAAAATCCGCTGACGAACGCAAGGAAGAGGCCGCGTTACTCGAAATGTAAACGGGACCGGAATGACGCGAACAGATGATCACGGACTGAGGGAACGGTTGTGGACACATGGATTGAATTCGCCAAAGGCCCACTCTTTGCCATCACCTTTTTGATTATGCTCTTGGGCCTGTTGCGCCTCGTCATAATTCAAATGTACACCCTGTTGGTGCATAAAGGGCGACGCCTGCGGAATGCTCCCTGGCGGGACATTATTAAAGAAACGGTCACGTGGGCTGTTCCCTTCAAGCATTTTATTCGCGGCACGCGGGTTTTTTCCACGGTGTCGTTCCTGTTCCATATCGGTATCCTGATCGTACCGATTTTTCTGGCGGCTCATATCGTCTTGTGGGAGGAATTCCTCGGGGTCAACCTGCCGGCTATCGGGCAGGACCTGGCCGACTGGTTAACGTTGGGCACCATCGGCTGCCTGATTGTGTTGGTGGGGCACCGGATGTTCATCAGGCGGATTCGCGCCATGAGCCGGCCGATCGACTACATTCTTCTGATTATGGTGCTCCTGCCGTTTGCCTCAGGGTACCTGGCAGCCCATCCGTCGGCCAATCCGTTGCCGTGGAACGCGATGTTTTTGATCCACCTGTTAAGCGCCGAGGTCCTGTTCGTGTTGATTCCGTTCACGAAGCTGGCCCACATCGTATTGTATTTCTTCGATCGCATTTCGGCGGTTCACTGGCAATTGCGACCCGGCGCGGGCGATAAGGTTGCCGAGGCGTTGTTCGGGAAGGAGGCACGGGTCTAGTGCAAGCAATCCTGGTCGATGTCACCAAATGCACCGGTTGTGAGAAATGCGTCGCCGCCTGCATTACGGCGAACAACCTGGATCAAGACAAAGCCGATCTCGATCGCCTGACTTCCCGGGACGGTCTTTCCGATAATCGATTTCTTTCCTTGGTGCTGGTTGCAGACGGCCGATTTGCGCGCAAAAGCTGCATGCATTGCCTGGAGCCGAGTTGCGTCTCGGCGTGCCTGGTCGGGGGCATGACCAAATCGCCGGAGGGACCGGTGGTGTATGATCCCGATAAATGCATTGGCTGTCGCTACTGTATGCTGGCCTGCCCATTTCATATTCCGCGGTATGAATGGGGTTCTACTACACCGCTGGTCAGGAAGTGCGCTATGTGCTTTGAACGGCTGGAGGACGATCTACCGCCGGCCTGCGTGGCTACCTGCCCTAACCAGGCGCTGGTGTATGGCAATCGGCGCACGTTGCTCAAACAAGCCAAGAGTCGACTGCGCACCGAACCACATACATATCAGCAGCACATCTGGGGAGAACATGAGTTTGGCGGTACGTCGGTTCTTTATATTTCTGACGTTGACCTGAGTGCCTTGGGGTGGCCGGAACAAGACCAACCGCCGATTCCATCACTTACCGAGCCACTCGTACACAAAACTCCCTTTATCGGCTTGACCGTGGCTGCCGGCCTGTTGGGGGTCAACTGGATTATTCGACGGCGCATGACCATCGACCGGGAGAAACAGTCAACTAATCGGTCACAGCAAGAGCACAAAGAGAAGGATCCGGCGGAATGGAAGGCAGACGACGATTAATCAAAGATATCCTCTGGTTTTTGGTGTTTTGGGGACTCTTCGCCGCCATTTTCCGGTTGTGGTTTGGGCTTGGCGCGACCACGAATCTCAGCGATGATGTACCGTGGGGACTTTGGAAAATCCTCAATATGGTCGCCGGCGTGGCGCTCTCCACGGGTGGCTTTACGTTGGGCATTCTCGTCTATGTTCTGCAACTGAAACGTTTTAAGCCGCTGGTCCGAATGGCGGTCCTGGTGGCGTTCCTGGGCTATGGATCCTCGCTGTTTGCGCTGCTGTTTGATATCGGGCTACCGCATCGGTTCTGGCATCCCTTTGTGATGTGGAATGAAAATTCCTTTCTCTTCGAAGTCTTTTGGTGTGTTGCGCTGTATTTCACGGTTACGATGCTGGAAATTGTGCCCACGGTTGGCCAACGGTGGGGGAGCAGTAAAATATTCCACTGGCTGGAGGGAATTGCCTTTGGCATCGTGGTCTTTGGGATCTCTTTATCCGGCTTGCACCATTCCTCGCTGGGTTCGCTGTTCCTGGTTACCCCGCAACGGTTGCATCCATTGTGGTACACTTCGTTGCTGCCGTTGTTATTCATTATTTCTGCGATGGGCGCCGGGATGATGACCATCATCCTGATTAAAATCTTGTATGCGCGACTGTACGATCCTGTCTCCGTGTTCGGTCCAGTGTCGGAGAGCACTGCCTGTGTGATCAACCCGCAAGATGCCGAGCGAAAGCCCAAGCGAGTGCCAGGGAAAGAGATGCCGATGCTGAGCTCCCTGGCCTCCATTGCTGCGGGCGTACTGGGGGTGTATCTCGGCCTGAAGATTTTTGATCTGTTCCGCACCGGCGCTTGGGGTACACTCATCGCCGGGACGTGGGAAAGTTGGCTCTATCTGGCAGAATTGGGACTCACCGCAATCCTCCCGGTCGTTTTGATGAGCATTCCGCGCGTTCGTCGTTCACCGAGTGGCCTTGGCTGGACTTCGTTTGCTGCGGCCTCCGGGTTAGCGCTCAACCGACTGTCGGTGGGCATCTTTGGGTATTTTCGTGATGCGGGCACAGTTTATTTCCCGTCCCTGATCGAGTGGGTATTATGTGTCGGCGTGGTGGCCGCCGCCGGGTTGATCTTCATGTTCGCGGTGGAAAACCTGCCGATTATGACGGAGTTTTCCCGCGACCGACGTAGCTTGGTCAGGATGTTTGTGCCCTCGTTCGACAAGATTTCCCATGTCTGGCACACGGTATTCACCGATGGTTTGCGCCGGGTTACGTTGATTGCAGTCTTCACGGTTCCATTCAGTTGGGCGATACTGTATCCCGGCTATCAAAATCCATATGATGGCGAAACACCAATTCAGCCGGCATTTGGGTTGGATGTCCAACGGGATACCTTGCTGATCGACGGTGATCGGGGCGGCGTAGCCACCATTTTCGCCCACAAAGACCACCAACGGCGGCTGGGGGGCGATACCGCCTGCGCGCATTGTCATCATGTATCACTGCCTCATGACCGATCCACGCCGTGTTCGCGCTGTCATCGTCACATGGCCTATCCCACGAAAATTTTCGATCACACGTTCCATATTGCAGCGGTAGCGGAAACAGCGGATGTTTCCGGCTTGCATCCGGAAAATCATTCATGTCGAGAATGCCATCCCGCGCCGGGACCTAAGACCGGGCAGAACGCCCACACGTGTTACTCCTGCCACCAAGAGGATATGTGGTTGATCGGACAGCCGGACAGCACGGTCAATTTGATGTATGCCTCCTCATTCGGTGTGGCGATGCACCGCATCTGCATTCCCTGCCATCAGCAGAAGCAGGATACCGCCGATCACGCGCATCTGGCGGAATGCGGGACGTGCCACCAATCTCGCCGCTACTCTCAACCAAGTGGACATCTTGTCGCCGGGAGCAGTGATCCTGCTGCGTCCGATGGTCGCAATGAAGAATTCGGATTTTAGTTGAGCAAGCGCACCACAGTTTCCGGCAACCACATTTGATCCTTCCGATCGTCGTCTCCGCCCCAGGTCTCAAGAACCTCACTCATAGGAACGCTCGGGGGGACGTACACTAAGCAAAGAACGAGACGCTGTTTGTCGTCATTCCAGGTGTCTGTCGGCCTCTCTGGTTGATTCAGGCGACGGTAAACGGTTGGAGGTCAGTTGTGTGGTCGCACGTTAAGCCTATGACGATAGCAGTACTGATGATCTGTGCTTCACTGGGAGGTGCGTCATCCTCGGCTGAGGCCGAACCCCCGCAAAAAACAAAAACGACCACTAGTGTGAGCAAACGAGCGCTGGCGATGCTGAGCCGGCCCGAGCACTTGGACGGCCGTACGCCCGTGGATACCTATGTTATTACTGACCCCAGTGATCTCCCCGATACCAATCTGGATGACGGTATTTTCTTCCACCCGACCTTGCGTGCGGCAATTGAGAATGCCAACTACTCAGGGGGGCTGACGGAAATACGTTTCGCGGCGTCGGCGTCGGTGATCTCCAAAACGACCAACTTTTTTCCCAATATCTCCGCACCCGTGATTATCGACGGCCAGATAGATGGGTCGACCAATGTCGTGCTGGACGGTCTCGGCACGCCCAATGTCTCCAGATTAGTCTTCTCGAGCGGTGGCCATGAAATCCGCAACATTGAGTTCCGGAATTTCACCAATTCCGCGCTGGCGCTTTTGCATAACAATAGTAACACGAGCGTCGTGGAGGGGTGTACGTTCCACGGTAATAAGTGGGGCTTGAATATGAACTACAGCAAGGCAAACGTGATCGGGGGCGCGGATCCGGCGGAACGTAACTATTTTTATGAAAATGAAGAAGGCGGCATTTTGGAGCTTGGCGCCGTAACGCTGTGCACGAATGGCCTGGGTGGTCTCCTGGGGAAACCGCGGGAAGATAGCGCGCAGGGAATTAGTGCCGCCTTTCCCCAGTCTGAAACGCTCGATTTCGCCATTGGTGACGAATCCGAGATCCGTGGAGCGGCAATTACCGATAATGCGGGGCCCGGCATCATGTGGAACCTCGATGGACCGCTTGTTGTCGAGGGCAGTATCGTTTCGGGCAACACTGATTTCGGTATCGCCAATGGGGGTGCGGGTAGTGTTGCTGCTGAGGGCAACTGGTGGGGTGCGATTGACGAACCTTCCGGTGAAGGTACGGGCAGCGGCGATCCGATCTCCAGCGGTGTGCAGGTGAGTGAATGGCTTGATGAGGTGCCGGCTCTGACGGCAAGCTTTGGCGCCGACACACTCTTCTTCACCCTTGGCACGGTTGATACGATTATGGTTGCCGTGCGAGACTGGTCAGGATCCACCGCCACTGTCGATATTGACCTCTCTGATTCACAAGGGTGGCTGAGTTCGCCCGCATCTGCTACCGTAGCACTGACCGGCAGCGATCCCGGTCTGGTCGAAGTCGTCCTTTCGATTCCACCCGGTGCCGGCGATCTGACCGGTTCGAGCCTAACGGCCGCGTGCGAATCGGTGTCCGATCCGAACCGGGCGGACACCGCGGTTACACTCGTGATGGCGTATCAACCGACTCTTGCCGCTATTCATGTTGTGCCTGATTCGGTCACCATCGATCCCGGAGCTATTGTTGCGTTTTTTGCTGAAGGAATCGATCAAGTGGGTGGGGTAATGGCGTTCACCCCAACGTGGAGCGCCACGGGTGGTACTATTAGCGAAGACGGTATATACGAGGCCGGCCCCACGCTGGGCGAGTTCACGGTGTCGGCAGAGGATTCCTCCGGGAGTTTACAGGCGACCGCCCACGTGACCATCGATCAGATCACTGGTGTGATCAGTGAGGAAGGTACACTCCCCATTGAGTTCTCCCTGCGCCAGAATACCCCCAATCCGTTTAACCCTTCAACGCGGATTCACTTCAGATTGGCGAAGGCATCGCGAGTCACGCTGGAGGTCTTCAATGTCCGGGGACAACTGGTGGAGACGGTATTAGACCGACAACTCCCGGCCGGCAATTACAGCACGGTCTGGGAGGCAGCAGAAAATCCCAGCGGCGTGTACTTCTATCGTTTACAAGCAGGAGAGTTTACGGACTCCCGCAAGATGCTGCTGCTGAAGTAGGTTTGCTCTAACGGTTATCTGGTTGCGGTGCAACCACGGATTTGCCTTGCGTGCGTCTTTGACCGCGCCGGCACAGCTACACGGAGTTGAGTTTGAGCGCTAAGCTGTCAACGCATTGGTGACGTATCGAAATCCCCGCATCCGTACAAATCATCCACACACGATCCACGATCTTCGGTCTACTGGAGAAACGTAAACTCTCCCGCCCGAATCCAACCGGGGGCGAAGGGATTTGTAGAACCTACAATATCCAGGATTTCAATATGTGCCGTCTGCCCGATCAGATCAGTGAGATCCCAGACGACTTCCCGCAGTTCTCTGTCGGCGCTTCCGGTCGCGGTTCGCTGGACATCACCGTTGGCCACAAGATTCACACAGCATCGTCCGGGATATTTCCCGCCCGCAATCAGAAAGCGGAGCCGCCGATATTCGATGACAAACGAACCGGAGGTTAATCGCCCCGTCGCGTTGTCGCTCTGGGTCGGTTTGAAGGAATCGGCAAAGTGCATCATGTCACCTTCGATTGTCTCGGATACCGGCGCGGTGCCGAATGCGGACCCCTCCATCTGCCATCCGGAATAGTCCCCCGCAGCCAGAGATAGCGGGCCCGCCTCGGTCCCTTTTGCTCCGCCGACAGGAGCAGATTGTGGATTGAAAAACCCGTCGTTATGCCCGCCGTTGACTGACGCCGGAGGCACAGAGAAGTCAAACACCATGAAGCACAAAAGCCCAAAAAAGAAGGACGTGAATCCCCAGGCAGCATATCCGCCACTGCGCAACCTGATTGATTGCAACAGACCGATTGCCAGTGCAGTCAGAGAAAGGAAGGCCAGTAGACCGTGCGAAACCAAGGCCCCGAAGAAAACTACCGGCAGCGAGATCCATAGCCAGCGGGGCAGGGGATGGGACACCACCTCCTGGCTCACCGCCCAAGACCCGAATCTTTCCAGAAGGTCCTTCACGACCTGATCCACTTCTGATGCAGGAAATCCGTAGGTAGCGGCGCTTTGTTTGAGAATCGTGGCGGCGTGTTCTTCTGTGACCGCGCCCTGGTGCAGCCGCTCTGCTTCCGTCGCGAAATCGTCCAGACGGAGATGGCGCACCATCTGACGGTGGGCGTCCAGCAGTTGTGGATCGCTCAGCGCTCGCTTCGCCTTTGTGCATTCCTTCTGGAGTCGTCCTGCTTCAGAGCGATCGATGTGGCCGTATGTTTTAAAGTCCTGCATGCGCTTGGCATAGGCCTGCCCGACCTGCGCGGCTACCTCGTGATCATCCTGATCCTCATTTATCCCGAGCAAGTAGAAGTAATTTTTATCCGGTAGCGTCGGGTCGTTGCGTCGCTCCGGGATGCCCAACTTTTTATATAATCTATCTCTTGGAACCGAGCCCTTCGTCATCTTTGTATAATCCTCCCCTGGCGGGTACGCCTTCGCGAGCTCAACCCTCAGCGATCAACTTTGAATTTCTGTATCTGCCAACATTTTGGCCGTATTTTCCTTTTGCACAGTGTCAAGTCTGGAGCCCAGCACGAATTCGGCATTAATTGTCGTGCCGGTGTTCACATCGACTGCGGTTACTCCCAGCCGGAAACTGGCATCAAAACTGAACGTCACTTCGATAGGCTGACCGGGAGGGCGGCCACCGGGGAGACCGGATAAGTAAATTGCCTCGCCGATCATCTGTCCGGCTGAGAGGTCGGTGACCTCCTGTTTGGAACGCACCTCGTTTTCATAGACCTTAATTTCCACCCCGGTTTGATTGCCATCTGAGGTGTAGAAAGTGTCTTTACTTCCACAAGGCAACTGAGTGTCTTTGGGGATAAGGGGATAGATACGCAGTTCTTTCGCTTCATTAAGCGCCGCAACCCCCAAGGCATGCGGAGCAACGTCGGTGACCGTTATCGTTTCGCCACTTCCATCCTTTGTCGCCGCAATGAGATGTCCCATCCACGCAGCTCCCTGCGCCACACACTGATCCGGGTCAATGGCGGTGTTGACCTTGCCGGGGAATCGCCGTTGAAGCATTTCGCGTACGGTTAACAGCCGTGTTGATCCGCCGGCGCAGATTACCTGGTCGACACTCTCTGGAGCAACGCCCTTATCGGCCAACAGCTGATCCATCTCGTCGACAGTGAGTTGGAGTAAATCGGCGGTCAATTCATCAAGTTTGCCGCGATCCAATTCGACCACCACGGTTTGACCATCGTGTTGGCAGGCAATGCGCGTCTTAGCCACCTTAGCCAGGGCAATCTTCGCCTTTTCGCAGCGAATGTACAAATCCTGTTTGCTGGCCAGATTGTCCCGCGGGTCGGATCCGTGTTGTTCGGCGAACTGCTCGGCAACGTAGTCGATGATTCGCTCGTCCCAGTTGACGCCACCCAAATCATGATTACCACCGGTGGAGATCATCTCCACGTCCGGCAACGAGCCGTTTGCCGGCGGACGAATTTTCAACAGGGTGATGTCGAAGGTGCCGCCGCCGAGGTCATACACGAGCAACGTCTGCTCACGGTCAGGGTTGGCCAAACCAAATGCCAGTGCGGCGGCAGTCGGTTCGTTAAGGATATGCGCGACCGTAAGCCCCGCCATCTCACCGGCGTCCTCGGTCGCCTTACGTTCTGCGGTTCCGAAATACGCCGGCACCGTGATCACCGCCTGGGTGATTGGCATGCCCAGTCTGCTCTCTGCATCTTGTTTGAGTTTGCGCAGAATCATCGCTGAGATTTCTTCCGGGGTAAATTCCTGGTCGGCAGGGTCGAATTTCGTATCGCGGCCCATTTCCCGTTTGACGAGTGTGACCACATTGTGGGGAGAACTCACCGCACTGTCGCGCGCCAATTGGCCGACAACAATATTGTCGGCACTCTCGAATAAAACTGCGGATGGTGTCGTGGGAGTGCCATCGTTGTTGAGAATGGTTTCCGGTTTTCCGTGTTCATTGATATGGGAAATCGCCGAGAACGTCGTTCCCAGGTCAATCCCAACAATTTTGTTACCAGCGGTATTGTTCATGTTTTTCCTCCTCGTTGACCTATGAGATTACCTCAGCAACTTGACAATTTGGCATTCACTCATCCTCGTTACTGATTTTGAGAGAACCCGAACCTTCATCCGGGATATATTTCTTGATGACTACCTCTTCCCGCCGGAACACGCGTTTACCGATGAGAAAACCCGTTCGCATTTTATCCACAATTGTCAGGTCTTCGCCGGGATCGGTCGTGTGAATAGACTTGACCGCCTTTTGGGTTGTGCGATCCAGTTTTGCGTGCGGTTCGGTCATAGGCAGGATATCCCGGCGAGCCAGGATTTCTTCGGTTTCGACCAGCAATCCTTCGAGATTTCCTACAAGCGCATTGCGATCGATTGAATCTGTCTGATGGTAATGCATGAGGCACTTGTGCACTCCGTCATACAACAACATAATATCGATTAGCAGTCCCCGTTGAATCTCCAGCAGGAAATTGTTTTTGTACTGTTCCATTTCCTCGTAGAGACGATCAAACGCAGTCTGATTGCACCGCGCGGTCGCCGCCAGGTGTTCGGAGAGCCGCTGATCCAAGGCATGAATCGCTGCGAGCAAATCTCCGGCTGTTACTCCGTTCCCATCAGAGGTGGTGTCTTGCGGTTCAGCAGACTCGGACCTGACTGCATCTGGTTGCTCTGTTGCAGAGGGGGACGGGGTATCGTCTGAATGTTTAGGACCTTTCGTCATTGATCACTCCTGTTGATTTCAGGCTCTATGCTGCGTTACCCCCGCACGAAATGTCGCACGAATCCGCTGGCGGCCGCAATCACAAGCGAACCCGACCGCTCAATTTTATAACGAACCTGCCAGTTTTTGTTTTTTTCGTCGATATCCTGATTCTCCGCACACAAAACCATGATACCATCCTTCACCACAGCCACGTACCCGTGAATATATTTGGGTTCAGATGGCGTATTCATCGTGAAATCGCCGTTGCTACGGATATCGATGCTGCAATCACTGGACTGCCATTGACCAACCAATTCTTCTGGAAGTTCGATATTCTTCCGACCTAGAAACCGGGCCATGGAGTCGGACAATTTGGCCACGCCTCCGGTAATGAGGTCGGTCAGAGAAGAGATGGTGTCGCGGTTTTTCTTGCGCTCCTGCTCGGCCTTCTTCTGCTCCCGGATTATCTGATTGGATTGCTGCTCGACAAGGTTGCGAATAATGCGCAGGCTTTCTGCTTTCGCTTCCGCCTGTTTCAATGCCACCTGGAGTCGCTGGTGTTCAGTTTCCGAACGTTCGATTTCTAATGAGGCTTTGATGCTGTCTCCCACCGCCTTGACGATTGCGAGGGAATCAGACACCTTTTGCGCCTCCGCTAACGCCTTCTCCTTTTCCTGGCGAAGAGAATCAACGCGAATGGAATCCTGCCTGGTCGTTTCTTCCATCATCTTTCGCTCATGTTCGAGAGAGTCCTGCCAAATCACCCACTGTTCTTCTTTGATTTTGTCGATAAGTGACCGGGCCGCGGGATAACTGGCGGAAGATTTATCAATCGAGGCCAGCACGTTCAGTGCTTGATCGCGTTTCTTTCTGCCGTACAGTGCCTCACCCTCCTCCAGGAGGGAGGCGTTGGCTTCTTCCATGACCTTGATCAACCGTTGCTGAGCGCGGTCGTAGAATGTGGCTAATTCGTCCTTGGGAAACGTGAATTTCCGATACGAGGCTCGGATAGCGCGCGCACGGTCGTTGTCCATGCCCTTTGCATAGAAAACTGCGGTAGCCAGTCGGTTGCCGGTTTCGCGATCAACGATGGCCAGATCGAGCCGGTTATTAACCAGAAACTGGGATCCTGAGAATCCGCCGGGAATTTCTTGCTCACGCTCGATTGCCAACTCACCCTGTAAGACCAGGCTTGACCCTTCCTCAACGATGACATCGATTTTATCCATCGCCCGTGCCAGACGTTTTGCTACCGCAGGTGCGGGTTCGTCGTTAACACCGGAGACTTCGATGCTGACCCGCATGGAATTCCAGCGATCGGCGCTCGCCGGCGACCACGTCAGCGCAAGTAACAAAACAGCGATGAAGATATGTTTCATTTCTCTTCCTCCTTAGTTGGCGGGGATATCCCCTTCGGTTGTGGCTCAATCACTTTCAATAGGATGAGATTATCTTTCATAAGGACTTCTTTCACAGGTTGATCACAGCGTTCGGCAAAGGTCTCGATCACTTTCGCCAACCAATGCTCGCCGTCTTTTTCCTTCTCTTTCAGGAAAATCCAACAGTCAATGGTCTTGGCGGTGATGATATTCTCTTTTACCAGGTCTGCGGTTTCATGCATCGCATCCAGCAGCGCTCGCCGCGGACAGGCATGGTGACGATCTGTTGCCTTAGTTGAGAACTGGACAATTACGCGCAAGGTGAGCGGTCGCGATCCGGTGCTTGTTTCAGCCACTGCCAAACGGCTCAGCAAACGACGGCCGGCGGCATATGCGGCTGCACGAATGGTCACCGATTTGTTGCTCTTACTGCCTCCGGCGCCGGCGAGTGCATCCGCGGTAATCAAGCGGCCGTCCTGAGAGAGACATTGAATATCTACCTGGATGGTTAGGCCGGTACTTGCGGGTATTCCCCGACGTACCTCCTTCAGGGAAAAGCGAACTTCAACATCGGCCAACAACCGCGAGGCGAATATCTCCTCTGTTTCGGCCAACCTTCTTTCGGCGATTATACCCGTCGCCCGCAGACGTTCATCCAGCATGAAGCCGGCACGCGGATCGATTACGTATAACCCCCGTTCCAAGAATAATTCATTGAGTGCCTGCGCACACTCGCGGAGGTCCTGGTTGGTGTCGAGTGCAGCGAGTGGATCGCGCTCCTGTGCCGGCAGGATGACGTACGACTGCGTGTACGCAGCTGCCCGGTCTTGGTCCGAGGGGAGATCCGCCTGAGCCAATGAGGGAATGCCGGAAATCATCGCGACCAGCGAGAACCAAGCGACGCGATAGAAAAACCGCTTCGATACTGCTTGCCGTTTGCTGTCCGGAAATGTTGAGACCATTTGCGTATCTCATGTGCCCTTTGCCAGGCTGAGTGCCAATTCCCCCACTGTCGTCAAATCAATCATTGGCAACGATTGCACCCTGATAGAACTTGCCGACCATACTGTAGGGGATGTCGAGTGTCCACGCCGCGCACTCGCCGTCCATCCAATCCAAAATCTTGTCTTCGAGGTTTCGCAGGTTGGCAAACTGTTCCGGATTTGCCCAGATCATAAAATCCATCACACTACGGGTGGTTGCCGTTTCTCGGTGATCTGTAAACAGCGATTCGATTCCGCCGGCATAGCATCGTTGGATCTCACGAAATCCCCTCCGGTCGAGGTCTTCGGGGAGTTTGACAACCACGCGGAAGGGAGTACCTCGTGTGAGACAGTCGAACCAGTACTCCTGCATCCCGGCCTTGAGCGCGTGCGTAGCTTTGGCGAAGGCCTCTTCAATCAGCATTTGTTCGGAGGCGCTTTTCGCACGTTGGTCACTGTACCCGGTTTGCGTGCCCAACATTTTGGCAGTGGCGGTTTCGTACGCCTCAAGTCGCATTTCTGCTTGATGCAATTTCTGACCGTGGACTTCCAGGGGGTTGATTGTAATCTCATAAGTGAGGTAAATATCCGCACCCTGAGAAAGCGCAATCCGGTAGTGATAATCGTCCGGGTTGTCCTCCACCAGGTCCGTGGCTTTAATAACTTCTTGGAGGCGTAATTCTCCAGAGGGATTCTTTACCTCGTATCGGTGTGGCGGAAAATGCTGCTGGATAACATTCGCCGCGGAGCGCAACTTGGGGTCTGCTTCCAGCTCGGCCAGCGGATTTTCACCGCGCGGGACCCACGGCAGAACCATGATGGTATAGCGCGTTTGCAGGGTGACGGCAATATTGTGATCGGCCAGCCACGTGGAGATCGTCTCAATGTTAACACCGGCCTCAACCAGCACCTTACGTTGTTTTCCTTTCGGGCCATGCTGCACCGACTTGCGGATGGGGGACACGGAAGTGATGAAGTTGGATATTGTGTCCAGGCACCAGAATGATTCGGCCAACGGTTCGAAGGCCAGGCGCATGTCACGCGTGCGCAGCAAATTGTCGGGTTCGGCAAAGAGGACATGCCAGCAGGCAGCTTTTTTTGCGTCAATAATCCCGTTGTTGTTTCGTTCCCGGTCATTTCCGCCATCCCCGATACCCCACACTTTGAGCACCACTGCCGACGCAACTTCCGGGCTCGGCGCAAAGTAACTCACTTCTTTGGAAACCGGCGGTGTACAGTCATCCGCCAGCGCCGTGCCGTGCGGCAGGCCAATCAGCATGACCGGTATCAGCAGGATGGATCGTGTTGAAAATCTCATGGTCACTTCTCCTTGTGCGCATTCTTCAGCGATTGCATCGTCACGGTCAGCCTACTAAAAGGGTGACCAGAACAGTGACGGTAGCGCATAACTGAAGACCAACGAAGCGTAGGGACCGTCATGGTCAATCGCCACGCCCTGGCCTTCGTACCATGCAGGCTTTTCGTCGTTTATTTTCAGCTTCCAGTCAGCGCTTTTCTCAGCGATCGTGTAACCGCCGCGTAATCCGATATTAAGCGACGAACTGAGCGCATAATCGAATCCGGCACGGAAGATGCCGCTGATGAAATCACGATAGAGCATATATTCCGTGTTGTTCACTTTCTCCTTAAATGAGAGACGCTCGAAAACAAAATCCCCGCCGATCACAAAGGCCGAGCGTCCCAGGTATATCCGTTTCATCAGACCTCCGTGCACGGCGAGGGATGTGCCGTGGTTGATTTCGGTGTTATCAAACAGGTTCAGTTTTACCGGTGCGTACCCGTAGCCGGCACCGAGGTCAAGGAAAAACTGTGATATCCCCAGCTTGCGCCCGATATTCATTTGCAGATCGACGTCGATGGTGAAGACTCCCGTGGAAGTGGTATCCTCCAGACTGAAGTAGGTCGTTCCGAGATTGGAAACCCGCAGCGAGTCAAACGCGAGCGGACGCCAGGTAGTGCGGATCGAAAGATCGATCGCAGTTTTAGGAATCTCCCGCACCATCATGCCCTCTGCCATATTGCCGCTGCCGATGACTGGTCTACCCCAACTAAGTTTAGTGCGATCATCTCGATTATCCGTCACGCGCTTCACCATGAAAAAGCCGATACGTTTCTCGTGTTCGTTCCCTGACTGGTCTTCATAACGGTCAATGACGGCATACCGATCGTCAAGAATGAGACCTTCTCGAAATCCTAAACGGAAGCCGGGGGAGTTTTCCACGATTTCGGTGATAGTGCAAGCTCGACGGATATCAGGAATTTTCGTGGTGCTTTTTACGTAAACATTCTCCGCCAGTCGTTTTGCTGCGCTGCAGAATGCTTCCGACTCCGGCGTGAGTTTTTTATCTTTGAGGAAGTTTGACCAAAGTCCAGTCATGCCTGTGGAACTCACCTTCGCTCGGTATACCAGGACCGGGTCTGGTTTAGCATCGATATCCAGATAGTACCAGACCGTACCGCCTTTAAGAGTAAAATTGGCGTCCTTCCCGGACCCTGAGCTTTTCAACTCAGACAGGAAGGGTACATACAGGTATCCGCACTTCATCATCCGTTCGAAATCCTCGACCGTGATGCCCAGGTCCTTGGCTTTCAGTCTAATGAAGGTATCTTCGTCGAAGTGAGGATTGTCTTTTTCCGTGCGCCACTTAAGCGTCGCCTCCATAACCTTGACCAGTGCAGGTGCGACCAATTCATTAATGATGGAAGTGAGCTGCCCGTCGCCACCATCGACCGTCACGACCTCGTTGGCCAGACGGGCCCGGATCTGGGCCTGGTCTTTGGCGCGCAACGGTACTTCATCATAGCATTCCTTCATGATGAAGCGACTGAAGGCCTCACGCAGCAGGCTGTCTTGTTGAGCATTGAGTTTCACTTTGGGAGACGTCAGGACGACCGTCTCAACCGCCGTCACCGCCTTGCGTACGTATTCTTCGGCGCCCGCCCGGCCAGTAAGGTTGAAAATCACAGCGATGGTCAGTCCGATTGAAAGAGCAATCATGCGAATCATTTGTTTCCTCCGATGAAGGTTGGGTGCATCCTCTTATTTGGCAGTAACCCCTGTGTCCGTCCCGATGCCGCTGGGACATCCCATGATCAGGCATTAGTTTCCTGCGCTTTGGTTTTCCTGTTGATGTCCACGAGATTATCGTGAATGCGAAACGACAAAATGAGCAGCTCGCATTGAATTCGGGCCACAAACGGCCCAATGATCATCATGCCGAAACCAACCAGCAAACCAACCGCGATGTAATTCTGGGTTGCTGCAAGAACAATGATGACAATGCCGCCGATGAAACTAAACGCTACCCCGATCCAGAAGATTGCCTGGATGATGAAGGGGGTTATCATCCGGCGAAAGGCCAGAAAATCACCCATGATCACGCTCCTTCCTTTTTGTTCAAGATCTGTTCATTTGGCGAACGTTATATCAACCCCCATGCCAACTGCGGGGAGAGCTGGCTAAGCAGTGCAATGACAGCAGGTTATGGGGAAGGTTCGCCGAGACGAACCCCCGGGGTTTTTGGCAGGTCGGAAACTGCAGTTAACGGTGAGGAAGGTGAATTGCGGTAAGTTGTTGTAATGGCGAAAACAGGGGTGTCAACCGGAGTTTCCATCACCGCAAGCCGATTTCTTTCATCATCTTCAATAAGCCTTGCCGAGTCACCCCCATCTTTGTTGCTGCCTGAGTGATGTTGTTGTTGGTCAAACTCAGCATGGTTTTGATATAATCACGTTGAAATCGATGTAACGCGCGTTCCTTCTCGACACCGTAACTGGGAATGGCGGCCCGCTCGCCGGGGGACAGTTGCGGGAATAGTTCCCTGGTGAGGATTTCTCCTTCGGCGTGGACAATGGCACATTCGATACAGTTTTCCAATTCGCGAATATTCCCCGGCCAGGAATAGGCAACCATGGCTTCCAGCGTTTCCCGATCCACACCCATGACTCGCTTTTTTTGTTCAGAGGCTTTCCGTTGGATAAAGTGTTTCGTCAATAAAGGGATATCGGCCTTCCTTTCGCGAAGAGGCGGTACCTGGATTTTTACTACTGCCAACCGCCAATACAAATCATCGCGAAACCGGCCTGCCTCGATTTCCCGCATGAGAGTTTTATTAGTTGCGGCGATCACCCGGCAGGACAGCTGAATGTCCATTTCGCCGCCTACCCGGCGGAATTCTCGCTCTTGTAAAACGCGCAGCAGTTTGGCCTGATGCGGCAGTGCGATGTCGGCGATTTCGTCCAGGAAGATGGTCCCTTCGCCTGCCAGCTCGAACTGGCCTTTTTTCTGCCGGCGGGCATCGGTAAATGCACCTTTCTCGTGTCCGAAGAGTTCACTTTCCAGCAGACCCTCGGGAATGGCGGCGCAATTTACTGCGATGAAGGGATGGTTCCGTTGAGCACTCCGCCGATGGATTGCCCGGGCCACCAATTCCTTGCCGGTACCGCTCTCTCCCAGAAGAAGCACCGGGCTGGTACTGCAAGACACTTTGTCAATCTGCCGACGGATTCGCTGTAATGCCTCACTGTTGCCGACCAATTGACCGACTCGGGAATCAATCTCCTGTCGTAACAGACCCAATGTTTCGTTCCGGCGTACTTCCTGAATCGCTTTGGTGATGGTCAGTTTGAGTTGCTGACGATCGGGGGTCTTGCCGATGTAATCGCTGGCTCCCCGCTTCATTGCCTCCACCACGACCGGGGCGGATTCTGTATCGCTGATCATAATCACCGGTACATAGGGATCGCTGATCTTGATTTCTCGCAAGAGGTCGAGACCCGAGATCGGTTCCGGAAAGCGGATATCCAGCATGATGACATCATACTGCCCGTAGTCATTGAGTTCCCGGCAATGAAGCGCCGAATACAGTTTCTCGCATTCATAGTCCTCGCCGATCATCTGGCTCAGGTTGTCGACGAACGTACGATCGTCATCGACGATGAGGATGCGGGGCCGTGCTTTAACCACTGTGGATCATCCTGAATGTGAGTTTGAATGAGGTACCGCTTGGGTCGCTCTGCACCAGCATGATTGCACCGCCGTATCGCTCCAGGGTCGTTTTGACGAAATACAAACCGAATCCTCCAGCCTCTTTCCGAGAGTAACCGCGATCGAAAATGCGTGGTTGATCCTGAAGAGGGATACCGGGACCGTTATCGACGACGAGTACTATGACCGTATCGGCGAGCTGGCTGACGGTTACGGTGATTTCGGCGTCGGCACGACCGTCGAGTACGGTAATGGCATTAGCGATCATTTCCTCAAAAACGGCGGTCAACTTGGTTGGATCAAAGAATACTGGGAGATTCAGTCCGGCGACGGTCTCATCGATCGCAATTTGTAATTTCTCCGCAGCGAGTGAACGCCGGGTGACAGTTTCGGCCGCTTTAAGTGCATCAATCGGGTCGGCACGGAAGAACTCCTCCAGCGACTTGCGGGTGTCCCGGATCCATTGTTTCAGTTTTGTGATGTCCGCCGCCACGGCTTCCCCAATCGACGCCCATTCCTCTGAATTCGTCGGATTGGCGACAATCGCGCGGGCGTGCGACCGCAAGTGGTCGGTAATCTCGTTAACCGTTTTGCGACGTTCCTTCGAAAGCTGGTCGAGCGATTCGGTCGAGATCAGGCGGCGCAGGTGTGGATCCACGGTCACCAGGTATTCTCGGGCGGAATTCCGCAAGTGCTCTTTGGCAGTGGAGGAGGTTGCTCCCTCGTATTTGAAATTCTTGCCCAGCCGGGCGAAGGTATTCAATTCTGAGCGGACCATCTGGCCATGCGCGAAAACGGCCAGTGAATCCAATAGTTCATTTGCCGCGGCAGCATGGTGCGCATTGGTTTTGGTCGAAACAGCAACCGGTCGGGCGAAACGGACAATGACAAACACAATGCCGGCGCCGATGACCAACCCTGTTGAACCAATCAACAACAGGGTAACCAGCGAGAAACCCTCGTGGGGTGGCGGTGGTGGACTTTTGTACCGGGTGACACGGTAGGACAAATGGATGGATCGGCCGTCTCGGTCGTCCTCCGACACCCACACGTGCGGCTCGTGATCCGTGTCCTCATAGTATTGAATATTATTGATAAAGTAGTGCCGACTACGGATGCTTCCTACGACCTGCAGGGACGCATCGGTTACCCAGACGGAATCGCGAGTATTGAACACGGCTTCCACCACCCCGTCTCGGTCGATATCTCTCACGAGCCGGATTGAACTTTTCTTATTGAATTCTTTGGCGTGAAGTTCGTTAAGGTCTAAATCAAAGGACGCGGCGGAAAATCCCGAGGTGGACACGAAGAGTTGCGCAGATGCTGACTCCCGGGGGATCACTGAATAAATGCGACGAATATCCCACTCCGGATTACCAACGTGCTTATCGATCTTTCCGGAAAGGGGATCGTACCGCGCGAGACGGTCCGCCACTTCACTCGTGTCCGTGTCAGCCATCGCAAAGTAAATTGCCCATTTTTTTCGTAGGCGATCGTAAACGACGGTGCAGTCAGTGTGGCGGACGCCGGTATTGATGATCCGTTCAAACTCGCCACGCCGATTGAGGATGTAGATATAGGCGTAGTGATCGCTGGTACTGTCAATCACGTGGCCATTATCCGGCCCCCAGGATTCGAAGATAATTTCCCGTTCGCCGTCAAAATCAATATCCTCAACGATGATATCATCTTGTGGCGTGGCCGCTGTCAATTGATGCCAGAGAATTGCCCCATCTTGTCCATCGAACGCCACGAGACCGCGCTCAGTCTTATCGTACCCGCACCCGATCGTAACCACGAAGTCCGGGATCGTATCGTCATTGAGTTCCACACTTGCGGCCGCTCCTACATAACAGTCCCATTTGTGGTCGCCGTTAGCGGAGACATCCGGGCCGCACACTGGCGCGAGGGAAAATTCTTCCCCCTCTTCCTCTGAACACGGCAGGAGGTAAGCATGAAGGCAGGTGTCCTCTCTTGTCACAACCAGAATTTGCATCGGCCAGAATTGACCTCTGTCAACCATGAAGATCCGATAGTGCCGCCTCGATAAGTTTTTCTGCCAAAGGTACCCCTCGCCGATTCGCACATTGCGGTAATAAACAAAATGCTTTCCGGAAGTATCTCCCGTGATCTTATAATAGTTGCCATCCCGCTGGAAATCATCGACGAGCAAAAACTCGCCAGCTTCCGATTTCGTAAATTCGAAATCCAGCCATTTAGCGAAGGTGTTTGCATTCGAGAGCAGAAAAATTGCCAGGAGAGCTGCGGCCACTCTCCCAGGTAAATATGCCGGAGTTCTCTGATAAGTGGTCGGTTCTTTCATCGAGACATTTATTACGGTATCGGTGTCCCGCCGCACGGTTGCTTTCGTGGCGCAGATATCAGAAACTACCCGGACGCCGTCTCCCAAATTGACTTACAAACATTGCTAAGGTAATAGGTTTCTGGATTGTTCGCAAGAGACCATCCCCTTGCTGGATGATCTAACCTGCTGATTTCCTCGGCTGCAGATTATTGTTGATATACTTCTAGGTTACGCCATAGATTCAGGTCTGGCGGTCGACTGGTGTTCATTATGTTGGATTTTTGATTGTACAGAGCAGAGGTAATTGATCATGCGCGCGTTAATTATATCCGGATGTGTTTTGGTGTTGATTTTGGGAGCAGTTGGCGCATGCGGCCGGCCTGTTCCCGACCGTGAATTGGTTGTTGGCACTAAAGAGACAGTGCCGTTTGTCATCGAGAACACTGATGGAACCTGGCAGGGAATCAGTATTGAGCTGTGGCAGGACATTGCGGACAAGCTCGGACTGCGTTTTCGACTCGTTGAGCGTGACCTTGAAGGCCTGCTGGAGGGGTTGCGCGATACGACACTCGACGCGGTCGCCGCGGCGTTGACCGTTACCGCGAAGCGAGAGACGACGGTTGACTTCAGCCATCCGTTCTATTCTACCGGTTTGACCATTGCAGTCTCGTCTTCAGGAAAAAGCGGCTTGTTGACGACCGTGTCGCGCTTTGTCTCGCTGGAATTCCTTACCGCTGTTGGTGCGTTACTGGTGTTATTGGTGTTGATCGGGGTCATTGTCTGGTTCGTGGAGCGCCGAAAGAACCCGGAGCAGTTCGGCGGTACATTTCTTGAGGGGATCGGTTCCGGTGTATGGTGGTCGGCGGTCACGATGACAACAGTTGGCTATGGTGACAAAGCACCACGCACGTTACTTGGCAGATTGCTCGGGCTGATCTGGATGTTCGCCGCGATTATTGTCGTGTCCGGATTCACGGCCACCATCGCTTCATCGTTGACCGTTTCGCAGCTGGAATCGGCGGTGAAGGGACCCGGCGATTTGCCCTTCGTCGAAGTTGGCTCGATTCCGAACTCGACCAGTGCAGCCTATTTGGCCGAACGGTCAATCTCGTTTTCTGAGTATCAAACCCCGTTGCAAGGATTGCAGGCGCTCGCGCGGGGAGATATCGAAGCGTTTGTGTATGACGCGCCGATTCTTCGCTACCTGAGTAAAACTGAACTCGCCGGCCGGGTGCGGGTGTTGCCGGTGACCTTTTTTCGCCAGGACTATGCGATCGCGCTGCCGCAAGACAGCCAACTGCGTGAGCCTATTAACCAGGCGTTGCTGGAAGAAATCCAGCAACGCGGATGGGGCGATGTCCTGGAGCGGTATCTGGGAGAGGAATAACGCGACACTAAAATCTGTTCTTTCGTACGCACCGCAAAGTTACTTGCTTTGCGGCCACATCTTTCTATCTTTCATCCATAACGTTTCACAGACTACCGCCGGTATCTTCCGACGTGGGGAGGGGAGAATGAAGGCTGCACGTCGCATTATCTCGGTCATTTGTTGTTGTCTCGCTTTTGGTGGCATTGTCGCGAGCGCCCAGGCAAATCAACCCGTTACACCTCTATCACCAATCACCCTGCAATCGGGAGAGGGGGAACAGCATCCGGAGCTAGCCCGTGATGTTACAGACGCTTGTAACATGCGTCGCGATGGGAACCAGCCGACGTTTCTCAATCCGACTTACGATGCGGGAAGCCGCATTGCCGTTTACTACGATCCCGAGGACGCCACGTACGGTTGTTCCTCAGCACCGTACCCATTGGCGATCGAGACAATCTATGTCGCCTTGGCCGATTCGCCACCGACATTTGTTGCCAATTGGCCGGTGAGTTTACGAGCCGGCATCTATTCGGTGGAATATGACACCCCCGGCTGCCCATCTCCCGGGAGTGAATTGTGCGGTGTGGTGCGCGATGACATTGCGGATGACTGGCCCAATATCCATGCGTTTGATCTGCCACAGCCCTGTTGTCGGGAAGGACCATTTTTTGTGGTTATTGAATATACCGGCCAAACCGCTGTCCCCTATCCCAGCGTGTTGATGGATTATGTTGTGCCGGAGGTTCCGGTTTGTGAGGCCTACGTGTATCGTCCGTCAATTGAGACGTGGGTTGAATGGGATGATCAGTGGACTGACCCGGACCCGGGATTTCCGTTTATCTGGGTCGATGGCGTGACGCCGCCGAATATTTGTGTCGATCAGGACAGTGACGGGGTACTCGACACCGAGGATAACTGCCCGGCCATCCCCAATGCAGACCAGCTCGATACCGACAGTGATGGGATTGGAGATGCCTGCGATAACTGCCTGGCCGCGGCGAATCCCGGGCAGACCGATACCGACCAGGACAGTGTGGGGGAGGTCTGCGACAATTGCCCCGCAACGTCCAATCCCGACCAACTCGACACGGATAACGACACGGTGGGCGATCTCTGCGACGTGTGTCCCGGCCATGATGACCTGATTGACGGGGACGCCGACAACGTCCCCGATGGCTGTGACAACTGCCCAGTGGTAGTCAACAGCGGTCAGGAAGATGCCGATACGGATGGAATCGGTGATGCGTGCGACAACTGTCCGAATGATCCTAATGCTACTCAGACTGATCAGGACGGGGATGGGATTGGCGATGTATGCGATATCTGTCCCAATGATTCCTACAATGATATTGATGGCGACGGCGTTTGCGGGGATGTTGATAATTGTTCCACCGCGTACAATCCTGGCCAGGACGACCCGGATGCTGATGGCATCGGTTCCGCCTGCGACAATTGCCCGGCTGATTATAACGTCCAGCAAGCGGACAATGATGGAGATGGTGCGGGTGATGTTTGTGATGCCGATGATGATGACGATTCAATTCCGGACGTCGACGACAATTGTGTATTTACTGCCAATCCCGACCAGACCGATTCTGATGGCGATCTGGTTGGCGATGCCTGCGACAATTGTCCGGGAATTGCCAATGCGGACCAGGCGGATGAAGATAGTGACGGTCTCGGTGATGCTTGCGATGATTGCCCCTGCGGATTGTGGGGGGATATCAACTGTGACCTCGGCATTGATCCTTTAGATGTGCAGTTCCTGGTCGCCTATGTTTACCAGGGACTGGACGCTCGGTGTCTGCACCCATCCTGCGCCTACGAGGTAGGGGATGCAAATTGCGATAGCGGCGTTGATCCGCTCGACGTGCAATTTCTGGTCGCGCTCGTGTACCAGAGTCAAGATGCGTTATGCGATCCGTGCGTGCCGTAACATTGGAAATTGCCCGTCAGTCTTTTGACGATCACAGTAGAGCGGTTTTCCGCACTTGATCAGTCGACCAGTGGCATGTTGGTACCACGTAGGAGAATGAGCACGCCGATTGTCTTGTCCTCATGGTCGCACAGGGGGGTGGTGATACAACGCAGGGAGTGATCACCTAGCTGGGAAAACAGTACGTCCCGGTCAACTGTCTTGCCGGTCTTCCGGGTTTGACTGATCATCGCCGCCAGTTCTGTGCTGCGTACGACTGCGATCAGCGGTCTGCCGGAAACGTTGTTTTCTTTGATGCCTAACTGCTCGCGGGCAACGTCATTCAATTTCAGGATATTGCCCTCCACATCAACGGTTACAACACCTTCCGTCATGGCAGAGACAATCGCCTCAAGTTCGTTGAGATGCCGGGTGCATGTTTGCATACGTTCATTCAAATCAACCGCCATCCGATTGAGCGCATCCGCCAGTTCAACCATCTCACTGGAGGCGGATAAGTAAATGGGAGTGTCAAACTTGCCGACGGCAAATCGACGAGCACCGGCGGCGAGTTGTTTCAAGGGCCGGTATACTTTCCGGGCAATATAGTACCCAATCAGGGCGAACAGTACAGCAACAATTAAGCTGACAAGCACCACGTCTTGCTTGATTTCGGCGAGCGCCCGATCAATGAGGGCGACCGATACCGAGCTGCGTACAACGCCCGCAATTTCCCCCTGCCGACGGACCGGGATTGCCACGTAGATCTGCGTCGTTTTTACCGTTTCGCTAAAGCGGGTTGCCGACCCCGCCTTGCCGGCCAGGGCGGTTTTGATTTCGGTCGGGAGGCGTGATTCTCCATGCGCAGCGGGTCATTGTCTGAAATGTGTGCGCAATGGCTACCCCGACGGCCGCCGGCGAGCCGGTAGCCAGCGAGGCCAGAATCGCGGTGACGGTTGTACCGATATTTGATCCCATGGTATACGGAAATATCTGACGCAAATTCAGCACTCCCGAACCGGCCAGGGGAACAGCCAAGGAGGTTGAAACGGACGACGACTGCACAAAGATGGTTACCAGCAACCCCAGGGCAAAACTGCGGGGAGCAGTCTTGAAAATATAACGACCAAAGAACCGCTCCACCCGTGCCAGTACCAGCGACTTCAATAGTTTTACAATGTAGCGGAGCGAAAGTAACAACATAGCAAAGCCCAGAAACATGGCCAGTTGCCGAAAATCACCGAGCATCCAAATAATGCCATCCACGGCCCAGGCGGTGAGTGTCTTGACAGGGCTGACGAAGGTCAGGCCCCCGATATCCGCAAATGCCGACGTCAAAATGCCGGACGCCTGCGCGAGAAAATTGGTAAAATACTGCAAAGGAAAGAATACCATAACCGCCATAATGTTAAAGAAATCATGAACGACGGCAGCGGAGAATGCCCGCTGGAATTCAACCCTGCGAGTGATATGCCCTAACGAGACAATTGTGTTGGTAACCGACGTGCCGATATTTGCCCCCATGACGATGGGGATCGCGCTGCTGAAGGGCAGGACGCCGCCACCAACCAGTCCGACGACGAGGGAGGTCACGGTTGAGGAGGATTGCACGAGGCTGGTCGCCAGCACGCCGGAAAACAGCCCGATGAGGGGGTCAGCGGTCTCGGTCAGGATCAGTCCCGCAACGCCATGCCCCAGATACTTAAAAGATTTTCCAATCAGACCGACAGAGACCAGAAAGGTGTAAAAGCACCACAGCAGGCCGAATACTTTGGCCAATGCCAATTGACTATCTCGGGATACCACCACAGCTCGCACCGACCGATCGCGTCTTTCCCTGCGATTTCGGCACAATGTAGCTAAGGACACTGTCTAATGCCATAGCTTCATTTAAAGTTTGGTCAGCAGGGTCGAGGATGAGTAGGTAACCAGGCAAAGATGTCCAAGCTGGCGGCTTTTGTGCCGGGAATGGTGCGCGTGACAGTCACCCATTTTCCTTCGTCATTAGCACAGTAAACTCGTGCGACGCGCCGTATATAGGTAAACTATTTTCAGTGATTGTGGGAACTGAGAAGAGGTCGATTTAATGTTCTGCGGACCGATAGATCACATCGCAGCAAGGAAGGAGTCATCCTGATGGCTGCAGACAATACAAAACTGACGCAGACGGAAATCCAGTATGAGAATCAGGAATGGTTGGAATCGCTTGACTATGTCTTTCGCAACCAGGGGCCGGACCGCGTCCGGGAAATCTTGCGACGGTTACAACATCGTACCCAACAGCACGGGATTCACGTCCATTTCACCGCCAATACACCGTATATCAATACGATCCCGGTAGAAGAACAACCGGTCTTTCCCGGCAGCCGTGAAATCGAACGGCGTATCAAAAGTATCGTTCGGTGGAACGCGATGGCGATGGTGGTGCGGGCCAACCGTAAATCGAGCGGGATCGGTGGGCATATCTCCACGTATGCCTCGGTGGCCACGCTGTTCGAGGTAGGTTTCAATCATTTTTTCCGAGCCAAAAGTGATAAACATGAGGGAGATATCATTTATTTCCAGGGGCACGCGTCACCAGGGGTGTATGCGCGGGCGTTTCTGGAGGGCCGCTTGTCTGAGGAGCATCTGGAAAATTTCCGGCGCGAGTTGCAGCCCGGCTCGGGAGTATCATCGTATCCCCACCCGCGACTAATGCCGGATTTTTGGGAATTTCCGACCGTGTCGATGGGCTTATCACCGATCATGGCGATCTACCAGGCTCGCTTTAACCGCTACTTGGAAGACCGAGGCATTAAAAAACGGTCCGACCAGAAAATCTGGGCCTTTCTTGGTGATGGCGAATTGGATGAACCAGAGGCGCTCGGAGCGATCACGCTACCCCCACGCGAGAAGCTGGACAATCTCATTTTCGTCATTAACTGCAATCTTCAGCGGCTCGATGGTCCGGTGCGCGGTAACGGGAAGATTATCCAGGAACTGGAAGCAGCATTTCGCGGCGCCGGTTGGAACGTGATCAAAGTTATCTGGGGTTCGGACTGGGATCCGCTTTTGGCTGCGGATAGGCATGGTCTCTTAGTGAAGCGCATGGAGGAGGTGCCGGACGGGCAGTATCAAAAATACACCGTTGCCAGCGGTGATTATATCCGGAAGGACTTTTTCGGCGTCGATGATCGTTTACTGGATTTGGTAAAGACGTACACTGATGACCAACTGCAAAAGCTCCGACGCGGTGGCCATGATCCCGCCAAGGTTTATGCTGCTTATAAGGCAGCGGTGGAACACGAGGGTTCACCGACAGTGATTCTGGGCAAAACGATCAAAGGATATGGTCTGGGCGAAGCCGGCGAAGGCCGTAATGTGACCCATCAGCAGAAAAAACTCAATGAGCAGGAGTTGCGGGAGTTCCGCAGCCGATTTGGCATTCCGATTTCCGACAAAGATATCGCCGAAACACCGTTCTACCGACCGGCCGAAGACAGCGAAGAGGGCCGCTACCTGCAGGAACGCCGCGCGGAACTGGGGGGATATGTTCCCAAGCGGAGTGTGACGGTCTTGCCGATCGACATGCCTGCGGACCATATTTTCAGTGAATTTTATGAGGGCAGCAAAGACCGAGAGTTGGCCACGACAATGGTCTTTGTCTATCTGCTCTCCAAGCTATTGAATGATAAAAAACTGGGCAAGTATATCGTGCCAATCGTGCCCGATGAGGCGCGCACCTTCGGGATGGAGACTCTTTTCCGTAAGGTGGGGATTTACTCGCACCTCGGACAGATTTATGAGCCGGTCGATAAGGAAAGCCTGCTGTACTATAATGAGGCTAAGGACGGCCAGATTCTGGAAGAAGGAATCACGGAAGCCGGTTCGATCTCCTCTTTTATTGCGGCAGGGACTGCGTATGCCACGCACGGCATCAGCATGATACCGTTCTTCATATTTTATTCAATGTTCGGCTTTCAGCGTGTCGGCGATTTGATCTGGGCGGCCGCCGATAACCAAGCTCGCGGGTTTTTGCTGGGCGGGACAGCCGGGAGAACGACGCTGGCCGGTGAAGGCTTGCAGCATCAGGACGGCCAGAGCCACCTGTTTGCCTTCTCGCCGCCATCGGTCCGGGCGTACGATCTGGCGTTCGCCTATGAAATTGCCGTGATTATCAAGGACGGTATCCACCGGATGTTTGAGAAGCAGGAAAATTTGATTTACTACCTGACGCTGATGAACGAATTTTACAAAATGCCGCCGATGCCCAAGGGGGTGGAGAAAGGTATCCTCAAAGGCTTGTACAAGTATAAGGCATCGGGGAAGAAACGGGCTACGGCCAAGGCACACCTGTTCGGAAGTGGTTCTATTTTGAATGAGGCACTCGCGGCGCGGGAAATACTGCACAACGATTATGGCGTAGCGGCGGATGTCTGGAGTGCAACCAGCTACAAGCAACTATACTACGACGCGCTGGACACCGAACGCTGGAATTTGCTGCATCCCGGCAGAAAGCCTCGGCAGTCATATCTGGCGCACTGTCTGGACGGTGAGAAGGGAGTCGTGGTTGCGGCTAGTGATTACCTGAAAGCCGTTCCCGCAATCCTTGGAAAGTGGGTGTCGTTACCTTTTCAGGTGCTCGGTACGGACGGTTTTGGTCGCAGTGAAGCACGCGCTGAGCTGCGGGACTTTTTTGAAGTCGATGCACGCCATATCACGGTGACGGCGCTTTCCAGTTTGGCACGCGAGGGAAGTATCAAGACCTCGGTGGTGAAAAAGGCGATAAAGGATTTGGACATCGATCCGGAGAGAGAAAATCCGCTGTTTGCATAACGCAAAGGTGAATTCATGGCACAGGAAATTAAGATTCCGGAAATCGGCGAAAATGTAGAATCCGGCGAGGTAGCCAAGGTCCTGGTTTCTGTCGGTGATATGGTGGAAGAGGATCAGGCGATTATCGAACTCGAAACTGAGAAAGCCGTCGTCGAGATACCTTCACCGTACGCGGGTAAGATTACGGAGATCAGTGTCAAGGAAGGCGACGAGGTAACAGTCGGGCAGGTGATCGGCAAGGTAGAGGCTGAGGGGAAAGCTGAGGAAGAACCCGAGAGAGAACCTGAGCCAGAAGAGAAACCGGAAGAAAAAGAGCCCGAACCGGAACCGGCAGAGGCAAAAGAAGAACCGGAGAAGGAAGAAGAAGAGGAAGAGAAGCCAACCGAGGAAAAAGAAAAAAAGCCCGCCAAAGAAGAAAAAGAGCCGGAACTTGAGGAAGAAGCCGAGGAAAAGGGAGAGAAGCCGGCGGCCAGAGAAAAGAGACGTGGTGTGGCTGCCGGGCCGGCGGTGCGGCGGCTGGCGCGTGAGTTGGGGGCAGATATTGCCGAGATTGAGGGTACCGGACCACGAGGACGAATCACCCCGGATGACGTCAAGGCGCACGTGAAGAAAGGGGCAGCAGCCAAGCGACCGACTAAGGAACTGCCCGATTTTGACCAGTGGGGGAAGATCAAACGCGAAAAGATGGCCAAGGTGCGCAAGCTCACCGCGGAGAGCACCGGGCAATCCTGGTCGGTAATTCCTCATGTTACGCAGTTCGATGAAGCGGACATCACCGATGTTGAAGCATTCCGCAAAAAATACAGTCGAATAGTGGAGAAGGAAGACGGCAAGTTGACCGTGACGGCAATCCTGCTGAAAATTATCGCAGAAGCCCTCAAGGTTTTTCCCCGGTTCAACAGCAGCATCGATCCCGACAGCAATGAGATCATTTATAAACAGTATTATCATATCGGTATGGCGGTCGACACAGACCGGGGCCTGCTGGTACCGGTGATCCGTGACGTAGACCAAAAAAGCATTAAAGCGTTGGCGATCGAACTGGTTGATATTGCTGATCGGACGCGGAATAAGAAAATCAAGCCGGATGAATTGGAAGGCGGCACCTTTACGATTTCGAACCAGGGCGGGATTGGTGGTACCAATTTCACGCCGGTGGTTTTCTGGCCGCAGGTGGCGATTCTGGGGATCAGCCGGGCAGCGATGAAACCGGTCTACCGTGAGGATCAGTTTGAGCCAAGGCTGGTTCTGCCGTTGTCGTTATCGTATGACCATCGGGCGAATGATGGCGCGGACGCCGCGCGGTTCTTACGGTGGGTTACCGAAGCGCTGGAGCATCCATTCCTGTTGCACTTCGACAAGTAACCGGCACACGGGCGAACATTGTCGGTGGCAGGAAATTTTCGGCACAAGAGTGAGCGGAGATACATTATGACAGATAAACAGAATTCAACCCAACTGGCGGTCATCGGCGCTGGTCCTGGTGGATACGCCGCGGCATTCCTGGCCGCAGACATGGATTTGGACGTAACCCTGATCGATCCCGAGGTCAATCCCGGTGGAGTGTGTCTGTATCGCGGGTGTATACCATCGAAAGCGCTGTTACACATCGCCCGATTGCTTTTTGAGGCGAGTGAGGCCAAGGACTGGGGCGTGCGGTTTGCCAAGCCCAAGTTGAATATCGGGCAGATGCGCTCCTGGAAAAATGATGTGGTCGAAAAACTCACGGGTGGCTTGGGACAGTTATCGAAGCAACGCAAGATAAACTATGTGCGCGGGACTGCGAAGTTCCTTGACGGTACTACGCTTGAAGTGAAAAAGCACAACGGCGATACCGGTAAACTGGCTTTCGAGCATGCGATTGTGGCTACCGGATCGGAACCGGTGATGATCAAAGACCTGGCGCCTGATTCACCCCGGGTCATGGACTCGTCAACGGCGCTGGAGTTAAAGGATGTCCCAAAATCACTGCTGGTTATTGGTGGCGGGTATATTGGTCTGGAACTGGGTACCGTCTATGCCGCACTCGGGAGCAAAGTCTCCGTGGTGGAGATGATGCCGAGTTTGTTGCCGGGAGTGGACCGTGACTTGATATCGGTACTCAGTAAACGGCTGAAAGGCCTGTTTGAGAATATCATGCTGGAGACCACCGTAGCGGGGATGAAAGCGCAGAAAAACGGGATCAAGGTGACCTTTGAAGGTAAGAACGCGGGCAATAAGGGAAAGATATTCGAGAAAGTGCTGATGGCCGTCGGGCGGCGTCCAAATTCCAAAAATGTCGGCCTGGAAAACACCAAGGTTGACGTTGACGATAAGGGATTTGTCAAAGTCAACGATCAACGGCAGACTGCGGAGCCAACGATTTACGCTATCGGCGATGTGGCCGGTGAACCGATGCTGGCACACAAAGCCTCGCATGAGGGTCGCGCTGCGGTGGAGGCTATTGCCGGCAAAAATGTCGCCTTCGAACCACGGGCCATTCCCGCAGTGGTGTTTACCGATCCGGAGATCGCCTGGTGCGGGCTAACCGAAGCCGAGGCCAAAGAGCAAAAGCGCGAGGTTAAGGTGGCGCGGTTCCCTTGGGGGGCATCAGGTCGTGCAGCTACGGTCGGGCGCGGTGACGGGGTGACCAAAGTAATCATCGATCCCGAGTCGGAGGAAGTCCTGGGCATCGGTATCGCCGGACCGGGCGCCGGTGAGTTGATTGCGGAAGGAGTTCTGGCGATTGAGATGGGATCCGTCGCGCAGGATCTCGGCTTGACGATTCATCCGCATCCGACACTATCTGAAACGATCATGGAGGCGGCAGACCTGCTCTTCGGCCGGGCGACGCACTATCACCGGCCGAAAAGGCGCTCGAAATAGATCAGGTGGTTCGATCCTACGATTGAGCAGTGAGCCCGAAAAAGTAGCCGCTCAATGAAGCGTTACTTTCGCTTTCATGCGGATATTGACGTCCTACATGTTATGCCAAACCTTCGTATACCTCAGTATCAGTAGTACATTTCGCCCGGCGTTGCGGTCTTAGCATCTGCTCGGGCTGGTCGAATACAGCCCGGCAGGGTAATCATATATTTTGGAGAGCCACGGAGGCTCCTTATGTATGTCGATGGGAGACAGCGAGTTATCATTCAGGACGTCGAACCCGAAATCGATGCGGGGATGTTTCCCGTTAAGCGCGTCCTCGGTGAACGAGTGGTAGTGGAAGCCAATGTGTTCTCTGATGGGCACGATCAGGTCGTGGCCAACCTTCTCTACCGGACCGTGGACGAGAACGAGTTCACATCACTTAGGATGCAGCCTCTGGCCAATGATCGCTGGCGGGCATCCTTCCCGGTGACCGAGCCTTTAGACTATGTTTACACTATTGAGGGACGCGTCGATCGCTTTGGCAGTTGGCGAGCCGATTTGCGCAAGAAAGTTGCCGCAGGCCAGGACGTTCTGGTCGATTTGCAAATCGGTCAGCAACTGGTCTTGCGGGCCCAGAAGTGGGCGACCGGTGAGGACGCCAAACGGTTGAAATTGCTGGCGGATGGTCTGGGACGGGCCACTGATATTGATGACGCGGTCACCGTTGCGCTCAGTGACGACGTGGCCCAGTTGATGGAACGGTATGCCGAACAGCAGTTCACCACCCGCTACGAGCGAGAATTGCGGGTGGAGACCGAGCGCCGGCGCGCCCGGTTCTCCACCTGGTATGAGTTCTTTCCTCGTTCGTTCGGTGAGCGGCCGGGCGAGCATGGGACACTCCGGCAAGCGGAGGCCATGCTGCCGCGCATCGCCAAGATGGGATTCGACGTGGTCTATTTAGCGCCGATTCATCCGATTGGCGAAACAAATCGCAAAGGGAAGAATAACTCACCGAAAGCCGCACCGGGTGACCCCGGAAGTCCGTGGGCGATTGGCTCTTCCGATGGCGGCCACAAAGCGGTCCATCCCGATTTGGGAACCATGGAGGATTTCGCTCATTTCGTGCAGGCCGCCAAGAAGCATGGGATGGAAGTAGCACTCGATATTGCCTTTCAGTGTTCGCCGGACCATCCCTATATCACGGAACATCCCGAATGGTTTCTCTGGCGTCCGGATGGTTCCATTCAATTCGCGGAGAATCCACCGAAGAAATACGAAGATATTGTTCCCCTGTATTTTGAGACCGACGTCTGGAAAGAGTTGTGGGAGGAATTGAAAAGTGTCTTCTTTTTCTGGGCGGAACATGGCGTACGCATCTTTCGGATCGACAATCCACACACGAAGCCGTTTTCTTTCTGGCAGTGGGTGATTGATGAAGTCAAAAATGAGTTTGCTGACGCCATATTCCTGTCGGAGGCGTTCACCCGTCCGCAGGTCAAAGGACGATTGGCCAAGATCGGGTTCAGCCAGTCCTATACTTATTTTACCTGGCGGAATTCCAAGTGGGAGTTGATCCAATATCTGACCGACCTCACGCGGTCACAGGTGCGGGAGTATCTGCGACCGAATTTCTGGCCCAACACACCGGACATTCTGCCTGAGTTCTTACAGTATGGCGGGCGGCCGGCGTTTTTGATCCGCCTCTGTCTGGCGGCGACGTTATCTTCAAATTATGGGATCTATGGTCCCGCCTTTGAGCTATGTGTGGATGAAGCCATCGAGGGGCGAGAGGAATACCTCAACTCCGAGAAATACGAAATCAAGCAATGGGACCTCAATCAACGGGGCAACCTCACTGAGTTGGTGGCGATGATCAACCAAATTCGCCATGAAAATGAAGCGTTGCAGCAAACGAATAACCTCGAGTTTCTGGATATCGATAACGACTACCTGCTGCCGTTTGCGAAATACACCGACGATCTCAAAAATGTCGTTTTCGTGGTAGTCAATCTGGATCCATTTCACAAGCAGTCAGGCTGGTTGCAGTTGCCGCTGGAGCGGTTGGGGATCGACCCACGCCAGCCATTTTTGATGCACGACCTGATTGCCGATGACAAGTTTATCTGGCAGCAGGAACGCAATTATATCGAATTGAATCCGCAGGTATTACCATTTCATATTTTCCGTTTGCGCCGACGCCTGCGCCGTGAATACGATTTCGATTATTATCTGTAGTACCGGAAAGGAGCAGAATTCCAGCAATGGCAGCCAAGCGCCGACGTACATCCAAACTGATCAGCGGCCCGTTGTGGTACAAAGATGCAATCATCTACGAGTTGCACGTGAAGGCATTCATGGACAGCAACGATGACGGTATCGGCGATATTCGCGGGATTGTCAGCAAATTGGATTACTTGCAGAGTCTGGGCATTACGGCGATCTGGCTGCTGCCGTTTTACCCGTCGCCGTTTCGCGATGACGGATATGATATTGCTTCTTACACCTCTATTCATCCGGCGTACGGCACGCTGACTGATTTCAAGGAACTCCTCGCCGAGGCACATGCCCGCAACCTGCGGGTAATTACCGAGTTGGTCTTGAATCACACCTCCGATCAACATCCCTGGTTTCAGAAATCACGCCACGCCAAGCCGGGCAGCCGCTGGCGCGATTTTTATGTCTGGAGCGATACGGCAGAGAAGTACGAAGATGCCCGCATTATTTTCCAGGACTTCGAGACCTCGAACTGGACCTGGGACCCGGTGGCCAAGGCCTATTATTGGCATCGTTTCTACTCGCATCAGCCGGATTTGAATTATGATAATCCGCGCGTGCACAAGGCGATGCTGGATGCGATCGATTTCTGGTTTAGGCTGGGCGTGGATGGGTTACGCCTGGACGCAGTCCCATATTTGTACGAACGCCAGGGAACCAACTGCGAAAACCTGCCGGAGACACACGCGTTTCTCAAGAAGCTCCGGGCGCACGTCGACAAAAATTTCAATGATCGCATGCTGTTGGCGGAGGCCAACCAGTGGTCGGAGGATGCGGTTGCCTATTTCGGCGACGGGGATGAATGTCACCTGGCGTTCAATTTCCCCGTAATGCCACGGATGTTCATGGCCCTGCAAATGGAGGACCGATATCCGATTACCGAAATCCTCGACCCGCCGTTGGAGATTCCGGAAAACGCCCAATGGGCGTTTTTTCTGCGTAACCATGATGAATTGACCCTGGAGATGGTCACGGATGAAGAGCGTGATTACATGTATCGCATGTATGCTGATGATCCGCGGGCCAAAATTAATGTCGGCATTCGGCGTCGCCTGGCGCCGTTGCTTTCCAACAATCGCCGGCGGATCGAACTGTTGAATATGTTGCTGCTTTCTTTGCCGGGGACTCCGGTCTTGTATTACGGTGATGAAATCGGCATGGGCGATAACTACTATCTCGGGGACCGTGATGGGGTACGCACCCCTATGCAGTGGACACCGGACCGCAATGCCGGCTTTTCCCGGGTGAATCCGCAACGGCTATATTTGCCGGTGGTGACCGATCCCGAATATCACTATGAAGCGTGCAATGTCGACACCCAGGAACGTAATCCCTCATCATGGCTGTGGTGGATGCGGCGAATTATTGCGTTGCGGAAACGGTACCGGGCGTTCAGCCGGGGAACCTGCGAGTTTTTGTCGCCCAGCAACCATCGGGTGCTGGCTTTTCTCCGCAAGTTCGAAGATCAGGTCATGCTGATCGTGGTCAATCTGTCGCGGTTTTCGCAGTGTGTTGAATTGGACCTTGCCGAATATACTGACATGGTGCCGATGGAGGTCTTCAGCCACAATAAGTTCCCGACCATTCGCAGTGAACCGTACCAGATCACGCTCAATCGGCATGACTGTTACTGGTTTGAGCTTCTGCCGAGCATTGAAGAAACCGATATGACCGACCGGCCACCGGTGACGATTGCACTGGAGGCACTGCCGAGCGATGGGTTGGATGTGGAGGTGCGAGAAGGTTTGGAGCGGCGCGGGTTGTTGCGGTATCTCAAACGGTCGCGTTGGTTTGGCAGCAAAGGGCGGCAGGTCCGCAGTATCGCCATCACGGAAACGATCCGGCTACCCAATGATAACTTGCCGACATATCTGTTACTGGTCGATGTAGAATATAATGAGGGTGTCCCAGGCACCTACCAGCTGCCGGTGGTTTTTGCGCTCAAAGACCAGGTGGCTGAGCTGCTACATAATCACCCCCGGGCAATTATTGCAAATCTCGAAGTCGATGGTCAGGAGGGGGTCATTGTCGATGCGATTTACGAGGAGAATTTCCATCAGGCTTTACTCCAGTTGATTGCCCGCCGACGCAAACGCAAAGGGGAGGCCGGTGAATTAGTGTCCTCGCGAGCCCGCTCGTTAACCCGCCAACTCAAAGAAATAGATTTGCCGGTGGATTCACGAGTATTGAGTGTCGAACAGAGCAACAGTTCGATACTGTACGATCAACACTGGGTGCTCAAGCTGTACCGCCGCCTGGAGAAGGGCATCAACCCGGACGCTGAAATCGGCCGGGTTCTCTCGGAGACTGCCAAATTTGCTCATATTCCGGAATACAAGGGCAGCCTGATGTATCGCAATAAAGCGGGGGAGCAGCGCGAGACTGCGTTACTGCAAGAGTTCGTTGCCAATCAGGGAGACGCATGGATTTGGGTGCTGGACCATATCGGCAGGTTCCTGGAGGAGCTCTTAACCCGTCGTCAGGATCTGGGTCCCCCGCCCGACATGGGCCCGTTGCAATTGGACAGTGAACCGGTCGACGCGCATGAGGCTGTCTATCACCTGATTGGTGATTTTCAAACCGAGATGTTCAAACTTTTGGGGCAGCGCACCGGTGAGATGCACCGCGCCCTCGCCGGCATCACGGACAATCCTGATTTTGCCCCGGAGGGTTTCAGCCAGTTATATCAGCGATCCGTGTATCAGACGATGCGCAATTTGCTGCGGTCGGTCCTGCAAACCCTGCAAAAACCGCGTTCTCGATTTGATGCCGAATCCGGCACACTGGCAAATGGAATCCTGGAGAAACAGAATTCCATTCTGGCTCATTATCGGCGACTGCTGGGCAAAAAAATCGCCGCCCAAAAAATAAGAATTCACGGTGATTACCATTTGGGGCAAGTGCTGTTTACCGGAAAAGATTTCGTGATTCTCGATTTCGAAGGTGAACCGGCGCGGGCATTATCGGAGCGACGCCTGAAACGATCACCGCTGCGAGATGTGGCCGGTATGGTCCGGTCATTCCATTATGCCGTCTTCGCGGGACTGCGCCGCAGCCCGGTACTGGGTGATGAAGATTACGAATTCATCATTCCCTGGCTGGAAGCCTGGTACCATTACGCTGCAACCAATTTCCTGCGCGGCTATCACGAGGCGATCCAAAACAGCGGACTCTTGCCCAAAAATGCGACTGAAGCCAATACATTGTTTGAGATATTTCTCTTGGACAAAGCCGTATACGAATTGGGATACGAACTTAACAATCGCCCCGATTGGATCACAATTCCCATGCTGGGGATCGAGGAAATCCTCGCCCAATCCGAACGCGAGGAGAGGAGATAAACCGTCGTGGATAAACGAATAAATGCCAGTCAGAACATACTTCATGGCCCGAGCCTGATCACCGAACAGGATATTTACCTGTTCAAAGAGGGCAATCATTTCCAGTTGTATGATAAATTTGGCTCGCAGGCGATGGAAGTGGATGGTGTCCGCGGCACCTATTTTGCCGTCTGGGCCCCCAATGCCAAGGCGGTATCGGTTATTGGTGAGTTCAACGGTTGGGATCCGGAAGCGCACCCCCTTGCTGGTCGCTGGGACGATTCAGGAATTTGGGAAGGCTTTATCCCCGGGCTGCAACCAGGGACACTCTACAAGTACCATATCAGCTCCCATCATAATAATTACCGTGCCGATAAGGGCGATCCGTTTGCGTTTCACTGGGAATTGTCGCCACAAACTGCGTCGGTGGTCTGGGACCTCAAGTATGGCTGGGGCGACCAGGAATGGATGAACCAACGCCAGCAACGTAATTCTCTCGACGCTCCGATGTCGGTTTACGAGGTACACCTCGGTTCCTGGCGCCGGGTGCCGGAGGAGGGGAACCGCTATCTGACGTACCGGGAGATTGCGCCCATGCTCACCTCGTATGTCAAGGAGATGGGTTTCACCCACGTGGAGTTCCTGCCGTTGACCGAGCACCCTTTTTATGGCTCGTGGGGTTATCAAACAGTTGGGTATTTTGCGCCCACGTCGCGATACGGCACCCCCCAGGATTTCATGTACTTAGTTGATTATTTGCACCGGCATGGTATCGGGGTGATTATGGATATTGTCCCGTCGCATTTTCCCTCCGACCAGCACGGGTTGGTATATTTCGACGGCACCCATCTATTCGAACATCAGGACCCCCGCCAGGGATTCCATCCTGACTGGAAAAGTTACATTTTCAACTATGGCCGTGGGGAGGTACGCAATTTTTTGATCAGTTGTGCGCTGTTCTGGTTGAGGAAATACCATATTGACGGACTCCGGGTCGACGCGGTAGCCAGCATGCTCTACCTCGATTATTCCCGCCAGGAGGGTGAGTGGATTCCGAACGAGTACGGCGGCCGGGAGAATCTCGAGGCAATCAGTTTCCTGCGGCGTTTGAATGAGGTCGTGTATGAGCAATTTCCCGACGTGCAGATGATTGCCGAGGAGTCAACTGCCTGGCCGATGGTGACCCGCCCGGTCTACGTCGGCGGACTGGGATTCGGCATGAAATGGAACATGGGCTGGATGCATGACACACTGGAATATTTCAGTAAAGACCCGATCCACCGACGCTACCATCAGGATAGTCTGACATTCAGCATTTTTTACGCGTTTACCGAAAACTTTGAACTGCCGCTCTCGCATGACGAGGTCGTACACGGCAAGGGGTCGCTGCTTGGCAAGCTGCCCGGTGATGACTGGCAGAAACGTGCCAATCTCCGGTTGCTTTTGGGGTATATGTGGACTCATCCCGGTAAAAAGCTGCTGTTCATGGGCGGAGAAATTGGCCAGTGGAATGAGTGGAATCACGAACAAAGCGTCGATTGGCATCTCCTGCAGAATCCGGCCCACGAAGGTATCCGGCACTGGGTGCAGGATTTGAATCGATATTACCGCGGTCAGCGTGCGCTGTGGGAACGAGACTTTGCGCCGGAAGGTTTTGCGTGGCTTGATCGTACGGATGTTCATAATAACGTCATCAGTTTTCTGCGCAAGGATGGCGACGGAATGGCGAGGGTGATGGTGGCTTGCAATTTCACCCCGGTGCCGCGACGCAATTATCGTCTCGGTTTGCCATACGCCGGATATTGGCGGGAAGTACTCAACAGCGATGCCAAAGATTACGGTGGCTCGGGGCAAGGCAATTTCGGTAGCGCGTACACTCGACCATTGCCCACGCATGGGCACGATCAGTCTGTTTCGCTGACACTGCCGCCGCTTGGCATTGTGGTCTTGGAATATGATGAAAGTTAAAGAGGCGGCCTTGCTCGGGGTAATCACTGTATGAGAGTCGGCGCGTGGTTGACAGATGCCGGTCGCTGTTGCTTCCGGGTGTGGGCGCCGTCGCGAAAAAACGTCGCGGTGACCATCACTGCGCCGGAACAGCGCCGCATATCGCTGGAAGCAGAGGATTTTGGTTATTGGTTTGCCGAGGTGGACAAGATCACTCCAGGGACTCGGTACCTGATTCGCCTCGATGATGAGTTGGAGCGACCAGATCCCGCCTCCCGTTACCAGTCCGATGGCGTGCATCAGTCATCGGAGATTGTAACGTTTGGTGAATTCTCCTGGCATGATCAGCAGTGGACCGGCATACCGTTGTCCGAGATGATCATGTACGAGTTGCATGTCGGGGCCTTTACGCCGGAGGGCACGTTCCGGGCGATCATTCCGCGACTTCAGCAGTTGAAAGATCTTGGCGTCAATGCAATTGAGCTGATGCCGGTCGCGCAATTCCCGGGAGAACGCAATTGGGGGTACGACGGCGTTTTCCCGTGGGCGGTGCATAATTCCTATGGTGGACCCTGGGGATTGATGGAGCTGGTAGATGCCGCCCATGCTGCCGGGTTGGCGGTAATTATGGACGTGGTCTATAATCACCTGGGACCGGAGGGCAACTACCTGCATGATTTTGGACCATATTTCACCACCAAATATCGCACACCGTGGGGAGAAGCGGTCAACTTCGACGGCCCACACAGCAACGCGGTGCGCAACTATTTCATTGAGAACGCTCTTGCCTGGTTGCGTGATTACCATATTGACGCGTTGCGGCTTGACGCCATTCATGGTATCTTTGATATGAGTGCGAAACCGTTTTTGCAGGAATTGAACGACCGTGTGACCGAATATGCTGCGGAGATCGGCAAACCGTACCCCGTAATTGCTGAGAGTGATTTGAATGATTCTCGGGTTATACGTCCACCGGCGCAAGGTGGTTATGGCTTGCCCGCGCAGTGGTCAGACGATCTGCATCATGCCTTACACACTTTGCTGACCGGGGAGCAAGGGGGATACTACGCTGATTTCGGCGAGCCGCGCCATCTGGCCAAGGCGATCCGCAACGGATATATATATAATGGGAACTATTCGCGTTTCCGGCGACGAAATCATGGTAATTCACCAGCCGGTTGTGACGCGGATCAGTTTGTCGTGGCCTCCCAGAATCACGACCAAGTCGGCAACCGCCTGGCCGGCGATCGATTGACAACTCTGGTTTCATTCGAGGCGCTCAAGCTGGCGGCCGGCGTCGTGCTGCTGGGGCCGAATATTCCGCTGTTATGGATGGGCGAGGAATACGCCGAACCGGCGCCGTTTCAGTATTTCGTAAGTCACGGTGATCCCGATTTGGTTGAAGCGGTTCGACGGGGACGACAGGAAGAGTTTGCTGCTTTCGGCTGGCAGGAGACACCGCCCGATCCCCAGAGTCCAGAGACATTCGAACGATCCAAACTGGATTGGAGTCTGCGAGATCAGGGACATCATCGCGTGATGCTGCAATTCTACCGGCGGTTGATTGAACTCCGCCGCTCGGTGCCGACATTGGCCACGCTGACCACGGATGGGCTGGAAATTGTTGCTGATGACGAACAGCGGGTTATTTTTTGCCGCCGGCAACGGGGGAATTCGATTGCGCTGTACGTGATGAATTTCAACGATCACCCTGTACGCTGTGTGGTACAACTCGCTGCGGAAAACCTGCGGAAGGTCCTCGATTCCGCCGATCAGACGTGGCAGGGTCCCGGCGGCACGCTGACGACAACAATGAAATCCGGGCGGAAAGTTGAGTGTCAGCCCTGGAACATAGCTCTGTATGTGAAGGAGAAGGACGCATGAATCGATACCTGTGTTTACACGCGCATTTCTATCAGCCGCCACGGGAAAATCCCTGGCTCGAAGAAGTTGAGTTGCAGGATTCGGCCTACCCGCACCATGACTGGAATGCGCGGATTACCGCCGAATGCTATGCGCCGAACGCCGCGTCTCGGATTCTCGATCCCGAGCGGCGGATAATCGCGATCACCAACAATTATTCGCGTATCAGCTTCAATTTCGGGCCGACGCTGCTTTCCTGGATGGAAGTCCACGAACCGGAGGTGTATGCAGCGATTCTAGACGCACATCAGCAAAGTAAAAAACGATTTGGCGGCCACGGTTCCGCCATCGCTCAGGCCTATAATCATTTGATCATGCCCCTGGCCAATACCCGGGATAAGAGAACCCAAGTGCTGTGGGGTATGCGAGATTTTGAATACCGGTTCGGCGAGAAACCGGAGGGGATGTGGTTACCCGAGACTGCGGTTGATTTGGAAACGTTGGAGATGTTAGTTGATTATGGAATTACGTTTACCATTTTGGCCCCACGGCAGGCACAGCGCATTCGGAAGATCGGGGACGATACGTGGCATGAGGTAAGTGAGGGCACTATTGATCCCCGGCGGGCATATCAATGTCGGCTTCCGTCCGGACGAACGATTGCGTTGTTTTTCTATGATGGTCCCATTGCCCAGGATATTGCCTTCGGTGATTTGCTCGATGATGGGCGCCGTTACGCCGATCGACTGATGGATGCATTCAGTGATGAATCAACCGAGGATCAACTGGTGCATGTGGCCACTGACGGAGAAACATATGGCCATCATCACCGGTTCGGCGACATGGCCCTCGCGTACTGCTTGTATCACATCGAGGAACACCAACTGGCGCGGCCGACGATTTACGGAGAATTCCTGGAGCACCACCCTCCGGCCTACGAAGTTGAGATTTATGAAAATTCTTCCTGGAGTTGTGTGCATGGTGTGGAACGCTGGCGCGCCGATTGTGGCTGCAACAGCGGTATGCACCCCGGGTGGACTCAGGCCTGGCGCCCGGTATTACGGGGCGCGCTCGATTGGCTGCGCGACAGCTTGATTCTCATCTACGAAGAACACGGTGGCAAGTATTTCAAAGATCCCTGGCAGGCCCGGGACGCGTATGTTGAGATGGTTCTCGACCGGTCGGCGGATGTCGATGCCTTTTTGGCCGAGCATTGCCTGAGCACACAGTGCCGTGAGGATTACCCGAAGACGTTGCGCCTCCTGGAGATGCAACGTCACGCCATGCTGATGTATACCTCCTGCGGGTGGTTTTTTGATGAAATTTCGGGCATCGAAACCATGCAGGTCATTCTCTATGCGGCGCGGGCGATTCAGTTGGCGGAGGAAATTGCCGGCATTGAACTGGGCCCCGCATTTCAGAAATTGCTGGAGCGGGCGCCGTCCAATATGGCCGGACTGGCCAATGGCGGCGAGGCCTATGAGCAATATGCCAAACCGGCGGTGCTCGATTTCGTTCGAGTTGGCGCGCACTACGCCGTGTCCTCTTTGTTCTCCGAAAGCCACAGCGAGACAACCGATCTCTACAGCTTTTTCGCCGAAAGTCTTTCATTCCACAGGTTGGAGCAGGGAAGACAGCATCTGGCGACCGGCATCGCCCGGCTGAAATCACGTATCACGTATGAGGAAACAGTGATCCAATTTGTGGTTCTGCACTTGGGAGAACATAATTTGTTAGCCGGGGTGCGGGAACAAAGCGCCACGGAGGATTTTTCTGATGTTCAACAGTCGATTACTGAGGCCTTCGAGCGGAATGATATCGCCGGCGTTATTTCGCTGATCGATCAGCATCTGGGAACTCACGCCTACTCCTTGTGGCATTTGTTTAAGGACGAACAGCGACGCGTGATGCGGCAGATTGTCGGTGCGATGCTCAATGAGGTGGAGACCCTGTATCGATATTCCTACGACCGCTACTATCCGATCATGCAGGTGACCTCGGAGATGCACATCCCGCTGCCGCCGGTGCTCTCCACGACGGTGTCGTTTGTACTGAACACCGACTTACGTCAGGCGCTGGCTGCAGAGCCGTTGGTCTTGGATGATCTGGACCGGCTGGTCTCCGAAGCGCGGCGCTGGCAGATTAGTATCGACGAGGCAACGCTGGGACTGGAAGCCAGTAGTAAATGCACCGAGTTGATGGATCGCATCGAGCAGGAGCCGGATAATCTGGAGCTCTTGGAAACTCTGGTGCGATTGTTGGAAATTCTGTTAGAGTTGCCGATGGATCTCGATCTCTGGAAGGCCCAAAACACGTATTATCGAATGAGGAAGGTCCATCACGAACAGACAGAACGCGCCCAATCGAGTAACGAACGGGCAAAAATCTGGGTTCAGGCATTTACCCGGTTGGGTGAACTCATGCAGGTGAAACACCCGTAATGCGTATTCCGGTTTCGACATACCGCGTGCAGTTGACTCCCGATTTCGGTTTCACGAAGGCAGCCGAGATTGTCAGCTATTTGCATGAACTGGGAATCACTGACCTGTATGTGTCGCCGATTTTTGCTTCGGTCGAGGGAAGTACACATGGCTATGACGTCACCGATCCGACCGTGATTGACGGACAACTCGGTGGCGAGGCGGGTGTGCAGGGATTGAAGAAAGCCCTCGACCGGCATCAGATCGGCTGGGTGCAGGATGTTGTTCCCAATCATATGGCGTTTGACAGCGAAAACATTATGCTGATGGATATCCTGGAGAACGGTCGATGTTCCCGGTATGAGCATTATTTTGATATTGACTGGGACCATGTCTATGACAGCCTCAAAGGCCGTTTGCTGGCGCCGTTCTTGGGCAAATTCTATGGCGAAACGCTGGAAGCCGGCGAGATCAGCCTGCGCTATGATTCCGGCGGACTGAGCATTAATTACTACGATCTTCGGTTCCCGCTGCGCATCGAGTCCTATGTCAAGGTACTCACCCACGACCTGGACCGCCTGGAAAAGTCACTGGGAGCGAACAGTTCAACCTTCATGAAATATACCGGCACCGTCTATACGCTAAAAGATCTGCACGGTGCGGATAGGCTGACCGAGCGGTATGAACACGTCCGACTGGCCAAACGGCTGATTCATGAATTGTATGAAGAAAATGAGCAGATTCGCGCATTCATCGATGAGAATCTGGAACGCTTCAGTGGCCAGGCCGGCGAGCCGGATAGTTTTCGTTTGCTGGATGACTTATTGTCCGAGCAGAACTTCCGCCTTGCATTTTGGAAAGTCGCCACTGAAGAGATCAACTATCGTCGCTTTTTCACCATCAACAACCTGATTTGCCTGCGCCTGGAAGACCAGGCGGTCTTTGACGAGACCCATACACTGATCAAACGGCTCTGCAGCGAAGACATGGTTACCGGATTACGGCTTGACCATATCGATGGTCTGAAAGACCCGCAGACGTATTTGGAACGCCTGCGGCACGCAATCGGCGACACCTATATTATTGTGGAAAAAATTCTTGAAGAACAGGAGCAGCTGCCGCCGACCTGGTCGGTTCAAGGGACTACCGGGTATGATTTCTTAAATGTGTTGAATGGGTTTTTCTGTCGGTCCGATAGTGAACGATCAATCAGCCGCACATATATTCGGTTTACCGGTGTCAAGGCTAACTGGCCCAAACTGGCGTCTGACAAGAAAAGACTGATCATCGAGAAACATCTGGCGGGAAATATCGACAACCTGGCACATCTGCTGAAACGGATTTCCAGTCGTAACCGGCAGGGAAATGATATTACGCTGTACGGCCTGCGACGCGCTTTGGTAGAAGTAATGGCGCATTTCCCGGTCTATCGGACATATATCAACGAACAGGGAATCAGTGAGGCCGATCGCAGTTATATCGAACAGGCAATTGAAAGTGCGCTTCATCTGAATCCGGACCTCCGGTATGAGTTGGCCTTTGTTCGCGGATTCTTGTTGTTCGAAGAGGTGCAAGATGTTCGCGAGGAAGAACGGCGACTGATGCTCGATTTTGTGATGCAATTTCAACAAGTCACCGCCCCGCTGATGGCCAAGGGGGTGGAGGATACCTGCCTGTATATTTACAACCGATTACTCTCGTTAAACGAGGTGGGAGGTAATCCCAGTTGCTTCGGCCGGAGCCTAGAGGAATTTCATCGGTTTAATCAAACCGCGGTGGAAAAGCGTCCGCACGCCTTAAACGCTACGGCGACTCATGACACCAAGCGGGGGGAGGATGCCCGGCTGCGGTTGCATGTCCTGTCGGAGCTGCCGGATGAATGGTCTCGTATGTTGCAAACCTGGCGCAGCGCCAACCGTCGCGCCAAAAAGCGCCTGCACGGACGGGCGGTGCCCGATAAAAACGACGAATACTTTTTGTATCAATCGCTGTTGGCCTTTTGGCCGTTCGCGGACAACGAGCGGCAAGAATTTATTGAACGTCTAAAACAGTATGTGATTAAGGCGATCCGCGAGGCCAAGGTGCACACGGCCTGGTTGAAGCCGGCTGTAGAATATGAAGATCGCTACCTCACCTTTATCGCACGGATTTTGGCCGACGATGAAGGTTTTCTCAGTTCTTTTATTCCGTTTCAGCGAAAAGTTTCCTGGTACGGAATAATTAATTCGCTGACACAGGTGCTCGTGAAAATAACCTGTCCGGGAGTACCGGATATTTACCAGGGATGTGAGTTATGGGACCTGAGCATGGTGGATCCGGACAATCGGCGACCAGCCGATTTCGCCCAACGGCAAGCACTATTGGCCAGCATCAGAGAACGTATTGATGATGCACGCCTGCCGCTCCTGCGCGAACTACGAGATACGGTCACTGACGGCCGGATCAAACTCTTTCTCACGCACCAGGCATTGTCCGTGCGGCGTGACTATCATGACCTGTTCCTGTATGGTGACTACCAGCCGCTTGCGGTTTCCGGCAGACGAGAACAGCACCTGCTCGCCTTTGCGCGGCACCATGAGAGGGGGTGGGCTGTCAGCGTAGCGCCGCGATTTGCGGTCAGCCTGGTCCGGGAAAATCAGCTCCCGTTAGGCGCCGAGGTCTGGGAGGATACTACCGTTACGCTGCCCGCCGGCCCGTCACAGTGGCGGGATTTGCTCACCGGAACGACGATCCCCGCGCGTGATCGACAACAAGCTGCCGATATACTCAGTGAGTTCCCCGTGGCCCTGCTGGTGGCTGAGGAGACGTAGATGGATAAACGCGCGGCCGGCATTTTGATGCACGTTACCTCTTTGCCCTCCTCCTGCGGAATCGGCGATCTGGGGCCGGCGGCATTTGAGTTTGTCGATTTACTGGAAGCCGCGAATCAACGTGTCTGGCAGGTCCTGCCGCTCAATCCGATTGATTTGGGTCAAGGCAATTCACCGTATAGTTGCTCGTCGGCGTTTGCCGGCAATGAATTACTCATCAGTCCCGATCTACTGCTGGAGCAAGGTTTTGCTTCCCTTGAGGATATCGCGGCGTCCCCGGACTTTCCCGTAGAGCGAGTCGACTACGAGGTGGTGGCAGCTTTTAAACGTCGGCTTCTCCATGCAGCATGGCGGCGCTTTTCTGACGCCAGGCGAAACGGAGAATTCACGGAGTTCTGTGAACAGGAATCCGGCTGGCTGGATGATTTTGCTGTTTTCATCATCTGCAAACGTGAACATGATGGCGCAATCTGGACCGAGTGGCCGAAAAAACTGCGCAACCGTGATCATAAGGCACTAACCGCCTTTGCCGATGAATACCGGGACGCAATCGACCAAATCAAATTCGAACAATGGCTGTTTCATCGCCAATGGCTGCAGCTCAAAGAGTATGCCCATCAAAAGAAAATCCAGATCTTCGGGGACATCCCCATGTACGTCAACTACGATTCGGTCGACACCTGGGCCAACACCTGGATGTTTAAGCTGGACCGGAGGAAGCGCCCAAAAGTAGTCTCCGGTGTCCCGCCCGACTATTTCAGCAAGACCGGTCAGCTCTGGGGAAACCCCGTCTATGATTGGGACAAACTGCGGGCCGAAGGATACCAATGGTGGGCGGCGCGGCTGCGGAATATGTTCCGGTTGTTTGATCTCGTGCGCATTGACCACTTCCGTGGGCTGGTCGCTTACTGGGCGGTCCCCGCCCATCATAAAACGGCGATGAACGGGCAATGGGTCAAGGCGCCGGTGGACGACTTTATTACCACACTGCAACGGTATTTTCCTGAGTTGCCTTTAGTGGCGGAGGACTTGGGCTCGATTACCGCTGATGTGCGAAAGGTGATGAAACGCTATAATTTCCCCGGCATGAAAGTCTTGCAGTTCGCCTTTCGCAACGGTGATGATGACGACCCGTACCTGCCGCATAACTATGAAGAGAACGCCGTCGTGTATACCGGGACCCATGACAACAACACGGTCATCGGCTGGTATGAGACGGAGGCGACCAAAAAAGACTTAAAGCGGCTTGCCGAATACGTCGGGCATGAGATTTACCCGGACAATGTGCACTGGGAATTCATTGAACTGGCCTGGCGCTCGAAAGCCCGGTTGGCCATTGTTCCGATGCAGGATGTTCTCGGCCTGCCCGCTTCAGCACGGATGAATGCCCCGGCAACCAGTAACGGCAACTGGACCTGGCGCTTGACACCCCGAGAACGGGATAATGTCCCGGTTCGCAAACTGGCGAAGTTGACTGAGCAGACTAATCGCGCTTAATAACGATACTGCAATAACCCGGGAAATCCGATCTACAGTTGAGCCGTCCACTAATCGCTTACCAGCCGCAGGGATTGTCGAGCGGCCCCAATCCCCGGAAGACGTAGTTGACCAGGCAGGTGACGTCGAGTGGGTCGACTACACCGTCTGGGTGCACATCACCGGGGTGATAGGGACATTTGGGGTGCCAGGGTGGTTCGGGGGCCTGGCGGTAAACAAAATTAACCAAATACACCACATCGAGTGGATCAATGGCCTCGTCCAGATTCAGATCTCCCATCGGGCAATAGCAGGACGATGTGTCCAGAACGGTTACCCGGGAGTTCACGAACCAGGGATTCGCGGCAGCATCGGGATCATTCAAATCAAAACGCAGGATTGCATCATAATCCCCCGGCGGGAGCTCATCGGTGATAAAGTCGACCGACACCGAGCGCAGAGTTTGCGGCGCCACGGTACCCACCGGGTAGTCGAGTGAGATCCAATCCGGGGGTGGGTAGAAGATAATTTGTAAACTATCCCGGAGGTATTGCGGGTCGTTTTGCACCGGATTGACGTAAAAGACGATCCCGTGACCTTCGTTGCCGGTCGGCCCCTCGATACCAACGCCACACTCCTTCGTAACAAAGCCGTCGCCAAATTCCAGGAAGCGGTAAGCGATTCGTCCATTCGCACGCAATTCGACCTGCGCTGTTGCCTGATACCATGACGAGCCCTCCTGGCCAAATCCGTTTAATTGAAGTATCGCCGTTGAGTCATCTGAGTAGGCATAGACATCTCCCAACGTTTCATAGTCACCATAACACCAGAACAAGACGTTGTTGGGTGAGATGGAGTGGGGAATCGGCAGTGCCATCCAGGATGACAGCAGGGGTTGGTCACCAAACTGCAGATAGCCATAGGCGCTGACCAGGACCTCGGTGTACACCTCACCATAGTAGGGAAATTCGAATCCAAGGTGTGCAGTATCATAAAACTTGGTATCGAGACGGGCTAACGGTTCACCGATGCCCGCAATGTCGACAAATTCGAATGCCGGGGCGTATGGTTCGTCACTGTCAATCCAGAGATACCCGCCAGCACCCGGGCCCCCCCAATCGCAGGCGAAGGTCTCAGCCGGTGTGCGTAAAGCCGCGGACAGTGGATCGTGATCGGTCGCCTTGATCATTCTTGCCAGCAGGGCCGACATGGTCACCGCCGCAGGAATGACTGATATCCGATATTCCAGCGTGCCAGAGCCCGTGTTATCCAGATAGATTTGTGCTGTTTGCTCCGTTCCCGGGTTTAGCGTAAAATCGAGGACATCAGAGGTAATCTCACAATGCGGTGTTAACACGATTTTAAAATCATCGAAATACCAGCGTGTCTCGCAATCACAGCCGATGCGAAATTGGAAGCGATCGCCGAGTGCGTCGACCGGCAAGGACATGCAATGTCGATCAAACTGCGAACGGTATCGTCCACCGCCGCTGAGCGTTGTCAAATCGTGCCAGGAGCCATCGGTAGCGCGGTAAGCAATCGTTATGCGCTCATCGGGACCCGGCATGATAAAACTGCCTCCGGCCCGCGCATAAAAATCCAGCATGGCTTCGTCCACCTCCGACAAATCGATGAACTGCGAGTAGGCAGTATCCGAACCACCCGCGACCATGGTCCACGATCCCGCCGGGGCATAGGGATCCGAACCGACTTGGACGCCCGAACGCAACGGCCATTTTTCATCGGAGAGGACCGAGGAAGCAATGGAATCACACCAGGGGATATCCGCCACTCCGCCCAGACACGATGTTTGATATACTGCCTGCCGACACTCTACGGCATCGCCCACAGAGGTGATCGCCACCAGTGTTGTATCCAGATCATTGACCAGCGCAGTTTCCGGAATGGTCACTTCCACTTCGATCGTGATCGATTGCGCCGGATCGATTACGTCAGTTTCGGATATTTCCTGACCGTTGTCCAGAAAACGGATAGGCCAGACACCGGAGACAGTCTCCAGCAGATAACTATCCGGCTCTGATCCCCGATTGAATATTTGCAAGTCATGCGGAATGGGGTCACCGGATACCCCATAAATCGGCATATAATCAAAGGTGCAGGTGACATGGTAATCCCGACGCGGGCCGATATAGATATCATCCAGCAGCCATTTGCCGGACATGTTACCGGTTGCGTTAAACCGCACCCGAAATGCATCGTGCAAGGCATCATTCGGCAGGGACAGGATTTTTTCTCGGTAAACGGAGCTTTCTCCGCTGGAACCAGAGATGTAACTTAGTACTTTCCATTGCCCAGCATCGTTTAAGTACTGGGTATTTAAATCCGACGGTCCAGACCATCCGCCCCAACCGGTGTTGATGCCGCGATACCAGAAAGCGAGTTGCCCATCAGTTAATTGGGACAGGTCAATCCGCTGGGAGAGCAGGTAGCCAATGTGTTCCAGTTCCGCAACCTCGGGGGGTGTTGGCGCATACAGGCCGCCGTCGCTGATTTCCGCCCATTCAGACATCGGCCATTGTGGCGGTGAGATGGGCCCTCCGGCAAATGACTCCCGCCAGGGAGCACTTGCTGCGCCACCCTCTGACGTAGTTACCACACACGCTTGGGCCGAACGGCTCGGGTCATTTTCTGAAGTAAAACGTATGCGGGCACTGTCGATCATTGCCGGCGTACCGGACGGAATGTTCACCTGCACGAGCAAGGTGACTACTTCACCGGGTGCCACTGAGGAAATTTCCGTAAGCTCGGCGCTGCCGGAGGCATCCCAAATGGCCGTCGGCAACCAATTGTCAAAGACTTCAAGAGAAAACGTGTCCTCCCAGAAGCCGGTGTTGTGCACATGGATTCGACTGGTTACGGTCTCGGCGGCTCCGCCACGTTGCAGAATACGGGTCGGATTAACGTTCAAATCATAATCAGGTGTGCTTTCGAGTCGGACATCATCGATATAGAATCCCTCATCTTCATCGGCGTCATTGTCGGATGAAAAGGCAAACCGCGCTTTCACCCTGGTTCCTGGTGCGTAACCCGACAAGTCATATTCTTCTTTTGTCCAGCTGTTGCCGGTAATCAGCGCGGAGTCCAGGGCGCCGCCGGTACCGATAAAATCCAGGGTGTCCGGATTATTGGAGCCGGCCACGGTAACAATGACATGGAGTCCATCCACGCCGTAGTTCGGCACCGAGAACCAATCCCAGAAAGTCAGTTGGGCGTCGGGGCCAACCACAATTTCCGGGGACTCCAGCCAACTGCGGGTACTTCCCTGATAATACCAGTCATCCTCGATGCCACTGTACCAGGCAGTGGTACCATTTAGAACTCGATGTGAACATTCGTGCCAGTAATCACGCGTGCCGCCATGAGTCCAACCGGGGGAGCCAGATTCAAAATCTTCACCAATCCCGTGCGGGCCGATGGAGAAAAGAACTGAATCAATATCATCGGACCCGTTGTCACTCGTGATGGTCATCTCAATGAGCGGAAACCGAGGGATTGGCGTTGATGGATCAATTGAGGTCGTGAACTCAGCATAGCCAATTTCGTCGGGCGCGAGTGTTCCCACCGGTTGGGGATCGGTGGGCAGGCTGAGGTATGGATCTGCCGTATTGGGAAGTACACTGACTCCCATTGCCGTAACTGAACCGGTGTTTTTCAACCAGAGCCGTACGGTCAACGTTTCCCCGGGATCTGCAATACCGTTTCCGTTGCCCGCAGCATCATCAACGTGATATCGATAATATGCCACAAGCGAAGATTGAATGTGTATTGTGCTTGAGCCGGCGTGGGGTGTTCCTCCGCTCTCGGTAACCACCCAGTCGAAATTCACGTTGTATCCCGGCGGGCAATCGGCTGCGATGGTCATCTGACAAGGGGTCTGTGAGGTCACAGTGGCGCCGGCGGCAATATCGCCGAAGCTTAGACTTGAGCTGATCAGAGAAACGTAGGGATTGGCTGCCAGTGAGATAGATCCGGTCACACCGGGGGCCGTATTGGTGCCGCTGTTTTGGAGACTGAGATACAGGTCACACGCTTCCCCGGGAGAAGGGACTCCGTCCCCGTTACCACCCGCCACATCATCAATAGTCACTTCGGTGAGATGAAGCGATGTCCCGCTACCGCCAACATCAAGGTACGTCTGGTACATAAGGTAGTTGTGGTTGGTGACGGTCAGAGTCATAGTACCGGATGGTGCCGGGTCGAGAGTCAGTCGAACTTGCCCGCGTTCATCAGTGAGACCACGCTCGTAAACATCGCTGCCCTGTTGTACGCACACGAGAGCATCAACGAGCGGTTGCTTCGTTGTATTGTCCGTAACGGTGAACGTGTATTCCGTGCTGCCGAATTGAATATTATCCGGGTGGTCGACAACTATCTGCCGCGGCGTGTCGGTCCAGACCGGCATTTCCGGATCACCGAGGAGGTTGCATTCGTAAATGCACCAGCGATAGACGTTTTCCTGGCGGGCATGCGGGACATAGACCGATCGCGCTTTGGTAAACGCCGCGCCAAGTTGCGGCATACTATCCGCTAACAGCGCCTTAAACATCTGCTGGTCAAGCCGGTCGGAGTAACCGTACTCGGAGTTCCCCGGCGAACCCCAGCCGTAGCGAGAGTTGCCGATGAAAGCCACACCGCCGCCGTTCGGATTGGTGACAAAATGTTCGGCTACGCAATCGTAATCGAACGCCGCCGGCCAGCAGCCAATGGAAAAGAGAAATGCCGTCTGGCGGCTGCCATTGTACAGGTTGTCCATATCCCAGCCTACTAGACCGCCGGAGCCGGTGCTCATATAATCGATCCAGCAGTGACCGTTATGGTTTACGATGTTCTGACCATTGTTAAGAGATTGGATCACCGCGCTTTGTGTCTCATTGCCGAGCGATTGGTATAGTTTTTCTATTGGGGCGAAGCGATCAGGGATGTACAGGTCTTCAATATAGTTTTTGGCAATTCCGCCGTCGGTATACGGATTTCCCCAGAGAACCTCGGCATAAAAGGCCATATTCAACTGGTAATCGGTTGGCGGATTCTGTTCATATTGCAGCACCTTTGCGACCCAGTTATTCATCTCGTAACGGGAGTCACAGGGCGCCCGCCCGATAATCAATTCCGGGTATAAATCTACATTGTCGCCGACTTCCCCATAGATGCCATTCTGATTGGCATCCCAGGTGCCGTCGAGATCGGCAAAGTACCAATCGGTGGGTAATTCATTTTCGTCATAGGACCCGCCATACTCAACATCCATCGCCCAGGCCGTCCGGTGAGGGACATAGTACGTATCACCGCCCAGGAGGAGCCAACGCACCCCCCACTCCTGGTAGGCGTCTTTGAGAAAGTTGCGCAGGATGTCCGCTGCGTCGGCGCCAGCGTAATTGGCATAAACCCATTCGAGAGTTACAATTTCCGCCGGCACACCCTTGGCGGTTTTCCAGTCGGCCAGCGGTTGGAGTGCGCTTTCCAGATACTCTGTTGTGACAATAAGATATTCCACGTCTTTGGGGTCGAGGGTCGTCTTCCGAAACGAAGGAGCTGCCGGTTCGGTTGTCGCCTGATCGGGATTATGCACAAGCGACTGCACGACCGTGTGCAGTGGCGACACGAACTTTTTCGGAACCGATTTGGCAGCTATGGGAGTTTGATCGCCGAGCGTGTAATGCACGTGCACATCCAGGGATTGGTAGAGGAGGATCGCGCTGTCGGCGGCGATATAATGCACGGGATACACCTTGACCGCTCCCAGTTGATACCCCGCATATCCACCCCCACCGGCAGGTTGCGCAAACTGAGCCGGGTACTCCTCAGCGGAGCGATAGGCGACCGGATCCGGTTGCCGAAACGTGATGGTAGTCGGGTCCTTGGACAACACTTGCGGTGGTTGACAAGGAAACAGAGAAAACTCGCCCGGCAAACGGAACGGGGAGGGCGTGTCGACAGTCACGGAGTCGATCTGACCTCCCGGAGGCAGGGCCAAATGCACCGTCGTGTAGGGTATCTGAGGCCAACCGACCCGGTCCGTGAGGCCGCCATCGCGTAAATAGACCTGGTCGTACTCGCCACTGCCTTTGAAAATGAGATCATCCGCTGTAAATGACAACGGTAGCGTTAATTCGCCGGCCGTAACGGTTGCCGCTCCCAAAACGAATGACCATATACACACCCACAATCCGACTCGCTTACGCATCAAAAACCCCCGAAATCCATGCAGCCATTGTCATGACCATGTCGATAAATATTGCGAATTTGTTCACATTCTCTGAAGGATATGGCACTGCCTCCCGCGCCAGAGATCACATCCCGTAACTCCTCCCCGGGACAGGCTGTGGTAACTGAAAAACCCATATTAATGTATAAGAATATGCCCTTTTTGGCAAGGGCCAAGAGCTGGACACAGTAAAGCGTTGCGGATGACTGAAACAGAGAGTCGCTATCAGTCGTTGTCTGATTGGTGATAGAAGCCACCGACCCGCCCGTGTTGTCGTTCTCGACGGATCGCCTCATCTGCGCCGTACGGGTGTCCGCCGAAACCGTGTCGCGTCATGGCGATGGCGCGCGCCCAGTTTTGGGTTTCGTCGCGCGAGGCGATCAATTGCATGACCGATTGCGCTATGACGGGTACTGACACTTCCAGGCGCAGTGCGTCATTAACCAGCCAGTTCACCTCACCGGTATCCTCAACGAAGGCGGGTATCTGATCGATGCCTTTTTCCGCACGATACGCCTGTTCCATTAATTGCACGAGCCAGGAACGGATGACTGAGCCGTGATTCCAGCAATGGAGGACATTTTCAATCTTCAGCTTGTCGTGATAGTGGTGGAGCAAATCCATGCCTTCCCCGATGGCCTGCAACATGCCGAATTCGATACCATTATGAACTAATTTGACAAAGTGGCCGGCTCCCGGCGGTCCGGCATGGACGTAGCCACGCTCGACTGCCAAATCGATCAGAATTGGTTCGACCCGTTGCACGGCATCTCGTTCGCCACCGATCATAAAGCACGCGCCGTGCCGTGCCGTGCCCCTTCCACACCCCCGCTGGTACCCAGGTCGAGAAAGTGCAGCCCGTTTTTTTGTAGTCGTTGATGCCGACGGATTGAATCACCCCAGTAGGAATTGCCCCCGTCGATAATGATATCACCCGGTTCGAGTCTTTCGGCCAATTGGACCATGACGCTGTCCACCACCGGACCGGCGGGGATGTAGAGGAAAATCGCCCGCGGAGGCCTCAGGTGTTCCTGGAATCCTGTAAATTTGCTGGCGAAAATCAAGCCCGCTTCCTTTAGTTCATTTGGCGGCTCTTTCTTGTCTGCGCCGACGACCTTGATGTCCTTTTCCAGCGCCTGTAAAGCCAGATTCCCGCCCATTTTCCCCAGACCCACAATTCCTATTTCTCGTAATGCGTCCTGCGCCATGCTTTCCTCCCATAATGGTTACTGCGATTGTGATCTGATCACAGCGCGTGCAGGTGCACCGTCGGCTCCGGCCAATCGCAGAGGCAAACAAATCAATTCATACTCACCGGCGCTGATTCCGGATAAGTTCAGTCCCTCAATGATAACAACGCCTGCGCTCAACAATGTGCGGTGAACTTTATCCCCGTCGGCGTGATATCCGCCTACCGACAAATAATCGATCCCGATGGTCCGGACGCGGCAGTCACTGAGAAACTCCGCAGCATTGTCGGCAATGTATACAAAATCCTCTCGGAAATCGTCCTGGCTCCACTCGCTTTCAGAGTTTCGTGTTTTAAGGAGAATTCGTTCGCCCGGCTGTATATGAACCGCTTCGAGTTCTTGCTCCGTGATTTCGTCATCGAGTCGCCCTTCTCACTTCCGGCGATCAGATTGGCTTGTGCAGACCCGTACCGGTTACACGGGAGCAGACTGTTTCGTGTTGGTACACGAAAGACGGAATCTTTGATTTCGTTCTGAACAACTCCTAAGATTGCCGTGTGCAAATGCGTAGAAAACCTAAACGGTGTACTATCATTGTTGTCAGGGAAGGGATAATCGATGAGTCCTCATCAACATACATCGCAACTGCCCGAAGTCGTACCACCGGACTGCCCGCCGGTTGAACGATTAAAGGGGCAAAAAGCGCTGGTCACCGGCGGCAGCTCAGGTATCGGCGAAGGAATCGCCATTGAACTGGGGAAAGCCGGCGCTGACGTGATGGTCAATTATCTGTCTGATGAAGATAAAGCGACGCGCGTGGCCGAGGAAGTCAGTTCTTGCGGTGCCAAAGCGCTCATCTATCAGGCAGATGTATCCGAGGAAGACCAGGTACTGGATATGTTTGACCACATCATGAACGAGTTCGGTACGATCGATATCTTGGTCAACAACGCCGGTATTCAGCAGGACGCACCACTTGAAGAACTCACCCTGAAACAATGGCAGAAAGTAATCGATGTTAACCTCACGGGCCAATTTCTCTGTGCCCGGGAAGCGGTTAAAGAATTTAAGCGTCGCGGCGTGGTCAAAGAAGTTTCCTGTGCTGCCGGTAAGATCATCTGCATCAGTTCGGTACATGAAATCATTCCCTGGGCCGGACACGTGAATTACGCAGCCTCCAAGGGGGGCGTGATGCTGATGATGCAGAGTATCGCGCAGGAGGTCGCACCCTACCGGATCAGAGTGAACAGCATTGCACCGGGGGCGGTGCGCACGGCGATCAATCGCGATGCCTGGGAGAGCGAGGAGGCATACAATAAGCTCATGGAGCTAATTCCTTATAACCGTATTGGTGAAGTGAACGATATTGGCCGGGCCGCCGCCTGGCTGGCCTCGGACGAAGCCGATTATATCAACGGCATCAGTATTGTGATCGACGGCGGGATGACGCTCTATCCCGGTTTTGCGGTCGGCGGGTAACAGTGCATCAATCAAGTCATTCAGGAGGAAAGGGTGACCTACCAACCAATAGAGAACTATGGTATCATCGGTGACATGCACACCATCGCGCTGGTCGGCATGAACGGTTCCATCGACTGGCTTTGCTTTCCGCATTTCGATTCGCCGAGTGTTTTTGCGGCAATTCTCGACGATAACAAAGGCGGTCGCTTCAAGATTTTCCCTTTCCACGATGATGTCACCTGCCGGCAGACCTACTGGCCCGATACCAATGTGCTGCTGACCCGCTTCCTGACGGAGGAAGGCGTCGCCGAACTGACCGACTACATGCCAATTCACTCGCCCAAAGGCGGGCATGGACACCACCAGATTATCCGCCGTGTAGAAATGGTGCGGGGCCAGATGAAATTGCGTATGGAATGCACTCCGGCCTTTAATTATGCGCGGGATGAACATCAGACCACCCTCACCGAAGACGGAGTTTTTTTCCGCAGCGCCAATTTCGGGATCGGATTGGAAACCGCAGTCAAGCTCCAACGGCAGGATAACGGTGTCACCAGTGAATTCGTTCTGAACGAAAACGAATCAGTGAGCTTTATTCTGCATGAGATCCACGAGGGAGAGGGACAGGGCCGGCGATTGTCCGAAGGTGAATCGGAGGAGCATTTCCAACGCACCATCCACTATTGGCGCAACTGGTTATCCCGGTGTACGTATGCCGGCCGCTGGCAGGAAACGGTCTACCGTTCCGCCTTGGTTCTTAAATTGTTGACCTATAAACCGACCGGCGCAATCGTCGCCGCGCCCACCACCAGCCTGCCTGAGACGATCGGCGGCGAACGCAACTGGGACTATCGCTATACCTGGATCCGCGACGCTGCCTTTACTATTTACGCCCTCATGCGGATTGGTTTTACCGAAGAAGCGGCAGCGTTTATGGGTTGGATTGAAAAACGCGTCCAGGAGCTGGAGCCGGACGGCTCGTTGAATATCATGTACGGCATCGATGGGCGGCATGAGTTGACCGAAGAGACACTCGACCATCTGGAGGGGTATCGCGGTTCTCGTCCGGTGCGTATCGGCAATGGCGCCTATGATCAATTGCAGCTCGATATCTACGGTGAACTGCTCGATGGTATTTATTTATACAACAAGTACGGCAGCAAAATTTCGCATGATCTTTGGCGGCAGGCCTATCGCTTGCTCGACTGGATTTGCCGTCACTGGGAAAAGGAAGACGAGGGTATTTGGGAAGTTCGGGGCGGTCGCAGACATTTTGTGTATTCGAAGTTGATGGCCTGGGTGGCGTTAGACCGTGGCTTGCGATTGGCCCGCAAACGCTCATTCCCCGCCAATCATGAGTACTGGCTCAAAAACCGCGACATGATCTATAACGAAATCATGGCGAAAGGCTGGAATGAGCAACGAGGTGCGTTCGTGCAGGCCTATGACGTCGATGCCCTCGATGCGGCCAACCTGATTATGCCGCTGGTCTTTTTTGTCTCCCCCACCGATCCGCGCATGCTGAGTACGATCGACGCCACCATGCAATCACCGAAGCGGGGCGGCTTGGTTTCAAATAGCCTGGTATATCGATACAATGTGGAATTGTCAGATGATGGTTTGAGTGGGGAGGAGGGGACCTTTAATATCTGCACCTTCTGGCTAGTTGAGGCCCTGACGCGGGCCGGACGAGTCCGGCCGGAGCGGCTGGAGCAGGCCCGTTTGATGTTTGAGAAGATGCTGGGCTATGCCAACCATCTAGGTCTCTATGCCGAGGAGACCGGCCCGCGGGGAGAAGCACTGGGGAATTTCCCGCAAGCCTTTACCCATCTCTCCCTGATCAGTGCTGCCTTCAACTTGGATCGGACGTTGGGCGGGACACGGTCAATCGGCTAGTGCGCGGCACGCACTTCACCCGCCGAAGTGTTCGTCGAGAGTCGTAATATTAGCATCCCCAAAATCGCACTTATTGCTGAGCCCACCAAAATTCCGGATTTTGCGTCAATCAGTAATTCTCCAGTAAGGCTAAGTGAGGCAACAAATAACGACATCGTGAATCCGATGCCCGCCAAACAACCGGCGCCAATAATCATTTTCCAGGTGACACGTTCAGGCAGATGGGCAATACCGGACTTTACCAAAAGAAAGAGCGCGAGCGCAATTCCTAAGGGTTTGCCAATGACTAAACCGGACATCACTGCTAAGGCCGCAGGATTGGTGATCGATGTCAATGAGAACGGGATTCCGGCATTTACCAGAGCAAAGATCGGCATGATGGCAAAAGCCGACCATGGATGAACTGCGGTTTCCAGACGCTCGAGGGGTGAAATTGCCTCGCGTGAGGCAAATCGTACCTCTTCCAGGATATTCTGCGACATTACTTTCCCCTCCTGTAGGGGATCCGCGGATGGGGCGGCAGATGCTTTGCGCAAGGTTGCTTGCAGTGATTCTCGGGAGATCAATGGTGTTGTAGGAGTGAGCAAACCGAGTATAACCCCGGCAATCGTTGGATGAATACCGGATTTCAATGTGCACAACCACACGGCGGTACCGGCAAGCAAATAACCAATGACGGTTCGTACCCCAAGACGATGCATGACTATCACCACGGCAAGTCCCGCGAGCGCCGAGGCCAGCCAAACCAATTTGAGTTGACCGGAATAAAACAGCGCGATTACCAGAACAGCGATGATATCGTCGACGATAGCCAGCGCCAACACAAATACTTTCAGACTACGCGGAATGTGGCGACCCAGGATCGCCAGCGCACCAACCACAAACGCGATATCGGTCGCCATCGGGATCGCCCATCCGTCTCCCGCCGCTTGCCCGTATTGAAGGCTTGTGTAAATTGCTGCAGGAAGAACGGCTCCCCCAATGGCCGCGACAATTGGTACCAGCATGCGGCGGGGACTGCGGAGCTCTCCGGCAGAGATTTCTTGTTTTATCTCCAGGCCAACCAGGAAGAAAAAAATGGTCATCAAACCATCATTCACCCAATACCACAGGGGATACGATAGCGTAAACCCTCCTATGCCGATGGATACGTTCGTCTGGAGAAGACCGTTGTAAGCTGCAGCAAGAGGAGAGTTTGCGATTCCGAGGGCAATTGCTGTGCAGATGAGTAACACAACTCCACTGGCGGACTCAATGTGGAGAAAGTGACGCAGCGGTCGGGTGAGGCGTTCAATTGGACGCCGTGATGATTCCCGTATGTCGATGTTCATAAACCGCTCATCACCATTGAGCAGGCCGATTAAACGATTAGTAGTTCAATCGGCCGCGCAAACATTCGAAGTGATACGCGACAGGCAGCGCCCGTATGAACGTCGCTGCCGGAGAATTGCCACTTTTGCGTTCTCCCCGTTACCTGGCAGTGTAGCCGCCATCGATCACCAGCTCTGAGCCAGTGACGAATTTCGACTCATCAGACGCAAGATAGAGAATGCCGTAAGCGATGTCGTTGGGTTCCCCGACATGCCCGATTGGGTGCAGCGAATCCAACTGCTGGCGAAAGCCTTCCACGTCACCGCTGGTCTCTTTGGCGAAATCTTCCACCAGCGGTGTCCAGATGAAGCCGGGATGGACCGAATTGACCCGGATCTTGTCTTCCGCATAGAAAAGTGCGTCGGTCTTGCTCATCAGACGGACGGCGCCCTTTGATGCGTGATATGGCGGAATATCTTGAGAGCTGATAATGCCGTAGATGGACGACAGATTAATAATCGACCCACCCCCTCTCTTCTTTAGATGAGGGATCGCATGTTTCGTGCAATAGAAGACGCCGCTGACATTAACCGCAATAACCTTATCCCACTCGTCTTTGGTCAATTCGTGGGTCGGTTTGCTGGCGCCGGCAATACCTGCGTTGTTGACCAGGACGTCAATGCCGCCGAATTCCTTAGCGATTTCATCAATTGTTTTCTTCACGTCCTCTTCATCAGCGACATTGAGGTGCCAGAAATTGGCTGTTCCACCGCCGGAGGTGATCTGCTCGGCAAGCTGCATGCCCTCTTCATCGACGATATCGGTAACGGCCACCTTGGCCCCCTCTTCGGCCAAGACTGTGCAGGTTGCCTTGCCGATACCTTTGGCGCCGCCGGTAACGATCGCCACTTTATCTTGTACTCTACCCACCTGTGCTCCTTTCCATCATTTTCGGCCTGGCATAGAACGCCTTAATTGTGATTATCGTGAATCAATTCACTTGTTTCACATTTCGTTTTAACGGCGGAAGTTGGCTGCATTATGAGAAGAGATGCCGGGCGGCTGCAGAGAACCACCCGGCTTTTCTCTAATGCATACCGTCGTTTCCCGTTACTTGGCAGTCGACGGTTTGGAGACTTCCTCCACCACGTCCGCCTTTTTCTCAGGAGCGATGTCCAGCGTTGCCAGGTCGCCGAGTGAGCAGACACCGGCTAACTGGTCATCACGGTTAAGGACAACCAACCGGCGAATTTGATTTTTCTTCATCAATTCTGCCGCGCTCTCAATGCTGTCGTCCTCGTAGGCGGTAACCACGCCTTCGGTCATCGAGTCTCCAACGGTCGCCTTGTTGGGATCGTGACCTTCTGAGATCGTGCGTACGACCATATCACGGTCCGTTAACAGGCCGACGACTTTTTCGTTTTCCACAACCGGCAGTGCGCCGATATCGTATGACTTCATTTTGTCGGCGGCTTCCTTGAGACTCGTTTGCCGGTCGCAGTACCTCACTTCGCGGGAAAGGGCATCTTTTACTTGTGCCATTGTGTATCTCCTCTCCGGTCTTTGTTCACCACTTGCGGCCGGTTGCCGACAAGCAGACTTCGAATGTAACTCCTCTGTCTAGTGTTCTGAGTTGTTAATTTCTATCATATTATTTGTCTTCTCCGTATCCTT
>CAYWVO010000011.1:49377-75038 GCA_964461835.1 uncultured Ignavibacteria bacterium | reverse complement strand
TGTCTAGCTTTTTCTTCGCCCCCAATCGGAAAATATTTATGAGAATCGCTCTAAGTTTGGGATTGCCACCCGATGCGGGAAAGTCCGTGGTACGCACGCCACAACGGAGGATGATGTCGAAACCACGTCGCCAAAGGCGACTCAAAAGTTTCGACCTACCTCTGGGCAGCTTGCTCATGGACGCGTGGCCCGGACATTTGTCCGGGTTTCATACGCTGTTCGATCAGAGCTAGAAACCCTGACGAACGTCAGGGCCACCCGATCTGGGAATGTGAGTGGGACGTGCAGATGGTGGCCTGGACAGCCTGCTCGGATGCACGGGCAAGATGCCCGTGCCACCAGGCCGCTCCACTCTATCATCCCGGCCGTGAGCCGGGATCCATTTTCACCCGTGCCCAGCACGGGAGTGAGTTGAACGTCAACGGACGCCAACCCCAAACGCGTTCGCCTGTGGCTCACTAAGTTTGGGATTGCCACCCGATGCGGGAAAGTCCGTGGTACGCACGCCCCAACGGAGGATGATGTCGAAACCACGTTGCCAAAGGCGACTCAGGGGTTTCGATCTACTCGATATCCATCTGTAGTAAGCGTCCCCGGCGTTTAGTTGGCAGGTCCTGCTCGGCAACGACGCGCATGACCGGATAGAGGTTGTGGTCGCGCTCGTAATATGGCGAGCGGGTATAAAAAAACATCCACCGCGCACGGGGCGATTCACGGAACGTTGAATCCGTTGCCAGCCGTTCTTTGAATTCTACCTGGAGCGCCGGATTTTCCGCCAGCATCTCCTTGGCCATTTCTTCGATTTTCCAGGTGTCGATATAGGTCTTGCGCTCAAAGATCGTGTTGAATAAGCCCCAGCGCACGAAGGCGTCCGGCGCCTGCGGCTCCAATGCATGGATCGCCACTTTGGCCCCTCGCTGTTTCAGCGGAACAACAATTGTCCCTGCCGGAACAATGACTGTTGTTTCAATGGTAGCCTGTTCGAATGTCACTCGGTGACGGCCCTCGTATGATTCCTCCGCCCACTCCGGCTCGGTCAGCCGATACATCTCTACCGGGAGATCGGTATCCTCAGCCAGTAACTCAATATGAACACCGTTGATCACCAATCGCTCAATTGTCTTTTCCCACTGCGGTGGTAACAAATAGTAGTTTGGAACAAATACCGAATCCTCCACTGTGAACGAATTAAACCAGGGAATAGTGTACGTCTTGGGTTTTTCCGGGGAGTATCGCACCCACGATCTCCCGGCGATCTCACTCTCGACCTCTTCATATTCATATCCCAGAAACTCAATCCAGGCGGTATCATCGGTTCGCTCGAAATCCAGCGGGTAGCCACCGGTCAAGCCGTCAATGCATTCCTGTTCAGCGGCAGCGACCGCCTCCACTAACGGATCAGGACTGGCATTAATTGCCTGCAACACCGAGAGCATCAGCGCATAGTTGCCTTTAATTCGCTCTTCAAATGTTTTCAGCATATGTATCTCGACCAGCAATCCCACCTTATTCTGTATCGCTGCATAGCCGGTGGAAAAGCGCGGCGGGGCAATCCAACTGAGTAAGCCGGCTTCCGGAGTCCCGCGGAAGATAACGTACGGGATTATCGGCTCTCCCAGGTGGCTCATCCATCGCTCAACCTCCGGCCAGAAATCTTCATTTACGTACCGACGAATCGGGGGCGTGGCGTCGAGATTATTGGTGATCGAATAGGTCACGGTGTATTGATAGTCGGCACCGTTGGTGACATGGTTATCGATAAACACATGCGGCTGCCAGTTCACGAATAGCCGTATCAGTGCCTGCATCTCCGGGGCATCCGCTTTGAGAAAATCACGATTGAGATTTAACCGCTGCGCGGTGGCCCGGAATCCCATCTCGGCCGGGCCGTTCTGGTTGGCTCGATTGTATGGTGAAATTCGCTCGTGTCCGTCGACATTAAACACCGGCACGATCACCAATATTACATTGTCGAGCATACCTAAATACTCTTTGGTGATCAGGATATCCCGCAATAATGCCAGCGACGCCTCCTTCCCCGCAATTTCTCCGGCGTGGATCCCGTTTTCGATAAGGATAATCGGTTTGCCCGTCTGCTGCGCTTGCTCCGGGGTGAACGCCTGATCTTTGGACGCCACCACCGCGTACATGATTCGATTCTGTGGCGTAATCCCGAATTTGATCAGCTTGAGAAAATCCGATTCTTTCTCCATGCGGCGCAGGTAGGCGATGGTCTCGTCGTAGGTCGACGTTTCAGTATAATTGGTTGCTTCGGCGATGGTCAGCCAGGTTTCATCGGCAGCAACAGCCCCTGCCGTCATTCCGGACAAAACCAGCAACGAAGTCAGCAGATAGATGATGTTAGTCCCTCTGTTCATTATTCTCTCCTCATAGCCAGTCAGCTCATATTCAACATCACTGCCCAAATAAAAACGGCTGGAGCAGATTGCGCCACCCCAGCGATGAAAATGCGCTCAGATTATACAAATTTGACTCAGATTGCGAACTAACAGATTAATTCTGGACAAACATATTTTCAATTGAAATGACTACGATTTGGATAATCTTTTCGTAAAATCATCCTTCTCTATATGACCAAATTTCGGTTTTCGACTAACCGCGAATTTGCTTTCAGCTGGCTTTTCAACAACGCCGTCCATTTTGTGCACAAACAATTGGCAAATGTGCATGCCAGGGCTGATCTTAATAGGAATTTCACCCAGATTTGTTATTTCCAAAGTCAGACAACCACTAAATGCGGGATGGACCCCTGTTGCTGTGGCGATAATCAGTCCACGCCTACCCCAAGAAGATTTGCCGGTTACTACTGCAGCAAGATCTTTCGGGAGTCGAATCCATTCAAGGGTTATGCCAAGCACGAAAGAACGAGGATGTAATATGAATACGTCGCCGAATCGTACGTAATGAGTTTTTGTAAACCTTTGTTCTCCGCCGATTGTGTCGCCATCAATGTCCATACAAGGTAGCTTGGCCTGTTTCAGCAAGACAAACCAACTGCCAAGCCGAAGATCTACCGAAGCGTCACATTTTTTTTCGAGATTTTCAAGATCAGGCAACGGAGTAATCACCAAAGGGTCGGTAGAGCCCTCTGCTTCTCTCAGCCTATCAGCGATGTCCTTCGACCTGAGAATCATTTATCCTATTCGCCTTCACCAAGTCGTGATTGTACTTCAAGAACTTCAATGGATTTAAGAATTACTTCTTTTAGGTTTTCAAATTTCTCAGCGAGAGTCATGTTTTTGAAATCAGCCCATAAATCCTTGTCCAAATGTGCCTCCCATCCAGCGTTGATGACTTCAGCAAGTGAAATTTCCTTCTCCGCTGGAACGGCATTTTTTATACATTTCAGGATCTTTTCCACCGATTCTTGCTTAATGATACCTAAGCCAGCATCGGTTACAAGCTCGTTGGCGGCATCACGAATATTTAATTCAAGTTCCCCTACTGCATATTCGGCCAATTCCAACTGGAATACTTCTTTATCGATCAACTGAACTTGTTCATCGGCTTGGAATGCTCCAGTATAATCAAGACGAGTATCAATACCCCAAGTTTGTGCTGCATTCAATAGGGTTCTCATTCTATTCTTAAGGCTTGGATAAATCAAAAACCGAGTTTTTTGACCTGGAGATAGGAGATATACAAACGCATGAAGAAAAGAGCTCCCAAAAATCCTCATTCCAATTAAATCACAAAAAGTCTCTTCAGCTTGCATTGTGGCCCAAGTCGCCGCTTGGGCGATAAGCTCCTTATTTTCAGGTACATTCCAAAATTCCGGATCATTGGTCTCATTTATGTCATATAATCGACTAAATTCCTCCCACCGATCCTCATTGATTTTTTGTTGTATTAACCGAGTAACATACTCATTCACTTGGTCTTTTAATTCATGTTTTGTCCATAGGTTGTGTCCCAATTCATGTCCTGATAAAGGAATGAGAAATGGATTGGCAGATTCCGTGGCAGGAAAACCGATCAGAATAAAGTCCCTCAATCGAGGGACATTAAGGTAGGTCATCGGTGAATATTCCCATTCGGAGGATAACAATAACCTAACTTCTTTTTTAAGAAGTTTTTTGGATATTCTGAGAAGAGGGCCATGGATCTCAAATGCGTTACGAACATTGGTTGACCTTAAGATAAATCCCAAAAGTGGAATATAAATAATGAGTCGTTCCAGAGCCGTTTCTGCAACGCCTCTCTTAAGAGACTCATCAGTCGAGTCTTTAGCGCTTGATAATGCCAGCGAAGTCTCTTCGAATATCCGTTTTACTTCGGTTAGTGCCTGTTCGGAATCGGTATATGGGAATTCCAAGTCCAGCAGATTTTCGATGGTTCTTCTAGTTGCATCGATCCGCCTTTTCGAACTCTCGATAATGTGTTCAATCACTGCTCATTTCCGATAAGGGTGTTTAGTTCTCGGGCCTATAATTGTTTCTCTATACGCAGCGGAGCATCTTGCGAGAGCAATACAAAATTTCTTAATTTTTTCTAATTCACCATTTCTTTGTGCCTGTACTTGTTGCGACTGAGTAGCCAATTCATCGGCAAGTTTGATTGCTTTTTCAATGAGCTCTTCAACGGTAGTCACCGTATTCTCAGAGGCAATGAATGCTCTGTTCATGATTGTTGTAGTGGCAGGATCTAAATACACTGTCTTTTCACTTGAAATCAGGGGCTTAAATCTGCCGCTCATCACTTCTGATAATTTCTTTATGGCATTACTACCACCAGTTTCCTTTCCAGCTATCAACATATCCAATTCTAATGCTGCCTGTATCGCCAAAAAAGATAAATCCTCGTCGAGAATTGACATAGAAATTTCTGATGGCTCACCACTTAGAAGATCGAAGCTCATACTTAACCCCTTCCGAACAGTGTCCGCGATCGTTTTTATATTTCATCGGCATTACAGTGTGGTAAACTTGCCCCGTGCGATTTGCTAAGCTCCGTTATTCAGATTTACCCACGGTAATGGCCATCAAATCCGGAACTCACGCCTCTAATAAACCCGTACTACCGAAACTAAAACCAAGTTGCAATTGTTGGAAACCCCAAAACCACTTTGCCCCGCACACTTCAAATACGATTGTAAAATCGTACTTGTTATATGTGTATGTCAATTAGAAAGTTACAAAAGCGGTGATAAAAATGATCAATATAGCGTCTCATTGGCGTAACTCATTGATAATAATACTCTTATGACCAATTTTCCGAATGGTCCCTTTTTGGCATACATCTATGATAATCTATTTTATAAGAACCAAATCAAACCCCGTAACCTATTAATATATATAGGGATATCCGTCGATTTAAATTAGTTTGGAATTGTCAAGACACATTCGAAAATCAACATCATGAGTATCATCTACCGCTCTTCCGGTGGGGTCGGCCGTGGCGGAATTTCCGGATTGTGTTCAGCCAGCCAGGGTGGGTGCTTTGCACCCACCATAAACCCCGGCCTGCGCCGGGGTGACAACAGCAATACCCCTACCGCTCTTCCGGCGGCTCAGGGCGTGGCGGAATTTCCGGATTGTGCTCGGCCAGTTTTTCCTCAAGGACCTCAATTGCCTTGAGCAACTGATCGTCATGCCCGGCAATTACCCGGTGCGGCAGGTTATCGACCTCGATATCCGGCTCCACGCCATGATTTTCCATTACCCACTCGCGTTCGAGATTATACGTCGAGAATTCTGGTGTGGTGACATACCCACCGTCGGTCAGCGGGCGATGTCCGCGAATTCCGACTACGCCACCCCAGGTGCGCTTGCCGATCACCGGACCCAGGTTGTATTTCTTGAAATAGTAAGGGAAATTGTCACCGTCGGAGGCCGAATACTGGTTGGCCAGGCACACCATCGGACCGACAAACACCCGGGACGGCACCGTACCGACTTCCCAGTTCCGCGGCGCGCGCATCCCGACCAGCTCCCGCCGCAACCGCTCCAGAATGAGCTGGGAGACAAACCCGCCGCCGTTGCCGCGCTCGTCGACAATCAGCGCTTCCTTGTCCAGTTGCGGATAGAACGTACGGACAAATTCATTCAAGCCGGATGATCCCATATCGGGAATATGAATGTAGCCAATGCGGCCGTCGCTGAGACTGTCCACGTATTGCCGATTATGTTCTACCCAATCGAAATAGCGAATTTGCACTTCCGAACCGATTGGGTCGACTACTACTTCCCGCGCGCCATCCACGGAGGGTGTGTTATTCACCGTCAGGGTGACCAGCTTATCGGCTTTGTTTTCCAGCAGACCGTACGGATTATCGGTCCCGTCCAAGTCGACCCCGTCAATTTGCAGAACATAATCACCCTCGGAAACTTCGATCCCTGGCTCGGTGAGCGGTGAGCGACGGTTCTTCACCCAGTTTTGCCCGGCCAGAATATTGGAAATCTGGTACCGGTTACTGGCGGTGTCGAGTGAGAAGTCGCACGCCAGCAAGGCAATCTGTGAGCGACCCGGATCCGCGCGGTCGCCGCCACCGGTATAGGTATGGGAGCAGGCCAGCTCGGCGATCATCTCCGCGATCACATAGGTGAGGTCAAAGCGATGCGTGCAGTGATCAACTAACGGCGCATAGCGCTCGTACATCGCCGGCCAGTCGACCCCGTGGAAATTGGTATCGTAGAAGTAATCCCGTTGCAGCCGCCAGGCTTCCCGGAACATCTGGTGGTATTCCGCGGTGCGGTCGAGATACATCTCCATCTTACTGAGATCTAACCGACCCTCGGAGGTTGACCCTGATTTCCCGGAGGCATCGATAATCCCGTAATTACTGCCTTGACGATAGAGCATTTTCTTGCCGTTCGGCGAGAGGTCGTAGCCGCGAATATTCTCCAGGAACACATTGTCTTCCCGCTTCTCGAGATCGAACACATGCAGGTCGGTCTTATCGGAGCTCATCCTGCCCGACATGCCGCGTAATCCACCGGAGATATAAAACAACTTCCCTTTCGCCGCAGCCAACCCACCATAGCTGCCGGGATCGATCGGGAACGATACCTGACGGTCGGTAATGCCGGCGAAATCGATTTCAATATCCGTCGTGCCATTGTCGCCGTCTTTGTCTCCGTTTTCATCCTCCCTGTCCTCGTCGTCCTCACCTTTGATTTCGACTTCATCGCTGCGTGGCGCAAACGGTGACTCGGTATCCTCCTGCAGGGGCACCGCCACAATCTCGATGGTGTGACGATTGACGAACGAGAAATCCTCCCAGCCCAACAGGGCATTGTAGTGACGGCGGGAAAGGAAATAGATATACTTCCCATACGGGTCGAATACCGGATTCCAGTCATCAGTGGCGCCAGTGGAAATCGTTCGACTTGTTTTATTCCCCAGGTTATAGACATACACCCAGTCGAAATCGTTTTTATCTTCCTTGGAATACGCTAACCACCGCGAGTCGGGCGACCAGGCAAAATCGCGGATTTCGCCGTACGAATCGTCATCCACCTGCACGATGTCCTTGGACTCGATATCGATATAGTACAAGCGGGTGTTCTTATCGGACCAGGCGATCTTCTTGCTGTCCGGTGACCAGCGCACAGCATACTTGTAACAGTCGCCATCGGTGGTGAGGTGGGTCGGCTCGGCTTTGCCGCCCGGCGCCACCAGGTAGATTTCGTCTTCGCCGGATTGATCAGAAACAAACGCAATCCATTTTCCGTCTGGCGACCACGTGGCGTATTTATCATGCGCATCGGTGGAATTGGTCAGGTTACGCGTGTTGCCGTGTTCGGCGGGCACCGTGAACACTTCACCGCGGGCGCAAAATACCGCCCGCTTGCCGTCCGGAGAGATTCCATAATCACGAACCATGTCATTGACCGTGACGTAATCGGGACGCATCCACGGCCGGTCATCACCCAGGCTGATTTCCACTTTGCGGGTATCTCCTGAGTTAACATTCAGGACGTAGAGATAGCCGCCGTTTTCGTAGATGATTTCTCCCCCTGGCCCGGACTCCGGCCAGCGAACATCGTACTCGGTGTACGTGGTGATCTGCCGGTGCTCTTTCGTGGCCGGATCGTATTCGTAGATATTCAGTGTGCCGGTGCGATCGCTGTTGTAGTATATCTTATCACCAATCCAGAGCGGGACATTATCGGATCCCACCCAGTCAGTCAGTTTCTCCGACTCATAGGTGTTTAAATCAAAGGTCCAGACATCCTGGGCCATGCCCCCTTTGTAGCGTTTCCACTGCCGGAAATCACGGCCAATCGGCGTGTAGACAATTTTCTGTCCGTCCGGTGAGAACTTGGTAAAACTTGCTTCCGGCACCGGTAGTTTTATGGGATAGCCCCCATCCGGACTAACGAGGTAGAGATGACCTACGAACACTTCATGGGATTCGCGCCGCGAGCGGAACAACACCTGAGATTCGTCACGGGTCCAGCCGAGCACCTGATTTTCCGGGCCCATCCGCTCGGCACCACGCTGATAGCCGGGATGATACGAGAGACGTGTCGGTGCCCCGCCGGCGGTCGGCATGACATAGACATTCAAATCACCGTCATACTCGCCGGAGAACGCAATCTGTTCCCCGTCGGGAGAAAACCGTCCGAATAGTTCGAGTCCCTTGTGACTGGTGATCCGGCGGGCCAGACCTCCGGTGGCCGGAACCGTCCAGAGATCGCCTCCGTGCGAAAAGACGATGATATCTTCGTGAATATCCGGAAATCGAAAGAGTCGATCTTCGGCGGTAGCGGCGACCGCCAGAAACAGGACCAGCACAATTGCCAGTGCATTGGTAAATCGGTAATGGCTCATGGTTCCCCCATAGCATCAAGGTGCTTTCCTTCGCCTCCGCGTCTCGGCAAGGTATTGAAAATGAGGCAGTTGAGCAAGACAGCCCGGTCAATTTTGTCACCCTGACAACATGGGAGATGTTGGGAGTAGCTTTTTGCTGACTTTTTACGAATCTTTACCCTACTACCCGGAAGTCATGGCAGCGTGCAGAAGTTTGGCGGTCGCGCGGGAATGGCAACGGAACATTAAAACATAATCACACGTCGGTTTTCAGTACGCAAACTGGCAGGGAGGAATGATGAATTTCGAACAACTGGTGCCGAAGCTCCAGGAATGGCTGGCGCTGTATGGCATGAAAGTGGTGGCGGCGATAGTCATCCTGATTATCGGTCGCATCATTGTCGGGGTGTTGGTCGGCGTCGTCCGGAGGCTGTTGACCCGTGCCGAGGTTGATGACACACTTACTAAATTCACCGTCAGTTTAACCAAGATCGGATTGATGACCTTTCTGATCCTGGTTATTCTGGGCGCACTGGGTATCCAGACCGCATCGTTCATCGCCGTTTTGGGCGCCGCCGGTCTGGCTATCGGTTTTGCGCTGCAAGGCTCGCTGGCCAATTTTGCCGCCGGCGTGATGTTGATTTCGTTTCGTCCCTTCCGGGCGGGCGACTACGTGGAAGCCGGAGGGATCGCCGGGTCAGTTCAATCAATTTCAATTTTCCATACCGAGTTTAAAACACCGGATAACAAAAAAGTTGTCGTCCCGAACGGGCAAATCACGTCGGGACCGATCACCAACTATTCCGCCCACGAGAACCGTCGTCTCGATCTGGTCTTCGGCATCGGTTACGATGACGATATCAAGAAAGCCAAAGATATTCTGGTGCGCATCTTAAACGAAGATTCACGCGTCCTGAAGGATCCGGCGCCGACCGTCGCGGTGTCCGAGTTGGCGGATTCATCGGTCAATTTTGTTTGCCGCCCCTGGGTGAAAACCAGTGATTACTGGGGTGCGTATTTCGATATCACGGAAAAAGTCAAACTCACGTTCGGTCAGGAAGGTGTCTCGATTCCGTTCCCGCAGCGGGATGTACACCTGTATCAGAATTCAGAGAATTAATGCGGACCAGAGCGGTAGATAAACACCACACCGCTCCTCCGTTGCGTCCCGGAGGAGCGCTGTGCATATTAGCTGGAAGGATAAATGGCTACGGCACAGCAAGGGAGGAAGTTGTATGCGCACGGCAGTGTTCACGATTTGTCTTGTTTTGGCGGTCTCTCCGATAGCTCTGGCCGCGGAAGATTCGCTCGCCTGGAAACCGTCGGTCGACTTCATGCTCACCCTGACCCAGAACGCGTATTCCGACAACTGGGAGGGCGGCGATGTTGGCAGCGCCACCTGGGTGGGGACCGCCAATCTTTCGCTGAAGAAAATCTTCGCCAATGGCTGGAACTGGCGTAACATCGCCAAGCTCTCCTATGGCCAGACCCACAACCAGGACACCGACTCGCGAAAGTGGAAACGGCCGTTTAAGTCGACTGACTTAATTGATGTCGAAAGTTTGCTCCGCAACACGGCTTGGCTGCAGGCAATTGAACCGTACGTCGCCCTCCGCTTGATCTCGCAGTTTGAAGACGCCTCCATCGAAAACTATACCCTCCACTTCAACCCGATTGATTTGACTGAATCCGCCGGAGCGGCCAAGACCTTCTATAATAAAGACGATGACGAATTTATCGGGCGGCTGGGGTTTGCCTTGAAACAGCGGGTCATGCGGATGCCCAATGAGACGTTCACTGAGACGATTTCGGAGTCCAGTAATGAGGGCGGCGTTGAATTCGTGATGGACGGTTCCTATGCTATTCCGCAGACGCAGATTAACTGGGTGACCAAGCTCACCACGTTTAAGGCATTCTTTAACAGTGAGTCCGATGATTTGGAGGGGACTGAGAAGGAAGACTACTGGAAGGCGGTGGATGTCAACTGGGAGAACACGTTTTCCGCCCAGGTCGCCAAATATCTGGCGGTGTCGCTGTACGTGCAATGGCTTTACGACAAAGAGATCGCCAAGGGCGGCCGCTTCAAAGAAACCCTGGGGTTCAACCTCACCTGGAAGCTGATGTAAGGGATTGTGCATGGCAGACCTCTTGTATTGTGGGCGGTAGATCTCCCGGTCTGCCCCGACCAGGGGACTTGCCGCACCCTTTCCCCTACTGACCCGCTACCATCGCGAGTGTGGCATGTCGGATAGATTCCAGTCATTCGGATCGCAGGGACAGGCGGGGAGAGGCTGTCCCACAAGTCACTTGCGATGTAGGTCGGGTTCCGCCGCCCCGTTTTGCGGGGCAAGAAACCCGACATGCTGGCAATGAGTTACACGTGTCGGGACGCCTGCCGCCCACGCTTTGGAGAACCTACTCCCAATTCCCCAAATTCATCAGCACCTGCACCATCCCTTTGCGTTCCTTGCTCTGCGGATAGTAGATGATCATGTCCGCGAAACCGTCCCCGTTTAGGTCCGGACTGGAAAGCTCACCAAAGGCATTTGCTTCAACTTTGGTGATGGGCCTTTTGGAGAACAACCGGTCGTCATCTTCGATTCCTAAATACACCGATAGTTTATCCTCATCAGTGGCGAAAACGAAGTCTTTGCGCTTGTCGCCGTTGTAATCGCCAGCGAGATCCATCGCCTGCGTGTCCTGTTCCCCCGACCAGTCGATTTTGAATTTCACCTCTTTGGTGAAATCCGGCCGGTCCGAAAAGCGGCTGTCGTCCCGCAACAGGAAGATATTGAAGTTCACCGGAATATTCCGGGTGAGTAACCAGCGAATTATCGAGGTAATACTGATTTTCACCGAAGGGAGAATCAAATCACGACGATCATCTCCGTTGACATCGCGGATAAAAACACTGGAGGACGCAGTCCCCTCAGAGATAATCGCCTGGTCCGGTACCGTGGCGTACCCACTGTCGGTCCCCCAGAATACATTGATCACCCCGCGGAAGTTGGAAAGCCCTTTGGAGGTCTGCTTGGTGACAATCGCGTCGGCGAAACCGTCCGCATTAAGATCGTGAACTACCGTATTCACTTCCGCGAGACGTTCCACTTTTTCGTGCTGCGTGAGTACATCGAAAAGGTTATCCGCGTTCGGCTGGCCGACAAAGCGTCCGTCTACACTCTGTCGATAGACCGCCACCCGCTCATCCGTTACTGCAATTAGGTCTTTCAAACCGTCATTATCATAGTCGACCAGTTGAATGTTCGGGAACGTAAACCGGGCGGAGAGTCCGGCGGTATAGAGACCATCCTCGCTCTCTTCGTTGCCTACGCGATCCATCCCGGTCTTTAGTTCTACCAAAATCTTGTCCTCGGCGGAGAAGTGCCCGGCACTGTCCGGCGTGTGAATCGCCAACCCGGAAAACTGAAAAATTCCAATTTCATCTCGGCCATCGTCATTCCAGTCGCGTACAAAGTTGATCAACGGAATCGTATTGCGTGCCGGATAGACCGTCAACGGTTGCGCCGGGAACAGCGAGACCGATTCAGGCACGTACTCCTGTGAAGTCAGCGGATAATACCGGACTTCGTCGGCGGTTAAGTAACAGATTTCCTTACGGTCATCGCCGGTGACATCGCCGATATCCAGAATGGTCGCGGCGGTATCGATTTCCCAGGATTGATCGGCCCCGGTGGCAAAGGAACCCTCCCTGCTCTGCCAAAACACCGATACCCACCGCGTTTGTTCCGGATGTAGTCCTTTACGATGAACGATGAAAATATCTTTGCGTCCGTCTGTGTTTAAATCCTCGTACACAATATCCAGAAGTTCATCCGCCACACTCAAAGTCGAGACGGAGAAGCGTGGATCATCATCTCCCGTGGCAGTTGCGGCCAGACTCGACACGAGAATGGCAAATAATCCGATGACCAAAACTGTTCGTTGTCGCATCATTTAACGGTACTCCTTTTGACCAGCATTGGATCTTAGAACCTGATTTCTTTTTTCTGAATCCACCAGTGGCCAATCGCCAGGCTCACGATCATCCAAATGCCCCCGCCGATTAACGTAAGTCGGGTCACTTCACCCCAAGACTGTCGCAACGGCAACCCCTTCGACATCCCCACCATGTATTCCGCGGGCAGCGAAAGATAGGTACTTAACAGCAATGGTTGCAGCGCTGGAAATATCGCCAACCCAGTCATTACCAGACTGACCCCAAGCCCCACGGCAATGGTCCCGCCCGGATGATTGAAAAACGACCCGAGCACCGCAATGACCACAGTCACTGTCAGCAACGACCACAACGTCAGCAAGCAACTCAGCACGAATCGACCGCCCAAAGCACCGGCGGTGTGCACCAGGTAATCTTTTTCCATTAAATCGGCAAAACCCAATCCCACCGCTGAGAGAATAACCGCTGTGCCGACAACCAGCCCGAATAATACCGCAATCCCGCCGGCGGCGGTGATAATTTTGGCGCGGAACCACGTGCCGCGTGGCACCGGTCGCACCCAGGTCTGTTTGATTGTCCCCAGGGCGAACTCCTGCGAAATGTGAAAACTGGTCAGGATCACCGTCAGCAGGGCAAGCACGTTAATCATCCAGGATATTGTCGAAGAGGCGATGAAAAAGCCGGTCGGCACCCCGACCCATTGACGGCGAGCAGCGAGATCGAGGCCAAAAAAGATCATCACCGACAGGACAACACACAACACCGGCAGCACAAAAGTCATCTTCCGGCGACGCGCTTTGAGCCACTCGGCGGCGAAAACATCAGTCAGCTTACCGGCCATGGCCTTCTCCTTCAGTAAGCCGAAAGAATACCTCCTCCAACGATTCCTTTTTGCGGACCACCTGGTTGACCGCAATCCCCTGCTCAAGGAGCAATTTGTTGATCGTGCTCGGCCGGATATCGGGAGCGGTGACCAGCAAGCGGGACTGATTTACGGTTTCGATGCCGGCGACCCCTGGCAATGCTTGCAGCGCTGCGGTCGCCGCAGCCGCATCCGCACATTCTATCTCGATTTGATCACCGCCAGCGGTTAACTCCGCCGGCTTGCCAGAGGCCACAAGAGATCCCTCGTAAATCACATAAATAAAATCGCAGATTTGCTCAACTTCTTCCATGCGATGCGAGGAGAGAAGCACCACCCGCTCCTCTTCGCGCGCCAGTTGGGGCAACAGCGAACGCATATCGGCAATGCCGCGCGGATCGAGGCCGTTTGTTGGCTCATCAAGCAGAAGTAATTTGGGATCAGAGAGCAATGCCGCGGCCAAGCCCAACCGCTGTTTCATTCCGGAGGAATATCCGCCGACTTTGCGCGCTGCGGCATCGGAGAGGCCGACCAACCCGAGCAGGTCATCGACTGTAGTATGGGTAATGCCGCCCAACCACTTCACCGCCACGTGTAAATTATCGCGCCCACTGAGGTAGGGATAGAATGTCGGTGCGTCGAATTGTACCCCGAGATGACTGACTGCTGCTTTGGTATCCTGATGGACATCGATGCCGCAAATGTGGGCGGTGCCGTCGGACGGTTGCAGCAATCCGCTAGTGGTTTTAAAGGTCGTGGTCTTACCTGATCCATTTGGCCCGAGGAAGCCGTACACGCCGGGCCGATCCAGGGTAAGATCAATACCGCGAAGGGCCTGCACGGAGCCGAATGATTTGTGCAGGTTCCTGACGACAAGTACTGGTGTATTATCCGGGGTCATGATGATCACTAAAACGAGCGCATCGCGCGCACGATGACACGCGGCCGTTTCCATTCGCGGTCCAAATCCTGCGCCACGTACACACCGATGTAAGGGATGAAGGATTCGCCGCAGATACCGATTCCGGCGGTTTTGCCCCACTTATCAAATTCGGTTGTCAGAAATCCCAGGGGCGCTTGCGGATTATCCGCGCGTGCCAAAAGACCAAGATCACCAAACGCCACCAAATCCCAGCGGTTGAAAATCCAATTGAATACCGGCAGCTCCGGCAGCGCCAGGCGAACTTCGGACGAAAGTAACGCCAGCCGATCACCGCGCCGGACGGAAAACGGGATATCATCCAATCCCCGCACCCCGCCGTACCCGTTGAGTGATTGCGTTACCTGTGCCGGAATTTCATCAAAGGAGGAAAACAGCCGTCCGCGAAAATCCCAGTGCAGCCACGGTTCGATTTCGTTGTAACGCCTGAGGTCGACCGTGAACGCGGTGTAGGAGAACTCACCCGGCCCGTCGGCGATGCCCTTTTCCAGCCACAACTCACCGCGCCAGGCATTACTTGGGCGGTAGTCGTCATAGCGGGTGTCATAGACTGCGTTCCCGGTGACGGCCAGCCGTTCGCCCTGGTCGATTGGTGGATTATTGCGAAACCGCCGATCGGGGTAGATGATCGATTCGGTCTCCCGGGTGATGAGCGAGACATCCCGCTGGAAACTCGCCAGACCCGTGAACTCCCAAAAACGCCACGGCCGCCAGGCGAGGCCGATGGTGCCACCCTGACGTTCATAGTAATCAGGGTAATCATTGGCCGCCAACCAGGTAATCCAGCCGTTCTCCGCAAGACTGAGTTGCCAGTTGTCATTGGTGGTAGTTTTCTTAAATCCGCGCAGAAGCAGATCGGCTTGATGCCCGTGCACCGGGACGGCCACGTCGATATCAAAGCCAAGCAAACCCCGATTATTATTCTTCCAGGGAATAAGGAGGCGTGCTTCAAACCGCGTGTAAGGTTTTTTCACCCGCTCATTTTTGCGCTCAAGCCCAACCCACCAGAGATCAAAATCCACCCGGTTGCCATCCCCCATCCCGAAGGTGGGTTTGATTGTCAATGCCCGGGGATCTTTTTTCTCAACAAACACAACGGCTTTGTTTTCCTCATATCGCTCAACATCAAGCGAACAAGAGCAGCGGTACCGCTGAATATCCCCGGTGATCACCGATTCACGGGAACGATACGCCCGGCTGTTGACCAGCATCACCCCGCCATCAATCTGTCCCCCACCGGTAATCACCAGCCGGCCATCGACGATCCAGACGTCCCCCGACAGCGTGCCGCCATCCTGAATATCCAGCGCCCCGGCAATAATTAAGACCGGGCCGGTGATTGTCTCGCCCTGCGAAATCATCAGGCCGCCGTAATGGATCGCCGGATTGAGTGTTCGGACGCTGTCGGTGAGATCGTCCGGGGAGAGTTCGCGGATCTCCTCGTTGGCGGATGATATTCCCGCGCCGAACAGCAGGAGCAGGAGAACACAGACAAGCCGCGAGCGTATTGCTCGGCGATCAGATTGCCGCACCCGGCCTCCTAACGCAGCCCTGGTTGGGAGAATCATAACATTTATTCGTGCAACAGTGCAAAAAGTTTCGGGATTTTTGCGAACCGGCGAAATCGTGACAGGACAGCGGGACCCTGGCTCTGGGGCTTGTATTTGTGGCTGGGGTACGTCCTGAGGTTGTCCCAAAAGTAGGTCAGGTTCCGAGTTTCTCGATATGTGAACAACCGGTTACATGGGTAACACCTTAAACCGGGGACATAGGTAACACTTTTTTGTCTTTTTGGTTCATTGTTTTTTTGTTTTTGGTGGAGGTGTGGGGCGAATGACTCGTCCCGTGTTCTCCTCATAGATCGCCAAGTCCATCTCGTTCCAGCGGATCTGCCACCGGTCACCGTCAAGCGGGAGGAAGGCAACATCTTCCCCGACGAGCACCTTGGAGAGGAACACCTGCCGTCCGTTTTGCTGGGGCTTACCGGGAGCAATGCGTTCCGGGACGATCCCCCGTTTGATCCATTCCACCGCCAGCCGCGATAAACCGGCCAGTGACGGGCTGGCAAAGGGTGATCCGTTATCCGTGCGAATGGCCCGCGGCAGGCCGTATTCTTGAAACGCCGCCACAAATACCGGCTGTACATGCTCATAGTATTGTAGGGTGCGTGGTTTCCACGCACCGTGCAGTCAGCCCAAGGGCTGACCGGCACCGGATTGGGGGGATTTCTTTTCGAAGGGGCAGACCGGGAGGTCTGCCGCGCACATCTCTATAGAAACCCTGATCTCCGGGATCGCTTGTCGCATGCCCTCAGATCAGGGCTAAATAAAAATGGATTCCGGATCAAGTCCGGAATGACACGGTTGGGAAATCGTGCCAACTGGGATCGTCCGGGCAGGTTAAAGACCTGCCGCGCACAAAATGAATAGAAGCGTAGGTCGAAACCCCTGAGTCGCCTTGGCGACGTGGTTTCGACATTACACCCCTTTTGCGTGGTGCCGGGTGCCCCAGGGCTTGCCCTGGGATGAGATTCGGTATTTCATCCCCACCCCAAGCTGGATTCCCGATGTCTCGGGAATGACACGGTTGGGAAATCGTGCCAATTGGGATCGTCCGGGCAGGTTAAAGACCTGCCGCGCACAAAAATACCATCGGACGGGCAGACCGGAGGTCTGCCGCCCACAAATAGTCTGCCGCGCACGAGCTAAAACAACTTTATCTGCACCTGTACGTATTTCTGCGGGTTGGCGCGGATATCGGCAATGAGGGTTTCCAGGTTCTGGGACGCAGTTTTCAATTGATTATACAGCTCATCGTCATGGACCAGTAAGCCGAGTGTGCCCTCGCCGCGGTCCACCCGTTCCAACAGCGTGTTCACCTGGGTAGACATGGTGTCTAATTGGGAAACAAACTGCGTCAGCGCAGCCGACGTGGTATCCATGCGGTCGACCACCTGCTCGATTTGTTCCTCACTGGTCGCGGCGATTTCCCGCAGGCTGCGGGCGGCAGCGGAAAAATCTTCCAGGGCGGAGGAGAGTTGGGGGCGATTCTCCTCGACGGTTGCCTTTAACTCACGGGAGATATCCTGGGCGTTCTGGATGGTTTTCACCATGCCGGAGAGCGAGGTATCGGAGGCGACCGAAGCTCGCAAGGCTTTCGCCAGTTCACTCATCTCGTCTACCATAGGGCCGAGCACGCTCGTCAGTTCGGTTAGCCCCTCGTCGTACCTGCCTTCAACCCGCTGGGAAATATCCAACGGCTCGTCAGATTCGCCGGGCTGCACATCAACATAGCACTCTCCCATCAACCCCAGGTTTTTCACGGTGAACTGGGCGTCCTGCTTCAGCTTGACGTCATTGGCCAGTTCCAAGGTCGCCAGTACCCGGTTGCCGTCAAGTTGCAACTCTTGAACTTTGCCCCGCTTGATGCCGAAAACTGACACCTGATCGCCGGTTTCCAGCATGCCGATATGCGGGAACCGCACCTGCACGGTATAGTGGGTCTCCTCGAAACTAAAGTTGGTGAGCCACATCAGGCCGATCGTCAGCACCAGTACCGCACCCAGAACGGTAAGACCGACGCGAATTTCAATTTTAGCGCGTGTCATCGCACTCCTGCTTTTTGCCCAACGTCAGGTTCATTCTCGTTATCGGCCCGTATGCGATATTAATGATACTACGCAGCAGATGCCAAAATGCGCCGGCGAAGTACCCCCTCGAATTGCGGATTTGTCAACCCAACCGCACCGGGAAGGCCGGTGTGGGCGGTTTATTCCAGATCAGATTCCAGGTACACGTCGGTCATCTTCCGTCGACGCAACTCCTGGTTTAAGCGGCGGGAAAAGAGTTCCGCTGGATTCTCCCCATAGGTTTTGAGCATGTGATTCATGGCGATCACTTCGGAAATCACCGTGATATTTTTCCCCGGCGAGACCGGAATCGTCACCACCGGGATATCGACCCCCAAGACCGTGGTAAACCGGGATTCCAGGCCCAGACGGTCATATTCGGCGGCCGAGTCCCACAGTTCCAGGCGAACCTCAACTTCCACTCGTTTCTGGAGCCGCACCGATTGCACGCCGAAGAGCCGCTCGATGTCGATAATCCCGACCCCGCGTACTTCCATATGAAAACCCTGCATCTCCGACGCCGTGCCCATGATTACTTTAGGCGCCTTGCGGGTGATCCGCAGGATATCGTCGGCGACCAGTCGATGTCCCCGCTCGATGAGATCGAGGGCGCATTCTGACTTCCCGATTCCTGAACGGCCGGTATAGAATAAGCCTACCCCGTAGACATCCACCAGTGTGCCGTGCATCGTGGTCGTCGGGGCGAACACGACCTCCAGGTAGGCGGAGAGCCGGGCAATAAAATCGGAGGTGTTCAGCCGGGTGGAAAACAGCGGCGTTTCGGCATTCTCGGCCGCGTCCAGTAATTCCTGCGGGCAGGCCTGGGCTTTGGTGACGATAACCCAGGGAACGGTAAATTCGAAAAAATCTTTCAGCCGTTCCTGCCGTTGGGTGGGGCTTAAGGCATTGAGGTAGGCCATCTCGGTCTGGCCGAAGACTTGTGTCCGGACGTTGGCGAACCGTTCGAGAAATCCGGCCAGCACTAATCCCGGACGAGCGATTTCCGCGTTGGTCAGCTCGTGTTTCAGTCCGCCGCGTCCGGCCAGGAGCGTCAGTTCCAGTTGATCCCGGCGCTCGCGATAGATTCTTTCAATGTCCAGTGTACTCATATAGTGAACCCCGGTCGAGGATACCCCCGACCGGGGAATATGAGGGTTTTCGGGATCTTAGTCCAGATCTAGTTCATCCTCATCAATCGATTCCGTGGCCATCCCCATGGCCTCTTTGGCCTCGGCGACTTTGCGTTGCCCTTTGTCCTGGAGACGCGATTTGTGCTTTTTTACCTGCGTTTCCATTTTGTTGGCAACCTCGTCCACCGACGCGTACATGTCGGTGGAATGCGCACGACAGGACAGCACCGCCCCATTGACCGTCGCGTTCAAATCGGCCGTGTGACGGTATTTCTCTTGGTCGAGTTTCAGGTGCAGGTCGATAATGTTGTCATAATACTTCGACAATGCTTGCAGACGAGATTCCGCAGCCTGTTTCAGATCCTCGGTTAAATCAAAATGCCGAGCAGTAATCCGCACCTTCATCGACATCTCCTTTCCTCATGAATGTCAACTCTTCGTCTCAACACAAAACCCGATGTGCCCCGAGATGTCTGCCTCATAACGTCCCAATTCTCTAAGCAATCCACTGTTGTTCGCGCACGAAAAATTCCCGCAATTGAGCTTGCGATGCCTCGGCGCACCACTCCTGCGCAGAACGAAACAACACCCCCTTCATTGTCGGTGGATGGCCCAATACGCCATCCGTTCCCCGGGCCGCCCTGATAGTCTTGCCCGCGGGCCGGAGAGTTCACAATCACATCGAAAAATTGTAGCGAGTGGGTCAGATATTCTCAGATCAGTACCGTGTTGCGTTGCTTTATTGCACCGGCAGATAGCCATGCCTCGTACGTTTACGCCCCTACCGAGTCGGATTTGCCGACCCGTTTACGGAACCGGGCAGGCAAAATTTTCAGTTCTTCGCGGTATTTTGTAACCGTTCGCCGCGCCAGTTTAATCCCCTCTGCCTGGAGGCGGCGGTAAATTTCCTGGTCGGACAGCGGATGTGCGGGATCTTCCTTTTCGATAATCTCCTGGATCTTCGCCTTGACACTCCGCTTGGTCATCTGGTTACCATCGTCCCGATCTACCCCGCTGTTGAAGAAATATTTAATTTCGTAAATGCCCTGCGGGGTCTGGACGTATTTTTCATTCGCGACGCGGGATATAGTGGCGACATTCATGTCGACCTTTTGAGCGATGTCTTCCATGATCAGCGGCTTCAACGCCTCCGGACCCTTGTCGAAAAACTCTTTCTGTTCTTCGAGAATGGCATTCATGACTCTGATCATCGTGGTCCGACGCTGGTTCACTGCATTCAGGAGCCAGCGGGCTTGCTCCAGTTTTTCCCGCACGTACTTTTTGGTCTCCTGCGGCGCCTTATTGCCGCGGCGCAACAAATCACGATAGGCATTATTGATACGGAGACGCGGCACGTGTTTATCATTATGCACGACAACATAATCGTTGCCGACGCTCTCGACAATAAGATCCGGGATCACCGGGCTGGCGGGTTTGACAAATCGTCCCTGGGTCGGTCGTGGATTGAGAGTTTTAATATCCTCCATCGCATTCTGGATTCGGTCGGCCGGGACTCCCATCATTCGCGACAGTTGCATGTGGGTTTTGCGATCCAGTTCGTGCAGATGTTCATCGGTGATCCGATAGGCCAGCGTATCCTGCATGTCTTTCTGTTCCAACTGGATCAGCAAACATTCTCGCAAATCGCGGGCGGCAATACCGGGAGGATCGAACGTCTGGATCAACTTGAGGATTTTTTCGACTTCCGACACATCGACCTTCAATGCTTCGGCGATTTCCTCGAGGCTCATCGACAAGAAGCCGGTCTCGTCCAGATTGCCGATAATGAACTCGCCGATGGAGATTTCCTCCGGCGAGAGCTTATGGAAGTTCAACTGTTCCAGCAAGTATTCATACATGCCCGGTTCGGTTGCGGGTATTTGGTCGAACTGTTCCTCCGGACGTTCAAGAACCGAGCGGGGGGTAAACTCTTTTTCGTCACCCAGATACGCTTCCCAGTCGATCTCGTCGAGATCATCTTCCGCAGAATCCGAATTCGAATCGTCGGTTAATTCCGCCAGTTCGTCCTCGACCTCATCCCCCAGATCGTCTTCTTCCAATAGGGGATTAGCGGACAATTCCTGCCGGAGCGTCTGCTCCAACCGCAACAGCGGCATCTGGAGCATTTTGAGTGACTGAATCAGTTGTGGAGCGAGAACCTGTTTCAGTTTCAGCTGGAGTTCAAGTTTCATGGTGGTTCCTCATCTCACCACAACCGGCTAACTCTTTATAATAAAACACCTTGTTGAATTACACCGACTGTCATTTCTTCCCATTCTTTATACGACCCTCACGGGATCCTGGTTACAAGATACAATGAAATCTCATCTGTACAACTGATTTCGGCATGTTTTCTGCAGATACCCGGATGAATTTGCTAATCCATTGACTTACATGCATAAAGACACTCACACCGCCTCTGGTTCTATTAGGGATATCGGCATATTTGGCTTCCTAAATAATCAAAAGGCAGATTTATTGACGAAGCAACTCCTTAAGCCAGAAGTGATAGGCCGAGCGAGGGAAATTGCAGAGGTCTTCGGTAAACTGAGGATTACCGGCGTAAAAACACTGTCAACTTATGCACGTGGGACGGTTTGGTATGGTGTCGCACGACCAGATCAGTCACCCGGTCGTTGTTGAGATCAACCGGATAAATGACCGATGGGGCGTCGCAGTCGATGCTCATATCCGGGCGGTCCGGAAACAGTCGTCCCTCCTGTCCCAGATAGACATCCAGCTTGTCCTCGCCGGGGCATACGATGAAATCGCTCAGCCGGTCGTGGTTAAGATCGCCGACATACCGAACCGGAATCCGTCCCAGCAGATCGGGCCGTTCGGTATCCAGGCGAATCGACACTTTAAGCCGATCATCCGGATCGGACTCAAAGCTGTTGTCCGGCCGCTGACGGAAACCGAGTAGAAAGAGATTGGTGCTCTTTACTACAATCATCTTTGCCGAGGTTATCGTCCCCATCTCGACGGCGCACAAGATAATATCGGTCAATCCATCTCCGTCCAGGTCCGCCAGTTGTGGGTAGGTGGTCACATTTTCTACTTCAAATTGCTGGTGCGGTGCGGTCATGGTCGAGCTCGACAACGGTCCGTAGTATACCGCCACCCGCGCACGGGCATCAGTGATGCCACCGGTATTCTCGCACGAGACCAGATCCAGCGCCCCATCACTGTTTAAATCCTCAACCAATACGGTGTTGCCGAATGGTCCCTGAGAGAAGAACGGTGCCTCCCGCGGACCGTGCGAGAACCGGGCAGTGTGTTGAAACGCAAGCCCGGAGAGCGCATCGCGGCGATACCCTTGTACGCCGGAAGGCGATCGCAGGTAGACCTCGGCCGTGGCAATGTCGAGGGGCAGCGCCGGCGTGGGGAGGCAGAAGTTAAGCCCGGCGATCTCACCACTGATCGAACCCGAGAGATGTGGCTGCCGAGCCTGTGGCGTGGTCAAGGCCGAACAAGATAATGATTCAACCACTGAATACACTAACTCCCCGTCAGGCAGCCATAATTCTAATAAGTCGTTGCGAGGCAGGGCGATAACTTCATGCGATTCGCGGATCAACGGCCAGCAAAAGTCCCAGGCTCGAACGGTTCGCGGCGGGATCCACGGAGGGGAGTCCAACGGCAGAAGCAACTCCAAAACCTGGTCGTAGCGAGAACTCTGTAACTGGTAATAGAAGACATTGTCTGAGCTGATCCCGACTAATTCCCGGCGCTGATCGCCGGTGACATCCGCCAGATCAAAAAATCCCCCGTCCTCAGGTAACGGCCAAGTTTGCTTGAGAGTGTTCGGGAAATGATCACGGTTATCGTGACGGAAAAACGAAACCCCGACTTGTTCTTCCTGTTGCGCGGGCAGTTGTTGAAATACGAAGAGATCGAGCAACGCATCGCCGTCGGCATCCCCGATAAGGATATCGATCACGCGTCCATCGAGATACAACTCATTGCGGTCAAAAAAATCAGTATCGGCGGCGCGGACAGTGCTGGCGCAGCAGGCGAGCACAATCAGGCAGGTGCTCAATCGCCACAATAGTAACTTTATGCATGATTTCGCTGTCATCGTGCTATTGTATCGGTACTAGCAATCGTTGAAATGTTGCTCGGTACCGGCTATCACCCTCTTTTTCAATACTCGTATACTGGTCGATCATTCACGCCATCTGGTTCACAATTAATCGATCCGATACGGATTATTCCAGAAAAACCGTTGCACACCCTCCTGGGTTCCCAGCCATAGATAATCGCCGTCCGGATAAATCTCCTGCACGAAAATATCAAACAGACCATCATTCCGGTCGAACAGCCGATACCGCCGCTTGCGGATATCATAACGCAGCAATCCGTGGGGCGTGGAGGCCCAGACAATGCGGTCCTGCACCGCCAGGGCGTAGATATCCGCATTTACGCTGAAATCGCCGTCGGTCAACTCCTCAATACCGGATCCGTCCCGCCAGACAATGGCTAACCCAAGATCGGTGCCGAAATAATATGCCGTGTCATCCACGGCGATCGCGCGTACGTGGCCATCGAGTATACTCTCCGCCTGCGAAAAACGCCGCCAGGCAGGATTTTCTTTCCAGAGGCGAAAAAGACCCTGGTCAGTGCCCATCCACACAAAATCGTCGATGACCTTCAAGTCATACACATACGTGCCATTGGTCAATTGGTCGGTTGCTCGCGCCACGGAGTCCTGAGGTACCAGCAACACATTCGGTCCCAGGTCGGTGCCGACCCACACCATGTCCTCGTCGGCCGCGATCGCCGTCACCATATTGCTTAAGAGACCGGAAAATTCGTCATAGGTGCGATAGGGGAATTCGTGTTTTGCGTCGTAGCGGCTCAAACCGGATGGAGTGGCGATCCACATGGTGTCACCATCACGCTCAAAATCGAGCACTTGATCAGACGCCAGGCCGTTGGTATAGCGTGCCTCGACGTAGGAGAAGCCCTGGGCTGCCGTGTCAACTACCGAAACACCTTTCTGCTGCTCGTCCAGCCAGGGGCCGCCAAACCACCAGGTGTTTTTCAGCTTTTCAATCGCCCGCACATTGCTGTGCGCGAGACCGTAGGGTAATGGCTCAAGGATCGATTGAAACTCGGAGCCCCGCCACACCCCCAGACCCCAGGTGGCCACCCAAACGTTTCCCCACCCGTCGTTCATCCCCCCGACAACCGGGTAGTCGCGCAAATGGGCATCAGTGATAACATTTTCGTGTAACGCCGAATACCCGCCGGAAAGGGTGTAGTTCATCAGATTGACCCGTTCAAAGCGCAGCACTAACTCGTCCGGGAATTCACCGGTGTACTCAAATTCATATCCCGCGGAGTAATAGACGACATCCCCCTGGGTTGTGCGGGCATATAATTCCTGGGTTTCCTGATCGTAGGCCAAATCAGTGACGTCGTTAGCCGGTAAGCCGTCCAGCGTGGTCCAGAGACCATCCCACTCGTTGCGGAACCGGTCGTAGCGCAAGATGCCGCCATTGGTCCCGAAATAGACAAATTCCCGTCCGAGCGCGATCGATGACACGTATCGCGTGGAGGTTAATCCCCACCAGTCTCCCTGCAAATACCGGTTGGGCAGCGCCTGTACTTGAATAGAGGCAACCAAAACCCAGAAGACTACGAGAACACCAAGTGCCCTCAGGGCAGGGTGCCGCATCCGGTGCGCGAGGTTCTTCGCCCGTTGAATCATCACCTGATTCACTCCATCTACCATTATACACACAGAATGAGGCAGATCATACTAATTCCTCTGCTGGCTGCGCGCCGGCAATGGCTGCAAGGGTATATTCGTCACTGCATGGGGCGACAGAATGACGTCGAACCCACGTCACCGCAGACGACTCAGAGGGTACGATCTACCCTCAATTCTGGGTGGCTGCCTTTTTCAGATGGTTTGCTCGTTGGGGATTTCAAAGACTCATGCATGTCGAGACATAATCAAGGATGGGAGTTTGTTCGTCAACGCTCATCATCCTTATCCCTTGCTGCGCAAGGGAAAAATGGACCCCGGCCTGCGCTGGGGTGACAAGCGGGATGGTCCTGTCAAGTCCGATCGTTCGGGCAGGTTAAAGACCTGCCGCGCACACGTTCGACGGTTTTGCTCCCTTGCTGCGCAAGGGAAAAATGGACCCCGGCCTGCGCTGGGGTGACAAGCGGGATGGTCCTGTCAAGTCCGATCGTTCGGGCAGGTTAAAGACCTGCCGCGCACACGTTCGACGGTTTTGCTCCCTTGCTGCGCAAGGGAAAAATGGACCCCAGCCTGCGCTGGGGTGACAAGCGGGATGGTCCTGTTAAGTCCGATCGTTCGGGCAGGTTAAAGACCTGCCGCGCACACGTTCGACGGTTTT
>CAYWVO010000011.1:0-49277 GCA_964461835.1 uncultured Ignavibacteria bacterium | reverse complement strand
TTTGCTCCCTTGCTGCGCAAGGGAAAAATGGACCCCAGCCTGCGCTGGGGTGACACAGTGGAGGATCGGCCAAATCCAGTCCTTGGGGCAGACAGGATCCGCCACGGCGGACCGCCCACAAGACGGTCTATACCCACCCGACGTTCCAAGTCACCACTGACTCGTCACTCCGGGCGGGATACAGTTTTCTCGATCGCGGCAATAAATCGATGCATCTCGGTTTTGGTGTTGTAACAATGCGGGGAGACGCGGATACTGCCCTCACGCAGGGAGACATAGAATCGCTGATCATTGAGAGTTTGATGTAAATCGGCGATTTTCCGGCCGGTGAAGGTCAGGATTGCCGACCGATGAGGCTCCTCACATGGCGAGGTGACCGTGAAGCCGTGATCAGTCAGCCAATCTCCCAACTGATCCAACAGCGTAGTTACATGGCGAAACGTGCGTTCAGGCCCGGCGGCTTCAATCACCTCCAGACCCGCACGAACCAGTTGCAGCTGATAATAGGGGTAGGTTCCCCACTCGAATCGCCGACCATCCGCGTAGAGCGGTCGGTCAAACCGTTGCAAATCGCCAAATGAGTAGCCCCAATCCACGCTCAACCAGCCGATGCTCGCGGGATTAACCGCTCGGACGGGGGACTTACTGACGTACAAAAATCCGCTCCCTGGCCCGCAAAACAACCATTTCGCTCCGCCACACGCCAGGGCATCCACTCCGGCACTGACGACATCCAGGGGAATCGGTCCAACTCCCTGGGTCGCATCCACTAGCAGAAATGCGCCGTGACGATGGCAGATATCCGTGAGGTGGACAGGATCATACCGGTATCCGTTATGGTATTGCACCCAACTGGTGGCGACTAAAGCTGTTTTGTGGGATTTGAGACGGCGTTCGAAGCCGTCAAGGTCAAGAAATCCGTTTTCACAAGGTACAAAATCCACCACCACGCCCTGTTCCCGACGGAGGTGCATAATAGGATACGTCAATGCCGGAAATTCAACCTCGGGAACCACTATTCGCTCACCCTGCTGCAAGTTGAGCCCCAGTAACACCTGGTTAATTGCATGAGACGTATTCGGCAGATAGCTAATGGTCTGCTCCGGTGCATGAATCAACCTGCCGAACGCAGCCCTCAGTTTTCCGAGCAGTTTGAAACAGTCCGCATCAATAGTTTGGTCGATGCGCTGATAGCGTTCTCCCAGGTTTTGTAGCAGCCTAAGCGCTTTTGCCGGGGGCGGTCCGACATTGGCATGATCAAAAAAGACATGATTAGCAGTGTGTGGAAACTGTCGACGAAGTTGCCCCAGCGAGGACACCAGGGGTGGACGGGAATCGGTCATAGCGGGAACAATACTCCCAGTAACCCCAAGCAAGCCAGTAACTTGATCACCGTGAAGAACGTATCAAACAAGGTCACCGCGGCACGGCGTTCCCGGAGCACCAGTTCACGGGCAGCCAGCGGCAGCACACCCACCAGGATACCGATTAAGGCCAACGCGAGTCCCGCACGAATCCCCATAAAGGGCATATAGGGCGAAAAGAACACATACGCCACTCCCGGCAACAGGGAATAAAATACCAGATCGCTGAATAACAGTTGCACCCATGGGATTGCTGGACGCGAGTCAGAATTGATTGATCGATAGAAGAGGAGTACGGCGACACCGCGCTGGATGAGCGAAAACACGATCGCTACACCGCCGACGGCCAGCAATGCTAGATAGGTTTGTATCACTGATGATGCCTCTGCACCCGTTTTTCGCTACAGCCAGCCCTTCTCGCGATAGGCATTGATGGTGATCTCCGCACCTTTGTCGAAGGGAAATCGACAGCGGTATCCCAGAATTCGTTGGGCTTTGGCGATGGAGCAGGTCCAGTTCTGCTGCAGAAAATCCTCTGCCTTGTGACGGTTAAACGCGGGTGTTTTGCCGGATAGTTTATACACCAGTTCAGTCATCGTTGCGGCAAAACGCACAAACCACTTGGGAATTCGTACCGGCACCGCCCAGACGTTCGCCGCGTTGGCGATGACACTTTCCAGCTCCAGCCAGGTGTAGCTCTTTTCATCGGCGATATAAAACACGTCATTAACTGCGGCCTCCTTTGTCGCTGCCAGCAGGAGGCCTTCGACCAAATCATCCACGTACACCAACCGGATCTTTGCCGTCGGTGAGCCGAAGTATGGTTTGATATGCCAGCAAACCGTGCGAAAAAATCCCAGGACCTGCGTATCGCCCGGACCGTACACTGCCGGGGGACGGACCACCGAGACGGGCAGCTTATCGGCAAACGATAATGCTTCCCGCTCGCCAGCCAGTTTACTTGCCCCATACGGGGTCACCGGCCGTGGAGGATCAGATTCCCGCACTGGCGCATCACCCGGCCCCGGTCCTCCAGCCGCCAGAGAGGAAACATACACGAAGCGTCGCAGATTCGGCGCAGCCTCCGCCACCGCATCCAGAATATTTTTTGTCCCTTGCTTATTCGCCTGTAGGTAGGCGGCGAAAGACGGTGCCTTAATCTTTCCCGCCGAGTGAATGACAATATCGACATCATCGACCGCCGCCAGCAGGGAGTTATAATCACCCAAATCACCATAATGAAACTCGACGTCCAGCGCACTCAGGCGGAACAAATCGCTGGTCTCCCGGACAAAGGCGCGTACCGTGTATCCCCGCTCCGCGAGTATTTCACACAGTCGCGCACCGACAAAACCGTTGGCGCCGGTCACCAGGACCCGCATCCCGGCGTTGGCGTCGTGCTGGTTGTTGCTGTTATCGTTAGGCGCTTCAATCATATAAATGCCTTGACAAAGGGGAGGCCGACAAATACTCTCCGATTTTGGGATTGGGTCAATATCCGGCCTCCAATCCCGTATTTTTGTAACCGACGGACCGGATAACGAAGCAGATAACAAAAGCGAGACGGATTTGGCAACAACCAATTTACCTCCTATGACCCAGCAAGGCGATGTCTTCAACAAATGCTACAACTTTACTCGCGCCCGCGAAGTTATGGCGCAGGGGCTGTACCCCTACTTCCGCGAAATTTCCTCTGCCCCCGGCACGGAAGTCATAGTCAAGGGCAAACCGGTCATTATGATCGGGTCCAACAACTATCTCGGACTGACCAATCATCCCAAAGTTGTGGAGGCGGCAGTTGCGGCCGCCAAGAAATACGGCTCTGGCTGTACCGGCTCCCGGTATTTGAACGGGACCCTCGACTTGCACGTCGAACTGGAGGAAAAACTGGCCGATTTCGTCAACAAAGAGGCGGCGCTGGTCTTTTCCACCGGATTTCAGACCAATGTCGGTACGATTTCCTGCCTGGTCGGCAAGGGAGACCATGTCTTTGCCGATCGCTCCGATCACGCCTCAATTGTGAACGGATGCCGTCTCGGGTTTGGCAAAGTTTGGAAATATCTGCACAACGATCCTGAGGATTTAGAACGCCTCCTGGCCGGAGTAAGCAACGGCGGCGGAAAACTCATCGTTACCGATGGGGTTTTCAGCATGGAGGGAGACATTGCCCCCTTGCCGGAGATCATTCCGGTCGCAAAGGGGCATGGCGCCCGGATTATGGTTGATGATGCCCACTCCGTGGGGGTTCTCGGCGACGGTGGACGGGGGACCGCCGAACACTACGGGGTGGAAGACGACATCGATTTGATCATGGGCACGTTCTCCAAGTCGTTCGCCTCCATCGGCGGATTTATCGCCGGGGAAGAAAAAGTTATACACTACATCAAGCATTTCTCCCGCGAACTGATCTTTTCGGCCTCTCTGCCGCCATCCTCAGTCGCCGGGTGTCTGGCCGCGCTGGAAATCATCAAGGACGAGCCCGAACGCCGTCAACGCCTGTGGATAATTACCCATCACATGCACCGGGAATTCAAACGGCTCGGCTTTGACATTGGCACTACCCAAACCCCAATTATCCCGGTGATGATTGGTGAGGACCTTGATACTTTTCGGTTCTGGCGCATGCTGACCGACGCTGGACTGTTCACCAACCCGGTTATTTCGCCGGCGGTCCCTCCGGGGCAGGCCCTCATTCGCACCTCCTACACGGCAACCCACACCGATGAACAGCTCGACCGCGTCCTGGAGATTTTTGAACAGGTCGGCAAGAAGACCGGCGTCATTTGAGCCTCGCACGGTGAGGGATGAATCACTCCACCATCGAGATCCTGCCGGTACAGACCCGCGCGGAACTGAAAAAGTTCATTACGCTGACTGAACCACTCTATCGTGACGACCCCAATTGGGTGCAACCGCTCTTGATCGAGCGATTGGAATTTTTTGATCGACGAAAAAATCCGTTTTTCAACCATGCCGATGTGCAACTATTCCTCGCCTACCAGGAGGGGAAACCGGTAGGCCGTGTCAGCGCACATATCAGTCATCGGCATAACGAATTCCATCAGGAGAAGACCGGCTTCTTTGGATTTTTCGAATCAATTGAGTCATACGACGTAGCCGAGTCACTTTTGCGTACTGGCGTGGACTGGCTCGCCAAAAGAGACATGGACTGGGTACGCGGGCCGATGAATTTCACCACCAACCATGAAGTAGGGTTATTAGTGGATGGTTTCAGTCTGCCGCCGGTGTTTATGATGCCCTATAATCCGTCATACTACGCCGAGTTTATCGAGCGGTTCGGTTTTCAAAAATCGATGGACTTATACGCATATCGAACCGATGATGCTAATCCCACGCCGGAGCGGTATCTTAAAGTTGCTGAACGGGTTAAGAAGCGAAGTGGCTGCACGTTCCGCACAGTCGATTTCGGTAAATTCGACGATGAGATTGCCCGCATCAAAGAAGTCTACAACGGCGCCTGGGCGCATAACTGGGGTTTTGTGCCGCTCACGGATGAGGAGTTCAATTTTACTGCTGCCGATATGAAGAAACTTGCTGACCCGGCGTTGATTTTAATCGCCGAAGATCAGGGGCGACCGGTGGGATTTTCCATGGCCCTGCCGAATCTCAACGAAGCACTGATTAAACTCAATGGGCGGCTGTTGCCATTCGGGTTGTTCAAGCTCTTGTGGTTGACCAAAATCCGTCCGAGCATCCGGGGGGTGCGCATTCTTACCATGGGCATTCTGCCGGAGTACCAGAAACGAGGACTGGATGCAGTATTTTACCACGATACCTTTGTCAACGGCACCAAACGTGGATATACCTGGGCGGAGAGTTCCTGGATTCTGGAGATTAACGAAATGATGAACCGCGCCGCCGAGAATCTGGGCTATGCGCGGTATAAGACGTACCGGATATACGATTTGGCGTTGAAATAAACATATTATGCGCGACAGACCTCCTGGTCTGCCCGTTATCTGGATTCAGCAGCATGTAAAATCCTTGTCCTCACGTGCGCGGCAGGCCTACAACCTGCCCCAACCATGCGATTCGGTAGGCCTTTCCCCTGTGTCATTCCCGCCTTGAGCGGGAATCCAGTTGCCCTTGCGCAGCAAGGGGTTGGGCACTTTGAGGTTTTATCAAACCGCCGAAAGATGTGTGGCAATAATCCGGCTAGGAGGTAATGCAATTGTCTCCGTCGGCACGCCGTCTGGTTCTTCTATATGGGCTTGCGAGGTCAGTATTCACACTCATACCAGATCATTTTCTCTATCGCAGGATCGGATTTTTTAACATACCAAGCACCACTGACAATTGCATTGCGGTCTTTCCACTCTGTTTTGCCAGTCGGATACCGGATTTTGATTCCTCGAATGGTTTTATTTAAGTGTGAATGATAATATCGGTTGTTTCCACAAACGACCTCACCCACATATGTTTTTTTAGGGCCAAAGTATAACTTGACACCACTCCACATGTGTCCAGCCGCATTAGTCCATCCCGCGTCATTGCGATAAGGTGAGGAAACATTTTCCGGTGGAGATGTATAGGATTGCCGAGAGCTGGTTGTTTGAGAACCAGATGACGGTCTATGATCGGGCCTCTTCTGGTTGGTAGCAGAAAGTAAGGCAATAATGACGACTAACCCAATGAAACCCCCCGGGCCAATCAGCGACCACACAGGGGATCGGGCGATTCGTTCCTTTTCTCTCTGGGTATGTGCGTCTTGTACCTCTTGATCGAATCCTCCGGTATCAAACTTGTAACCACAATCACAGGTTAAGCTTTTCTCAGGATTTTCCAATCCGCAATTCGGGCACTCCATGCATCCTCCGAATAAAGGGCATCACCCAGCGGTACCTGGGTGAATGTTTAGGCGTGATATTAATTTATCTATGCCAGCAAAAATATACCGATCCTATCCTATTGAGACAAGAAGTTTTCGCCGTATCCAAATCCGCTTAGTGCCTTGTTTGTCCGCGATATCGTTCATTTAAATCGTCCACTCATTGGGCGTCGTAATAAGACCCCAAAGTCCTAATCCCTTGCTGGGCAAGGGAAATGGGATTCCTGTGTCCGCAGGAATGACGAAGCGAGGTGTGTCTGCTACATGCAGATGTTTTTAGTCCCTTGCTACGCAAGGGTAACTGGATTCCGGATCAAGTCCGAGATGACATGCGGGGGAGGCCTATGATATCCCGTGGGACGGGACATAATGTGGAGGGTCCCTTGCTGCGCAAGGGCAACTGGACCCCCGCCTGCGCGGGGGTGAGAGGACGATACATGGCGGTGTCAAATAACCAGAGAGTTTTGGTGTTTTATTGCCAATGCGGTTGCCGTTACCGTATACTAACGGTGGTGCTAATCGGGTAAGATTACGAGGATAGGACATGGTATTTGGCCCAACGTTACTCATTCTCGCCGGCATGTGCGCGACCGCGTCGCTGCTGGTTTATGCGACCTTTGGCAACCGGGAAGGCGGACTCAAAGCCGGACGGATTTTCTATGGTGCCATGACCGCACTGGTGGTGGTTGCGGCAGCATACTTGATGTACTTATTTCTGAACCACCGGTTCGAATTTCGATATGTCTTTGCGTACTCGTCGCTCGAGATGCCACTGAAATACGTCATCTCGTCATTTTGGGGCGGCCAGGAAGGGACGTTCCTGCTGTGGTTGACGTTCGGCGCGCTGCTCGGTTTCACCATTATCGCCAAGGGGAAACACTTCGAACGCTGGACGATGGTGTTCTACCTGGTGGTGCAACTTTTTCTCCTGGTCGTTCTGGCGGTCCGGTCACCGTTTGCCCCGACCGGGTTTCCGGTTGAAGACGGACGCGGGCTCAATCCGTTGCTGCAGAATCCCTGGATGGTTATTCATCCCCCGATCGTATTTTTAGGATTCGCCGCGCTGGCGATCCCGTTCGCCTACGCTATGGCATCCCTGGTGCAGAAAGACTATCGTTCTTTCCCCCGACTGGTTATGCCGTGGGTTGGCTTGGGAGCGATGACACTTGGTTTGGGGATATTTCTTGGCGGGTATTGGGCGTATATCACACTCGGCTGGGGCGGCTATTGGGGCTGGGATCCGGTCGAAAATTCCTCGTTGATTCCCTGGATTGCCTCGCTGGCATTGTTACACGGCTTACTCATTCAACGCCGCGCTAATAAACTGATTAAGACCAATCTGCTGTTGTCCATCGGCACGCTGCTGTTGGTCATCTACGGGACATTCCTCACCCGTTCAGGCGTATTGGCCGATTTTTCGGTCCATTCCTTTACGGATCTGGGGATCAATAATTATCTGGTTGGATTTATGTTACTGGTGGCAGTTGGGGGGCCGGCGATGCTCTTGGCGCGGGTGCGTACCATCCCGGCTGAGAAACTGGAGAGTAACCCGACCTCCCGCGAATTCGGGCTGGCGGTCGGGATGTTGATTCTCTTGACGGTCGGGTTTCTGGTATTTCTCGGCACCTCCTCGCCGCTGATTACCCGGCTCTTTGGTAATCCGGCCAATGTGGCGATGTCTTATTATCACTCACTAAGTATCCCCGCCGGGATCGCGCTGTTGTTGATTCTGATTATCATTCCATTTACCAGGCTCGGATCCACGCCGTCCGGCACTCTGATCAAGCGCCTCACGTGGCCGGCAGTGATTGCGGCGGTGGTGACCATACCGATTAATTTAATTATTACGTTGCGCCTCAGTGATATGCTGCTGGTGTTCCTGGCGTTTTGGGCGTTAGTGGCCAATGCCTACACGCTTTTCATCATCAAAAACATCACCTTGCCCCGACTAGGGGGCCATCTGGCACATTTGGGATTCGCCGTGATGGTACTGGGAGTGGTGGCGTCGTCGAATTACGGAACAGCTGAACGGATAACCCTCATGACCGGGGAGACTGAGGCGGCCTTGGGCTACCAATTAACGTATAATGAACGCGTCGAGAAACCACGGGAGGAAGACAGTTACCTCGATGTGACCCTCACCTACGGTGACGAGGGACGGCAACTGCGACCCAAGATGTACTATTCCGATTATACCAAATCCTATATGCGCAACCCGCACGTGGTAGAGAGTTTCACCGGTGACTTGTACGTGGCGCCGCTGGATTTGCGCGTGCTGGAGGAAGCGGGCGGTGCGCAGCAGCTCATTCTCGCTGAACATGAACCGGTTCCATACGGTGACTATACCTTGACGTTTCACGAATATGAAACCGGCGACCACATGGAAGGAAATATCACTGTCGGTGCGCTCATTACCGTGGCCGGTCCTACCGACACAGTGGATGTAAAGCCGCAGTTTTTTGCCGGAGTGCCCGCCGATCAGCAGTCACCCGCAGTTGCGATTCCCGGTACCGACCTGTCAATCGCGCTCGTGGGAATTATGGTGGAGAGCCGCTCTGTGGCGGTGATGGTGAACGACCCCGCAATGGCCGAGAAACAAGGAGTTGAACGGCTGACTCTGGAGGTCTCCCGGAAACCGTTTACGTCCTTTGTCTGGCTGGGGGTAGGGATTATTACTCTGGGTACCGTGCTCTCAATTGTGCGGCGATGGACTCAGGTTTCAGACTAGATCACCCGATTCATTGCACAGAGTGTACAAAGAGAGAAATGGGGACACGGGCAATGAGATACATCACAACACTTCTCATCAGTATGCTGTGCTGGCTCATCGCCAGTATGGTCACCGCCCAAGAACCCTCGCCGCTGGTCACCATCCCGGGGGGTAAGTTTCTGCTGGGACTCCCTGAGCAGGCCGCCTGGAATTTTCTGGCGATCCTCGATCAACAGTATGGTAAAGATGCAGTCGATATTACCGTCTTTGATGATGTTATCAACGACCAGCCGGTTCGTGTGAGCAGTTATCAGATTGAAGCGTACCCGGTCAGCGTCGCACAGTACACCGCCTTTTTGAATTCCTCACCCGAGGCAGCCACTCACTATCACCCGGAAATGGCGGATTCCAATACTTGTGGAATTCTCAGGACCGAGGAGCAGTTTTCTGTCGTGGCTGGACGGGAGAATTATCCGGTAGTCTATGTGACCTGGTTTGATGCTGCCGCCTACGCCGCGTGGGCAGGGATGCGTCTGCCGACCGAGGCCGAATGGGAACGGGCTGCTCGGGGGCAAGTCGGCCGGCTGTTTCCCTGGGGGGATAAACTCATCCTCACAAATGCGAACCATGGGCGGACGGGTAAGAACGGCGGAGAACCCGATCCCACGGATGGCTTTACGCACAGCTCTCCCGTCAATGCCTTTCGTGACGGTCAGACGCCGAAAGGGATTGCAAGTCTGTCCGGCAATATCTGGGAGTGGACCGCCGACTGGTATCGGCCAGATGCCTACACCAGTATTTCCGTTTCCAATCCCACCGGGCCGGATCGCGGGGTTCGTCGCGTGATCCGCGGCGGCTCGTTTCGTTCCTGGGGTCCGGAGTTATCCTCGGTGTACCGGGGGAAACAGAAACCGGATGTTGTTGCCGACGATATCGGCTTCCGCTGTGTAAGAGACATTCCCACGAAGAAATAGTCGGCATCCCGACGGGCAGATCGTCCGGACTCCCAATCAACCGCGCCGTTTGCCGCGTTTCCGGCCTGCAGGGGAGTGGGTGAGTGATTGGATGAATGGGCGAAGAGTGCCTGTCCCATATCTTCATATGAACTTAACCAAATAAACGGGTGTTCTTCTTCGTACGATTTGCGATTCGGAGCTGAATTTTCCGAGGTTACCGATGCAGATAATCAAAGCCGTTGATAGGCATTACTCCGATTTTGGCTGGTTGCGGACCTACCGGCTTTTTTCGTTCGATACCTACTTCGATCCTGCCAACACCCACTTCGGCAAGCTGCGGGTTTTCAATGATGATATCGTTGCTCCCAACAGTGGATTCCCGACCCATCCCCATCGGGAGATGGAGATTATCACGATCGTGCATGACGGTGAACTCACACACAGAGACAGCACCGGGCGCGAAGGCAGTATGCGGGCCGGTGAAATTCAGGTCATGACCGCCGGCCGGGGGATTACGCACTCGGAACATAATTGTTCCGACACACCCCTGCATTTTCATCAAATCTGGCTATTGCCCAATCGGGCAAACCTCGCTCCCAGCTATCGGCAACGGAGTCTGGTGGGACTTACCCGGCACAACCGTATGCGCTGTATCGCGTCCGACTGCGATACCAATGAGGAAGTCATCCGTCTCAACGCGGACGCCGCAATCTATCTGGCGGAACTGAATACGGATACAACAATTAAACATCACCTTGCATCAAATCACGGCGCCTTCGTGTATCTAACATCGGGACGTATCACCATCAATGATACAGAGCTGGAACCACACGATCAGGCGCGTGTTACCGAGTTGCCCGATCTGCGTATTGCTGCCGAGGAATCCGCCGGTTTTGTGTTAATTGAAAGGGTACTGTAATGAGAATTTGGTGTGCGGCATCTGCGAAAAAGCCGCCCTAGCTGTCGAAAACGCGAAAAAGGTAAAATGTCATCCGGGTAACCGCCGTATTAGGTGTTAACGGAAATGCAGGGATTTTAAATTATATGCCCGGCGCCGTGGCGCGGTGTCTGCTAGCTGCCTGTATCGTCGGGGGATGCTTGGGCTCATAGTAACGGGAGGAAAAATCGATGGCTGACACACGTGACGCATACCTGCAAAAGCTGAAAGCCAAAATGGATGAATGGAACGCCGAAATCGATAAGCTGGAAGCCAAAGCCGACCAGGCGGGCGCTGATGCGAAAATCGAATATCAAAACCAGGTGCAAACCCTGCGCGCCAAACAGGCCGAGGTGAAGCAAAAAATCGAGCAACTCCGTCAGTCTTCCGAGGACGCCTGGGAAGATATGAAGGCCGGGGTCGAAAGCGCCTGGCAAGCACTGGGTGAGTCGATTAAGTCGGCATCGGCTAAGTTTCAATGAAGCGGCACCGGGCAATTTGCTGCGCGGCGCCTCAGGCGGCCGGTCCGGGACGCGAATTCGACATCACTTCTTTTCAATGCCCTTGGGACTGCCGCCGCCCGCATAGACTTTCAATATATCGTCACCGGCAGAGCGGTTGTGCGAGTGGCGAATGATCTCACCGTCAATTCCTGCCAAGAACCCTGGTGCATTGTTGCGAGCCTTCGCCAGAGATCCACAAACTGCAAACACCGTAAAGGCTTACGGCCACAGCGAATTCGCTCACGTATGACCGGTTCTCCGCCGAGGACATTAGGGGTACTAAAATCTGCTTGACCCTGGTTCTACGGGCCGTATTAATTCCGGCGGTTGTGGGCAGCGAAACATGAGGGTGCCGATCTCCGGCTTGATGCCGACTCGCAATTCAGACGTCAGATACGAAACAAAGAAATACTTGTGTTGAGGGAAACTCGACGCCAGAAGCGCGTCGTCGCAGGTAATCCGATATAACAAGGGAGTGGAGAACCATCATGAGTCCGCAGAAGCGCCACCGGGTCTGTCCGCGCTGTGGCAGCACCAATGTCGTCGTGTTGGACGAACTATCTCGCAAAATCACGATGTATATGTGTGATGACTGCGAGTACACGTTTAAACGGTCCACCGACAAAGGGACGAAGTATCGCGTGGACGATGCGTTTGAGGATGAATGGGATTCCGATTCATCGTGGGATTACGGGGACGAAGAGTATGAGGATGATTACCGAGATTATTAAGTGATTGTTGTTCTCATCATGCATGATTGACTTGCAATTAAGACGGGGCGCTGCCTGTGGCAGTGCCCCTATTGTTATTACACGCATCAACTACCACTCCCCGTTTGCACTCTCCGTAGTGATTCCGTATGATGCCACGCATGATTGATTTGTTGATCATACTGGCATTTGTGGTCTACAGTGTTGCCAACGGTTTCCGGCACCGCGCGAAGGCCTCGAAAAATCTGGAAGAATATTTCCTCGCTGGACGGACGATTAAAGGCTGGCGTGCCGGTGTGAGTTTGGCAGCCACCCAGTTTGCTGCCGATACCCCGCTGCTAGTGGTCGGCCTGATCGCCACCGCGGGCGTGTTTATGCTCTGGCGGCTTTGGATTTATGGTCTGGGATTTTTGCTGATCGGGTTCCTGTTTGGCGGACCGTGGCGACGGGCACAGGTGATAACCGACGCTGAACTCACGGAAATGCGCTATAGCGGACGCGGCGTGCTGGCGCTGCGTGCATTGAAAGCAATCTACTATGGCACGGTGATGAATTGCGCAATTCTGGCAATGGTGCTCGTGGCCGCCAGCCGGATCAGCGAGGTGTTTCTCCAATGGCATGACTGGCTACCCACGGGGTTTTTCCAGACAATCCATGACTGGGTCATGTCCACCGGGATCGATATCAGTTCCGGCGCGACCGCCTTGCCACCGGATATCGCCACCACCAATAATGTAATCAGCATTCTGGTCATCCTGGCGTTTACCGGGCTGTACTCGATGACCGGCGGTTTACGTGCAGTTATTGCTACCGACACGATGCAATTTACGCTGGCGATGGTCGGTACCATAATCTACGCCGGTATCATCATGTTCCGCTACGGCGGGCCGGGAGCAATGGTCGACCAACTGGTCGAACTCTACGGCCGCAGCGCCGCGGCAGGGCTGTTATCCTTCACGCCGAACACCCGGGAGTTGCTCGTGCCATTTCTGGTGGTTGTTTCATTGCAATGGTTATTCGAACGCAACAGCGACGGGACCGGCTATTTTGCGCAACGCATGATGGCCTGCGAGACCGATCGCGATGCCCGCATTGCGGCAATTGTGTTTACCTGGCTGCAAATATTCCTGCGCAGCCTCGTTTGGCTGGTAATTGGGATTGGATTGTTACTGGTCTATCCGTACACCGCCGGCGAAGCGAGCGGAGAAGCGTTCGTGGCCGGACGGGAACTGCTGTACGCCACCGGGATTAAAGACCTGCTGCCCGTTGGGGTGATCGGGCTGGCGTTGACCGGGTTGTTGGCGGCGCTGGCCTCGACAGTTGATACGCATCTCACGTGGGGTGCCGGCTATTGGAGTAACGATCTCTATCTGCGGGTGATCAACCGCGGCTGGCTCAAACGCGAACCGAAAAATCCCGAGCTGGTGGCGGTATCGCGGTTGTCGAATGTGGTAATCCTCTTGATCGCCCTTACCGTTATGGCCAACCTGGGGTCGATTCAAACTGCGTGGCATATCAGTCTGCTCTTTGGCGCGGGGACCGGCGCCGTGTTGATTTTGCGCTGGGTGTGGGAGCGGATCAATTTGTATTCGGAAATTACGGCCATCGCCGTTTCGTTAGTTCTGGCGCCCGTGTTGTTATATTTTATCGAAGAGGATTGGTTGCGGCTGATCTTGATGTCGGTGCTGTCAACGACTACCGTAGTGGTGGTCACCCTGCTGACACCACGAACGAAGCAAGCTGTGCTCTCATCGTTTTATGCAAAGAGCAAGCCGCCGGGTTTTTGGACCTCTACCGCGCGTGCGCTCGGTCCCGATCATCGCGAACCACTCCGCAATCTCCGTCGCGGCTTATATATGACTATCACGATGAGTTTGTCGGTTTATTTTCTGTTGTATGGCTGCGGACGACTCTTATTCCCCGACCCGCAGGGGACTTTGCTCTTCCCGATCATCTCGACCATTCTAGGCCTGGCGAGTGTTTCACTTTGGTGGAAGAAAATCTGGTAGGTTGAAGCCCTTGAGTCATCTGCCATGGCGGATGACCCAGTTTCGACATGCTCGTATTCAGCCGCTTTAACCCGATATGGCTCAATCAGTGTCTGTTTCCCTCAAACGAATGCGGGTACAACTCGGCCAATGAGCCGCTAATGATGGCATCGGTATTGCAAAAGCAGAGAATCTGGGTATCGTCGGCGAATTCGTTGATCACTTGCCGGCAGGCGCCGCAGGGCGGAGTGGGATTCTCGGTCGGGGTGTAGATTACCACATACACGATTTTTTTGGCCCCATGGGTAATGGCCTGAAAGATTGCATTGCGCTCCGCACAAATCGACAACCCGTACGAGATATTTTCGACATTGCAGCCGCTGTAGATATCCCGGTCGCCGGTGAGGACCGCTGCTCCTACGGGGAACTTGCTGTATGGCGCATAGGCGTACCGGCTTGTCTGCATGGCCGCTTCCTTCAACGCCGGTATGAATTGTTCATCGATCATCGATCGCCCTCTACCTACTACTGTCGGCCACCCGAGCTTCTATTATAGCATGAAGTTACGAGTATAATTTCCGCATGATCCCCTGTCGAGATCATTTTTTCCACCAAGAGTACCCAAGATGATAACCTTTCTTCCCGCGTGTCCGTATAAATGAGAACAAAAATTGACCGGAATGTGGGGGCGCACGAAAGGAGAGGTACTATGGCGAACGAGAGACCGACACACGGGAGCTTTTGCTGGAACGAACTGATGACCCGCGATCCGGAGAAGGCGGGGAAATTTTACGCCGATTTGATCGGCTGGCAGGTGAAAGACAGCGGCATGCCCGGGACGAAATACGACATGTTCCAAACCGGAGAAAAGCAGAACGGCGGGATGATGGCGATGCCGGAGGATGTCCCCGCCGAAGTACCCTCGCATTGGATGGCCTATATCACGGTCGATGATATCGACGGCACCACCGCCAAAGTCAAAGATCTCGGCGGACAGGTGTTGCACGGCCCGCAGGATATCCCGAATGTTGGCCGGTTTTCCATTATTCAAGACCCGACCGGTGCAACGGTTGGGCTGATTGCTTTCCCCCAACAATAATCTTCAACAGACAACCATCCCGGCCGGTGCACAATCCGTGCGCCGGCCTTTCTTATCGTGATGCGGTGTTAACAAACCGCCCCGGCGATTTGATCGTCGGGGCGGTGTTGCGGTTAGGAGCCGCTGGTTGCCCGTTGCGACGAAGCGGCTATTTCATCAGGAGCATCTTCTTCGTCTCGACTGCAGTGCCGGCTTGGAGACGATAGAGATAAATCCCTGATGACAACTCTTGCCCGTACTCATTACGGGCATCGAAATGAATGGTGTGCCAGCCTGCCGGCATCATTTCATCGACCAGGGTGCGCACCTGCTGCCCGAGAACGTTGTACACGTCAAGCGTCACGTGTGCATTCTCCGGCAAAGCAAATTCAATATTCGTTTCCGCGTTGAAGGGATTCGGGTAATTCTGCAGAACACCGAACTCTTCCGGAACGTTATCGGCAGAGCGGATCAAAGGTCCCGCACCGATCGCATAGACCGGGCCACTCTCGCAAGCCTTGGTGACGACATTTGATCCCGGATCATATGTATAAGTGCCATGCGTGACATCCGTCACCTCGAAGCACCATTCGCCGGATGCAGTTGTCCACCCAGTTACAAATGTCACCTCACCACTGCTGTTTGTTGTTCCGTTAACGTTGCCACCAGTCGGGCCAGTCATCGTACCGTACACTGTTGCATTCGATAGCGGGGAGCCGCTGTTGTCGTAGATGGTGACCGTGGCGTATCCTCTGGCCCAGTACCAGAACGATTGCCGCCACACGGTGATATCCTGCACATACATGGTGTTTTGCGACGGCTCGGTAACGGTAATATAATCGGTCTTCGTTTCGACATCGCTGCCGAACGCGTTGCTCGCGGTCAAGCTTACCGTGTACGTTCCGACGTCCGTGTACTCATGCAACGGGTTCTGTACAGTAGAGGTGCCGCCATCGCCAAAATCCCAGCTCCAACTGGTCGGATTGCCGGATGATTGATCGGTGAAATTGACCGTCAGTGGAGCACTGCCGCTGGTCGGACTACCGACAAAGTCGGCGACCGGCGGTACGTCGGCGGAGACAACCTTGATATCGTCAAACGCCATCCCGTCCGTCGTGATGCCGTAGTTATCATACTGCTGGAATTTAACGACAAACGTACTGGTCAGCGTCAGGCCATTCGAGCCGGCCAGTGCATCGACATCCAGGGAAATCTCCTGCCAGGTTGCACTGCCGCCGGTAAGGTTGTAGACTTTTACGAAACTGCTGCCGCCGTCGTCTGAGAAAAACACCCCATCCTGAGTATGGTCTTCGTCGCTGAACTCTTTCCACCAGAAAATCAAGTCGACATTGGTGTTGCCGGACAGGTTCAGGCGCAACCACGCTTCGTTCTGGCTGTAACTGCCACCGTTGGTGTGGTCATCCATGGTCATATGATATGACCCGGAGTGCGGCGTATTGGCGGTGGTGATCAGGATGCGGCCTTCCGTTCCTTCTACCGTGTACCAGTACTGGTCGAATGTGCCGCTCTCAAATCCCGTGTTGTACGGCAAGGTGGCATAATCGACAGTCGGTTCAGTGACCGTAATATAGTCGGTCTTGGTTTCCGTATCACTGCCGCAGGAGTTCGTTGCGGTCAATGAGACGGTGTACGTTCCGGCTGCGGTGTATTCGTGGCTCGGATTTTGCGCGGTGGAGGTGCCGCCATCACCAAAATCCCAATCCCAACTGGTCGGACTGTTGGTCGAAAGGTCGGTAAAGTTGACAGTCAGCGGATAGTCGCCGGAGGTTGGCGAACCGCTGAAATCAGCCACGGGCGGATCACACGGCGGTTCCGTGACCGTGATATAATCAGTCTTGGTTTCGACATCACTGCCACAAGCGTTGGTTGCAGTCAAGGTCACCGTGTAGGTTCCGGCTGCGGTGTACTCGTGGCTGGGATTTTGTGCGGTAGAGGTGCCGCCGTCGCCGAAATCCCAGTCCCAACTGGTGGGGCTGTTGGTAGAGAGATCCGTGAAATTCACCATCAACGGGTAATCTCCGGATGTCGGCGAGCCGCTGAAGTCAGCAACCGGCGCCAGGCACGGATCGACCGTGATATAATCGGTCTTGGTTTCGATATCGCTGCCACAGGCATTGGTGGCCGTCAGCGTCACCGTATAGGTTCCGGCCGCTGTGTATTCGTGGCTGGGGTTTTGTGCGGTAGACGTTCCACCGTCCCCGAAATCCCAGTCCCAACTGGTGGGGTTGTTGGTCGACTGATCCGTGAAATCAACCGTGAGTGGTTCCGTTCCCGAAGTTGGCGAACCGACAAAATCGGTGGTCGGCGCTACGTTCACGGTGATATAATTGGTCTTGGTTTCCGTGTCCGACCCTCCCGGACCGGTGACTGTCAGGGCTACCGTATAGGTCCCTCCGCTGGTGTATTCATGGGAGGGATTTTGTGCTGTCGAGGATCCGCCGTCCCCGAAATCCCAATCCCAGGCAGTGATGTCACCGGTAGATTCATCGGTGAAATTCACCGTCAACGGTGCACAGCCGGAGGTCGGGGAACCGGAGAACGCGGCGGACGGCGGCGGGGTGCCGGTATTAACCGCATTGTAAGAGTTGATTCGCCCGGCACCCATCTTCCCGATATATTGGGAACTGAGATACGCATCGATGTTGTCGGAACTCGTATAGAGTTGGTTCTCAACTTGCGCGGCACTCCACGTAGGATTTTGTGACCAGATCAACCCACATACCGCAGCGGTCATCGGGGTCGCCATTGACGTACCACCCATTGATGCCCAGTAATTAGTATTCGGATCGGTGTGATCGTGGTAGGTGCTGTAGATGTTATCACCGGGGGCACAGATATCAACCCAGGTGCCGTAGGTGGTGAAGCCGGCGCCATTGTCATTCTCATCGGTTGCGGCAACGGAGATGCAATCCCCACGGCCGTTGAGGTAATCGGGCGCTTCTTCGGCGCCACCGTTGCCGGCAGCCACCACAATGATACCGCCGTTGTTGATGAAGTAATCAGCGGCCGCGCCGATTCCACCGGAATTGGACGAACCCCAGCTACAAGAGGCAATTTTCGCGCCATTGTCGGCGGCGTAATAGAACGCCTCGGCAGCGGCGTCCATCAGCACGACGCCGTATTCCTGGCCAAAATAGTCGTAGGAATATCCCATGCGTAAGGCCATGACCTTTACGCCATTGCCATATTCGGTTTGCGACCCGGGACCCCAACCGCCGGCCGTACCGGCCATTCCGTAGCCGTCGTTGGTCATCATTCCGATGATCCCGGCGGTGTGAGTACCGTGGCCATTGAAGTCGCGGGGGTCGTTGTCTTTGGTATCGCAATCCTCACCGCTCCAGCAATTGCTGGCGTTGTCGACAAAGTCGTAGCCAATCCAGTCGTCGGTATACCCGTTACCGTCGTCATCAACACCCGACGAGCCATTCAACTCGGCGGTGTTGATCCACATATTGCCGCGCGAGGCGCCGGGGTTGGACGGCGACGCATTCACCCCACCGAGGTCCGGGTGATAATACCGCACACCGGAATCGAGCAGCGCGATGATTAAATTGTCGCTCCCGGTCTGGATATCCCAGGCTTCGGGGGAGTCGATATCATGATCACTCGTTTGTGTGTGGTACCACTGGTAGCTGAAATATCCATCATTTGGTGTGGCGTATACCGGGTGAACCCCGATTGGCTCGACATGGTGCACGTTCGGGTCCGCTTCATACGCCGCCATCACCGTTTCCAGATCCTGAGGACCGGAAAACTCTACTTTGTAATAGCGAGACAGTTTATTAAGTCCGCGTTGGGCCGCGCCGACGAACTGTGGACGCATGTAGTCGACATTAAAGCGGGCCGCCAACCGATCAAACGTCTTAACGCCTGAAACCCCGAAATTCCGATAATCTGTGGCATCGAAGCGAACAGCATCCTCGTTAAGGACAACAATAAATCGGTTGGAAAGAAGTTTGGCGTCCGAAGGAAGCTGCTTGAAAGGGACTTGTTTAATGTTTGCGGTTGCACTTGTCACCACCACCCCACACAGCACAGCAACCAGCAACACGCTGAGCACGTGTCGTGTTCTCATCCGTAAATCCTCCCTGTGTGGATACTTTGTGTTACTTTGCAGAAGCTGTTGCGGTAAACTGCGATAGACCTCCTTTCTCCACCCGCCGACGGCAGCCGGCCATCACCGCGCGGTATCGCGGATGGATAGCATTAGTAGTGAGTATTCCTGCCGATAATTGCGCTGTACCAAAAATTGAATCGTTGACCATGGCGAGTGTCAAAATCGCACAAATTTGACAAAAGATCAATAGCAAAACGGAAGAAAAATGCTGCCCCGGAAAAATAATCCGGGGCAGCCCCCTATACCAAGAAGCGGGAGATCGCTTCAAGGTGAATGCATCTACTTTTTAAACGGTTAAATTAAACAAATGGGGAACCAAAAAGTACCCGGCTGGTGTTGCACAATCCTAACAAGGTGGAACGGAGTTGCAAGATCCATTAATTTATCGTTCAATGGGTTAGTAGAAATTTCTTGACAAATTACATAATGTGCTTATTCTGAAAGCTAAGGAGACTGGATGACAATGAACTCGGCCCGCAATATTCTCCAGCATGTGACCACGAACACTTATCTGTATTGGTGGTGGTATTATCCCGTGACAACTGGTAGTGGGCCCGGTGTACGCAAAATACCGTCCTAAAAGCCGAAAAGAGAGAATCCACCGCCCGCTATCAGTTGACGATAGCGGGCTTTTTTTATGGTTGATCGAGGTGCCACACAATGAATGCAACGACATTTTCGCAACTCATCGCCGGGCAGGACATTCGCCGGCTGAAAGTCATGGAAAAATCAATGCCCGCCGACCTGGAAACACCGGTGTCGGCTTTCCTTAAACTCCAGGAGTTTGGCGCGCGCATCCTCTTAGAGAGCGTGGAGAGTGGCACCATCGTCGGCCGCTATTCGTTTATTTGCCTGCAGTTTAACTCCAAAATATCCATTAACGAACAGGAAATGATCATCGAAGATGGTGAGCGGCATACGATTCCTCACCATGGCAAGCAGTCCCCGCTGGTATTGTTGCGGGAGATGCTCGGGCGCATGGAGGTTGCCACGCCGGCGTCATACCCACGGTTGCTGGGGGGCGCGGTCGGGTATATCAGCTACGACTTCGTCCGGTTCCTGGAACGGATCCCCGATACGCTGGCGGATCCCCTCGGACTGCCGCTGGCGGTCCTGTACCTCGTTGACACCCTGCTGGTATTTGACCACGTCCAGCGAAAGCTCAAGATTATGTGCTTAGTTGAAAATGGCGCCGAGGAGGACACGGAGAAAAAGCTCGGCTCAATCATTGCGGCACTGCGTACGCCCCTCCCGCATCCCGCGGCAGCCGGGAGCCCGCTGCGTGAGCAGCCACTCAAAGCCAATGTCTCCAAAGAGGCCTTCTGTAACGCGGTACGGGCCACGCAAAAGCATATCGTCGCGGGAGATATTTACCAGCTCGTTCTCTCGCTACGTTTCCAGGGCGAAACGACCGCCAGCCCGTTTACGATTTATCGCGCGTTGCGCATGCTGAATCCCTCGCCCTACATGTTCTACCTCGACTTGGATGATGTCAAGCTGATCGGCTCCTCGCCGGAGGCGCTGGTGCGGCTGGAGGGTGACCGTGCCACCGTTCGCCCCATCGCCGGTACCCGACCGCGAGGGTCCGACGAAGTCGCTGACCGGCGGCTCGAAAAAGAACTGGTGGAGGATGAAAAAGAGCGGGCCGAGCACGTGATGCTGGTCGATTTGGGCCGCAACGATTTGGGGCGCTGCTGCAAATTCCACTCGGTGGAGGTGCCGGATTTCATGACTATCGAGCGCTACTCTCATGTCATGCATATGACTTCGAAAGTTACCGGTACGCTTTCACCGGGGCTCGATCAATTCGATCTTTTTCAGGCGGCCTTCCCGGCAGGGACTGTCTCCGGGGCACCGAAAATACGGGCGATGGAACTCATTGAGGAATTGGAGAATCTCAAACGCGGGCCGTATGCCGGAGCGGTGGGGTATTTCAGCTTATCCGGTGATACCGACTGGTGCATCACCATCCGCACAATACTCATGATGGGCGAAAAATACTTCCTGCAGGCCGGGGCCGGGATCGTCGCCGATTCGGTTCCGGAGAACGAATACACCGAAACCCGCAACAAGATTGCAGCGCTGCGAAGAGCCATTGAAATCGCGGAAGGCGGCCTGGGATGATTTTGATTATCGACAATTACGACTCGTTCACCTATAACCTTGTGCAATATGTGGGTGAATTGAACGGGGGGCTCCGGGTTGCCCGGAATGATGAAATAACTCTCAAAGAGGCAAAAGCGCTCAATCCCTCACACCTGATCGTTTCCCCCGGTCCGGGCGAACCAAAGGATGCGGGTATTTCCTGTGAACTGATTGCGCACTTTATGGAGCATATCCCTATCCTTGGTGTTTGTCTTGGCCACCAGTGTATCGCCCACGCCCTGGGGGGCAGGATCACGGGGGCGGACCGGTTGATGCACGGGAAGACGTCCCCCATTTACCATAACGGGCAAGGTATTTTCCAGGGGATCCCCAGTCCGTTCACTGCCACCCGCTACCATTCCCTGATCGTTCAGGAGGAAACACTGCCCGATACGGTGAAGGTGACTGCACAGACGATGGAAGGCGAGGTTATGGCGTTGTGGGTCGCCGATCGGCCGGTCGAGGGCGTGCAATTCCATCCCGAGGCCATTCTGACTGAACACGGCAAAATGTTGGTCGCCAATTTTCTGCATGCGAGGTGAGCCATGATTCACGATGCGATTACCAAAATCCTCGACCGAGAACATCTTACTTTCGACGAAAGCCGGCGGTCTATTGAAGAAATAATCACCGGCACGGTTCCGCCGTCGGGGATCGCGGCGTTTCTCACTGCGCTCCGCTTGAAAGGTGAAACGGCGGAGGAAATCGGCGGGGCAGCCCTGGCGATGCGGGAGCACGCACAACGCGTAAATCATCACCAGGAGACCCTGTTCGATAATTGTGGGACCGGTGGGGACGGGTCCGGCACATTCAATATTTCCACCACTACTTCGTTCGTGATTGCCGGTGCAGGGCTGGCAGTCGGCAAACATGGAAATCGTTCTGTTTCCAGCTCCTGCGGCAGTGCCGATTTATTGAGCACCCTTGGCGCGAATCTCTCTTTGACTCCAGAGGTGATGGGCGCCTGTATCGATGAAGTCGGCATCGGGTTTTTATTTGCACCACTTCTACATCCCGCGATGAAAAACGTGGCGCCCACCCGCAAGGAACTGGGCTTTCGCACCATCTTCAATTTGCTGGGCCCATTGACCAATCCCGCTTTTGCTACGCACCAGATGATCGGCGTCTGCGGGAAACAGTACGTGGAGAAAATCGCCCGCGCGGCACGGATGATCGGTATTGAACGAGTGTTTGTGGTGTACAACGTGTGCAACGTCGATGAACTCACGACCGCCGGACTCAATCAAATTGCGACTGCCGCCAATGGCTCGTCCGAAAACTTCGAGCTACATCCAGACAATTTTGGCTTCCGAAAATGTGAGGTGACCGATCTCCGCGGTGGCACGCCGGACGACAATGTGCGCATCACCACACAGATTCTCAATGGTGGAGATGGCCCCTGTCGGGATACGGTCTTGCTGAACACTGCGGTGGGACTCTACGCCGCGGAAAAAGCAGTCACGATTGAGGAAGGAGTCGCCATGGCGGTCGAGAGTATCGATTCGGGCCGGGCATTAAAAACTTTAGATACCTTCATCAAATTTACCAACAGGTTTGGCAATGCTGGATAAGATCCTCGATACTACACGCAGGAGATTGGCTTCGCTCGACCGCTCGAGCCTCATTGAACAAATGAGGAACAACAGAACAGTTGCCGAGCAACCACGGAGTCTGCGACAGAGCATTATCGATTCACCGGGGATGGCGGTCATTGCGGAAATCAAGCGGCGCTCACCCTCCCGAGGAGCACTGGCCCCCGACCTGTCGGTTGAAGAAATGGCGCAACTATACGAACGTGCCGGAGCCTGCGCGATCTCGGTATTGACCGAACCGGAGTTCTTTCACGGATCAATCAAAGATCTTGAGGCGGTAAGAAAAATATCACATCTGCCGATCTTACGCAAAGACTTCATCCTGGATGACTACCAGGTCTGGGAGAGTAAATTGATCGGCGCAGATGCCATCCTTCTCATCGCGGGAGCTCTAACGTCAGAAGAACTCACCCACCTCTATACGCTGGCCCGAGACATCGACCTGGAAGTCTTGATTGAGATCCATGCCGCAGAGGAAATCGAGCCGGTGCTGGCGGTCCAACCTGAAATGATCGGAATCAACAATCGTGATCTCAAAACATTCAACGTTGACTTACGAACGACGGAGAGAATACAACCATTACTCCCACCGGATGTGATCAGCATCAGTGAAAGCGGCATTGCCGGTAGAGAGGACATTGTTCGTTTGCTGAATTGTAATGTCAATGCCGTCTTGGTGGGCGAGGCGCTGGTTACCAGCAAGGACCCGCTAGTAAAGATTAGGGAACTGAAAGGGGTGCGGGCGTGACCCGGATTAAGATTTGCGGCATTACCTCCCTCGAAGACGCCCGCCTGGCGGTGGATCTGGGAGCGGACGCACTCGGGTTTGTCTTTGCGGAAAGCCCTCGTCAGGTAACCCCGGATGCAGTTCGGCAGTTCATCCGACAGCTACCGCCGTTGATTGCCACGATTGGTGTGTTTGTTGATGAGTCAATTGAAAATGTCGAGAGAATTTTCCACTTCTGCGCTCTTAGCGCCGTGCAATTGCACGGTGATGAGGATACAGAATATCACCGGCAACTCTCGATTCCGTGGGTACAGGCAATCCGTGTCCGCGACGACCGACAACTGAAGATGATCAAATCAGCCGGTCTTCCGTGTATGCTGCTTGATACTTACGACCCGCAGGCACGCGGCGGCACCGGCAAAACATTCGACTGGGATATCGCCCGGCGCGCCACAGAATACACGAACGTGATCCTCTCCGGCGGGCTATACCGCCGGAATATTAAACAGGCCCTGACAGTGGTGCAACCGTACGCGGTGGACGTCAGCAGTGGCGTTGAAGAACGTCCCGGCCGCAAAGACTGCAAAAAATTACAGCAATTCATCAACGAGGTACGCACGTGGGACAGCCAAGCAAACTCGGTTACTTCGGCGAGTACGGCGGCAGATTCGTTCCTGAAACATTAATGATCGCTCTGTTGGAATTAGAGACCGAATACCGGGAAATTAAGCAGGACCGAACATTCAAGGTGGAGCTTGACGATCTCCTCCGATCCTATGCCGGACGGCCCACGCCGCTTTATCATGCCCGGCGGCTCACGCAAAAATACCGGGGAGCACAGATATTTCTTAAACGGGAAGACTTAGCCCATACCGGGGCGCATAAAATCAATAACTGTCTTGGTCAGGCGTTACTTGCCCGGCGGATGGGGAAAAAACGGATTATCGCCGAAACCGGGGCGGGCCAGCACGGTGTCGCGGTGGCAACCGTGGCTTCGTTGTTCGGCTTCGCGTGCACGGTGTACATGGGCCGGATCGACATGGAACGGCAGGCGCCCAATGTCTCGCGTATGAACTTACTCCGGGCGGAGGTCGTGCCGGTTGATTCCGGCTCCCGCACCCTTAAGGACGCCACGAATGAGGCGATCCGCGATTGGGTCACCAACGTTCAAGATACGCATTATATCATTGGCTCAACCGTTGGCCCGCATCCGTATCCGCTGATTGTTCGCGACTTCCAGGCGGTTATCGGTCACGAGACCCGGCGTCAGATCAAGCGCCGAGAGAAGCGCCTGCCGGATGTTGTCATCGCCTGCGTGGGCGGGGGCAGCAACGCGATCGGCATGTTTCACCGCTTTATCAAAGACCCGGACGTCGAGTTAATCGGAGTTGAATCCGCCGGTGAGGGTCTAGGGTCACAGTTGCATGCGGCAACGCTCTGCAAAGGAAAACCCGGCGTGCTGCATGGCAGCCTCAGCTATCTATTGCAGGATTCGTTTGGGCAGGTGCAACCAACTCATTCGGTGGCCGCGGGACTGGATTACCCCGGTGTCGGGCCCGAACACAGTTTCCTGAGAGATAACGGTCGGGTGAAGTATGTTTCCGCGACCGACACCCAGGCATTACGTGCCTTTGCCGAACTCGCGGAGACCGAGGGAATCATTCCGGCGCTGGAATCGTCGTTTGCCCTGGCCCACGCGCGAAAAGTAGCCCCCAAACTGCCGGAATCCGCAATTCTGATCGTGAATTTGTCGGGCCGCGGTGATAAGGACATGGCGAATCCGGAAATCCTGCAAAGCATCGAACGCATTACGGGCGACAATAACCACAAGCGAACAACCATGAGGTCGAAGACTCGATGAGTGCAATAGCCGATACATTCGTTGCCTGTCAGGAGAAGCGGCGCACCGCCCTGATTCCCTACCTCACTGCAGGATTTCCTGATAAAAGAAATTTCCGTTGTCTGTTGGAATCCTTTGAACGCAGTGGCGCAGATATGATCGAAATCGGCATCCCGTTCAGTGACCCGCTCGCGGACGGCCCGGTCATTCAACACGCCTCGCAAAAGGCTTTGGAGGACGGGATCAATGTTAAACGAACTTTTGACCTGCTGCAGTCGATGCAGGAGAAATTGTCCACGCCCCGAATCATCATGAGCTATTTCAATCCGATTCGGTCGTATGGTTTAGCACGGTTTATCGATCATGCCCTCCGCGCCGGAGTGTCTGGTATAGTTGTCCCCGATTTGATCTGGGAAGAGGGCGCACAATTTGAACGGCAATGCCGGGCAGCGGGTCTCGATTTGGTTTACCTGGTGGCTCGGACCACCGCGCCCTCGCGGCGTGCCGACATTCTTAAGCGGTCCAGCGGATTTGTGTATCTGGTTTCGATCACCGGAGTCACCGGCAGCCGGGCTAGCTTTTCCACTTCCCTGTTGCGATGGATACACCAGGTGAAAAAGGAAAGCCCGCTTCCGTTGTGTGTCGGGTTTGGTATCTCGAATAGCGAACAAGCGCAGAGAATTGCCCGGAAGGCGGACGGCATTATCATCGGCAGCGCTATCATCGACTTAATCCAGCATACAAACGGTTCACGTCCGGCAATCAAGAGAGTGGAAACCTTTATCCGCGATATCAGAAAAGGAATCAATCATGGCTAACATCCGCGGTGTCCGGGGGGCAATTCGTGTCGAACGAAACACGCCTGAGGATATTCTTGCAGCGACTCGGGAACTGCTGTTAACCGTAACGGAGAAGAATGACCTTGCTGTAGAGGATATCGCCAGTGCGTTCTTCACGGTGACCGACGATCTGGATGCGGAGTTTCCGGCGTACGCCGCCCGGGAGATCGGCTGGGAGGCGGTGCCGCTGCTTTGTGCCCGCGAGATAGCGGTGCCGGATTCAATGTCTCGCGTACTCAGAGTTCTTTTGCATGTCAATACCACCAAAACTCAGGACCAGATACACCATCAATACGTGGGTGAGACCGCACGTCTGCGGCCGGATCTAAGCGAGTAGGATATGATGATTGTCGTAATGAAGAAAAAAGCTACGGCTAAGCAAGTGGGTACGGTCATTAAAACCGTGCAAGAACTGGGCTTTGAACCGCATCTCTCTAAGGGCGAAACGAAGAGCATTATCGGCGTAGTCGGTAACGGCAAACGCGTCGATCCGGGGACCTTTTTGGTGCTGCCGGGCGTAGAAAATGTCGTTCCCATCCTCCAGCCGTTTAAATTGGCCAGTCGTGAGTTTCGCAATGAATCGACCGTAGTTGCAGTCAACGGTGTGACCATTGGGGCAGACCGCCTCGTGGTGATGGCCGGTCCCTGCGCGGTTGAATCACTGGAGCAAACGCTGGCGGCGGCGGAGGCGGTCGCCGAGGCCGGAGCTTCGGTGCTGCGTGGCGGGGCGTTTAAGCCCCGCACGTCTCCCTATAGTTTTCAGGGTCTCGGCGAGCAGGGATTGGAAATCCTCAAAATTGCATCCGAGAAAACCGGTTTGGCCATTGTGACCGAAGTTATGTCGCCGCAGACCGTGCCCTTGGTTTCCGCGTACGCCGATATCCTGCAAATTGGCGCCCGGAATATGCAGAATTACCCGTTACTCGAAGCAGTAGGCAAAACAAGTAAGCCGGCATTGCTGAAACGGGGATTGATGTCCACGGTCGAGGAATTGTTGATGGCTGCCGAGTACATTTTGGCCAACGGCAACCCGAATGTAATCCTCTGTGAACGGGGAATTCGCAGCTTTGAAAAATACACGCGCAACACGCTGGATATCTCCGCGGTGCCTATTATCAAAAAGCTGAGCCACTTGCCGGTCATCGTTGATCCGAGTCACGCCACCGGGCAGCGCTACCTCGTGAAATCTGTCTCGCGCGGAGCGATTGCGGCAGGGGCCGACGGTCTGATGATTGAAGTGCATCCCGAGCCGGAGAAAGCCCTTTCCGATGGTGCGCAAAGTTTGCCCCCGGAGGAATTCAAAGAACTGATGGACGGACTCAAGAAGATCGCTGAGGCGGTGGGATGTTGGATTTAAAACGCCTCCGACAATCTACAATTCTCATTGTTGGTTTAGGGCAAATCGGCGGATCGATCGGCCTGGACCTGGTCGGCGGCAATTTGGCCGCCAGCGTCATCGGTTTTGATCTCGACAAATCAACGATGGCGGATGCGCTGCGGCAGAAAGCAGTTCATGATGTTACTCCAAGCTTGGCGGAAGGGATGCAACAGGCAAACCTTATAATCTTGGCGGTGCCGTTGCGCGAAATTATTCGGCTGTTACCAGAAATTGCCGCAACAATCAATGATTCCTCCCTATTACTCGAAGTTGGCAGCACCAAAACAGCAATCGTACAGGAGATTGGTCGTTTAGGTCTGAGCAAGAACTACGTAGGCGGACATCCCATCGCGGGGTCGGAGGGGTTTGGTCTGGCCGCGGCGGAGCAAGGGAAATTTGCCGACGCGACTTTTGTTTTGTGTCCCAGCGACGAAAGCACTAATCATCACCGGCAACTGGCCGAAGAACTCGTGGTCGGACTAAAGGCAAAGCCGGTGGTAATGGCCGCGGAAGATCATGACCGCCTGATTGCCATCACCAGCGGACTGCCCTATTTGTTCGCTCATGCGATTATGGAAGTGGTCGCGGAACATGCGGAAGAAAATCTGGGACATCTGATTGGCGGGAGTTTTAGAAGTGCCACCCGGGTTGCTGCCTCATCCCCGGCGCTAACCCTGGATATGCTGATAACCAATCGTGGGAACATATCCTCGTTGATCGACCAGACCATTGCCTATTTGTCGATGGTCCAAGGCATGCTCGACGAAGGGGAAAACCGTTCACTGTGCAGTCTGATCGAACGTGCTCACCAAACCAAAAAGAAGATGCTTCATGGATAAACGCGTCAACAGAGTCCGCCGAATTGGCGGTGTCGTCCGCGTACCCGGAGATAAATCAGTGTCCCACCGCGCACTGATTTTGGGATCGATGTGCAATGGAACACTGCCCATTACGAACCTCTCCTCCGCGGCAGATTGCCGGGCAACTATGACGTGTCTGCGGAACCTGGGTATAACGTTTGATAAGGGGTCTAACGGGACAGTGATGGTAAATGGCGCCGGTCGATTCGGATTCCGGAAACCGGAAAACATGCTGGAAGCCAACAACTCCGGCACCACAATACGGTTGCTGACCGGCCTGCTTGCCGGCCAACATTTTTCTTCGGTTATCAGTGGCGACCGCTCGTTGCGGCGGCGGCCGATGAAGAGAATTATCGAGCCGCTCAGCACTATGGGGGCACAGATATCCGGAAGAGACGGTAACACCAGACCACCGCTGGTCATCACGGGGCAAACCCTCAAGCCGACACATTACACGCCGCCGGTCGCCAGCGCGCAGGTGAAATCGGCGATTCTTATCGCCGGTCTGCTCAGCAATGGAACAACGGCTGTTGTTGAGAACACACCGACTCGTGACCATACCGAGCGGATGTTGGCCTATCTTGGCGTCGATATTAATCGCGATAGAGAGACCATAACGGTGCAGAGTGATGATCTTCATCCGAAGGCAATCACGGTTCCCGGTGATATTTCCTCGGCATTCTATTTCCTTATAGCTGGAGCGCTGGTTGACGGCGACGGGGTACAGGTCAACGGCGTCGGAATAAATCCAACCCGTCTGGGCGGTCTGACAATCCTGGAGCAGATGGGCGCGGACCTACGTTACAGTGAAGAGGAAAACTGCAACAACGAGCCTATCGGGGATGTTGAGGCGTATCATTCACCACTCCAAGCTATCACGATCACCGGGGACATGGTTCCGGCGGCGATTGATGAAATCCCGGCGTTGGTGTTGGCTGCCACGCAGGCTGAAGGAAAAACTACGATCTGCGGTGCAAGGGAATTGCGATACAAAGAAAGTGATCGCCTCCACACCACCGCTATGGAATTGACCCGTATGGGTGCGGAAATCACCGAACAGGACGAGGGGCTGGAGATTGAAGGTCCGACGCCGTTGCGAGGCACGACAGTCGATTCACATCACGACCACCGTCTGGCGATGATGCTCTCTATTGCCGCGCTTATTGCCGAGGGCGAAACCGTGATTAAAAACGCCGAAGCAGTCGACGTATCCTTTCCTGAGTTTTTCAATCTGCTGGAATCGTTAGTGGAATAATGAGATGTCAAATACACGTCCCGACAAAACATTCGCCATAATCGGCAGGTCATTGACTCATTCGCTTTCCCCGAAGATTCATAGCTGGTTATACCGAAGATGCTCGCTCAATTATACTTATTCGGCAATGGAAGTTGCAGCCACTGATCTTCCTGCAATTTTCGAGAAGATTAGAACAAATGAAATCAGCGGGATCAACGTCACGTATCCATTCAAGCAAACGGTTATACCTTTACTCGATGAATTGGCTTCCTCCACCGCTCAGGTCGGTGCGGTCAACACCGTACACAACACCCAGGGGAAATTGCTCGGATACAACACCGATATATTCGGCGTTTTGGCAATGCTTGCCCGGAAACTGCAATTGAATCTCCAAAACAGGGAAGTCTTGTTGCTGGGTGCAGGTGGCGCAGCTCGGGCCTGTGTGGCCGCATTGCGGCAACAACGCGCCGGCAGTATCTGGATCGCGAACCGCTCACTGGAAAAAGCGGAACGGCTGGTTGCGGATTTTTCCAACGACGGTTCGGAGGTATCGATAGAAGCTTTGCCATGGACACAATTACTGGGAACGTCGCCTGATTTAAAGCCGGTGTTGATCATTAACGCCACCTCCGCCGGTACCGATGATTTAAAAAAGGTTCTTCAGCAGGTGACACCGAAGTTTGATCAGGGTCAATATGTGTTCTGGGATTTGAATTATGGTAACCGTTCATTGAATGGAGATGATGTTCCTCTCCGGTTGCGATATGTGGATGGTCTTTATCTGTTGGCCGCACAGGCCGTGGAAAGTTTCCGTATCTGGACCGGTCACGAAGTCGAACCGGAATCGGTGCACGAGTATTTGCTGAACGGGATGAAAGGATAACTGTCGCATGTTGCGTTTTCTGACCGCCGGTGAATCGCACGGGAAAGGATTATCAGCAATCATTGAAGGGTTCCCGGCCGGATTGCCGCTCGCAGAGGATGATATCAACGTCATGCTCAGCCGCCGGCAACATTCGTATGGTCGCGGTACGCGAATGAAGATTATCGAGAAGGACCGGATCAATATCGTCGGCGGTGTTCGCAACGGTGTTACTTTGGGCAGCCCGGTGGCCCTCTACCTGGAAAACGACGATTATCAATACCGCAAAAATCGCCAGCCCCGGGTCAGACATGTTCCGCGGCCTGGCCACGCGGACCTGGCCGGCGTGACCAAGTATCGCTTCGATGATATTCACAACGTGATTGAACGGGCCAGCGCGCGGGAGACCGCAATCCGCACGGCGGTCGGTGCAGTCGCCAAATGTCTGCTGAGCGAGTTCGAAATAGAAATCCTCGGTCACGTTATTCGGATTGGCCGCCAGAAAGCACGGCGGAGTGCACTCAACCAAAGGAACCTCCGTCAGGCGATCCATACGTCTCCGGTTTTTTGTGCCGATGAGCGCACTGCCCAAGCGATGTGCAAAGAGATCGACCAGGCCAAAGCCGATGGCGATACGCTGGGCGGTATGTTTGAGGTCTGGGTCATCAATCCACCGGTCGGGCTGGGCAGCTATGTACACTGGGATCGCAAGTTGGATGGTCGTTTGGCGCAGGCCATCATGAGCATTCCGAGCGTGAAGGGCGTGGAAATTGGCAATGCGACCGAAAATGCCCGGCGCCGTGGATCAAAAGCGCATGATGTACTCCACGCAAAACAGGGCACAATCACCCGCCGCACCAATCAGGCCGGGGGACTGGAGGGTGGAGTGACCAACGGCGAGACCATCATTATTCGTGGATCAGCCAAACCAATTTCCAGCCTGAGAGACCCGCTGCCCTCGGTCAACCTGAAATCGAAGACTGCAACCCGGGCGCCATACGTTCGCTCGGATGTCTGCGTGGTTCCGGCAATCAGTGTCATCGCCGAGGCCATGGTTGCGTGGGTCATTGCGGAATGTATCGTGGAAAAGTATGGCGGAGATTCCCTCAGTGAGATGAAAGATAATTTTTCCCGGTCACAAGAGCACGATATCCAGTGGTGATGAAAAACCGGAGACATTCTGAACGTGAAAGAGTCGGCCAGCGAACAAAAGAACGTCATTATCACCGGCTTCATGGGAACCGGCAAGACCACTGTCGGCAAGATAGTGGCGCATCGGCTCAGTCGTCCTTTCTGGGATACCGACGAAATCATCGTGCGACGAACCGGGAAAACTATTGCCGATATATTTCGGACCGATGGGGAAGACCATTTCCGCAAAGTCGAGCGGGAGGTCCTGCACGACCTGACGCAAAAGTCCGGCTTGGTCGTCGCTACCGGCGGGGGGACGTTGATTGATCCCGCCGACGCTGAAAAGGCAATGTTGACCGGTGTCGTCTTCTGCCTCGACACCCGATTGGAGGTATTAAAAAGACGGCTGGACTGGCAGACTGGTCGGCCCCTACTCGCTGGTTCTGACGGTTTCGGCAAATTGCAAACCTTGCTGGAATCCCGACAGGAAAGATACCGACAATTGCCGAATCATCTCGACACGTCGGAATCCGACCCTGAGAACATTGCGGCAAAAATCATCGAACGATATGCTGAACAGACGGTTGTCAAACGAACGTAACCAATGAAAATTCGCGTCAAGACACGCAGCGCGCCCGGTGACTATACGATTGACATTCGTCGCGGGGCATTGGCGGATATTGGTGCCGTATTGCGTCGACGCCTGCCCGACCGGCACATCGTAATCCTGACCAATCACACAGTTCATGCGTTATGGTTTAACAAACTTGAACTGGCGCTCACGCAGGCCGGTATTACGGCCGATTCGATTGTCATCCGGGACGGTGAACGATACAAAAATCTCCGCACCTATGAGGATATTATCTCACAATTGACCGCGCGCAAGATAGATCGCCGAGCCGTGTTGGTTGCGTTTGGCGGTGGGGTGATCGGGGACATCGGCGGACTTGTGGCTGCGACCTATATGCGCGGCATCGACCTGGTCCATATTCCAACGACCCTTATTTCGCAGATCGATTCCAGCATTGGCGGAAAGACCGCCGTGGATCATTCCCAGGCGAAAAACTTGATTGGGTGTTTTTACAATCCTCGATTGGTACTAACTGACCCGGATATTCTCTCGACATTACCTCGGAGGGAATTCATTAATGGATTATTCGAGGCGATCAAGATTGCGCTGGTCAGCAACAAATCATTGTATCAGTTTATCCTGAATAACGTCTCCGCTATTCTTGAACGTCGCCCATCGGTAGTTAAAGCTCTGGTAGCACGTTGCTCCCGCGAAAAAGCCGCGATTGTCTCGCGCGATCCCTATGACCATGGCCGGCGGGCGATCTTGAACTTTGGTCACACTACCGGACACGCCCTGGAAACCAGCGGCCGCTACCGAAAACTGAGCCATGGGGAAGCGGTCGGCTGGGGGATGCTGGTGGCGTTGAAAATTTCCGAGGTGAAAAAATATCGGCGAGCAATGGCAAACCGTGAGATTGAATCGTTGATTCGTCGTCTCCTGGGGAAAAAACAACCAGGCCAGGTTAACCCGGATGCCCTGTGGGAAATCATGAAACGGGATAAAAAGGCGCGCGACGGCAACGTGCATTTTGTGCTGCTCAAAGCAATCGGCCGGCCGGTTGTTGAACCGGTTGATCGACGGTTATTCACGCGAGCGTTAAAAAGTTTATGAAGATGCGATTGCTGGTTATTCACGGCCCGAACCTCAACTTGCTCGGCAAGCGAGAACCGGAAATTTATGGTACTCAGTCGCTGGATCAATTGAACGCCGAGTTGCAGTCTTATGCGGAGAAGAACGGCGTCGAATTGACCGTTGAACAATCCAACTCCGAAGGCGCTATCATTGAGCTGCTACACGACGCGATGAATTGGGCGGACGGGGTGATCCTGAATCCGGCAGCCTATACGCATTATAGTTACGCGATCTATGACGCCGTGAAGGCCATTGGCTTACCGGTGATTGAGGTTCACCTCTCCGATATTCATGCGCGGGAATCGTTTCGCTCCCAATCGGTGATCGCTCCGGCCTGTACCGCCCAGATTGCCGGATTCGGTATCAGGAGCTACATCAAAGCAATCGATCTGTTGCGTGAGCGGTCGTAGGCGGGATGTCTGCGACTTACCTCGGGCAAACGCGGTATCGAGACCGTCCGTTTGCAGTATTTCCACAGGTACAATTCTATGACAACAATGAACTCCTGGGCCTCTGCTACAGGGATACGGTGCAGGGCGGCCAGAGGTCGTGGCGTATGGACGTCAATTAATAGGCGCGGCGGCCGGAGCGGTAGATCTCGCGATACATTTTCGCGTATAATTCCTTGATTTCTGAATCAGTGATCATTCCTTCGCCGACGGCAGAGAAAGCGTCTTCCAGGTCCTCGTTACCACGGCAGTAATCTACCAAAAGCGAGAGAATTTCTTTCTTTTCGAAATCAGAATCCATCCGGCCAACGATTCCCAGAATATCCAGCACCAGCTCGTCGGTGAGTTCCTGCTGCTCAATCAGCCCAGCCAAACCCCCCACTTCCGGTGCGGGTATATCGAGATGACTCTGTGGTACCGGGAGCGAAGGTGTGCCTGGAATTGTACTGTTAGCGGCGAGTGCCTCTAAACTTGGCCGCATCGCTCGGAGCACGCGACCGAACCGGTGTTGCTCCATCTCAGCATAGTCAGCTAGTTCACCGTCCACGAAGTATGTATAGTCGAAACTATCACCGCCGGCAACCGGGCGGACATCCAGTTCCCGCCAGACCCGTCCGTGCTTTTCTTGGACGGCCAGCCAGCCGTCCGGGGAGATATGCTGCAATTCCGGTTCTTCACCGATAAGAGTCAGTTGACCCCGCATCACTACGCGTACTTTGCGATCATCATTAACCCAAAGCGTAAGGTCGTCATCGTGCCCGCAGACTTCTTTAATCATCCCCGCACAGGCAAAGTCGAATCGTTCATCGCTCCAATCGACCAACCGTTCTTGCTTCGCCGGCGGTGGCAGGTCTTTTGCATTTTCCGCCACCTCTGATTTTTCCGATTCTTCCTCAGTGATGGCGGCCAGACCATTGTTCGATTTCACGAATACAGTTGGTTCTTTTGCCGGTTGCGGTTGCAGAACGAGAAATTCCGGCTCCGCACTTGCCAGGACCAGCGGTTCTTCGTTCGTTTCATCAGGTGCCGGCGCTTCACTTGGCGGCCCTGGGAAAACGTCGGCAATGACTTTTTTTGACGTATGTTCGACGGCGTCGTATACCTCATCGAGGGTGACGGCAGATGACGGCAACGCCACCACCGGGACCACGCGCATCGCCACCGCCAGCACTACCACCATGGCCACTACCGTCCCGGCGAACCGCCATCGTGCGGCAGCCGTATTGTCTTGCCGGTCTCGGTGGAGTAACCGTTCAAACCGCTTAAATATTTGCTTTCGCCCGTTGAGTACGCCGGGGATCAGCGACGGCGCCGCTCGCAGCGCGGTCAGCTCCGAAAGCCGTGTTAAGCACCGGGCGTAATCGCCGGGGTTGCCGGTTTGCCGCACAACATGGTCGTCGCAGGCGATTTCCCGCTCCAATTCGAGACGGCGGCCAATCCAGTGTATGACCGGATTGAAAAACAACACCGACTCGATTACGCGTTGTGCGAGTTTGGTCCAATCATCCCAGCGGGTGAGATGGGCGAATTCATGCAGAATAATCACGCGTAGTTCCGGCGTGGTCAGTCCAGTGGCGAGTGTTTCAGGGAGCAAAATGATCGGTTTCCCCAAGCCCGCAGCCATGGGATAATCGATGTTGGCTGAAATTCGTACCTGCACACGGGTATCCGCCGGCAACACCCGGATGGCGCTGGTGACACGGGGGTATTGTCCGGCAGCCACAGGTCTGCTGTCGCGCTTGATCCGAATGAGCTTGCGATGAGCAATAATGAGACGAATAAGCAACACCAGCACCACAAAAAACCACAGCCCTAACAGCGAAATCGGTATCGAACGGGTCAGCACGCCGAGTGCCGGTTGCCACGGCTGCGGTGCGGTTTCAACCGGGGATCCCGACATAACCGGCAGGGGGCTGTTATGAGGCGGCGTGTGGTCCAGTACGTACGGGGTTGACGCTGTTGATATCTGTTGCACCTCGATAAACGTCATCGGTTCGACCTGGCGGGTTATCGCGCCAACGGTGGCGGACTCATCTTCGATGAAATATGTCTTGCCCTTCTGGGCCTGCCATTGAATCGGTGAACGCAGCCACTCGCCGATCGGGCTGCCCAACAGAAACGGCGCAGCCACCACGGTAATCAGCACACCCCACCACACCACGTACCCCAGACCGGCGTGGGAGATGTTGGCGGTCCGCCAGATCAGCCAACAGGCAGCCGTTACTATTGTCCCGATGAGTAATCCCTGGATTGCGAACCACGCGCCATCGTGGCACACACTGCTGACAAAGTTGAACCATACTTCCATAACTTCCTCTACTCGTGCTTGCGAATGAGTTCCTTGAGGCGTTCAATTTCTTCCGGGGTGAGTTTTTCATTTTTCAAAATGCTCATCATCAGCATCTCAGGGGAGCCATCAAAAAAACTGCGCACCATGTGCCGCACCACCTGGCCTTGCGCCTTGTCTCGAGTGATTAACGGTTGATACACGTGTGCGCGCCCGATTTTTTTGTGCCCGAGGTAGCCTTTGTCTTCCAGGATCCGCATAGTGGTAAGTACGGTATTGTAGGCCGGTCGGTTCTCTTCCGGTAACGCCTGAACCACCTCGGTAACCGTGGCTTCGCCCAGTTCCCAAACAATGTTCATGAGTTTGGATTCGACCTCAGTGAGGGTGGGAGTTTTCTTTCGTGCCATCTGCTGTCCTCCGGCAACTCCTAAGAAATTAGGATCATTTATCTCTCTATACGATATCGTGCCCAAGAATTCAACTAATTTGTTAGTTATAGGAAGAATTCTTAGTAATGTGTTGATCGACAGCAAGATGCGAAGTGGATGCGATAATGGAGAATCAGTTTTAAATTTAGTATTGACAAAATCGAGGGGTGGGGCCAATATTATGCCGGGTTCGAAAGTGAAATATTATCAGGGGCTTCTGCCGTCGATGGCAGAGAGGAATTAAAACGAGGATAGCGAAGATGCTGAAGAAGGCGTTGCTCTTGAGTATATGTCTGGCTTTGGTGGTCGGGCTGGTTGTGCCCCAGGACGTGTGCGCGTGGAGCAGGATTAAAGAAGCACGAACATGGATGTACATCGATGAGGCGCGGGAGCTGGAGGCGCACCCCTGGAATGATATATTCGTTCGTGAAGACCCAGACATTAACCATCCATACGAGTTTAGGGTGTTTTCAATACCCTTTGGGATTTTCGATATCAAGTTTCCGACAATAATCTGGTTTAAATATCGCGACGTGCGAGGGCAAAATCACAATACCGCAAGATCAAGTTGTGCATTGAGTTATCCGAAACGAAGGATGAGCGCGATTCGTGAACATAGGTAGACAGGACTGGTACTTTGCATACTGACAGCACTGTAAATAGTGCCCTCAAAAATATCGCCGAATTAATAGATCGGCAGGATTTTACGACCGCACTCTGGGCAATCCACGAACTGAATAAGAATACACAGGTTGAATTATCGAACTATGATTCCGGACGGCTGTCGTTCTTTTGTGCGGACGCGCTGTACAACTCCGGCGACTATACCGAAAGTATGGCACAAGTTAACCGTGCCATTGAAGAATTCAGATATCACGATCCAGATGGATACTATGGTCGCGCAAAGGATCTAAGGGGATTAATTCACCTGGTAATCGGGGTAATCCCTAACGCCGTGGATGATTTTCGGGAAGCTCTATTTGCATTTAAACGGGTCGATAATCGACAGGGAGAGTTGACCTCCTATAACAGGCTTGCCAGATGCGCTTTTGCAAATGGGAAATACAAAGATGCCGAGAGGCATTTATCACAAGCCGTGGAACTCAGTGAGGAATTGGGCGATACCGCTGTGCGTGTGAGTTTAAGAGCAAATCTTGGTATGGTGCAAATCCTGCTCGGTGATTACAAAAACGCCAAATTACATTTGATGTTAGATGAAAAGTATATTAAATCAATGCCGCTGGTTCATCGCTGTAATTTTCATGGGCAGATTGTCTATTTGCATATACTCCTTCGGGAATTCAAGATCGCGCGAGAACATATCGATGCTTTTCAAACCTTGGCGGTCGATAATGCATTTAAACGTCAGGAAGGAATGTATCACGAATACGCCGGCGAACTGGCCTACTGGCAGGACGATTACGCGAAGGCTGAAAAACATTATCGGGAAGCCATCCGGATTGGGCTGGAGATCGCCCCGGAAGGTGATTTAATCAGCCAATCGTATCGGCTGCTGGCGGAGCTGCAGATTGCTCAGGGCAAAATTGATGACGCGGCAGAGTCGTGCGATCGTGCCTGGGTAGTCGCGGAGAAGATTAACGAGCGGCTGGAACTCGGCGCGATCCAGCGCGCGCGTGGGGAGATTGCGGCCAAACGGCAAGATGCCGACGCTGCACGGACCGCCTTCGCTGACGCAATTCGCATCCTCGGTGAAATCGACGCCAAATATGAATTGGCCCGCGCCCATCTGCAGGCGGGTGAGGCGGACGTGTTCGATCAGGAGTATCGGCGCTACCACCTGGCCATTGCCGCTGTCTTGTTCAACCGTGTGGGCGTCGAATATTGGCAGACCCGCACTGCGCAGGCGATGGAGCGCTTATCCCGGCCGGGCGATGGTACGCGTTCTTCCCGTTCCACGAAAATTTCGCCGGTGGATTCCGGGAAGCCGCTGGTCGCGGCATCGCCGGTGATGCGCGATATTGTCTGTCACGTGGACCGGATTAAAGATACGGACGCAACTGTGCTGCTGCTTGGTGAGACCGGGGTCGGCAAGGACCGGCTGGCGGAATATATCCACGCGCACAGCAATCGCCGGGACCGGCCTTTTCAAGTCATTTCGGTCGCCAATTATCCCGCCGAACTGCTGGCCGGCGAACTGTTTGGCCACACCAAAGGAGCGTTTACCAACGCCAATGCGAGCAAGCCGGGGTTGTTGGAGGTCGCCGACGGGGGCACGGTGTACCTGGACGAAATCAGCGAAATTCCTCCGCAAGCGCAGGTGCTGCTGCTGGAGTTTCTCGAACGCAAGGAGATTCAACGGCTGGGCGGACGGAAACGGGTGAAGCTGGATGTCCGCTTTATGGCGGCCACCAATCGGGACCTTCAGCGGGCAATCCGCGTCGGGCAATTCCGCGTCGATCTTTTCTATCGGCTAAACCACGAAGAGATCACGATCCCCCCGCTGCGTTCCCGACCGTCTGATATCATCGCACTGGCCAGAGACACCTTGCTGCAGCATGGATTCGCCGAAAATGATGTCTCGTGGTTGCTGGATTCGCCGTTTGCTTCCTGGCTTGCCGAAGCACCGTGGCCGGGAAATGTCCGTCAGTTACAGAGTATTCTCGGTCGAATCGTGAGCCGCACGAACGGCAACGGAAATGAAGAAACCCTTGCAATCGCACGTGAGGTGCTCGATCAAGCCGGATTGCTTTCCAGCCCCGAACGAAACCAATTAGTTGAGTTGCTTGAAGCAAACGACTGGAACCGCAGCCAGACCGCCCGGGCTCTGGGCGTCAGCGAAGGTACAATCCGTCGCCGCATGCAAGAATTCGGTATAAGGCCTCCAGATATCGATCAGTCTCGATCGTCGATGAATCACCGTAGTTCGTCGACGAGACATAAATGATTACTCTTTATTAATATACATCAATCGATCCTCGATCATTCGTCGGGAATTGCGCGACTTAACACTATTTGATAGTTGTTTTACAACGAACTGTACATCTCCAACTCAATGAACACAGGCTAGATAGAAAAGACATCGCCCTTCCGTCATTTATCGGCACGATTACTGCTATAGCAATAAGTCGAACTTTGAGGCGGTTCGAATGGTTGGGCAGTCCGGTATGAACAAACGCCGGGGATGTCCGGGGAAGGCTATGCCCGGCGTTGATGTATGTAAACATACCAGGAAGGAGGTTGGAGCCGAGAAACAATGGTCGTAGATTGCCAGAGGTTACCATTGTGGCGACGATGCTGGGATAGGTGCTGCTGATGATTGAAACACGCCGAAGGAGCAGTTAGCGTTGAGGAACCGTAGCGTGCAGTTTGTTGTCATCGTGGGAATCATTCAGTACGAGCTGGCAGGATGGGTAACTATCGCTAGGTTATGGAGATTAATAACTCGTCCTGACGAGTGAGGTAGAATCGTGAGTGAAGGACATTGGCAAGCAAAGGTCACAGCTTCAATAATTCGAACAACCATTGTCTCCGTTGTTGTGATCGCAATGTCTGTATGCACCGCAATCGCGGAAGATCAGGGCCAACTATCGCTTCGCCTCTCTGGAGGTCATCAATGGAACTTTGGCTGGGATATGAAGTTCTACTTCCATACTGGAAACGTGGAAGACTATTTGAATGACCCCGAAGGGGAGATGGACAAGTGGTATCGAACTCTTCACCACTGGTCTGGTCCGAATATGGCCCTGCGATGGACACAACCAATCTCACGGGAATACAGCATGATATTCACCGCCCGCTATCAGAACATCGAATTCGGATTGCGTGACAGTCTGGTGAACATCATTTCATTTCTCCGACACTATAAAAGCCTGAATGCTGAATTGCATTTTGTCTCAGTTGCTACGGGGATCGCAGCGAAGACAAGCGTCGTCACCCCATATGTGGAGCTGGCGGGAGGATACTGTTTCGCGTCTCTAAGGACTAGTCAAATATTCGAAGTAGCGGACGAGGGTACGTCCGCAGTGGATGTGGATGGCAACGGCGGTGGACTGTATCTACAAGGTTTTCTAGGTGTCTCGAAGCGGCTACATCCCAATGTGGATTTCTTTGCCGAATTGAGTTACTTGATAAGTGATCAATGGGAACCAATCCCGGCGGATGATGTGCAAGCATCTTTGAATAATTCCCTACCTGGTGAGCAGCCGCAAATTTCGTATGAGTGGTTGATTACCCTTGATCGCGAGCTCGCTAGATTCTACGGAGTAGGAATCGAATTCGGCATCGTATTTTCACTACCATAGCGACAGGTGATTACCCGTCAAGTCAGCCAAGCCTAGTATTTATTCTTTTTAGTTCATCTATTATCAAAGGAGTGCCCACATGGCATGGTCAAGTTGTGGAACACTCATACTGGTAACCACGCTTCTGTTGGCTTGCGCGGGAAACACTGCTAAACAGGATTCGACCGTAGGACAATGCGACAGTTCGGATATGACCGAAGACATCGCCTTAAACCATGCAAACAACTATTTCACCGCCGCCGGAATCGAAGTATCCGGATTGACTTCATTGGGAATGGTTGAGGTAAGGAGTCTATGGCCGGATAGGAACGATACATGGCTGGTTTGTGTGAAATATAAACCACATAAATCAGATAGTATCCGGTATGGTATAATTGCGGTCGATCAGAAAACCGGTCGGTTCATCTCATACAATTACGACCGGACAGAAAATCCCATACACCCGTTGAGCGACAGCGCAATGACATCATATTACTGGCAGGATTGGCCGCAAAAATGGATCAGTGAAAGCTCCTTCGAGGGATTGGACCCTAGTTCGTTGGTGTTGGGTTTGGTCACACCTGACACCCCTCGTCTTGATCCAATGGATTGGGGAATTGCCATATGGGTGGTCCGAGATGTAGCGGATCAGACATATTTCATAAGCCCAAATGGAGTGCTCCATAGAGTGAGTTTACCAATCCGTTGCAGACATCGACTGTGGCCAGTAGATACTACGAACGAGAGGAGATAACGGTGTTCTCAGTATATTCGGGGATGAAGAGATTGTCAGTACTGATTATGGCTATCGTCATAGCTTTCAGTCAATTATTAACGGGATGTTCTCAGGATCAAGCCTCTATCGCAAAGGAAAGAGGTCTTCCAGTCCCCTTTGTATTGCAGCTATGGGAGGATGGGTGTGTACCGGCGAATTTGGTGGCACACACAGTATATTGGTCAGGAGGCTCACAGTGGGACCAATACCAAATAATGGCTGATGCGGATCTAAACTTAAGTGGGCGACTTAGTTTGCCAGAAGCTTTACAATGGCTTCATACGTATCCTTCTTTACCGTATGATACTATTGCCTATCCATGGTCTATTTTTCTGAAGTGTATGGCTGGGACAATAGATAATAATGCGCCAATCCTGAGTCCAATGAGCCAGCTTCACATGGGTACCATCATGGGGTATACGTGGAAGGACTCAAGTATCACCGGATTTGGTTGGATGGATCCGGCGGCCCGGAGTTCCTCGTGGGGTTCCTTATACGGGATACAAGGATGTTACGTCCATACACCTCTTTCGGTCGCGATGGGGATGATGCCCACTTACAATGGTAACATCCAGGGGATTGCGATGGGTTCGGATATATACCGCCCATTCATTCCGCCAGGCGCATTTCATGAGGTAACCGGTTCAACGCGATCTGTTCCAATTGCTCCTCTGATGTCGGGAGGCGGTTCGCCTACAATGGGAGAAAATGAAAATCCGATATACAATCTGCCGGTGGCTGATGGCGGCGCTTGCCCTGGTTGTCCACTGCCTGACACTCTCGCTATGCAGCTGTATAGCCGGGCGATGGAGGAGCTATGCAGATTTGATAGCACCTTAACCTGGTTTATAACTGCTTACATGTCCCCACAAGAAATTCAGGGAATGCATTTCGGGCCGATTTTGGGAATTCATGATATGCAGGGGAGCATGTTTGGCAGAAGTTGGAATAATGATGGAACATTAGTAAAGACTCCGAGTACCGTCGGTTTCAAAAGCTATGCTGAAATGCAGGCAGATCGGGAATCAGGACAGAATCCCTACGCCGACTCTCAACCAACCAGTTATTACCAGGTTACTATGATAGATGGCTCGAACAGAGAATTTGGTGTTCTCTTGCTGGCCCAGGCGCCCGGCTATTCATACGGAGGTATTGCCTTCTATCCGAGTTATTTGGATCCAGGACTTCCGAAAACGACCTCCCGGCAACCGGCACTGTCGAGTCCGCAACTAATCGCGGCCAGATTATGGGCTAATTGGAAAACCAATCCGGATGAATTTATCTCTGATGTTCCGGCGATGAATGTTTTTCCAGTTCATCAATTCATCGAGGATGGATACAAGGTAAATTACTTCTTTGAATGGTCCTCCGGCGTCCCGGAGGGAATTCCTTACTTTCCCTATATTGAAGTCAGTGATGATTCGCACGACGTTTTCGCTATCTATGACCGTTTTGGACAACAGTATGAGCGTGATGCCAATGGAGAGCTGCGTAAAGCAGGAGTTAAATCGGCAGTTACCGATGATGCAGCCGATAGTCGTGTCCCACGGGAGTTCGGACTACGACAGAATTATCCGAATCCATTTAACTCCAGCACGAATATTGGTTTTGCGCTTGACCATCCTTCCAGTGTGAAACTTGAGATCTATGATGTTCTTGGCCGGAAAATACACACGTTAGTGTCTGGGTATATCGAAGCCGGTGATTATAGTTTCGTCTGGAACGGTACCGATGAGCGCGGCTGTGAAGTGGCATCCGGGATTTACCTGTATCGATTGACTGCCGGGAAGTTTACTGAAACCAAGAAAATGGTTTTGATGAAATAGATTTTCCCAATTCTAACACGTATGGCTGGCGTTCGGCTCCGTTCGCCAGGCAAATGTCAGTGGATTGAAACTGAAATTGGCCACGGCTCGGTTTGACTCCTGTGGGAATTTGGTTGGATGTGACGGATCACCGAAGGATTGTATGTTGGTGACGGTCGCGCCAGCAAAGATAAGCATCGGCATCACAACCGACGGCGAAGTCGGAATATTCGATTAATTCGGATAGGTGGGGGAATCACTCTCTCCCACCTTTTCCGAACATGGAGGATATAAATATGGGCCGCAGATCAGCATTGATAATCATCGGAGTGTTGGTGCTGGCAAATATATTGTTACTATGGCAGAATCAGGAATTGAAATCATCGCGATCATCGCTCGTGGAACCTGATTCTATCTCCTATCTGTACGCAATGGACACTGTCGATACCGACATTCGGGGTATATATACCTATCCCGGTCTCGGTGTTATGCTTATGCCGCATGATGAAGCGGGAAATCCAATTGTTAAACCATTGACCTTGGCCATTTGTTTCTCGGCAAAGATGTCGTGCCGAATCAGTGAAGTACAAATCTACAAACGCCTCGTGCCGGTATTCGAATCACGAGGACAGTCAATTATTGCAGTAGCCTATCGCGCGGATTCGACCATCGTCGCTGACTCTCTGGCGTCGTGGGAACTTGATGTCCCACTCATAATTCGCGAGGGTCACCCTATAGCCAGCGATTTTACCTACGAACAAATGGGTATATCCTTTCTGAACATGCCCTTCAAAATCCTTTATGATTCCACTATGACCGCAATCTACATACGGGGCGCCAACAACACGCCCGAGAGTCAACATGACTTCGAACAAGCGATGCTGCGCTTGAGCGAGTTTGTTGCCAACGGCGTCATCTGATTACGGACGGCTGTGAAACCCGAATCCAAACAGATGCATCCCAGCAAGTACATCCTCGCCATTTCGTCCGTTCCCCAAATCTCCAACTCAAGAACTCGGATACGAACAGCTGCCATTCGAATTCGAGGGTTAAGCTTTTGATTCTCTTAGAATTGCTGCTTACCGCTAACGAGAATTCGTAACGCATACCAACATTAAACTATGTTTTCCGCGTGAGTAAACTGATTGGCTGATAGTCGTAACTAATTCAATTATAACAAGTAAGCATTTCGTTCGCATCAATCTTCGAACTTGGCATGTTACCTGCTTAATACAAACACCAAACCAGTACCGAAATGGCGAATTCAGATTCGTGGGGTGTGCCATGTGTTCTAAACCGGATGGTACGAATAAGTATAAGCTGTCGCGATACAATCACTTCGTGGAATTAGATGAGGGCAAGCGATTGGCCTTCAACGCAATTTCCTGCGGCCTCGCGGAAATGGATGACAAAACATTCCACAAGCTCCAGGCGCTGACCAATGGCGACGGACAAGATGGAGTTGACGAGGAATTGCTTAAAAATCTCAAAATGGGCAATTTCATCGTCCCGGAAGATGTTGATGAATTGGACATCCTGCGTGCAGGTCATTACCGTGCCCGATTTGGGAATGACGGTTTCGGCTTGACGATTATCCCGACGCTTCGCTGCAATTTCGCCTGTGACTATTGTTACGAGAATTCCGACCTCCACTCGCAGCCCATCTCTGATGTTTCGGTGATGTCCAAAGAGGTACGGGATAATGTGGTCAAACTCTGCGAGGCGAGGATCGCCGAGAAATCGGCGTTTACGGTCACATGGTATGGTGGTGAACCATTGCTGGCCAAAGATGTCATTGCCGATTTAACCGATCGCTTCAAAGCGGTTTGTGAGACAAAGGATAGTCAGTTTCACGCCGGTATCATTACCAACGGCTATCTACTGACCCGCGACACGCTGGACTTCCTGATTGACCACGGTGTCACCTTCGCCCAAGTGACGATTGATGGTCCAAAAGAGATCCATGATCAACGTCGGTGCCTGAGATCGGGTGGGGGAACGTACGATCGCATTATGGCGAATCTGGCAAACCTCAACGAAGACATGCCGTTTCGGGTATCAATTCGCGTAAATGTTGATCAGCGAAATCAACAGCATATTCCGGAGCTTCTCGATGATTTGAAAGAAAGAGGTCTTCATCGCCATCGCATAATTTCGTTACACTTCAGTCCAACAGTGCATTACAGCAATTCGTGTCCCGATATTGCCAATCGGTGCCTGACAACCAAATCGTTTTCAGAAACAGAAGTTGCCGCATATCGGGCGGCGATTTCCAAAGGATTTGAGATATCTGTCTTCCCGGCGGCTCAAATAGGTACATGCGGCGCGGTAAGCAGCAATTCGCTGGTTATCGAGCCGAACGGATGTGTCAAAAGTTGTTAGAACGCCGTGGGAACTGACGCACTGGCCGTTGGCCAACTGACGGATTCCGGTATCGCCTATACAAATAACTACATAAAATGGATCGGGTGGCATGCATTTCGAGATAATTGTGTGTCCTGTGCTGTGTTGCCGGTATGCATGGGTGGATGTCCTTACAAGTCTATCTACCCGAACGACATAACCGACGTCGGAGACATTATTTGTGTTGCGTGGAAGTATAATCTCGGCTCCATGTTGGCGATCGCCGCAGAAGCTCAAAAAGCTGGATTACTCAAAATTGCACGGCGTCCGGTTAATTCCCCAGCTGACGAGGAGTTCAGCAGGACGGCGTAATTGAAGGAGATTAGTATGTCATGGTTAGTTACGCCCGGAGACGATGGGATATTTTCACCGGATTTTAAACCCTGTCTCATCGTGATTTGTTGTTGTAAAACCTGTTTTTTGCATTGCGAGTATACATGCCAATCAAATTGTTACTATGTGATTGAACCAAAAGCTTAGTACTCCGGAGGTGCGAAATGAACTGGTTGGTAAAACCGATCGCCGATGATCGGCCTGATGTCCAAAAAGCCATGTGCGGCTTGGCAATGGTTGGTGGTGGAATAGTCGCATGTTTCGGAACACAAAAACTATGCTCCTCACTCTGCCTGGCAGAGTGCAATTTATGTATAGTGTACATTGAAGATTGCGAGTAAATCGTCAGCGGATGATATTTCGATCATCGATCACCCTACGATGGATGGATTACGTTTGTTCCTGTTACGCGAAATTTCCGAATCGTTACGCGAACGGATTCTGTGGCATTGGCCGTGGTATGTCGTCGGCATCTATGTCGTCACGGGTATACTTGGCTTGTTTGTGACGCATTCTTTATATGAACAACACTATGACCTACTCCTTGCGGCGGGCATATGTTTGAAATTGCTCGAAGCCCTTGCCCTTGGATTTATTATCGCCGGCAGTGTCAACAAATGCGGCTGGCAGCTGTCAGACTGGGGATTTACCCTGTCCCGGGGCGCTTGGGTCAGCCTCGGGCTTTCAGTTGTTTGGTTTATCTTTCTTGGTGGTCGTGTCGGATGGGGGCTGGCCTTTTTCAGTCCAATCGATCTCATCAGCTCCACCACGGAGGAGTTGATTTTACGAGTGCTGTTTATCAGTCAGCTGGTTATCCTCATCGGTCGGGGAATTTGGGGAAAGACTGCGGCACTATTGATCAGTGCAATTGTCTTTACTCTTTTGCACGCACCGCTGGTAGGGTCGCCGATGTTGCATGCGTCACTCCAAGGAATATTCCTGACGTCGGTGCTCATGGGAGCTGTCTATGTTTGGACGCGTTCAATTCTATTCCTCATGTTTTTGCATGTAGTCGGAAACACCGGTGACGGGTGGGGACTCCTCGGTCCTTTATTCGCAGTTGCGGTCTATTTCCTGTTGGCAGGGTTGGATAAGGTGCTTAAACGCCATCAATTGGCGCGGTCTCCGAGGATTGAATCACCATGATTGAACTGGCCGACATCGAGTATCGCTATCCAAAGCGAAAGCACTTCGCTCTTGCCGGGATCACTTTCACAGTGCGGCCGGGAGAGATATTCACGCTCCTGGGGCCAAACGGTGCCGGCAAGACCACGATCATCCGCATCCTCTCAGGCTTGATTCTTCCGCACCGGGGAACGGTGACCGTTCGCGGATTCGATATGCGTTTGCAGGAAAACCACGCCCGCGAATCCATCGGATTAGTTTTGGGAGACGAACGGACCTTCTATTTTCGGTTATCCGGAAAGCAGAACCTGGAGTTCTTCGGCGGTTTGTATGGTGTCCGACGGTCGGTTCTGAAATCACGCATTGACGCCGCCTTGGAGCTTGTCGGGCTGACCAAGGACACCAACCTGCAATTCATGCGCTACAGCACCGGAATGCGCAAACGATTGAACCTGGCAAGGTCTCTGTTACATGACCCTGACATTTTGCTACTGGATGAACCGAACAGCGGCGTGGATCCCGAGTCGGCATTCAACATCCGAGCGGCAATTTTGGAGAAGCGCCGCCAAGGAAAGACAATACTGCTAACCACGCACAATATGACTGAAGCCGAGAAAATGTGCGACCGCATCGGCTTTCTGCGGGAAGGAAAACTTATTAAAGTCGGCGACGTTGAAGAATACAAAGGTCTCATAAAGAAACGTACGTTTGAAGTCCGGTTTGCCCCTGATCAACTCGTTGACGTGCCTGGAGTGGAGGCGATGGTCTCGGCCGTTAAAGAGGTTGTGCCCTCCGGTCGGGTGACCTTCAGAGATAACGACTTGAGTGTAAATTTCAATGGGACCTATGATCTGAATGGTGTGTTGCGGGCGATCTGCCGAAGTGGGCGAAAAGTCGAATCAGCAAACACGTCGACCGCTACGCTGGAAGACGTATTCTTGGCCCTAACACGGTGACACAGATGTACAAGGCCTATCTCTTTCTCAAGCGGTTCATAATCACGCTGGTTAGTTATAAGACAGCACTAACCCTTGGAATCCTTGGTGGATTCGTTGGGCTGCTTCAGTTTTCATTTATGGGGACGTTCCTCTCTGACGGGAACAGCTTCCCGGCTCTGGAACAATATGGCGGGAACCTCCTGGCATACCTGATTATTGGGACTGCGTTTACCAGTTTCGTTGGGGTATCGTTGAGTTCATTTCAGGGAGCCATCCGATCCGAACAACACATGGGGACTCTGGAGTATCTGCTTCTCAGCAATACTCGACTGGAGTTGCTTCTCATCTATTCCGGATTCATGAATTTCATTCAAACGATGGTCAATGTAGCGATATTACTTGTAGTCGTCGTTTTCATTTTTGATATACCGCTCGGCATCAATTTTCCCGCAGCATTGGCCGTCATGCTCTTAACAATAACATCGCTGTCCGGGATTGGTCTCATGAGCGCGGGGGTCATTATCGTGACCAAAGTCGGTGACCCAATTACCTGGGCATTCACCACACTCACCGGGTTATTGAGTGGCGTGCTCTTTCCGGTGGAATATCTGCCGGACTATTTGCAGGCAATTTCGGCGTTGCTGCCGACCACCCATGCATTGCACGCACTACGCATGACGCTTATCCAGGGCGCCACAATTTCAGCTGTTCTCACATCAATTGTCTTTCTCCTTAGCATGTCGATGATCACGCTTCCGTTGGGATTGATCAGCATCCGCGTGGGTTTCAACCATGCGCGAAAAGTTGGCTCGCTGGCACACTACTAATTACGGGGGTCTGTTGTGGGGCAAACAGCCGTTGCCGTACATAAACAATCTGAAATCGTGGAGAGTTAATTTCAAAAGGTGTGGAAATTGGGAAAAAAGTAGCGTAGCCTTTCGGTG
>CAYWVO010000010.1:68662-76333 GCA_964461835.1 uncultured Ignavibacteria bacterium | reverse complement strand
CAACCAGACGCCCGGCGACCTGTTTATCCCGTCGCCACGGCCGTATCCACTGCGGTTACCGACGGTCACCTATCCGCGCGGAACCGTAACTCGACGCATTCGTTCGCAAGGAGAGTTTAGATGGCGGGGACGGCAGGTGTTCCTCTCCAAGGTGCTCGTCGGGGAAGACGTTGCCTTTCTCCCGCTTGACGGTGACCGGTGGCAGATCCGCTGGAATGAGATGGACTTGGCGATCTATGAGGAGAACACGGGACGAGTCATTCGCCCCACACCTCCACCAAAAACAAAAAAACAATGAACCAAAAAGACAAAAAAGTGTTACCTATGTCCCCGGTTTAAGGTGTTACCCATGTAACCGGTTGTTCAACGATTTAGCTGACTGCTTGGGAAAGCATTTCCTTACGGCACTTCCGCAATAAAGAATGTTCCTGCTGAAATAATTCTTTTCCACCCGTTGGGTTGGGTACCGATGTTGACTCTCCTTGGCAAAATTCAATTTCCCGTTCCAGAGCAATTACCCGCGAGAGGAAATCACATTCAATTGCCGCTCAGATTTCCCCTCACTGATACGCAACCCGTACTTTTCCGCGAATTCGGCTACCCAATCGTTATGTCTGCCCGTTGAGGAAATCGCTTCGAGTAATTGCTGGATGCTGATGTCCGTAATGTGAGATTGAACGTGGTCAGGGAGCATGGAAACCAAAAAGGAAAATACTCCGTATGAGTCCGACTGGCCGTCGCCACAAAAGGTAGAATTGCGTTCATCGTGAAGCAGCACGAAGGTGCCGTTGTATTCAAGGGCGAAGAGGACTTCCCGGAAGAACTGATAGCAGTCCGTCAGGGGACAGCGCGGACTGTCTACCCGAGTCGGGGGGATGATTTCATGTTTTGCGAGTTTTTCCCAATATGTACGACCGACACGATGTAAGTAACAGAGATCTCGTTGCCTGGCCGGGTTGCGCCCGTCGCAATCTCCTTTGGCGAACAGCGAACAACCGCCGAATCCCCGCTCGCATAATTTGGCCTCAATGAATAAACCAGTGCCCCTCTCGCTCTCGATGACCAGATCAATGGAAGTCGGTTGCGCATAATTTTCGTTGAAGATTTCGCGATTTTCTACCTCAAAACGTGCCTGCTTTACGCTGGCGGTCCAGTCAATGCCTTTTGCTCGGAGAACGGTCCGTACCGGCTCGTAGTCATTTCTGATTACCAGGGGGCCAAGGAGATTGAAGAGCATGGCCTGACTGCTGAGCCCATGATGTACGTACTGGTGCAAGGAGAGTCCTTCACGTTGATTTTTCCGTTCGGCTATTTCTTGCTTCAGGTACTCTGCAACTTCCGGCAAGATGATATTTCGCGGCCACTCTGCGCGTGTTTTGAGAATATAAGGATGCCTGGGCTGGACCGGGAAGTTCCTTTTGCGAAAGTACTCCGTCGCGCAAGTCCTTAGGTCAGATTCAAAATCGCCATGGCGCGGCTGCGCCTCTGATTTGACTCTTTGAAAACCGGTCATACAGCAAAACCCCCGTTTAATTTGTGGTTTGATTGACAACGCTGGTGATATTTGGTTCATCGGCCGGAGTCAGTATAAACTGTACCGCACAGTAGGACTTTATCGCTAATGTACAACAAGGTAAGCTATAGTATGGGAAGTGAAGCCTGGAGTTTTCTTTCGGAGATAGACAAACGCCCTGCCGATAACATCGACAGGGCGCGAACATTGCTACTTCAGACGTCCGTCAATCTCCAGAGTAGTGGCTTGAGGCGGCATCGGCGTAATGGCAGATTTGTTTCCAAACACCGGTCATCGGCAGGGGCCGCGGACCGACTTCGGCGGTAAGATCGCCGAATCCCCCGCGCATCCACCCCTTGGCGTCGTTCTCCAGCCAGCGGACGCGGCCGACGAATTTTCCGCGGTCATCCCCGCACATCGGGCACAGCCGCAGATCATCAAACCACCAGGTGCCGTGGAACTCAGCAATGACTTCATCGGTGACTAAGCCAGAGACCGACCCCTCAAATACCCCGGCGTAAAAATTCTCCGAGTCGGGGTCTTGCCAGTAGTGTCCGACGTACTGACCGATCGGTTCACCGTTGTCATCGAGCCAGAGACCATTGAAGCGGCCTTTAAATGAATTATCCTCATCACGCAGCCATTCGCCTTTCAGCATCCCGGACGGGCAAGAGCCATCCCAGATGCGCTTTGCCAGGACTGCCACACCTTGCCCATGATTGGACACCGGATAGTAGGCAATGTAATGATCGAGTTGGCTGAATGGGACTTCGACCGTGATTGCGGCAGCTTCAAAGATCAGAACCGGTGGCACGGTGTAATGGTTTCCCGGTTTGTGTTTTACTTTAAATGAGATCCCATCGATATCGAGCGCGCAGGCCGAGACCCACTCGACCATGGCGGGATCGTTTTCGTCCACCAGATAGTCTTCACCTTCATCGAACAGAATCGTAAACCATGGCTCGATAAGCACTTCGGCGTTGGCACTCAGCGTACCGGACCAATCCAGCGACGCTGCATCCGCGGCGGTGGTTGGAGCTAGATGTCCCCAGAGGAAGGTCACCGAGTAAATATCGTACTCATCATCATTCAATTGTTGATGACGAAAACGCTCGTGTTTAACCGGGCGTTGCGCAGTGAGGTCATTGCCGAATTCCGCATAGTATTCCAGCGTTCCCATCATATGATCGGGTGGCAGGTAGGATTCAGGCAACTCAACTGCTTGGAAATGTGAATCGGAATCTGTCGGTGTGTCACTACAACCGGCGAATGCCAAAACACCGGCCAGACAACAGAGCGGCAGGATCTTCTTCATAGTATCCCTCCGGCTTCAAGCTTTGGAGTAAGTAGCCTTGTACAGCCCTCTCCCTGGCCATAACTTCCCCCTGGTAGGCTACTCACGTATACTATCGTGAAATAACCTCGTTGGCAAGGCAAAATCTCAAAAATCGTGGTATTGAGAATCGCCAAAGACCGTAAGTGCTAACCAGTTTCGGGGTTGATGTTGGTTCGCAGGTTAGGTTTTTTGTGACGGTATGAAGCGAGGCGTCTTTTTTATTTTCGGATGGATCGTACTCTCACTGGGGGTTATTGGTGTCTTCTTGCCACTGTTGCCGACGACGCCGTTTGTCCTGCTGGCTGCCTGGAGTTTTGCCAAAAGCAGTAAACGGTACCATGAATGGATTAGGCGTAATCGCTTGTTTGGCAGCACGGTGCGCGCCTGGGAGGCTCGGTTGGGATTAACCCTCAGGGAGAAAATCCGTATGACTGTTGGCACAACTATCGTATTCGCCGCCAGTTTCATCCTTTGTCCCAACACAATCGCCCAAGTCATCATTGCCTGTTGTTACCCAATTCCGTTGGCCATTGCCTGGTTTACCAGAACGCGGGATGAGGGTACGCCGATCCCGCCGCCGTAATTCATTGTCATTTAACGGCAATGCAAAACGGCCCGCCTGTGGCGGGCCGTTTCTCTGGGTATGGGGTTTTACCAACTCAGTAAAACACCTTTATGCACCAACTTGATTCTTCAACCACTGCGTGGTTGAAGACTTTGGCCGCGTGATCGGCATTCCCATCGCCCGTGCAATCACCGCCTGCGAGCAGATACCCATCGCACGAGAGACTGAGAACAGTACCGTGTAATACGGAAATTCGGTCATCCCATAGTGATACAACTGGGCGCCGGAGCCGGCGTCCACGTTCGGCCACGGATTTTGGATCTTTTCAATCTGCTTGAGCACTTTCGGAACCACCTCGTAAACCAGCGCGACGGTCTGGAAAATCTCATCATCGGCCAGGTGTTTCTTACCGAACTCGAGGAACGCGGTGAAGCGCGGATCGGTGACCCGCAGGACCGCATGGCCATAGCCGGGGATCACTTTGCCGGCATTCAGGGTATCCCAGGTAAATTGCTCGAGGTCTTTTTCCGAGGGAACACCGCCAAACTTCTTGTGCACTTCCAGGATCCACTTCAGACATTCCTGATTGGCCAGTCCGTGCAGCGGGCCGGCCAGACCGTTCAAACCGGCGGACAACGCGTAGTACAGGTCGGACAGGGCCGAGGCGACAGTCGATGCCGAAAACGCCGACACGTTACCCGATTCGTGGTCGGAGTGCAAAACCATGTACAGGCGGATCAGGTCCTTGAAGGATTCATCGGCGCTCTCCAGTCCGAGCATGTGGGCAAAGTTAGCGCCCCAGTCGAGAGTCGTATCCGGGGCGATCCGATCTCCCTTGTTAAACCGCATGCGGTAGACACCGGCCGCAATCGCGGGCAGCTTAGCCAGGATATTCAAGAGATCTTCCAGCGTTGATTCCCAGTATTCGGTTTTCTTCACACCCTCACCGTAGGCTTTGGCGAACGCTGATTCTCTCTGCATGCAGAGAATAGCTGTGTCGAACATGCACATCGGGTGGGAATCGTCCGGCATTGCTGAGAGGACATCCCAGACATAGCCGGGAACCTCGCCGCGCTTGTGCAATTCTTCCTGCAGCCATTTCTTGGATGCATCATCCGGCCACTCACTGGTCAACAGTAACCAGAGGACTTCCTCTGCCGTGTGACCGGGCAGATCTTTACAAGGGACATCGCGGATGACGAGGCCGGTGTCAGGTGATACGGATGACGTGTCACACACCAGCGAGCGTACTCCGCGCATGCCGCCATACGCCTGTTTCAACGTGACCTTGGAGACCTCCTTATCTCCGTGCCCTTTCACCAACGCCGTAATCTCTTCCCGCCAACCGGGGATTTTTTGCGCCAGTGCTTCTTTCAGTGTTGCCATATCACCTGCTCCTTTTTAAAGTATTGTAATAGAAATTTCTCGCTCGCGGGTGACGCGCCCTTGCCATTGGCTGCTGGATAACTTCAAATCAATCAATCAGGTATGAATCTAAAGCATCCTCCTGAGGGCGGGTCGACCCTCCATGCTCGTGAATACTTGCACTTAGTCATCCATAGAAGTTTACAAATCCGCAGCGGATATTGTCAAGCCGATCCTCTGCTGCGCAGACGAAATTGCCAATTCGTCGGCCTGCCTCGCGGGATGAGCTCGATCCGGGACAATTTTTCGGAGCGAACGCCGTTATTTCCCTTCAGAGCCTCGTAGTGTTATATTTGAAGTCTTTGTGGACCCGGAGAGGGAGGACACGTATGGTGGAAAATAAATTCAAGGTCATTGTCATTGGTTCCGGTCCGGCAGGTCTGACGGCGGCAATATATGCCGCGCGGGCCGATCTGGCGCCCTTGATCCTGGAAGGACCTCAGCCTGGTGGTCAACTGACGATTACCACGGACGTTGAAAACTACCCAGGGTTCCCTAATGGCATCATGGGCCCGGAAATGATTAATCAGTTTCGGCAGCAGGCCGAGCGCTTTGGGACGACGATCCAGCAGATGGAGGTCACCGACTGCGATCTGTCCCAGCGTCCGTTCAAAGTCGTTTGTACTGATAAGACGTTCTATGGTGAGACGTTGATCATCGCCTCGGGCGCCTCGGCCCGGCTCTTGGGAATCGAATCGGAACAGCTGATGATGGGCTACGGCGTATCCGCCTGCGCCACTTGCGATGGCTTCTTTTTCCGGGATAAGGAAATTGGGGTGGTCGGCGGGGGAGATTCCGCCATGGAAGAGGCCAATTTTCTTACCAAATTCGCCAGCAAAGTGATCATCATTCACCGCCGGGACGAATTCCGCGCCTCCAAGATTATGCAGAAACGGGCCATGGAAAATCCCAAGATTGATGTTCGGTGGAATTCAGTCGTGGAGGAGGTCCTGGGCACCCAGGATTCCGGGGTTACCGGCGTGAAATTGCGCGATACCCAGACCGACGAGGTGAGTGAATTGCCGCTTGAGGGATTATTCCTGGCCATCGGGCACGTCCCCAACACTCTGGTCTTTAGAGGTAAGATTGAAATGGATGATAAGGGGTATATCACTACCAAGGGCAAATCGACCAGGACTTCGGTCGCGGGCGTGTTTGCCTGCGGCGATGTTCAGGACAGTTACTACCGGCAGGCCGTCACGGCAGCCGGGACCGGCTGCATGGCCGCCATCGACGCCGAACGCTTCCTGGAGAATCAGCAGGGCTGAGCCAGAGGAGGCCACAGTGGATATCACCGAACCGAGAATTGCTGAATATATCGCCGGGATTACTCCGCAGGATGACCCGATCCTTGACGACATGTATGCCTTCGGTAAAAAGCGGGGTTTTCCGTTTATCGGGCCACAAGTCGGGCGCCTGCTTTATCTGTTGGTGAAAATGTCCGGTGCGAAACGGATTTTCGAATTCGGCTCCGGGTTCGGCTATTCGCTGTACTGGATGGCCAAAGCGGCGCCGGAGAACGCCAGACTCATCGGGGCCGAATACGACGAGGAGTATGCCGATCGCGGCAAGGAGTTTTTGCGTCGCGGCGGGTTGTCCGGCAAGGTTGAACTCCGTAGTGGTGAGGCGTTTGATGTGTTCAAATCCCTGGATGGTGATTTCGATATTATTGTCTGTGATGCGGAGAAGACACAGTACCCGGAAATTTTCAAACTGGCGGCCGACCGACTTAAAATCGGCGGCCTCTTTTTATGTGATAATGTTCTCTGGAGTGGCGAGGTGCTGGAGGAGTACTCAGACAACTCTACCCGAGCGATCAAAGAATTTAATGATTTGATTTTTTCTGATAAGCGGTTCGTTTCGATGATTGTCCCGATCCGGGATGGGTTGTCGATTTCGTTGAAGGAGAAATAACGATCAACACTTTTGGTGCATTAACTTCAGAAAATTCAGGGTTGCAAATTCCTCAATACCATTTCTTGACTTGCCGTAGAGAATCCAACTCACCGGCGATTGACTTGTGTGCCTGGATTATTTCTTGGCGGAGTTGTTCTTTTTTATGCTCATTTAATTTTGGGAACTCCATACAATTTTTCGCGGCAATTAGGGCTTCATACCTCTGAAGGCAATCGTCCCCATAGGATTTTTTCTCCCTCATTTTATCTGCGAAATTGTGGAAAGCCTGTACCAAGTCGTCTGCCAATTGACAGATATTTATCACGAGGTAAACCAAACCCGGCATGCTTGTTCTAAATGTCTTTAGATGCGCTATACGGTTGTGGAGAGCATCGCTGGAATTGGTGAACCATTGTACAATTACGCGTTGCCCATCAACGTCAGTATAATAATCGATGGGACGCCATTGATGTACGGTGCCATGACGCCACATTTGGACGAGGAGCAGCGCGATAAGATGATATCGTTCTGGAAAAAACTCACGGAGGAATTGCACAGATCGTGTCGTCGTACCACCGTCGCCATCGGAATAAGCGATACCTCCTAGGAAATCAATGAAGCAAAAAACTTGTCTTGGAATCCCAAAACCCGGGTCTTCCCCCTTCACACCGGCGCGAATATTGACTGCCCTAACCACATCCCACTCAATCGCTTTGCCGATTCGTGTGACCATCCGGTGGATATCATCCATTGAAACCTCTCCCTTCATATTGACAGATATGAATTCGGCAATCCGTCGTTGAGAATATACTATAGTTACGTTAACTCGTGCCAGAGTTATCTTGCGTTGTGGATGGGATGTATGAGTCGCTAATTAGACAATCTTCAGTTTTTTCGCTGCCGCAGTCAACTCATCGCGGAATTTGGGATGGGCAA
>CAYWVO010000010.1:0-68562 GCA_964461835.1 uncultured Ignavibacteria bacterium | reverse complement strand
ATCTTCAGTTTTTTCGCTGCCGCAGTCAACTCATCGCGGAATTTGGGATGGGCAATACTGATCAACGCCTTGGCGCGCTCCCGAATCGAGCGGCCGAACAGATCCACGATACCGTATTCCGTTGCCACGAAATGTACGTCTCCTCGACTGGTCACCACGCCGGCGCCCTGATCGAGACTGACGGTAATACGGCTGATCGTGTTGTTCTTGGCCGTTGAGGGCAGAGCAATAATCGGTTTGCCGTTTTTGGCGTTGGCGGCGCCGCGAATGAAATCCACCTGTCCGCCGATACCCGAATAGATTCGATGACCGATTGAATCGGCGCAGACCTGGCCAGTGAGATCGACTTGAATCGCTGAATTGATAGCGATCATGTTCTCATTTTTGGCGATCACAAACGGATCATTGACATAGTGTGAGGGGTGGAAGTCGACGATCGGGTTGTTATCGATGAAATCGAACAATACATTGGAACCAAGGACAAAACTGGCAACCATCTTCCCCGGATGCAAGGTCTTCTTCTCGTTGTTGATAATTCCCTTTTCGACCAGCTCGATTGCGCCGTCCGAGAACATCTCAGTATGAATACCGAGGTCCTTCTTTTCGTGTAAGTAGTACAAGATGGCATCCGGAATACCGCCGATCCCCAGCTGGAGTGTCGCGCCGTCCTCGATATGATCGGCCACGTTTTTGCCGATCTGGCGGTGCAAATCGGTCATGGCGATTGGGTGCAGTTCTACCAGCGGCGTATCGGCTTCTACGACATAATCGAGTTTCGAAGAGTGAATAAAATTATCGCCCAACACCCGCGGCGCCTGCGCATTGACCTCGGCGATAATTGTCTTGGCAACTTCGCAGGCGGGCTTGGTCGTTTCGACCCCGACGCCAAACGAGCAGTAACCATGTTCGTCTGGCGGAGAAACTTGAATCAGCGCGACGTCAATCGGAAAAATCCGCCGGTAGAACATCTCGGCGACTTCCGAGAGAAAGATGGGATGATAGTCCGCCCGCCCTTCGTTCACCGCCTGCCGGACGTTTTTGCCGGTGAACAGGGCGCGATGCCAGAAATGGCCCTCGTGTTCGGGGTTGGCGTAATCTGCCGATCCGACGGTCAACAGGTGGATGATTTCCACATCTTTCAGTTCTGACGACCGGGCAACTAATGCCGCCACCAGGCTTTCCGGTTCGGCACAGCCGGGATGAATGTAGACATGATCGCCGGATTTGACTGCTTTAAGCGCCTCGTCAGCGGAAGTCTTTTTCCGGTTGAAGTGGTCCATCCAACCGGGGCGACGGCGCGCCCTCCGGGGAGTCGAACCTATGTGCGAGGACGGTTCAGGCATGAGTGTATCACGTGATCGGAGTCACTAGTCCTCGATTGGTGGGGATGAGGGAAGGTTGGTGGCCGGCCGGCCGGTCGCTTCAGCCAGCGCCCGGTTAACAATGCCGCCCCGATAAATATAGACACCGCGGGCAATTGAGGGGTCCTCAATGAGAGCATCATCTAATCCGCGATTGGCAATCAATTCCACCCGGTCAATGACAGCATTGGTTAAAGCAAACGTGGCGGTACGACTGACATTTGCCGGCAGGACCGGCAGGTTGCAGTGGAGGACCCCGTCGACTTCGTAAGTCGGATCGGCGAACGTGGTCGGCCGGGTTGTTTCAATGCAGCCTCCCTGAGCGACCGAGACGTCGATCACCACCGAACGCGGCTTCATGGTGGAGATCATCTCCCGGGTCACTAAAACGGGCGGTTGTGCGTCCCGTACGAGGATACACCCGATAAGCACATCCGCGAATTTGACCGCCTGTTCGAGGGAACGTTTATAGGGGAGGCTGGTCACAATGTTCTGGCTGAGTGTCCGCCGCAGGTAGCGCAATCGATCGGGATTGGCGTCAAACACCATCACCTGCGCGCCGGAACCCAAGGCGGCTCGCGCTGCCATGAAGCCCACGTTACCCGCTCCCAGGATAACCACGTTGGCTGACGGAATCCCCGGCATGCCGCTTAACAGCACACCTCGGCCGCCACTGTTGGACTCCAGTAGCCGCGCCGCGAGGGTCAGCGCCATCGTGCCGGCGATTTCGGACATGGGCTCCAGGATTGGCCGCCGACCGGATTCAGTCTCAATGGCCTCATACCCAATGACCGTTGTTTCCTTCTCACACAGTTCAAAGACGACCGCCTCCCGGGTCGCCGCCTGGTAAGTGAACGACATGATGATTTGACCGGGAGAAACATACTGCAAATCATCCAGATTTAGTGGGGAAACCCCGACCGCCAGCTCACAACGACTGAATGCCTCTTCACGATCGTAGACGACCATGCCGCCCGCTTCAATGTACTCTTCGTTGGGAAATCCGGACCGCAAGCCGGCGTCGACTTCAACGTACACGAAATGTCCGGCTTCGACCAGCCGGTGAACCGCTACTGGGGTCAGCCCAACGCGGCGTTCATCCGGGTAGCGTTCGTTGAAAATACTGATATCCATAGACGTGGCCGGCACCACCCCGAAACAAGATTAGCCGATCGAACGGGATGATTGATTTTCCGTTCTATTCTCGATTGCCAGTTATGGGCTTATACAGCCGCCGTGTCAACATATTTCCCGACACTTTCCAATCCGGCATCAAGCGCCTTGAGGTTCGGTTCAATCAGGTGCTTGCGCGGGAGGTTGCGGATCAAGGTGCGCAGGGTGTCGGCGTTGATAATCCCGGTAAGCGCAATAATGGCGCCGGCGGCAACAATATTGGCTACTTTGGCATTGCCCATCTGCTCATTGGCGATTGCCGAAAACGGTACCGGCACCGCGCGAATACCCTCAGGCAAGCTGACATCCTTAACGAACGAGCTGTCGTAAATAATTAATCCATCCGGATCAACGATGGGGGAGAATTTTTCCAGTGATGGCTGATTCATCGCCACCAGCAGCGTGGGTTTGGCTACATACGGTGCGCCGATCCGCTGGCCGGAGACGACCACGTGGCAGTTGGCTGTGCCGCCACGCATTTCCGGGCCATAGGAAGGAAGCCAGGAAACTTCTTTGCCTTCCAACATACCCGACTTGGCCACTAATTGCCCCAACAACAACACACCCTGACCACCAAAGCCGGCGGCAATCATCTGATGGGTGCCAAACCGCTCCAGCGATTCCTGCTCGATGCTCTCCTCTTCTTCGACGATCCCCAGGGCGTCCTTGACCTCAACCGGAATTAACTCTGGATGTGGCTTAATCGGGCGAGCGGGACGGTCTTTTTCGTCCTTGTAGACACCCGGTGGGAAAACTTTTACCATTTGGTCGGCAATCCATTCACGCGATTCGACCGGTTCCATTTTCCAGCCGGTGGGGCACGGTGAAAGGACCTCCACCAGGCTGAAACCGCGGTTGTCAATCTGGTTTTGTAACGCCTTGCGGACCGCGCGACGGGCCTTCATAATGGTCTTGGTGTCTTGCAGGGTGACACGTTCAATATAGACAGGAGCTTTCAACGCGGAGAGTAATTCGGATACCAGCATTGGGTACCCTTCGTTTTCTTCCCGTCGGCCGTAGGGTGTAGTTGTGGTCTTTTGTTCTAAAAGCGTAGTGGGAGCCATCTGGCCGCCCGTCATACCATAAATTGCATTATTAATGAAGAAGACGGTGATGGACTCACCGCGGTTGGCGGCCTGCAGGATTTCGTTGCCACCGATTGCCCCGAGGTCACCGTCTCCCTGATACGAGATGACAATCGAGTGCGGCAGGGCACGCTTCACGCCGGTCGCCACCGCCGGCGCGCGACCGTGTGCTGACTGGATATTGCCGGTTTTGAAATAGTAATAGCCAAACACCGAGCAGCCGACTGGACTGACGAAGACCGTACGTTCACCAACGCCCAAGTCGTCCAGAGCTTCGGCAATGAGCTTGTGCAGATTGCCGTGGCCGCACCCGGGGCAGTAGTGGGTCGATTCCTGATCCGGGCCACCCTTGCGTTCAAATACATCGTAGAACGATTCCGGTTTCTTCAGGACATCTTTCATGGGTGGACCTCCGGGAGTTTTCTAATTTCGTCAAGCAAGTTGTGCGGGGTCGGTACATTGCCGCCATACCGACTGAAAAACTCAATCGGCACGTTGCAGGAGACGGCCAGCCGGACATCATCGATCATCTGGCCGGTAGATAATTCCGAGACCAGGATCGCTTTGGCCTTCTTTTCCCAGGCGCCGATTGCCTCGTACGGGAACGGCCAGAGGGTGATGGGACGAAGCAAGCCGATCTTGATCCCCTCTTCCCGCGCCATATCGATGGCCGACATCATCACCCGCGACACGATCCCAAAAGCAACTGCCAGATAGTCGGCATCATCTGTGCGATATTCCTCATATCGAACTTCATTCGCTTCGATGCTGTCGTATTTTTTCTTTAGCTTGGTAATGTGTTCTTCCAGGCCGTCATGGCTGATAAAAATCGAAGAGACAAGGTTGTTCGTCGTTTCAGCAGTCGCGTCAACTTTCCAATCTTTCTCCGGCAACTTCTCCAGGGGTTCGGGGAATTCCACCGGTTCCATCATTTGGCCAATGAACCCGTCAGTGAGCAACGCCGCCGGGTTGCGGTACTTGTCCGCCAACTCGAATGCCAGCATGGCAAAATCACACATCTCCTGGGCAGAATTGGGCGCCAGGACGACCATGTGGTAGCTGCCATGACCGCCGCCTTTGGTCATTTGCCAGTAGTCTGATTGTTCCGGACCGATATTCCCCAGTCCCGGACCGCCGCGGTTGATGTTGATTACCAGGCAGGGTAATTCCGCGCCCGCGCAGTAGGAAATCCCCTCCATCTTCAGGGAGATGCCGGGGGAGGAGGATGCGGTCATCACGCGTTGTCCGGTTGAGGCGGCGCCGTAGACCATATTAATCGAGCCGATTTCCGATTCCGCCTGCAGAAACGTGCCGCCAACTTTCGGCATTAACAGCGCGGCGGTTTCCGCAATCTCCGATGCCGGCGTGATCGGATACCCATAGTAGGCCCGGCATCCCGCCAAAATGGCGCCGTAGACAATCGCCTCGTTTCCCTTCACTAATTGCTTAGACAAACCAACACCTCTATCGGTAAGAGAATCTCATTTTCCTCAAGGATAACCGTGATTATTTTAGCACTTTCTTTTTCTTCTTATCTTTTGGTTTGCGATATACTTCAATTGCTCCCGGCTCCGGACAGTTGTAGAAACAGATGCCGCACCCGGTGCAGCCATCGCCTTTATAATACGAGAACCGATATCCCCGTCTATTAATATCTGTCGAAAACCCCAGGACGTCGGGCGGGCAACTTTGCACGCAAAAATCACACCCCTTGCAGAGCTCTGATTCGACATGGACCCAGGGGAGTTCCTTAACATATTCCGGCAAAGCCACGAAATCCTCCGTGAAAATCAGTGTTGCCAGCTCACATAAGCCAACTTAACCATAACGCTTAACTCCACTTGGAGTACTCCGTTCGAAACAACATATTTGACAAATCTTGTATCGTATTCGACCACACCACTGGGGATCAACCACGATCAATATCTTTCGTGATGAATGCAACGAGTGGGTTGTCCCCTTCACCTACATTTTATACGGCAACGGAATAAGCGGCAAGGAAATCTCCGACAATAAACCAGACTTTTGACAGCCATCCTTATGTGGCAGAACGGGGATGAACACCGGGCAGGTACTTGGCCAACAATGGATGTGTGTGACAGATCTGCTCCCACAAGGCGATGGCGATATGGCGGTAAGATGGATGTCCGTGAGGGGAAGAACGGAGACGCGAGAAGTGATAGGCTTCCCGCAAGTTCATGATGAATAAGGTCCTAGTTCTAAAGCCAAGCAATAATGCATAGGCCGCCTCGTCGGGAAAAACACCATGCAATTGTGAATACAACGCAGCCGAATGTCCGCGGGATTTTCGGTAGAGCTCGGTTAACTCAATTTGCTGTATGGCTTCAGGTTCCACATATCCCAGTTCCGGCGTAAAGGATTGCGCCAACTGAGTGCATAACCGATGACGTTGGATATCGCGCCAAGCGCCGTAATCAATCGTGATTTCAAATGTATAGGTCGTAGTTTCGAGCGCGCGCGGTCCGGCATCAAATGAACGGGGAGTGCCCAATTCTTTTGACAGTAATCTTTCTTTCTGCTTCGTGGATAATCCGCGAACCCAGGCGAGAATCTGTTCATAGGGTGCGGAACTAAACTCGTACGTCAGGGCAGCAACGACTTTATCCTCAGCCTCCGGGTCATACTCGACCAAACGAATAGTGTTTTCTGATTTTGCATCCATCCCGGCCGCACGTTCTTCCGGCAGAGCATGAGGCAGGTCTTTGGCGTCCAGCCGGCAGGACAGACGGTACTCACTTGGTTCTGCGTATTTCACCAGGGTTGGCACGACTGCTTGGGCACGCTGCTTTATTTCTTCACCGATTTCCTGTAACTCGCTCACCTTCGAGGAAAGCAATTTGCTGATTGCGTGTTCGAGTACGCGGGCGTTGGCCGTCCAGCCAAGATTGGTCAACGTACCCGCGGGTAGGAAAAATCGCAACACATCGCAGGACGCGGTGCGACACCGGTTGGCGAAGGCGCGATCCTTTTCATTCTCTTTACGGGGAAGGTTCTCGCGGTGCCAGGCGACCGCGCGATCCATCCCCTCCATGTAGTGTTGCATAATTTGTTGCATGGTTGAGACATAAATATCGTGCAGGGAAGATTCGCGGATTGGGGCCGGCGTATGAAACCGCTCGGGATCGTAGATTTGATAGCGGGTTGACTTTTCGGTAAAGGACGAGAGCCGGTTATCTTCAATTGCTTTGGCTGCGATAATCGAGATGTCTTCAAAGGCAATATGGAGTACCGCGTGTTCAGCAACAGACGAGTGGCCGTATCCTACGACCCATTTTTCATGAAACTTAGCCGATTTTTTGTCGGTAAGTCCTTCGGCGATAACGTGAAAGGGTTCCGGGCTGCGGGATGTCTTGGCAAAGGTCACCGCTACCGTTTCCGGCGGCAAATCATCGATGAGGTATATCCGTCGTTGCATATTCTACTCTACGCGTTATCTACCACGTAGGGATGGTACCGGGGAGACCTGCGCAGGTCAACGGGAATTGACAGACGGTGAAGAGAAATGACCCCTTCCGGTGAACACTCAGGTGAATCTTCCTGGTGCGTACTGTCCTATGTGCAACGACCCGGTGCCTGGCAGATGGCGGCAGATTTGTATCTCTATCGCCGCATTGCCGATCAACGGTTTCCTTTCATCCTTCGGTTTTACCAATTTCTGCCGCCGACAGTCTCGCTGGGGTACCATCAGACCCTTGAGCGAGCGGTCGACCTCGCCGCTTGCACGAAGGCCGGTATCGATGTGGTGCGACGGCCGACGGGTGGTCGCGCGCTATTGCACCGCAATGAAATTAACTATTCGGTAATCATAGACTTACATCGACGGGCCGAGTTCGCGACGGGGTTCAAAGCCGCGTTTACAAAAATATCTGAGATGATTTCCGCTGGTCTGCTTGTCCTTGGAGTGCGAGCCGAGCGCGGTGATGACACAAAGCGTCCGGGAGGGACCCGGCCGGTTCCCGGGGGAGGAGTGTGCGCCTCCAGCACCACGGCGTATGAGATCGACAGCGGTGGCCGCAAGGTGGTGGCCGCCGCTCAACTGGTGTCAGCGAATAGGCTGCTGCAACATGGGACGATCTATCTGCGGGAGGCCGAGATCGTCCCAACTGCGTTATTCCGCGGCAGTTCTGTCAAAAATGCCAATCACATGATTGATCTCTGGAGTCTACTATCGAAGACGTTGACTGTCACGGAAGTACAAGCGAGCATCGTCAGCAGCTTCACTCGCACGTTGGGCGAATCACCACAGGATTGTGTGATCGATCCGATCGATCTTGCCGCCATCGAAGAACTTGCTCAAACCATGGAGGATCCATCCCGCTGCTTTCATCGCCCGTAAATTTTAGCGAATTTGGGGAATATTTGCTCCCCGTTGTGGTATGGTGACTGAAGGGAGGGGTAACTCCTTTTGGGAAAATGACTAAAAGGTGATGAAAACCCAAAAACAGCTTGACTTAAAACCGGATGAAAAACTAAATATTTATTCTGTTTCCGCGGCGCGGGCAGCGTCGCACCAAGGTGAAAGGGAGGAGGTCAACCCGCTCGGTTTTTTCCTACGACGAATGCCGTCAGTATGTTTCACCCAGGTGGCAGCCGAGCAGGACAGGATGTCTCGTGAAGAGGTGTTGGGGCACAGCGAGAGCGCAGGGCGGTTGTGAGAGTGTACTTCGAGGACAGTTGTCGCTGCGACAGTACTCCATTCAAAGCAAGCAGGTTCTCATCGCGGTGTTCCTTTTTGGTCTCGTAAGACAGAATAATACATTCGTTGATTGTGTGAGGTGTTAGAAGGAGGTCAGGATGCTTAATCGAGGAAGCGCAAAGTTTTTGCTTATCTGTGCCGCGGCACTGCTCGTGGTGGCTGCCTCGACACAAGTCATGGCGCAGACGCACGGTAAAATTGCCGGAACGGTCATCGACGCCAAGACAAAAGAACCCGTCCCGAACTGTCCGGTCCAGGTAGCGGGGACAACCCTGGGTGCCCTAACCGATATGGACGGCAGTTTCCAAATCCAGGCGGTGCCGGCGGGAACTTATACCGTAATCGTGAGGATGATCGGCTACCAAACATTGGAATATACTGATGTGACGATCTCGCCCGGTCTGACTGAGCAAATTAATTTGGAGATTTCCCAGGCCGTACTCGACATCGACAAGACGATTGTCGTGCAGTCGGAAAAAAAGACCATTCAGGTTGACGTGACTTCGACTCGTCGGACCGTGACCTCCGAACGCATTCAGAGTATGCCGGTGACCAATGTCGAGGATATTTTGCGCACCCAAGTCGGCGTGGTCAATCGGGACGGACAAATCCATATCCGTGGCGGCCGAGCCAACGAGTTGATCTACATCGTTGACGGTGTAGAATTGAAAGACCCACTCGGTGGTCGTGGGCCAACGGAATCGCTGAACCTTTCCGGTCAGGATATTGAGAACCTGTCAATCTTGAAAGGTGGCTGGGACGCCGAGTACGGGAATGCCACGTCGGGTGTTATTAACGTGGCGACCAAGTCCGGTCGGCGGATTACTTCCGGTCATTTCCAGTTGTGGACGGACGATTTCGGCACGGAAAATTTGAATGCCAACTCCTTCAACTATGACCGGGTGGAATTCAACCTCGGTGGTCCGGAACCGTTGTCCGGTTGGGGACTGGATGTGGGACCGCTGTTCCGCGGAAAACTGTTCTATAATATTACCGGGGACATCGAACGGCACGACACGTATTTCCCGTACAACGAAGTCACTTCTATATCCCGTCGCGCTGATTTCCGTGAAGTGAAATTCCTTGGCCTCAAAATCAAAGATCGTCAGGACAACGCCGCCAATGCCGGGGTAAAGATCAACTATCGCATGACGCCGGACATGCACCTGACCTTCAACTGGAAAGGGTCCTGGGAACGTCGGATGCCTTCCGAAGACCGGTATGGCTGGGCCTACCGCTACACGCCGGGCACGGTGGGCTGGATTGAGGATCACAACGATCGCTTTTCTCTGACGTTCCTCCATAACGTGAATAAATCGACGTACTACCAGGTGATTCTCTCCCGGTACAGCCGGCTGTATTCACAGATGCCGGGCGATCCGAATACGCCGGGCGGGCGGCAACGGCCGGATGCCTTCCTGCTGTATGATCAGTGGGAAAGCTTCCAGGACCGAAACAACAATGCTGTCTATGATCCTCCGGAAGAGTTCATCAACGAATGGCCGGATACCAACCTCTTTACGGGTGATCCAAACTACAATTTTGGTGATATCTACCTGGATAACATCCCGAACGGCCGGTACGATCCCCCTGATCCGAATTTCCCGGACGCCACCTCCGACTCTCTGGTGTATGATTTCAACAACAACGGCAAGTACGATCCGGACAGCGGCGAACCGTTTGTCGATGCCAACAACAACGGACGCTGGGATTCCGGCGACGTGCTGATCTTTGATTCCAACAATGACGGCACTTACAACCCGGAACGCGGCCGTCCGGTAAACCAGGATCAGCCGGAACCCTATGTCGACGGCGACCACTCGCTGGGTGAACCGTTCACGGATGTCAACAACAACGGTGTCTGGGATTCATGGCTGCTGGGGTACGAGTTCGGTGAACCATATCAAGACCTCTCGCGGAATTCCCGCTATGACGGCCCGGACGATCCCTGGATGATGAATATCCCGTATCAGGATTTGAATGGTAACGGCATTTATGATCCGCCCAATTTTAAGTATGATCTGGGTGAACCGTTCACGGATGTGAATGGTAACGGCAAATGGGACCCGGCGGATGGATTCTGGGATTTCGGCTGGAATCAATGGGCCCTCTGGCACGAGCGAGATCTGCAGATTACCACTTTTAACGTTGACCTCACCAGCCAATTGGCCAAAGAGCATGAAGTCAAGACCGGTTTCAAACTGACCAATAACTCGCTGAATATGGGCGAGCTGCAGTACCCCTATTATCCGTATGACGGCTATCCGGATGGCGGGCCATGGCCGGAGCGCGGCACTTTCCGTGACTTCTATGTCCGTGAGCCGCTGACCGGCGCGTTCTATGTCCGGGACAAGATGGAGTACGGCCAGATGGTGGCGAACCTCGGGTTCCGTTACGATTTCTTCATTCAGGATGTCGAGGCGGTTGAAGATGAACAGGAAAAACAGAGCGTGGAGGAGAAAGAGATTATCGACCGCCAGGATAAATTCTCCCCGCGGATCGCGTTTTCCTATCCGATCTCCGATAAGGCGAAGGTCTTCTTCAACTACGGGCATTTTTATCAGATGCCCGACCTGGATTACATGTACAAGCGGGCCTCGCAGGCCTCCAACGCCTTCGGGATTATCGGCAACTCCAATATTGACTATAAAAAGACCATCCAGTATGAGTTTGGTGTTCAGTACGCGATGTCGCCGGAGTACGTGCTGTCGATTCAAGGCTTCTACAAAGACGACTTCGGGCTAATCAACACCACGATTGAGAACATCGGGCCGATCTCGCGCAACGTCTATGAAAACCATGACTATGCGCGGGCCCGGGGTCTCGAGCTGGAGCTGGAAAAGAAGTACGGAAACTACACCTCAGGTTACGCGACGTATAACTACGCGTTCGCCTACGGGAAGTCCTCTTCGGAATCGTCGAACTACTACGACAACTACTACAACCGCGACATTCCTATTCAGGAGTCCCCGCTGGACTGGGACGTTCGGCACCAGTTGACATTAAACCTTGACTTGCGGATCCCCCCCGGGGATCATCCGCGGCTGTTCGGTTTGAAATTGCCGGACAACTGGGGCTTGAATATCCTCTGGCAGTATGGTTCCGGCTTCCCGTACACACCCTCACGGGAACACCCGGGCACCGCGGAAACACTGGTGCCGGGTGAAGATCCGTTGCCGAACTCCGAGCGGATGCCGGCCTCGTCAACGGTCGACGTCCGTTTCAACAAGGATTTCGCGATCTGGAATCTCCGGTATTCGTTTGAAGTATGGGTCAACAACATTTTCGACACCAAGAACATCGACAACGTGTACGGTGCGACTGGTCGCCCGAATACCGCGCTCAACATTGACGGTATCGTATATACCGGCCTCGAGTCGGATGATGCGCCGACTAATTACGGTGCGGGACGCAACATCCGGGTCGGCCTGGGAGTGAATTTCTAAGCTCCGTGGAGAAAACATGTTCGCCGGGGACGGCGCCTGTCCGCCCCCGGTGGAGATGTACCGGCAAAACGAATGAATGTCTGGAGGAGCACAATGGGTATGAGGAACCGGTGCCGCGGCATCGTCGGGGTCCTTCTCGTCCCGCTTTTATTTGTGATGATACAACCCGCCTCAGCCCGCATGAAAGAAGACCCCACCGCCGAACATGAGATGCGTGAGCAGTTGGGTAAGACCACAGCGATTCCGAATGTACAAAATCGGAGCCATCGTGTCGGTAATGTTTGGATGACCATTACCAATTACGGTTTTTTTGGCAGTCAATTCCGCCAGAACCAGTTAACGGAGCAGGTGGGGCCCTACGCCGGGCAGCCGGCGCCCTCATTTGAATTTCCGGCGGGATCGGGAATTAACTACCTGTTTCAAGGCGCCTTGTGGTTTGGCGCGATCAAGGGGTACGATACGCTGGTTTCGGTGGGCGCCGATGGCTGGCAACCTATCAACGAGACGTTTCCCGACGAGGGAGCGGCGGGAGAGATCATTCAACTCTCCAATCGTCAATCGTCGGAGTATTTTTCGGAGGATGCAGTTTCGGAACAGGATTACATCGCGGTCTATACAGACACACTGACGGATCAGTCATTTGTGCCGCCGGACCCTGACGCCGGACGGCCGCACCTCCCGATCGGTCTGCGCATTACCCAGAAGAGCTATTCCTGGTCGTATGATTATGCGCAGGATTTTATTCTGATTGATTTTATTCTGCAAAACATCAGTGACGAGGTCATCGAAAAACCATACATGGCGCTGTATGTGGACGCCGACTGCTGGCATGAGGCGTCGCCGGGTACGGGGTATGCGGATGATTACTCCGGATATCTGCGGACCGTGCCGTCCCCGTATCCGGGTTTGCAAGATACCATTAATATCGCCTGGACGGCCGATAACGACGGTGATCCGATCTCTGGTGGTATTTTTAATTACATGAGCCCTACGGGGATCTCGGGAACGCGTGTGGTGCGGGGTCCGTCAGACGCGGAACTCTGCGGGCCGGCGCCGCTGAATTATTCGTTTAATTGGTGGACCTCCAATGGCGATACGCGATTTGATTGGGGTCCGCGCAAAAAGACCAACTACCGCGATTACGGCACGGGCGGTGATGGGACGCCGGCCGGTGATTTGAATAAATACTACATCATGTCGAATAGAGAATTTGATTACGATCAGTTGTTTTCCGGCGTTGATTTTTCCGATTCCACCGATTGGCGTGCTCCCAAACAATCGGGATTGGCCACCGATATCGCCGATGGATATGATACGCGGTACCTGTTCTCTTTTGGCCCGCTTGATGACATGGCGCCGGGTGAGTCGACGTACGTCACGGTGGGCTATGTGGGCGGAGAAAATTTCCATGTCGGCGGCGACGATTTTGAAGAGTATTTTGATCCACTCGATCCGAACCCGTTTTACGAAAAACTCGATTTTTCTGATTTCGCGGTCAACGCCCAATGGGCAGCGTGGGTCTTTGATAACCCGGGCGTGGACACGGACGAGGACGGCTGTGCGGGCTTGTTTTACCTGGTGAATTGCCGCGATACGATCCCGTCGGGTGATACCGTTGAGCTGGCCGACTGCGATACGGTATGGTATGCTGGTGATGGAGTTCCCGATTTCGAAGGGCCGCCGCCCCCGCCGGCACCCGATCTGAACATTCAGGCCGGCCCGGGGCGACTCACCGTTCGCTGGAACGGGCGGGAATCGGAGCTTACCCCGGATGATTTCACGCTGCGTCCCGATTTTGAGGGATATCGGGTCTATGTGGCGGATTTCAACACCCTGACCAACTACGCCCTGGTCGCCTCGTGGGATTTGATCGATTTTCGGCGCTATGATTATAATCCGTCCTCCGACAAGTGGACGCAGGAACTGTATCCCGTACCGCTGGATACGTTGAAGAAATGGTACGGCGAAGATTTTGATCCGAACCGCTACGGCTCTCCGGACGACCCGTTTCGTGATGCGCACGACTCCCTGTTCTATTTTGAACCGCAGGATTGGAACCAAGGGAATATTGCAGACATTAACGGCACTGATACGGTCTATAACCGGATTGAGCGGGTCAACACGGTAGAATTCAGAGATGAGGATAGTGTTTTGCTGTCGTACGGTGAGTATAAGATCGAATTTGACAATTTGCTCCCGTCACAGCCGTATTATATTGCCGTCACCACGTTCGATTACGGTAACCGCGAAATTTTGGCCCCCCTGGAATCATCGCCGTTGATCAACGCGGCGTTGGCCTTTCCCAGCCACTCGGCCGACCGGGTTGTCGAAGAAGGCTTGAAGGTAGGTGTGTATCCCAACCCGTATAAGATTTCCGCTGATTACCGGGGGCGGGGCTATGAAGATCGTGATCGTTCCGGGTGGTCGGAGCGTTCCCGTCGTATCCATTTCGTTAATCTTCCCGCTGAGGCGAAGATCACCATTTATTCGCTGGACGGCGACATAATCCGGGAAATCCAACACGGGCCGGGCCAACCGTTTACCGAAACCACTTCCACCGCCTATTGGGATTTGATCACGAAAAACACGCAGGCAATCGTGTCCGGCATGTACCTTTACACCGTAGAGGCCGAAACCGGCACGCAGGTAGGCAAATTTGTCATAATCAAATGATGACGAACGAGAACCAACAACATTCGCGTGTCGGGTCGTCACCCGGCACAGATAACAGGCAGGGTTAGTGAATGGGTACCTTTCGGATACACGAGGGACGAGGTCAACGGGTCATGGGTATACTCGCCGTGGCTATCGTGGTGCTTTTCACCGGGCAAGCATGGGCGATAAATGACGTACCCGATTCCCATCGGCGGTATTTGAATCGACAAGTCGAATTGGGGAAAGTTGCTGCCGGTGTTCCCAACGTGATGAACCGCTCTCACAAGGTGGGCAATGTCTGGATGACCATTACCAACTACGGGATTTTCGGTTCTAACTTTATGGACCAGTGGGATGAATTGCTGGAGCCGGACGGCAGCCCGGCGCCCTCCTTCGAATTCCCGGCAGGATCGGGTTCGAATTACCTCTACGCTGGTGCGTTGTGGTTCGGCGCGGTCGTGGGGATTGACACTCTGGTGACGGTTGGTTCGGACGGGTGGATGCGGATTAATGAAATGTATCCCGACCACATTCCGGAAGGTGAAATCATTACCCGGACGACCCGAAAATCATCCGAATATTATTCGGAGGACGCCATCTCCGAGTGGGATCATATCGCCGAGTATACCGATACGATGACCTCGACGTCGTATATCGATCCCGATCCGTACGATGGCCGGCCCCACCAGCCGCTGAATATCAAGGTGCGGCAACGCAGTTATTCCTGGTCGTATGAGTACGCACAGGATTTTATCCTGCTCGATTTCACCATCTTTAACATTTCGCAGGAAGACAGCCTGAAGAGCGCTTATATGGGGCTGTATGTCGATGCCGACTGCTGGAACCGGGCGATGGGCCTGTCCACGGAGGGTTTTCGCGACGACTACTCCGGCTATAAGTTTGCCGTGCCCTCCAATTATCCCGGCCTGATGGATACGATTAATATTGCCTGGACTGCCGACAATGACGGTGACCCGTTTGGGGGAGCGTTTGATTTCCGCAGCAACACTGCAGTGGCCGGCACCCGTGTTGTCCGAGGTCCGCTGGAACCCGACCGGTGCGGGCCGGCGCCGTTGAATTATTCTTTTAACTGGTGGACATCCGAATCGGATACCCGTTTCGACTGGGGCCCGCGGGACCGCCGGCGCCATCGGGATTACGGAACCGGGGGGGAAGGGACCCCGGCGGGAGATCCCAACAAATACTACATTATGTCCAATCGTGAATTCGACTATGATCAGTTGTTTGCCGCGATTGACTTCTCCGATTCAACGAATTGGATGGCTCCCACCAATGAACAACTGGCCTCCAACATTGCCAATGGCTACGACACACGATATCTGTTCTCCTTCGGTCCGCTGGCAGACATGGGACCGGGAGATTCAACAAACATCACCGTTGGCTACATTGGTGGCGATAATTTCCATGTCAACGCCGACGATTTTGATCGATTCTTCGATGCCGGCAAACCTTGGGTTTTCTACGACAAGCTCAATTTCAACGATTTCGGGGTGAACGCGCAATGGGCCGCCTGGGTATTTGATAATCCGGGCGTGGACACCCCCGACCCGATTACCGGCGAGCAGGATGGCTGTAAGGGGCTGTTCTATTTGGTCAACTGTCTGGACACGCAGTTTGTCGGTGATTCCATGGTGCTCAGCCAGTGCGATTCATTCTACTATGCCGGTGACGGCATTCCGGATTTTAAAGGACCACCGCCGCCGCCGTCGCCGGAATTTGTCACCGAAGTCGTGGACCCTGGCGAAATGATTATCCGCTGGATCGGTCGGGAGTCGGAATTAACCCCGGATGATTTTACCAACCGCCGTGACTGGGAAGGCTACCGGCTGTACATGGGCGAATTGAACACCATCAATGCAATGTCGCTGATTGCGTCGTGGGACAAGGTCGATTACAAACGGTTGGAATATAATGCATCGCGCAACGAATTTCTCCAACGACTTGATCCGCTGACCGTGGAACAATTGCGCGAGATGTATGGGGAAGATTTCGATCCGGAACTGTATGACTCGCCGGACAACGTGTTCGTCCAGACGACGGAGGGGGTTGACTCGACCTTTTATTTTGTCCCGATGGACAACAATCTGGCGAATAAATACCCGGGGCCGCGGGAAGATTCAGTAAGCAATATTATCCTACGGACTGGATCAGAGCTGTACGTGGACACCTTCTATGTCAATGACACGTTGGCCGTTCGGGAATTGAAATACGGGGTGTATGAGGCGCGAATTGATAATCTGTTGCCAAGCAAGCCCATGTATTTCTCCGTAACCGCGTTCGATTTCGGCAATCCGGTGACCAACCTGGAGCCGCTGGAATCCTCGCCGATTGCCAATTCGTATTTGGCCTATCCGGCGTATTCGGCGGACGTGGTCGAGGAAAAAGGACTCGCGGTGGCGGTCTATCCGAATCCCTATAAGATTTCGGAAGACTACCGTGGGATGGGCTATGAAGATCCGTTCAAGGAAGGATGGTCGGAGCGCGACCGGCGGATCCATTTCGTTAACTTGCCGTCCGAAGCGACAATCAAAATCTTCTCGTTGGATGGCGACCTGGTGCGTGAACTGCAGCATCCCCATCCGAATCTCTCGGATTCGGATTCCCATCTGGCGTGGGATATGGTGAGCCGGAATATTCAGGCGATTGTCTCCGGAATTTACCTGTACACCATTGAATCGGAGTTAGGGACACAAGTTGGCAAGATTGTGGTGATCAAATAGAGTTTAGAGCCAAAGGGGTGAAAATCATCCCGTGGGCAATGATAGGCAAAGGCTGTGAGTGGAGTGAGGACAATGCGGAAACTCGTGACATGTGCGGTTGTATTGAGTGCAGTAGTATTGGTTGCGCCGTCGTTGGTGTACGGTCAGGCGAAGGTAGGTACGACGGGTGCACAGTTTTTAGAGATTGGGGTATCGGCGCGTGCGGACGGCATGGGCGGCGCGTTTGTGGCGGTGGCGGACGATGCCTCGGCGTTGTATTACAATCCGGCGGGTCTGGTGCAGCTGGGCGGCCGGGAAGTGGTGTTGACCTGGGTTGAGTATCCGGCGGAGATCAACTACGGGTTTGCGGGTCTGGCGTTGCCGCTGGATTTTGGCGGGGTGCTGGGTTTTTCGTTTTACAATTTATCGGCGGGGGATATGTCGGTGACGACGTATGAGTACCCGCTGGGTGCGCCGGGGTGGACCTTTTCGGCGAAGGATTACGCGTTTGGGGTATCGTACAGTCGGTATTTGACGGACCGTTTTTCGCTGGGGGTGACGGCGAAGGTGATCGACGAGTTGTACGAGGAGGAGCGTGCGACCGGTTGGGCGGCGGACGTGGGGACCAACTATAACACGGGGTTTCGGAACTTCAAGATTACGATGGTGATTACGAATTTTGGTCCGGACATGACGTTTATTTCGCAGGAGTATCCGTTGCCGATCAACTTTCATTTTGGTGCGGCGATCGATGTGTTGGACGGTGAGCGGCATCGGGCGACGTTTGCGATGGAGGGGTCCCATCCGTCGGACAATTTGGAGAAGTACAACGCGGGGTTGGAATATTGGTATAACGACATGTTTGCCTTGCGGGTTGGTGACCGGTTTGAGCACGACCTGTCGGGGATGACCTGGGGGTTGGGCTTCCGGTTGCCGCTGGGCGAGCGGAGCCTGGAGGCGGACTACGCCCGGCAGGACATGGGCGTTTTGGGTGATGTCGACCGCTTCACCTTCCGGCTCACGTTTTAAAGGGATCCGAGCGACGTAAAGGATGTCGACATGACGATGCGAGAGATCAGGAGTTTCCGGAAAGGGGATATTATGCGGTTGGCGGTTCGAATTGGGACATGTCTATTGATGGTCGCGTGCCTGGCCCGGCCCGGGGCTGCTCGACTAAAATATATTGATGGTGAGAATACCACGATCTCTGATAAGCATCAATTGACGAAGTCTGCGCAGGTTCCAAACACGATCCTGCGTACCCATAACGTTGGCAACTTCTATCTTTCCGTGACCAACTGGGGATTCTTCGGCAGTCAAGACCGTGAATTCTGCGATGACGTTACCGGCCTGTGTGTGGGGGCGGAATTCCCCGCCGGTTCAAGCATTGACTATCTTTTTCAGGGCGCCCTCTGGATTAGCGCCATTCGCGGGATTGATACGCTGACCTCGACCGGCCATGATGGTTGGCAGCATATCGCGGAGATGTATCCGGAGACCATCGAAAATGGGGGGATTATTCGCGAACTGACCAATCGTCCCGGCAACCCGAACTTCTCGGAGGATGCAGTCTCCGAACAAGACTTCATCGCCGAATACACAGACACACTAACCGATCAGGCATATGTATCTCCTGATCCTTTTACTGGTCCTCACGTTCCATTAGGATTAAAAATCATTCAAAAGTCGTATGCCTGGTCGTATTCATACGCCCAGGATTTTGTCCTGCTTGATTTTACCATCAAGAACATCGGTGAGGACAGCCTCAGCAAACTATACATGGGAGTTTATATTGATGCGGACGTGTACCATGCATCGACGCTAAACGGTTTTCAGGATGATATTTGTGGTTTCCGTGAGACGGTGCCGAGTTTGTCCGGGGCAATCCCCTGTGGAGAATCCGAACCCGCACAGGACACGATTAACATTGCCTGGATTAGCGATAATGACGGTGACCCGAGCGGTGGCGTCTTTGATTATCGGTCGCCCAAAGCGGTGACCGGGACCCGCGTGGTACGCTCACCTACTCCGCCGGGGGGCTGCGGTCCGCGACCCATTGATTATTCTTTTAACTGGTGGAACTCACACGGGCAGACCAACCTGGACTGGGGACCGCAACGATTGCCGGGTGATCGCAATATTTCCGGCGGTCTGGGCACCCCGGACGGGGATGCACATAAGTATCGGTATATGTCCAACAACGAGTTTGATTATGACCAGGTCTTCTCCGCGCAAGACTTTTCGGATGAGGGCTGGTTGCCGCCCCACGAAAGTCAGGCGCGGACATTTGCCGATGGGTACGATACGCGTTATCTCCTGTCTTTTGGCCCGTTCGAAATTGGTGTTGCCGATTCTCTGCAGGTAACCATCGGTTATGTCGCGGGTGAGGACTTCCACCTGAAGCCCGATAATGCTGAAAACCTTCCTGATGATCCGTGGACCTTTAATGACAACATCGACTTTACGGACCTGGCAGTGAACGCCCGCTGGGCGGCCTGGGTTTTCGATAACCCGGGAATCAGCACACCCGATCCGATTACCGGCGTCGCCGATGAATGCCGCGGATTGAGGTATCTCGCGAATTGCCAGGATTCCGTTATTGGTGATTCGGTTGTCTGCTATGGCTGTGATACAGTTTGGTATGCGGGTGATGGTATTCCGGATTACTCCGGCCCCCCCCCACCGCAATCTCCGAAGCTGCACATCACCACACTACCCGGACAGGTGGAAATTGAATGGTACGGATCGACGACGGAATTGACCGCCGATCCGTTCAGCTTCCTGAATGACTTCGAAGGATATCGGGTCTACATGGGCGATATGAATCAGGTCAACAGCTTCGCCCTGATCGCCTCGTGGGATATAGTCGACTTCCGGCCGTTCCGGGAAGATATGACGGCACAAATCGGTTCGGATGACCGGTGGGTATACAAGGACCACCCGTTGACGCTGGAAGAATTGCGCACCCTGTTTGACGATCCCGACTTCGATCCGACACAGTATCCGAACAAAGAAAATCCGTTTACACATTACACGGCAGAGGGCAGCCAGCGGTACTACTTCGAGAAAGAGGACTGGAACCGCGGCAATACCTACATGGAACACGGAGTTGAAGTTGAGAATCCCATTGAACGGGTAGCCCTTATCGATTCAGTAGATGAAGCGACCAACGATACGCTGCAGTACGGTAAATACCGGTTCACCATCGACAACCTGTTGCCGTCGGAATCGTATTATTTTGCGGTGACCGCATTTGACTTTGGCTTCCCGCAGAATGACCTGGAGCCGCTGGAGTCCTCGCCCATGGTGAACTCGGAGCGGGCGTTTCCGGCCTATTCAGCCGCCGTGGCGGAATCATTGGGGTTGGAGGTCTCGGTGTATCCCAATCCCTACAAGATTTCAGCCAATTATCGCGGGCGGCAATACGAAGATCCCAACCGCGAGGGCTGGACTGAACGCGACCGACGCATTCATTTTGTTAATTTGCCCTCGGAGGCCACGATCAAAATCTTCAGCCTGGACGGCGATCTCGTCCGAGAGATTGAACATTATGAAGGTGCGCCGTTCTCGCATACGGATTCCAAGGCCTATTGGGACTTGATCTCCAAGAACACGCAGGCGGTGGTGTCGGGAATTTACCTCTATACGATTGAATCCGAACAGGGGACCGACATCGGGAAACTCGTGATCATTAAGTAGAAGGGTAGAGAAGAGTATTGTGAATCTGTGATGATAAGGAGTCGGTGAGTATGAGCCCGAAATTGAAATCCTTCGTGGTAGGTATGTGCGCCGCAGCATTGCTTCTCGTTGCGCCGTCGTTGGTGTACGGTCAGGCGAAGGTAGGTACGACGGGTGCACAGTTTTTAGAGATTGGGGTATCGGCGCGTGCGGACGGCATGGGCGGCGCGTTTGTGGCGGTGGCGGACGATGCCTCGGCGTTGTATTACAATCCGGCGGGTCTGGTGCAGCTGGGCGGCCGGGAAGTGGTGTTGACCTGGGTTGAGTATCCGGCGGAGATCAACTACGGGTTTGCGGGTCTGGCGTTGCCGCTGGATTTTGGCGGGGTGCTGGGTTTTTCGTTTTACAATTTATCGGCGGGGGATATGTCGGTGACGACGTATGAGTACCCGCTGGGTGCGCCGGGGTGGACCTTTTCGGCGAAGGATTACGCGTTTGGGGTATCGTACAGTCGGTATTTGACGGACCGTTTTTCGCTGGGGGTGACGGCGAAGGTGATCGACGAGTTGTACGAGGAGGAGCGTGCGACCGGTTGGGCGGCGGACGTGGGGACCAACTATAACACGGGGTTTCGGAACTTCAAGATTACGATGGTGATTACGAATTTTGGTCCGGACATGACGTTTATTTCGCAGGAGTATCCGTTGCCGATCAACTTTCATTTTGGTGCGGCGATCGATGTGTTGGACGGTGAGCGGCATCGGGCGACGTTTGCGATGGAGGGGTCCCATCCGTCGGACAATTTGGAGAAGTACAACGCGGGGTTGGAATATTGGTATAACGACATGTTTGCCTTGCGGGTTGGTGACCGGTTTGAGCACGACCTGTCGGGGATGACCTGGGGGTTGGGCTTCCGGTTGCCGCTGGGCGAGCGGAGCCTGGAGGCGGACTACGCCCGGCAGGACATGGGCGTTTTGGGTGATGTCGACCGCTTCACCTTCCGGCTCACGTTTTAAAGGGTGTCAATAATTGCATTGTGCGTAGTGTGACATATTGCGTTTCGGGGACTTGAGGAATAAATAACGTATTCACTTGAGGTACGATAGAAGGGGTGTTGAGGATGTATCGGAAACTTCACCTGTTGCTCACGATCGCCGTCATCGGCGTTTTATTTGCCGCCGGGTGCGGAAAACTCACTAACGAAGGAGAGCCGCCGGATAACAATCCGCCGGAAGTTTTCTTCGCCAATATTCCGGTTGACGGAACGACCTTTTCGCGAAATCCGACCATCTACTGGTATGGCACGGATAACGATGGAACCATTGAACAGTACCAGTACGCGGTCAAGCGGGACTTCGAAGTCGGTAATCCGGATGATTACATCCTTACCACACCCGAGGACGAATATGACTGGATCAATATCTGGGTGGATTCGGTTCAAACGGCTACCCGTGGTGAAGTCCGTCTCTTTGCTTCATTCGACACGAATGAGGTGGCAATTGGCGTTAACGAGGATGGCGACACCATCTGGTCAATCGACTGTGATATCGACTCAATTGGGTTTGAGGTTATTGACGGGGATACCGTGACCATTAAGGACACTTTGAACTGTGTCTCGGAGTCAATTCAACAGTATATGTTCGTCCGCGCGATAGATGACGACGGGGCCTCCTCGGACATTAAATGGCGGCAGTACCTGCGGAACAACCACTGGCCGCAGACGAAAATTGAGAACAGCGTCCTTCTGGAGAACATTACCCACATCAGTATCGCTCGCCGGACACCGATTTATCCGGGGATATCTGTGCAGTGGAGCGGATCGGACTCCTCGGATTACCCGCGCACGCAGCCGGATTTTGAATACCGGTGGCGTCTGTTTGGCCCATTCAACAGCGAAGCAGAGGTAGATACGCTCGCCAATTCATTGGCGCTCGATTCCGGAGATTCCCTGACCTCCGAGGGGTGGATACGCCGTCCGGAAGGCATCTGGACCACCGCTAAGCAAACACTGCTGATTGATTTGTGGCGCAACCAACCGGAATCCGCTACCACGAGAGTGGGATATTTTCTCTTTGAAGTACAGACGCGGGATGACGCGTTCGCGCCCGATCCAACGCCTTCACAAGCGGTCCTGAAAGTCGTCGATGCCCATCTGGAACGCCGTATTCTTATCGTGGATGACATTAACTACAACCTGTTCACCGTGCCAATCATCCCGGCGGGATCAGGTATCTCGGGGGGGGTAGACGACACGCTCGCTATCGCAAACGTGTTCAATTTGCTTCGTGATGCGACCAATGGCAGCATTGATCTCGATCAAGACTCGCCGGATTTCATCCGTCGCTGGGATCCCCAGCAAACGATCGATATCCCGATCGAAAAATTCTGCCAGTATGAACTGGTGTTCTACATGGATGATGATGACGCCACTGTCATCCCGACGTCTGTGCACAGTCAACTGGCCCGGTATCTGAACATTGGCGGCAAGTTGTGGGTGTTCGGACGGAACTGTTTCCTCAATAACGACGACGATCCGCGCAACAGAATTAGTTCCCCGACGGTGCACCCGAGCGGTCAATTTGCCTCCTTCTACACGGACGTTGAGGAAATCTATGTTCCGTGGTTCTATAAATCGAGTTTCCCGCCGGAAGGCACGCAATTCATTCCGGGTAAAGATGATTTCGTCGGCGCCTTGCCGGCTGAACCTTTTGTCGGTATCCTTCCTTCGCTTTCGGTCGACACGGCGCGTACGGGTCAGTATCTCATCCCCGGCGTGATTCGGGACTACTACAATGTGCCGAAAGGCTTCCGGTTCAAGACCATTCCGGCAACGAACTTTCTGGTCCTGGGCGTGAATGCCGAGGCGCTCTACCTGTACCAGAGCAGGTATGCCGGAACGGCTTTCCCCCATGAGAAAGTTGTCGCAGCACGGAACATCGGCCCAAGTGTACTCAATCCTGTATTTAAGACCGCGTGGTTTGGCACTTCGCCTTACGGCTTCGAGTATGAGCCAATGATCGAGGTGTTTAGAGTCATGCTCGATTGGTTTGAAGAGCCGTTACCGTAAGGTATTTGCGTAAACGGAATTGGCGGGGATCACACGTGATCCCCGCTTTTTTGTTTGTGGTTAGGCTAACCGGGATCCAGCGGCCGTACCCGCGCTTTATTCGCTGTTTTCAATTCGATCATTTTTTGTCTGGCGGGAGAAAATTGCGGATTAATCTCGAGTGCCTGTTCGATATGCTGCATGGCGCGGGTCGTATCGGCAAGTTCGAGATAGGCTAAACCGATGTTAAGGGGGTAGCCGGGATTCTTGCTGTTGATTTCAGCAGCCCGCGTAAAGTAGTGCAACGCCGAATCCGGCCGGCCGCCGTCGAGGAACGCCGAGCCAATGTTGGCCAGGGCCTCATCAAATTGGCTGTTTAAGGCGACGGCTTTGCGGAAATAGGGAAGACTCGCCGCACGATCACCCTGGCGGGCAGTCATCCACCCAAGATTGTAATTGGCGCGGGCCTGAAGGTTGGTCAGGTCGTTGAAGCCCAGTTGCTCTCGTGCGTCCTCAATATCAAAACCAAGTTGCCCGGTCGGGTCAAGTTGGACTTCCCCGTTCGCCAGAGGCAGCAGAACCGATTCCGCCTCGGCGAATCGCTCCATTTTCAGGTAGGTTGCTCCCAGCGCCGAGCGACCCAAGGGCGATTCCTGGATATAATCAGGCCCCTCCAGCAAGATCCGTAACGCGTCTTTAAACCTCCCTTCCGACCAGCGGACATTACTCAAGTTAAAACGCGCCGTCGGATTATTTGGGTTAATTTCCAGGGCCTTTTCGCCTGCCCGTGCCGCTTCGATGCGCCGCCCCTGCAAAGCATATACTGAGGACAAATTAGCGTAGGCCCGATCGGAATTTGGATTGACCTTCAGTTCTTCCTCGAATTCCCGTTGCGCACTTGCGGGATGGCCACGGCGGAGATGAACCACCCCCAAGTTCAAATGGACCGCCCGGTAATTTGGGTCCAGTGACAGAACTTGTTGAAAATATTCTTCGGCTTCGGTCAGGTTCCCCTTGCGCAGCGCGGCGTTTCCCAGTTGGAAAATTGCCTGGACGTCTGTCGCCGGTTGTGTTGGATACCAATTGCCAAAGGCGACAACCATAAAGAGACCGGCTGCAATCGCCGGGATAACGAACGAATGAATTTTCCGTCGAGCGAGACTGCGCACCAACTTCCAAAGAAACACCCCGAACCCAATGAACAACAGCGGCACCAGCGGCAGACGAAACCGTGCGGGCACGAAAAAGATAATCACCGATATTGCATACACCACCATCAGCCATAACAATAATCGGGCAACCCGATTATCCCGCGCCGCCAATAGCAACCCAATCAATCCCAGTGGTGCAACAATGCCAAAGCTCAATGGCAACCACCGTGCGAGCGGAGCATACTGGTCATGGAAATGGCGAATATTTTGATTGTTGGCGACTTCGGTATTTGTCAGGAGGAGGACGGCCTTTTTCCATAACAGGGCAGTTGCTTCACCGGGATTATCCTCCCACCATTGCAGGCCCTTTTGCAGCCAGAACCACGAGGCCCCGGACGGCTTTAGCTCTTCTCCCACCGTCTCTTCTGCGTGGTGGTGAACATCCGCCATGGTCCAGGTGTGCCCCCATGGTTCCGGCATCGCTGCGGATAGACCATCCGCCTCGGCATTATTCCCGACATAGAAATTGATGCCACCCTGTGAGGAAATGAGGACGAAATCATCGCCGACAATCGCATTGTGCAGGGTTACGGGCAAGATGGGAATCAACAGGCCGACCAGCAGGATGCCCACCATCATGGTCCGTCGAGTCAGGTTGACCTGCCGGGCCCAAAGCCAGACAGCGATGATAATTACCGGCACGCACAGGAGGATATTGGGCCGCGTGATAGCGAACAAACCGGTTGCACCACCCAGAAACAGCACTGCGCGGGACGATGGATTTCGGTGGTATCGATAAGCAGTATACCCGATAAGGAGCATGCCCGGTACCAGGAGGAAATCGAGCAACAGTTCATTTTCAAAATAAATCAGCGGCAGATACACCGCGGCGCCCAGCCCCGCGATCTTGGCTGCGCTCTCGGAATGCAGGTGCCGGGCGAGACGATAAATACCCCACACACCCACGACACCAATTACATGTTGTAGCAGGCGAACGGCGAACAGGTCTCCACCGCTGATTGCCTGCAGGAGGGCAAGCAGGTAGGGGTACAGCGGTGCCCGGAAAAACGCATCGCTGCCGAGAAGATTCCCGTCCAAAATGCGTTGCGCCCATTCCAGATGTACGGCCGCATCCATAATAGGATCTAAGAAGAATGGATTATCCCGGACCTGACTGAGATAAATGACGCGTAGCCCAAAGGCTAGCCCCACCAGGAGGACTTGGTACAGCATAGACGGCTGCATCCACCAGGCGGAAAAGCTGGTCGGTGTCGATGGTTCGTTTGCCGGTTGTTCTTGTCTTTTGCGCTTCGCCATATTAGTATCGTAAACGAAAAACGCCCCCCGGTTTCTCTATTCCTTACAATGTGATATTCCGTCGCTTTGCACAACTACTTATGCATCTACTTGCAGAATTTCGGTGGGACGGGGCGGAAAACCAGGACGCAATCCCGACCAGAGATGTCTCAAACCTCGTTCTCGCCAGCGAGTTGCGGCCGAGAGGCTGTCCGGTGACTTGGCCCGCGTTATTGCTTGGGCTTTCGGCATGATGCTTGCGCAAATGGCAAGTGGCTATAGAGATGACCCGAAATCAGGGGGTAGATCATAATGCGTACTGTTATTATTTGTCTTTGTGTCTTCGTCTTCAGCATGCCGGCGTTTGGCCTGAGTTTGGATGGTGGCGAAGTTGTTGCCCCAAAAGCTGATCACCCAGCAGTTGCCGCCCCGGAACTGAAATTGTCGGTGACGGCAGGCGAAACGCGGCTCTCGTATGATTCCGATCCGTACTACTATTTTCCCTCTTTGGACTCGATTGATGCCGAATGGGCGGTGCGGTTCACTCCTCCGCAGGCCTGTTCGCTGGTATACTTCGAATTGACCACCTATAGCGAAACAGGCACGGCCGGTGATGTTGGCTTGACTGTTTACGCCGGCGACAGCGCAAATGGTCCGACAGAGGCGTTAACCTCCACAATACCGTTCCCCGCTGCCGGCGACGCTTCCCGACAGGCGGTGGAATTTGATGTGCCGCTCGATGTTGGCAGCGACGATTTTTTCGTTGCCATCAAAAATCTCAATGCAAATTCACCGCACCTCACGGGTGACGCTGATGGCGGGACCGGCCGTTCGTGGTACAAAGGCCCAACACAAGCCTGGGATTGGGTCGAGGACGTGGACATGAATATTCGCGCCTTTGTGAAGCCATACGGCGCCGATGTCCTGGCACCGACGATCGAACATTATCCGGATGATGAGGCCTACGCCTCCGATGGACAATCGATTATTACTGCGGGGATTGCCGATGCCACCGGGATTCAAGGTGTGTACCTCTATTTTTCCACCGATGGTGGCAACAATTATCAAAAAATACCAATGAGCCTGGTTGCCGGCTTATACTCGGCGGGCATCCCGGCACAGCCGTCGATGAGCACGGTCAAATACTACATCGAAGCCATCGACAGCTCACCGGCTGGTAATAAATCCACCGAGCCGGCCGCCGGCAAGGCAGCGCCACACCAATTCACTACCTTAGCCGGGAATCAGTTACAATATGATAATGGCTGGCCGTCCCAGTTTCTGATTGTTTCGGATATCGCGGGCAATGACAATTCATTCGCCACGCTCTTTACACCGCCGACCTATCCGATCCGGGTTACGAAATTGCGCGTGTACGTAGACGACACGTCGCCGTTCCAAGTATCTATAACGCGTGCCGGGATGAGTCAACCCGGTGACCCCTTTGCCGGACCGTTTACGATCAGTGCGGATGACGGCCCCGGGTGGGCAGAAATTGAAATCCCGGAAGCGGCACAACCGATTATCAGTGCCGGCCATTACTATGTCGTATTGCAGTGGCTGGCCGATTCACCAACTGCGCCCGGTGTTGGCGCCGACACGACGCAAGCGGACGGACGCTCGTACTGGTACGATCGCTCCCAAGGCTGGACCAGTTGGCCGTATGCCGACTGGATGATCCGGACCATTTACACCATCCCGACCTCAGTGCTGGAAGAAGAAGAGAACGGCATACCCCAGGAATTCGAACTGGCCCAGAACTACCCGAATCCGTTCAATCCGGAGACAACAATTCAGTTTACGATGCCCAGCCGCGATCACGTTGATTTGATTATTTACAATGTCCTGGGGCAAACCGTGCGCACGTTCGATCTCGGTTTCCGTGATGCCGGAACCCATGCTGTTCGCTGGGATGGTCGCTCGGAAACCGGTGCTGCCCTGGCCAGTGGCGTGTATTTTTACCGGCTGGTTCTAAGCGATAGGATCCAGAGCCGCAAGATGTTACTCATGAAATAGAACTCAACCGCGCTCTACTCCTGTGGACCCGGCCCCAATCCCCGAAGGGGCCGGGTTATTTTTGTGGTACTCTCCGGGTGATTGATTTCTTGTCAAACCATCCTCAAATCACTATCTTTGGGCGAGGTCCGGAAGGGGCTATGGTGCATCACAGTAGACATCTCGTTCTCCCGGCGGTGCTGTTCTGTGGCCGCATCCATATCGAGCAACCGCCTCATGCGCGCAGGGATTTGCAGATGAAGGACCACATGCGCATGAAACTGCACTGGGCGAACGGACCGCAGACTCACCTGCACAAGTGGATCGAACCATCAAAACTCACCGGACAAGTGCTGGATTTGTAACTCGTTGTAGCTTAACACAATGAGAACAGTTTTCCAGAAGCTCCGGTGAGCGGGAATTAACTGAGGAATTTGTCGGCGCCGCTAATTGGCGGCACTGAGTTTGCGCAGAAGAGACGGTGGAAGAAGGGAAAATCTTATGACTCAAATAATTAGATTTGCCGCCACCGTTTCTCTTGCAAGTTGTTGCATTCTCACTGTCCCACCGGCGTCAGCCGCAACCATCGATGCACCGCTGCAAAACCTGCTGGCCCAGGCTGCACCAACCGACACAGTCACTGCCTTGCTGGTTGTCGACAAAACCAACGATATCGGCTACCGGGCGCTCCAGCGCGCTCACCAGCAAAGTACGGCAAAGAGTCGCTATGCAACAGCGATGCACATTCTGCAGACCGAAACTGCCGACGCGCAGGAACATATCATGCAAGAACTCCGCTCTCGCTTGAGCCGGGGAGAACTGGTTTCGGTCAGGCAATTCTGGATCTCGAATGTCATCCAGGTTCGCGGAAGGGCGTCAGAGATTGCGCTTCTCAGGAAGCTGAAGGGTGTCGCCGAAGTTGCAGCGGATATTCCAGTCGAGTTGATTGCGCCGGTCGCACTCAGTGCGGCGGAATCCGCCGAGGGTGCGGCCGAAAATCTGGAAGCCGTCGGCGTCCGCGCGCTCTGGAATCGGGGACTGACTGGCGATGGCCGACTCATTTGCAGTATCGATACCGGTGTTGACGGTGACCATCCGGCCCTTGTCAATACGTGGAAAGGTCATGATGGCAACACCGAGCTTGGCTGGTTTGATCCTCGGGCGTCAACCGAACCGAACGACGCCAGCGGCCACGGCACGCATGTGATGGGAATCATGGTCGGCCACGACGGCGCTGACACGATTGGTGTCGCTCCGGGTGCACGCTGGATGACCGCCGGGGTTATTGACCGTGGACGGACGCTTTCGCAAACGATTAGTGATATTTTATCCGCCTTTGAGTGGGCAGCAAATCCGGACGGTGATCCGGTAACGATGGACGACGTGCCCGATGTCATTTGCAACTCCTGGGGCATTCCCAAGGGCTTCATGAAACCGTGTGACGAAAAATTCTGGGATGCAATCGATAACCTGGAAGCGCTGGGAATAGTTTGTGTCTTCGCCGCCGGGAACGAGGGGCCAAACTCGGAAACGATTCGTAACCCGGCAACTCGCGCCAGTTCTCCAAGTAATTCATTTGCTGTCGGAGCAGTCAATACCGTTGATCTGGGCCTGCGTGTTCCCGATTTCTCCTCCCGTGGCCCGTCCACCTGTGATTTCAGCGTCAAAAAGCCCGAAATCGTCGCACCGGGCGTGGGAATTCGTTCTTCCTACAAAGACGGCACCTACAAGCTGATCAACGGCACGTCGATGGCTGCACCCCATGTCGCGGCGGCCATCGCCTTGTTCCGTCAATACAATCCTGATCTAACCCCGGAGCAGATGAAATCGGCCTTGCTGCTGTCGGCGATTGATATTGAAGATCCGGGCGAGGATAACGAATCCGGCATGGGAATGATTGATCTCGCCGCGGCATTCGAGTTGTTGCCCGCGCCGCAGAATCCGGAGTTAACCGTCTCAAACGTTGTTTTCCAGGACGGACAAAACAACCTGTTCGACTCAGGGGATCAGGGGACATTGCAGCTTACCGTACAAGGTTTGTTTGAACCCGGCGCGCAGGTCACCGCCCGGTTGAGTTCCCAGAACTCAGCAGTGAACATTTCAAATGATTCAGTTATTTTGGTTTTTGACGAGCAAGGCGACGCTTTAGCACAGGGTGCCTTCGATCTTACCCTGAGCGATCAAATAGCGATTGGAGATTCTCTGGCGTTCACGCTTGCGGTCTCCGGTCCAAAGATCGCCGGTGTATTACGCGAAGATCTGGCTATGGTTGCCGGAATTCCCTACAACGGCAAGTGGGATAATCTGCATAACGGCACCGTCGGCGTGACGCTCTCCAATTTTGGCTTAATTGGATTGCACGAGTCCTCGAATGTCCCGGTCGGCGGTATTGGCTATCACCATGAACATACCGGCAGTAATTTTCTCTATGAAGCGGGATTAGTGCTAGGCGCCGGTGGTATTGTGGTAGATGAGCTGCGCAATGATGATCCTGGTACCCACGACGGCGATTTCAAACCGCTCGCGCTGGGTATCGACGAAGCCGTTAGTTTAAATACCGCGGGTGGGGAAACGCTATCGGCTCTATTTGACGATGCTGACGCCGTACATCCCCTCGGCGTATCGGTACGGCAGGAAGCGGTCATGTTATCGGGCTCGGCGGCGGATGGGGCCATCCTTATTGAGTGGACGATTTTCAACGAAAGTGAACATGGGCTCGACGATCTGACCGTCGGGTTTTTCTCTGACTGGGATATCCCCGGTGCCTTTCAACAGGATCTGATTCAGGTTAACGCGGAGGAAAATCTATACTATCAATATCGCCTGGATGTTGAAGCACTGGTAGGGGTGGTAGCCCTGAACCGGTCGATGCAAACAGTTAACTTCTACGAAAACGGAGCCGGCAAGCGTACCTTCAGCAGTTTCGAAAAACAGCAAATGCTGCAATATACCGGCGTAATCGAAGCGCCCCAACGTGCCGCCGACTGGTGCGGCACGGTGGTGATGGGACCATACGACCTGGCGCCGGGTGATTCGGCGATTGTGGCCTTCGCGCTCTGCTCGGGGACGACAATTGATGAATTTTATCAAGCCGCGGCTGCGGCGCGGGATCGCTACGCCATGGCCACCGGTCTTACTGACGAAGAAGATGTCATTCCTGATGCTCCGGAATTAGTCTTATACCAGAATTATCCAAACCCCTTCAACCCGGATACGCGTATTTCTTTTGAGACGTCCGTCGGGGGGCAGGTTTCTGTCGCGGTCTATGATGTGTTGGGGCGGCGCGTGAGCCTCCTGCTGAATGACTATCGCCCGGCGGGGAGGCATGTGATACGGTGGATGGGAAGAGACGATCAGGGCCGGGCACTCTCCTCGGGCATTTACTTCACGCGGGTCAGCACCAAATCAATGACCAAGACCCGCAAAATGGTTCTGCTCAAGTAGCCGACAAGTATACTATGGAAAACGATACACGCTCTCGGATCGCGCAGCTCGCCATGGCGGCGATTGCGCTCTTGGCGATTGCTTTCGCCATACCCCACGCTGCGCTCGCAGTGGATATTCATCCAGATGTCAAACAGGCCCTCAAAGAAGATGGTCGGTGGGAACGCACCAAAGAGATTATCCTGAAAGCCCGTGCTGCCGGAATGGATGCACACCGGCTGCCGGGCAAGAATACCCTGGCCGCCGGTGTCAATCAGACCTCAGATGGCTTCGCAACCCGAATACCGTGTCTCCTGCTGGAGTTTTCCGACAATCTCTGGGCGGACGGGGACGTCAGTACCAGTGTCGGCTATATCGACAGCATGCTGTTCTCGGTTGGCGAATTCCCCACCGGCAGCATGCGTGAATACTACCGGGAAGCTTCTTACGGTGCTGTAGATATAACCGGTGACGTCTATGGTCCGATTATGATGCCGGAACCGTATTCCTACTATGTTGGCGACGCGATAGGGCTTGGCGATGAACCAAATTCCCAGACGATGGCAAAAGATGCATGTAACGCCGCAGACGCCTTAGTAGATTTTTCACAATACGATCTCAATGGTGACAACGAAGTGGATGGGGTCATGCTTATCGTGGCGGGATATGGTTTCGAAGAATCTGCCGACTCGACCGCCATGCAATCACACCAGTGGCAAATCCCTGGGGATCAGCCTCTTTTTCTCGATGGTGCACGAATCTTCAATTACACCGTGCAGCCGGAAGAACATGGCTCGTTTGCCGGTGGCGGGGTCAATGGTATTGGCACGCTCTGCCATGAGTGGGGACATATTTTCGGTTTGCCGGACTTGTATGATCTCGATGGTTCTTCCTACGGCGTCGGCTCCTGGTCGATTATGGGTAGCGGTAATTACCTGGATAATTCCAATACTCCCGCGCACTTCGACCCCTGGTGTAAATCGGTGTTGGGCTGGGTCACGGTCGATGCGGTGCAGACCAACCGGGTGAATCAGGAAATTTCGGCGTTTGCGACGTCGCCGGATGTCTTCCGTCTCTGGATTCCGGGTTTGCCCAGCAGTGAATATTTTCTAGTGGCTAATCGCTATGCGACCGGTTTCGATTCGGAGCTACCCGGATCGGGCCTGCTGATTATGCGCATTGATGAATCAAAATTATATAGTACCGTAAATAATCAGGAATACATCCCCGGTATCGGCGACCCAAGCCAACACTACCTGGCGGCGGTAGTGCAGGCGGATGGTGACTATGACCTCGAAAGTTATACCAATACCGGCGATAATCAGGACCTTTACACCGACCAAACCATTGAATTTGATGATTTGACCGAACCCAGCTCGCGCGGCTATAGTGGTATCATTACCGAGGTGGCAGTCTGGAATATTTCCGCACCGGGCGCCACGATGACCGCCAATCTGGATGTGCGATTCTCGCGTCCGCGCATTGAATATATCAGCCACGTGTTCGACGATCTTGCCGGTGGTGACAACGATGGGACCCCCGATCCGGGTGAAACCGTCGATATGTTGATTACCAGTCGCAATGTCTGGAAAACCACGTCCGATGTTGAGGTCACAGTCACCTGCGAACATCCCGCCGTGCAATTCAGTACCGCGCAATACACGATTCCACTCATGGAATCCGGTGACCCCTATCTCAACTTCGAAGACCCGGTCGTTTTTTCCGTGGCGGCGGGTATCCAGCCGGAAATAACTGAGTTCATCATTACCTACTCCGCTGAAGGTGGCGAATTCACCTTTGCCGAAACGCTGAGTGTCGACCTCGGTCCCAAGCAAGTGTTGGTAGTTGACGACGATAACCGTCACCTCAATTCCAATTACGCCCACTACTATACTGATGCGCTGGAAGGACTCCGTGTCCCGTACGCGGTGCATGATAAATTCAGCCAGGGCTCACCCTCTGCCGCAACGCTGGCGGGGTACCCGATGGTCCTCTGGTTTACGGGAAAACCGCGTACGGAAACAATCCTGCACTCGGCCGATATCGATGCCCTGACCGGGTACCTCGATGGTGGGGGGAGTCTGTTTATGACCGGGCAGGATATCGCCCAAACCCTCTCCGCCAGTGCAGATTCCACATTTATGAAAGAATATCTTGGTGTGCGTTACTTTGACAGCCGGGAGGGTATCGGCGTACACGGCCTGGCCGGTGATCCGGTCGCCGATGAAATGTCCCTCCTCCTGGGGGGACCCGGTACGGCAGCCAACCAGCAGAGCTCAGATATCCTTCTTCCGGAAACGGGTACACTCCCCAGCATGTATTACAATGCGTCGTTCGAACCTGGACAGCCCACCGATCAGATCGGCGCGGTGACCCTCGCTCGTGATGGATTCAAGGTTGTGTTCTGGGGATTTGGCTTTGAGGCAGTCAATTCCGAATTGACTCAATACGGTATTTTCACCCGGGAGCAGGCGCTGTCGCGTGTATTGGAGTGGCTGGTAAATCTCAGCACCGGTATTCTGGACACCGAGGAAGAGTTTGAGTTTACCGACACCAATGCAGTGCCGGGTACGTTTCACCTGCGCCAGAATTACCCAAATCCATTCAATGCTGAGACAATCATTGAATTCTCGGTAACCTCTGCCGCCGAGGAGGTCACCCTCGTGGTCTACGATGTTCTTGGTCGCCGGGTGACCACGATCTATGTAGGCGTGGCGGAGTCTGGAATGCATCGGTATACCTGGGACGGCACCGACAACCGGGGCAACCCGGTGAGTTCCGGCGTGTATTTTGCCGTCATCCACAATGATCAAGGTGTCCGACAGTCGAAGACCATGGTGTTGATGAAGTAGCGGTGGCGTTTGGCGCAGTTTCTGACTTCCCGAGGTCGGTTTTGCTTTCCTTCTTCGCGTCATTATTCCATCATTATGGGAGTTTGTAGTCCGTGCGATGGCGAGGAGGTTGGATGTCATTGATTGTCTGGCTGGTCGTGGGAGTTGCCCTGATCGCCGCCCTGCAACTGTGGGTGCTCTGGGCGCAGCGACGCATGAGTTTCTGGCCCGATCCCACGCGCACTGGCCCCAATTTCCTGGCCGGTTTTTCCGAAGTTGAGATCAGTACCGCCGATGACGAAGTTTTGGTCTGCTGGTGGTATGCGCCGCAGGATGACAACAGCGCGACCGTGCTCTTTTTCAGCGGCAACAGCGGAACGATAGCCGATCGTGCCGCTGTTTTGGCTCCACTAGCTGAAGCAGGCTATGGAGTGCTAGGAGTTAACTATCGAGGCTACGGCGGGTCGACCGGTAAACCGTCAGAGAAGGGCATATATGCCGACGGCGACGCTGTGCTTGCTTGGTTGCAGAAGACGCAAGATGTTCCACTTTCCTCGATTGTTGCCTATGGCCAATCTATCGGAGGCACGGTGGCCACACACTTGGCCGCGCAGAATGACCTTGCGGGAGTGGTTCTGGAGTCGGCATTTATTTCCGCTGATGCAATGGCGCGACGTATTATCCCGTATCTGCCGCTGTGGTGGTTTATGACCTACCGGTTCGATAACCTTACACGGATCAAAAAGGCCCGCTGCCCGGTATTGATCGTCCACGGTCAACAAGATGAGACGGTGCCGTTTAGGGACGGTCAGGCGCTTTTCCGGGCTGCACCGGAGCCCAAACGGTTTTATGCTGTTGCCCGGGCAGCCCATAACAATATTTTCGAGGCTGGGGGTGCCCCATACCGGGAGTACCTGCTCAATTTCATCCAGGCCTGTCGGCAGGGTGAGGAACCGCCTCCCGTGCCGGAAGCGGGCGCTCAACAATCTTCCTCCACTCACCGATAACTCAGCAAAGCATTGGCTGATCGGCGGTGGCAAAATATCCCAATTGTATTCTTGACAAATGCGTATGAGGGTGTAAATTGGTAAACTTGCGCCCGATCGGCTGGTTGAGAAAATAGTCGGCAGTCGGCCAACGGAGATAGATGATGAAAACCAGGACAGTTATCCCGAAGAAAGAATCGGTTAATCGCCGCTGGTATGTCGTAGACGCCAAAGGCCAGGTACTGGGACGGCTGGCAAGCCGGGTAGCCCGGGTCTTGCGGGGCAAGGAGAAACCATATTTTACTCCGCATATGGACACCGGCGATTTTGTGATCGTAATCAATGCTGAGAAGGTGCGGCTGACCGGCGCCAAGGAAGAACGGAAGACGTATTTTCATTATACCGGCTATCCGGGCGGCGGTCGGTATGAACCCCTGCGGCGGCTGAGGCAGCGACGGCCCGAGGCGATCATCCGCCATGCCGTCAAAGGCATGTTGCCCAAAAGTCGACTGGGGCGGCAGTTGTTTTCAAAATTGAAAGTATACGCCGGCCCGAATCACCCGCATGCAGCGCAGAAGCCCGAGCTGCTGGACCTCCGTTCCCGATCAACCGAAGCGTAAATATCGTGTGTGCAGATAGGGAGTTATCAGTTGGCAGTTGAAACATATCAAGGAACCGGACGACGGAAAGAAGCCACCGCGCGCGTGTCAATTGCCCCCGGGGACGGCAAGTTCACCGTCAACGACAAGCCGCTCGCGGAATACCTTTGTCGGGAGACATTGGTGATGGTGGTCGAACAGCCGCTGCGCATCGTGGATCAACTGGGCAAGCTGGATATCGTGTGCAAATCCAACGGTGGCGGGCTCGGCGGTCAGGCCGGCGCCATTCTGTTGGGTCTGTCGCGTGCCCTGGTGGAGCTCGATCCCGATTACCGGCCCAAATTAAAACGCGCGGGTTTTCTCACGCGGGACGCCCGTGAAGTCGAACGGAAAAAGTACGGTCAGGTCAAGGCCCGGAAACGCTTCCAGTATTCGAAGCGCTAATTGTCCGGAACCAGACGGCCACGCGGTCAGCAACCGCGAAATCACACACACCGGGAGACGAGGCGACGGTCGGGCAGTACCCGAGACGCTGAGGATGATTCCGGTGGAGGATTAACCGAAAGGAGTTCTTCGTGAATCCCGATCTCCGTGCGCTCCTCGAAGCCGGCGTACACTTTGGACATCAAACACGGCGCTGGAACCCGCGGATGAAGCCGTATATCTTCACGGCTCGCAATGGCATCTACATTATCGACCTGCAAAAGACGCTGAAAGCTATCCAGACGGCGCAAAATAAAGTACGGGAAGTGGCCGCTTCCGGAGCGCCGATTTTGTTTGTCGGCACAAAAATGCAGGCCAAGGAAGTGGTGAAGGCCGAAGCGGTGCGTTGTGGGCAATTCTATGTGACTGAACGCTGGCTGGGCGGGATGATGACCAACTACCAGACGATTCGCCAGTCGATTAAGCGGCTCCGCGATCTGGAGCAAATGCAGGAAGACGGCACCGTTGAGAAGTTAACGAAAAAAGAACGCCTGCGGATCGAGCGGGAAGTCGGCAAGCTCAACAACGCACTCGGCGGTATTAAGGATATGAACCGGCTGCCGGGCCTGGTGTATGTCGTCGACGCTAAGAAAGAAAAGATTGCGGTGGCCGAAGCGGTCAAACTGGGTATTCCCACCGTGGCCATTGTCGATACCAATGCGGATCCGACCGAAATTTCGTATCCGATCGCGGGCAACGATGATGCGATCAAATCGATTCGCATTATTACGCAGGCCATTGCCGACGCCGCGGAAGAGGGAGGCGCTCAACGGCAGAAGGAACAGGATGAGGCGAAAAAAGAAGCAGCGGCCGCAGCCAGCCGCTCCGCCCGACCACGTCCGGCAAAAACCGCCACCACCCAGGAACGATAATGCTTCCAGGTCAGCATAGAGGTTACGGCAAATGACGATTAGTGCGACGAAAGTCAAAGAGCTCCGGGAAAAGACCGGTGCGGGAATGATGGATTGCAAGCAGGCGCTCACCGAGACCGGCGGCGACATTGAAAAAGCAACCGAATATCTGCGGGAAAAAGGGATCACCAAAGCTGCGAAAAAGGCCGGACGGGCAACCTCAGAAGGGGTCATCTATTCGTACATCCATCCGGGTGACAAACTCGGCACCCTGGTCGAGATCAACTGTGAAACCGACTTCGTGGCGCGCACCGATGATTTTCGTGCCCTGGCCAAAGACATTGCCATGCAGGTCGCGGCAGCCAATCCCACCGCGGTACGGCGGGAAGATATGCCCGAAGACGTAGTCGCCAAAGAAAAAGAAATTTACAAGACCCAGGCGCTTAATGAGGGCAAACCGGAAAAGGTCGTGGAAAAAATCGTTTCCGGACGCTTGGAAAAGTTTTATGGCGAACACTGCTTGCTGGAACAGCCTTTCATTAAAGATCAGGATCGCACCATCACTGACTTGCTCAATGAAGTGATCGCCAAGCTTGGAGAGAATATCTCAATCGGCCGGTTTGTTCGCTTCCAGATCGGCGAAGAATAAGAAGTCGCCTCTATGGCCACGCCCAAATACCAGCGGGTCTGCCTGAAGATCTCCGGCGAGGCGCTCGCCGGACCGGCCGGCCATGGCGTTGACACCAAAATCCTCGGCACATTGGTCAGGGAAATTCAGGGCGTCCTGGCCATGGATGTCCAGCTCTCTGTCGTGGTAGGCGGCGGGAACCTTATTCGCGGTATCACTGCGGCGAAAAAAGGATTCGACCGCGCGACCGCGGATTATATGGGCATGCTCAGCACCGTGATCAACGGCATGGCTCTGCAACAGGCCGCGGAACGGGCCGGTCTGGAAGTGCGGGTGCTGACCGCACTTCACATTGATGAAGTCGCCGAACCGTATATCCGGCGACGCGCAATACGGCATATGGAAAAAGGACGCCTCGTGATCCTGGCCGCCGGTACCGGCCGACCGTTTTTCTCCACCGACACCGCTGCCGCGCTCCGCGCCGCTGAGATTGGCTGCGATGTGGTATTGAAAGCCACCAAAGTCGATGGTGTCTACTCCGCCGATCCTAAAATCGATCCCCAAGCAACGAAGTTCGATCAACTGACCCACACAGAAGTCCTGCAACAGGGACTTCAAGTTATGGATGCCACCGCCGCGACTCTCTGTCGCGAAAATGATATCCCGATTATTGTCTTCAATCTCTTCACGCCCGGCAACCTGGCCAAAGTGATTTGTGGCGAGCAGGTGGGGACGCTGGTTACCACTTAAAAATTGTTGGTCCTCCAACGCATTGAACTTGTCCACCGGTTCTATGGCGGATCAAAACCCGGATATGCCCAAGGACCAATTTACACAGGACCCTTGACAGAACCCGCACCTGAGAGAATGTCGAAGAAGGTTGACAATACCGCACACAATCCATTAGCTTACAACAAATAGAAGAATAACTTACCACGACTCGGGGGAGAATATTGTGTACAACAGTCCCCGTTATCTGGGTTGGTTCCTTGGTAATCTTGTAATTGCGGTATGCGTTGCGTATGGTGCATTGGGCGATGAACTCCCCAAAAAAATAGTTGCAGAGCATCCCAAAGAAACGACGTCAGAATTGGCGAAGTCCGAGATTTCGGCGAGCTCAGATTGGGATGCGACTGCTCTCAGTCAATTCTCCCTAACGGCGAATAGCGCGGTGACAAGTTCCGAGTACTGCTATTGGTCGCTGATCTCGGCCAATTTTGGTTCCGGAATTGCCCTAGTAGAGAGCATGGCCAACGCATACAATGTCACTTACATCAGTACGATCATCTGTGACATTGGGTGGGTGAGCTGGGATCAGGCGCGCCCCGACGAACTCAATGACTTACAATTGGTTGATAACATGCACGGATATCTCGTAAATAGTGGGGGCGTATTCGGAGGATCAGCTACCGCCGGGATAACCATCCGACTTTGCGCCGGGATAAATATGGTCTCCTACCTCAATCCGCCGGACAATCTGCAACATGCCCTCTCACCGATTCAAGGGAATTATAACCTTGTTTTTGGTTTTGATTGCGAGAATGGCGCCCGCTCCTACGATACTTTGCGACCAGGCAATCTAAATGACCTTGTCGATCTCAGAACAGGTTATGGGTATTACATATGGGTAGGCACCGCGACCGAATTGACTTACCCAACCACGGTGGGGAATACTGTGTTACCTTCCATTGTCGGCAATAATCCCAACACCGTGGGCGAGGAGATAATCCCTACTCCCTGGGTCTGTGATTTTTGGTCGGCAGGCGCCCCTTCGAATCCTCCTGCGGGGTCAATTCTTTCGGCATACGATGAGCAAGGAACACTATGCGGGCAAACAACTGTTTCGACCGGTGGTTCTTTTGTTGTTCATGTTTATGGAGATGATATATTTACGGTTCGTGACGAGGGTGCGGTAGAGGGTTCGTCCGTATATTTCGGGATAAGTGATAGCTGGTACAGCATTCAATCCGGCGATGCCGATTGGGGGTCGTGGGAATCGCATGAAATACAACTGCTTATTTCAGATGACGTCGATAACGACGGTATATTAAATGATCTTGACAATTGTGTACTAATGCCCAATGTCGGCCAAGAGGATAGTGATGGTGATGGTGCCGGGGATGTCTGCGACAACTGTCCGTCAGTTTGGAATACCAATCAAACTGATTCGGACGGCGATCAATTGGGCGATGCCTGCGATAACTGCCCCGACGTTGTGAATCCCAACCAGGACGATCCTGATTCCGATGGTATCGGCTCTGCCTGCGACAACTGCCCAAATATTGAAAATCCCGATCAAGTTGATTCGGACGGCGATGGTTTCGGTGATGCCTGCGATGAATGTCAGTGCGGGGTCTGGGGCGATACGAATTGCGATCTCGGAGTCGATCCACTCGATGTACAGTTCTTGGTCAAATATATTTATCAAGGTCAAGATGCGCGTTGTCTGCAAACAGCCTGCCTGTATGAGGTCGGGGATGTGAACTGTGACGACGGCGTTGATCCTCTGGATGTACAGTATTTGGTTGCGTTTGTCTACCAAAGCCAGGATGCTCTCTGCGATCCCTGTCCGTGAGCAACCTCTCCAAACACGTAAAATACCGGCCGGGAGGCAGACCCTCCCGGCTTTTTCTTCCCACGGGGGCCGTATTCCCGGTCCCCCGACATTTCCCTTGACCCTACGGGAGGGGCCGTCCATAATGCAGGAGCCAGAAGCGTCTGTGTTGACTGTGAACCAGTCGAAAGGAGTTGCCATGGCCGACGATGTGTTGCGTGAAGCCAAAGAGAGAATGCAAAAATCAGTCGATGCCACCGCGCGGGAACTGGCCCGGGTCCGCAGCGGAAAAGCCTCACCCTCGCTGTTGGACGGGATCAAAGTCGACTATTATACCAATATGGTGCCGATTAACCAGGCCGCGACCATCTCCGTGCCCGAACCCCGCCTGATCGTGATTCAGCCGTGGGAGAAGAAAATGGTCCCGGAGATTGTTAAAACCATCATGCGCTCCGATCTGGGGCTGAACCCGGTGGCGGAGGGCAACGTGATCCGCCTGCCGATCCCGCCCCTGACCGAAGACCGGCGCAAGGATCTGGTTAAGCAGATTAAGAATACCGTGGAGGAGGGCCGGGTCGCTATCCGTAATATTCGCCGGGACGCGAACGACCAGTTGAAAAAGGCGGAAAAGGCCAAGGAAATCTCCGAAGATGAGCAGCACCGGACCGCCGATAAAGTCCAGGAACTGACGGATGATTTTATCAAAAAACTGGATGAAATCCTGGAACACAAAGAAAAGGAAATCATGGAGGTCTAACGATGCCGGCCGGGTCCGCTGATCGTCTGCTCCAACGGGTCCTGCGACGCGGGAACTTACCCCGGCATGTGGCCATTATCATGGACGGCAACGGCCGCTGGGCCAAACGGCGCGGCAAACCCCGGACCGCCGGCCATCGGGAGGGGGTTAAGGCGGTCAAACGGACGGTGACGGCGGCGATCGAGGCCGGCATTAATGCCCTGACACTCTACGCATTCTCCACCGAAAACTGGCGGCGACCCCGGGTCGAAGTCGCCGCAATCATGCATCTCTTGTACGAGACCACCAAGCGCGAGATGCGGGAAATGCGCGAAAACAACATTCGACTCACCGCCTCCGGGGATTTGAACGGCCTGTCACCACGGCGACGGAAAATCCTGCAGGAGGCGATGGACCTCACGCGGGACAACACCGGATTAATCTTAAATCTGGCACTCAATTACAGTGGCCGCTCCGAAATCATCCACGCGGTCAAAGAGATCGCCTCGCTGGTCTCCCGCCGCAAAATGGCGTTGAAAGATATCACCGAAGAAACTTTCGCCCAACATTTGCAGACCGACGGGCTGCCCGACCCGGATTTATTGATCCGCACCTCCGGGGAGTACCGACTTTCCAATTTTCTCCTCTGGCAAACTTCGTATACCGAATTGTATATCACCGAAACGCTCTGGCCGGATTTCGACCGCGAAGATTTTTTTGCGGCGCTCGAAGAATACCAAAACCGCGAGCGCCGGTTCGGCCGGGTACCTTCAACGAAAAAAAAGCGGTAACTCACCGCCATGTCTCATGAGCATTGGGTAGCAGGGATAGACGTAAGTCGGGTGCCGCCGTCCCGCCTGGCGGGACAAGAAACCCGACATGCCGCACTATCGGGGAACCCCAACCCATGAGTCCCGGTCCGCAGAACATCCTGATCCGTGTTGCTGTCTCGGTAGTGGGGATTCCACTCATCCTCTTTTTGATCTATCGCGGGGGATGGTGGTGGACTGTTTTTGTCGAGCTTCTGGTACTTCTATCCACGATTGAAATCAAACAATTATATCGTCAGCGAAACCATGATGTCCAGTGGTGGTCATTTCTGCAACTGGCGCTGATTCCGCCGTTGTTGTTCCATTTCCACTTGTGGAGCTGGGTCGCTCCCTGGATCTTTGTGGTCTTTTTCCTCGGCGCCTTTTTCAATACCCGGCATGCCAAACCGCTGAGCGATGAAGCCGATTATTTTGAATTGATCGCTTTGGTGATTTATGTCGGACTGGCGTATGGCTCCCTGGTCACGCTTCGTCATTTCGGTTCCCACCTGGAGGGTGCCCGCTGGTTGTATTTCTTGTTTGGGGTTATCTGGGTCACCGATACCAGTGCGTTGTTCGCCGGTTCCCGCTGGGGCAAAATACCGTTTGCGCCCGTAGTGTCCCCCAATAAGACCTGGGTCGGTTTTTGGGCCGGTTTTGCCGGTGGTATACTCGTGGGAATTGTGTTTGTCTTGCTCGACTGGTTGCCCACGTCGCCGTTGAGAATAATCCTCTTCGCCGCGGCCTTGGCGGGTATCGGGCAACTCGGTGATCTCTTTGAGTCCCTGGTAAAACGTCGCTTCGGGGTCAAAGATATGTCGTCAATTATCCCCGGCCACGGCGGGGTGCTGGATCGTTTTGACTCAATTCTCTTCGCGGCGCCTCTACTGTATATTCTGCTGCGGTTGTTCGTGTACGGATTTATTTAGCGATGTGTTCATCTCGACCAAGTGCACCGTCCATCCGACAACATGATTCCTGGTTACACCTGCTCGATTATTGGTTTTTTTCCCGGCCGATCCTGATGCCGCCGGTGTGGACGATTCTCCTGCTCGCCGCTGGGGAACAGAGAGACGGCAGTTTTCTTTGGAATGTTCTTGCCCCCTCCAATTGGCGAATCTGGGTGGGTTTGTGCTCGGCGTATTGTGTCGCCGGTGCCGCCTATATTCTCAATCAGATCACTGATGTTGAATCCGATCGGCAGAATGAAAAACTCTATTTTCTGCCACGAGGCATCATCGCTGTGCGCAGCGCTTTCGTCCAGTATATCGTCTATCTCCTGGCCGGTTTGACCACAGGAGTCTTTTTGGGCACCGGCTGGCTGCTGTGCGTACTGTTGGCGGCAATTCTGGGTGTTCTCTATTCCGCCCGCCCGATCCGGTTGAAACGCCAGGCGTGGCCAGCGGTACTGGCGAATGCCCTTGGTCATGGGACATTAGTATATTACTGCGGAGTGTTTCTGACCAGCCCCGGCGCCATGCCTGATCCCGTTCGGTCTCTGGGCTACGCCTTCGCCGTGGCGAGCATTTATCTCTTGACGACTGTCCCCGACGTGGCGGGTGATCGGGCCACCGGGGCCCGGACAATCGCTGTCGTGTGGGGGCCGTTCACGACCGGCCTGATGGCCACCCTCTTCCTGGTCGTCACGGGAATTCTGGCAATAATGAACGCCCAGTTACCATTGGCGATCACTGCCGCCTGCGCTCTTCCCGGATATTCAATATCGTTACGGTCTTCGGCGGCGATGACCTGGGCCGTGCGTATCCCGCTGATAGTTCTTTCGTTTTTCGCTTGCCTCTCATTTTGGCCGTATTTTCTTATATTGGCAGGGTTGTTCGGATTTACGCGGTGGTATTACAGACGGCGATTTGACATCCGCTATCCGTAAATTCGCAGGGGGCAGATATGAACGATCAGACTTTCACGCTATCCGGTGTTATCGTGGTGCTCGGTGTGGTGATCTGTACTTCCGTTGTTGGTTGTCGGGCGTACCCCCGCTATTCCAACGAAGTCGGTGATGAGCGGCCGGTGATAGCCGATACACAACCGGAAGATGAGTATAATCCTCCAAACGCCGCAATCGATGAACGCCGCATGGCCCGGATAATCGACTATTATCTGGGAACACCGTATGAGCGAGGCGGCACGAATATTGACGGTATTGATTGCTCGGGGCTGGTGCGCGCTGCATACTACGAGCTCGACGGACGGTCGCTTCCCGCGTCGGTCGGCAAAATGTATCGATCGGGAATACCGGTTGAACAAGACGAGTTACGCTTTGGTGATCTGGTGTTTTTTGCGTTTGATTCCCGGTCACCATCCCACGTCGGTATTTATGTGGAAAATGATCAGTTCGTACATGCCTCAGAGTCAAAAGGCGTGACTATTTCTTCGCTGAGTGACGATTATTACCGGGATCATTACCGCGGCGCCCGTCGACCCGATTGATGTCCGCAATGTTGTCACTTTCCCGTGCTGCGTAAGTTCTTTGTCGCGTATAACTGACGAGACCGCTGTAGGTAAGGCTGAGGCATGGCATTCAACGAACAAATAACCAAAAAACTGGCCGTCCTCCCGGATCGTCCCGGAGTCTACCTGATGAAGGATAGCAAGGGGGAAGTGATTTACGTGGGGAAGGCTAAGGTCCTGCGCAATCGGGTGCGGTCCTATTTCCAGTCTCGTCCCCCCGATCACCCACGGGTCGCAGCCCTCATTCAGCGCATCGATGATTTTGATACGGTGACTACCGACAATGAAATCGAATCGCTCATTCTCGAAGCCAACCTGATCAAAGAGCACAAACCCCGCTATAACGTTAATCTCAAAGATGATAAACGATATCCGTATATTAAAGTCACGACCAACGAACCCTTCCCGCGGCTGCTGGTGGTGCGCCGGGTGAGCAATGACGGGGCACGATATTTTGGACCGTACACCAATGTCAAGGCCATGCGGCAGACGTTGAAAACTCTGGGCCGGGTGTTCACGATTCGCGGCTGCAATTTGACGATTCCCAGCAAGCGGAAGTACCGGGTTTGTCTCGATTATTTTATCAAGCGCTGTCCCGGGCCGTGTGAGGATAAAATATCGGAAGCCGACTATGGAAAACTCATCGATAACGCCTGCCGGTTATTAGCGGGGAAGGGACAGGAAGTCGTTGAAGATTTGACTGCCAGCATGAACAGCGCGGCGGAGGCGCAGGAGTATGAACGGGCTGCCGAATTTCGCGATAAAATTCGCGCCATCGAAACCGTCCGGGAAAAACAGAAAATCAGCGCCGGAAAGAGTATCGATCGCGACATCCTGGCCATCGCTCGGGATGGCTCCCTCGTTGCCGCCATTGCCCTGCAGGTGCGGGAAGGATTAATGATCGGGCGGCAGGATTTCCAGCTTTCTGCCGGCACGACAGAGGAAGAACCAGAAATTCTAGCCGGGTTTATCAAGCAATACTATCTTAACTCTCGCATGGTCCCGCGCGAAATTCTGCTGCCGTTTTCCATCCCGGAAGTTGACCTGGTGACCGAGTGGTTATCCCAGGAACGCCAGGAAAAAGTCCAGATTTACATGCCGCAGCGCGGGGAGAAAATGCAGTTGGTCAAAATGGCGGCGGCAAATGCCCGCCTGTCGTTATCTGAGGTACTTGCACAGAAGGAACGAATCGCCCATAAAATTCCGGAAAGTGTTTTTCAATTGCAGCGTGATCTCCAGTTGCCCACACCGCCGCGGCACGTTGCCGCGTTTGATATTTCGAACCTGGGACCAGCCGATCCCGTGGGTGCGTTGGTCTATTTCCGGGATGGTAAACCGCTGAAACGTGAATATCGTAAATTCCAGATCAAGACTGTGACCGGGCAGGATGATTTCGCCATGATGCGCGAGGTGGTCACGCGTTATTTTTCACGGCTCAATGAGGAAGGCAAATCACTCCCGGATTTGGTGCTGATTGACGGGGGCAAAGGCCAGTTATCGGCGGCATTGTCGGCATTGGAATCGGTGAACATTACCGATCAACCCATTGTTGGCCTGGCCAAACGTCTGGAGGAAGTAATCTTCCCGGACCGGCGGGGGTTGACCATCCCGCGCTCCTCGCCGTCCCTCCGGTTGTTGCAGCGAATACGAGATGAAGCCCACCGCTTTGCCGTGACCTATCAACGAAAAAAGCGGACCAAACGGACAATCCAATCGGAACTCGATAAGATCCCGGGCGTCGGCCCGGCACGACGGCAGGCATTACTTGCTGCCTTTGGTTCGGTAGACAAAATCCGCTCCGCCGGCAAAGACGAACTCGCGGCGGCGATCGGGGTTGATAAGCGCACGGCCCTATCGGTATATAGCTATTTTCACCCGGGGGATCAGGGCGACAAGACGTAGCCGCCGTATCTCCAGGCTGGGAATGACGTAATGGCGATGAATAATTACATACTCGACAGTTTGCACGATGGTCTCCTGCCGCGCTCGTATTACAATCGTTCTACAGTCGCGGTTGCCCGCGGGCTGCTGGGACAACTGATCATCGTTCGGGACGAGGACGGTCCGGTTGCGGGGCAAATTGTGGAGACGGAGGCTTATGTCGGGCGGAACGATCCCGCCTGTCATGCCGCCGTCGGCCGCACACCCCGGAACGAAGTCATGTGGGGACCGGCCGGTCATACCTACGTGTACTTCACCTATGGAAATCACTGGATGTTGAACTTCGTTACCCAGCGTGTCGGCTTCCCGGCTGCCGTGTTGATTCGAGCGTTGGAGCCGGTGCACGGACTTGAAGTCATGGTGGGCCGTCGCAGAATTGACAAGGTACATCAACTCTGCCGCGGGCCCGGCAATGTGACTAAGGCCCTCGGTATTGATAAGCGGGATAACGGGCGACCGCTGGATGGGACTCGCATCGGAGTCTACCGGATGGTGGAGCGACGACCCGGTATCACTGTCGGTGGCCGGGTTGGTGTGAACGAGGGTTGGGAAAAACCGTGGCGGTTTTGCATTCATGGCCATCCTTCGGTGTCTGCCTATCGTATGGGAACAAAGGCCGCACGCCAGCGGGGGAAAGCGGTGCGCACGAGCTAGGTGAGAACAAACATAGTGGAGCGGGCTGATGCTCTTTCTTGATCCTCAATTTCTGATTCCCTTCGTACCGGTGATACTTTTTTCATTGACCATCCATGAGTTTGCCCATGCCTGGTCGGCGTACAAACTTGGAGATCCTACTGCCGCGGCGACGGGGCGGCTGACTCTGAATCCATTGAAACACCTGGATGTCATGGGGACGTTGGTGCTCTTTATCACTGGGATGTTCGGCTGGGCCAGGCCGGTGCCGGTCAACATTTTCAATTTCCGTGATCCGAAATTCGGCATGTTCCTTTCGGCAGCCGCGGGCCCCGCGTCAAATATTCTCCTGGCCTTGTGTTGCGGCATTCTGTTGCGACTCACCGGATTGGGAGCGGTTGCACCGGAATCCGGTTTTGCCGGTGGTCTGGCAGTGATCCTTTTCTGGGGTCTGGTCATGAACTTGGCGCTTGCCTTTTTCAATTTGATTCCTATTCCACCGCTTGACGGGTCGAAAATCATCCTCGGTCTGGCGCCACACACCTGGGAAGAGCCCCTGATGAAATTCCAGCAAATTGGCCCGATGTTTCTGTTCGGGTTGATTGCGATTGGCTTTCTGACCCCGGTATCCCCGATCTGGCTGGTTATCGGTCCGTTCGTTAAGGTATTAGCGTGGTTATTTGCCGGAATCCAAATTGCGTTTTGAGTCCGTGTGACCGGAGACCCACCAAACGTGCCGAACCTTTTTAACTGCTCTCGTTTGGCCGGATGCTGGTGTCTCATGTTCGGCTTCATGGTGTTTATCGGCTGTGCTTCGAGTCGCCCACCATTGAAAGAATCGGCATTGGCGCAACGCTATGCCGTCCTGCGGCAAAAGGTCCTGCTACGGCAGGACAGCACAAAGACCGCTTCATTTCGCTTGCGGTGGCGGGTCCGTGAAGTCGACCCGCACAGCGATCTGATTCTTCGCATCGACTATCGCAGGCCTGCCTCCTACCACGTTGTCGGCAAGGGCCCGATGGATGTCCCGGTCTTCACGGGGTGGGTAATCGATTCGAACTACGTGCTGGTGCTTCACCGGGAGCGCGAGACACTCCGGGGACATTTGCGCGACTTGGAACCCGAGGACTTCACGCTCGACATCCGTCCATTTGGGGGATTTCTCCGATTGTTCGCCGGCGGCGTGAGTGCCCTGCTGCCCGAACGATTATCGGCGAACGATTTGGCGCGGGCGAAACACGATCCTGAGCACTTCACCATTAGTGATGAGCAGGGACGGGTGATGGAACTGGACTTGTGGCGGTCCCGGTTAAAATCTGTCACCTGGAGAGATGAGACTCCTGGGAATCGCTGGGTATTCAGAGTCGACTACGATGATTTTTCCCAGGCATATCCTTTCTGGCGGCTGGAGTCCGCAGATTGGGAAAACCTCTCCGGTCCCGGCATCTATGAATGGGAAGTTTTGGCAGAAAAATACAATCCCACGGTGCCGGAACGGCTGTTCATTCCTCCCGACGCGCGATGATACGTGGGCTGTTTCCAATTATCTTTTTGCCGTTCAATAGATTCTAACGGCTTTGTTATGGTGTCCGTATGCCGATATAGGGAGGGGAGGAGGCATGTGTGATTACCTGCCAGCAGAGTCGATCATTGACAAATGTGCCGAATCAGTTATTTTGTTTATGGTGATAACGTATTTGCGCGCAACAAAATACTGATCAGACGGAGATCAGATGACATCCCGCATACTTCCAATCGCAATTCGCTGTTGCATCGTCCTTGGTGTGGTGCTGCTACCCCAAAGTACCCTGTTTGCCTACTCCGGTTCGGCCGGTCTGGAGCGGATCGATCGGGCGATGGCTTCCGGTACGTTGAGTCAGGAGTTGGGAACACTCTACAAACTGTACACCATTCGTTCACCAGAGTTGATCCCGGCCCAATACCGGCCTGACGAGGCAATAGTCGGTCGTTGTGCCACACCGATTGTCAAGGAGGCTCTGCAGCAGGCGCCGGGGTTTAGCCCCCAAATTCAGGCGGCAATTTATCAGGAATTGGATCGTCCGGTGCGGGCGTACACCTACGACTCGCCTGAGGGCTATTTCAAAATTCATTATGATCTATCCGGTCTCCACGGGGTGCCCACCGAAGATTTGGACGGCAGCGGGGTGCCCGATTTTATCGAACGAATTGCCCTTTACGCAGATTCCAGTTGGCGTCATGAAATATTCAATCATGGCTTCCGGCAACCCCCGACAGACGATGGCGCCGGTGGAGATAATCGCTATGACATCTACACCGAAGCCATGAGTTATTATGGCTACTGTAAGCCGGAGCTGGCCGGGCCGGAACCCTGGAGTGACTACACCTCCTATATTTCCGTACACAAGAATTTCATCAATTTCCCACCCAATGACGATCCTGAAGGCGACGAGATCGGCGCGGCCAAAGTGACCGTGGCGCACGAATTCAACCATGCGTGCCAGTATGCCTATGATCGATTCGATGAGACCTATTTCTATGAGTTATGTGCCACCTACGTCGAGGACGAAGTCTTTGATGAGGTCAACGACAATTATAACTACCTGGACGATTTCTTTGTCACTCCTTATACCTCACTGAAAGAGAACTCCTTCCATATGTACTCTACCTTTATCTTTGGGTCGTTTCTCCGGCAGTCGTTCGGTACGGCGATCGTTCCCGCGATCTGGGAGTACATACGTTACTATGGCGCCAGCGAATCAATCGATTCTGGCCTGGTGGCCTACGGGACCTCATTTGCCGAACAATTCCCGGATTTCACGAGTTGGAATTATTTCACCGATACCCGGGACGATGGTGTTCATTACGAAGAGGGTGCCAGTTATCCCCAGCTGATGCTTGACTTCACGGAGACGGTCTACCCGGTGGAACGCAGCCAGACCAGCAGTACTCGTCCCCAGGGATGGGCGGCAAATTATACGCGGTTTGACAAAGACGGAACCCCCGGCCCGATTCTGAAAGTAGATTTTAACGGTCAGAACTATAAACAGTGGGCAATGAGCATAACCCCGATTGATGCCGCCGGTGTTGGGGCGACCACTGAGCACGCGAGTGTGGACCAGGAAACTGGTGATGGGGTGATCTATGTTCCATTGTTCCCCGATGTGGATCACGCGCTGGGGGTCATTTCGCACCTCTCGTCTGATATGACCGCCGCCAGTTACGTGTATGCCGCCGAAATGTTGTCCCCGGGGGACATGAATAACGACCAGGAGATCACCCCGGTGGACGTCACCGTGCTGGTGAATTATGTGTACCGTTATGGTACGGGGATTGAACCGCATGATAGTTTCGGCGACTGCAACTGCGATGGGGACATTGATCCCCTCGATGTGCTCGTTTTGGTAAATTTTGTCTTCCGACAGAGTTTCGCACCGTGCACGATGTGACGATTCATATTCACGGAGGGCTGCCGGCTGCCGGTATGATTTGCCGGTGACTTCTCGATTTTTCTCTTGACGGCCATTTTGCACCCCGGTACCTTGGTCGCCAAGTCTGGACAGGTCTAAGGACTTTTTTAGATGGATGAACGAAACCGGATGGGGGGACGATTCAGTTTTTAGCCACGATCGTCGATCGATGTTAAGGAAGTCTTTTGGTAATGGTTGAGGAGGATTTATGACTGGAGTCAGGGTTTTGCGATTTGCATTACTGGCAGGCATCAGCCTACTACTGATCCTGTCAGCGGGCTGCGCCTTCCGCGAGGAACCATGTTGTCCGGAAGAGAAACCGGAGGAAGAGAAGGAAATGGTGTGGGCCAAACAGACCGAGGTTGATTCCCTGGAAGAACGGGTCGAACACCTTCAGGAACAACTCACCGAGGCCAAAACGACTACTGCCGAAGCGATGACCACCGCGGAAAAGGCACTGAAATGCTGTCGGGAAGATTATGCACCGGTCATGACCGAAGAAATCTTTTTTGGCTTTGACAGCGCCGAACTCACGGATTTTGCCCGCGAGAAATTGGACGGACTGGCGGAAAGGCTCAAACAGGATCCTGATTATATTATCGAAATCACCGGGCACACCGATGCGGTTGGTTCCAACGCCTACAACCTGCGCTTGGGGCAACAGCGCGCGGATGCTGTCCGGTCCTATTTCGCGAACACTCATAATGTCGATCTGTCACGAATTGCCATTTCGTCGGCGGGTGAGCAGGAACCTCAGGCGACGAACGACACTGAAGACGGCCGTGCCCGAAATCGTCGCGCGACAATATCGGTTATGGGGTTTGATTTGGAATAACCACAACGGATTAGTTTGGAGAAGAGCCGACTGCCGCCCGGCAGCCGGCTTTTCCATTTTTCTGCCGGCCCGCGTGGGAACTTTGCGTTTTCCCCTGAGTATGAAGCACGATGGCGGGGCGGTGTAACCGATTGGCGGCTGGCGGCGTTCGGCCGCGTGCAAAAACCCTTGCGTTATGACAGGTGAGCGTATAAATTTACTGGCTGTACTTGGACCGACGTTGGTGGGAGTGTATACCTAAGCGGCTATGATTGAAGTATCGAATCTGGTCAAAAAATATGGCGACCAACCGGCGGTCGACTCCATCTCCTTCAATATCGCCAAAGGCGAAATCCTGGGTTTTCTCGGGCCAAACGGTGCGGGCAAGACCACGACCGTGAAAATTATCACCTGTTTTATGTCTGCGACCTCCGGTTCGGTAAAGGTGGATGGGTACGACGTTTTCGATCATTCCCTGGAGGTGCGCAAACGAATTGGCTACCTGCCGGAGACCACCCCCCTGTACCCGGAAATGAACGTCCTTGATTACCTGGAGCTGATTCAGTCCTTGCGAAAAATGCCTGTGGCAACACGAAGACCGCGTCTGATGGATATGATCGAGTTGTGTGGTCTGGGTGAAGTGATTCACAAAGATATCGGGGAACTTTCCAAGGGGTACCGGCAGCGGGTCGGGCTGGCCCAGGCAATCATCCACGATCCGGAAATTCTCATCCTGGACGAGCCGACCATTGGTCTGGATCCGAACCAGGTCGTGGAGATTCGCAGTCTGATCGGCCGCCTCGGCGCGGAGAAGACGCTCATTCTCTGCACCCATATCCTCTCCGAGGTGGAAGCAGTGTGTAACCGGGTGTTGATTATTAACCGGGGCAAACTGGTCGCCGACGGTACCCCGGATTCACTCCGCGCCGGGATGCACGGGCAGCAGCGGCTGATGGTTCAAGTCAAGGCGGACGGCGACCCGCACGCAGTTGCGACCCGCCTGAACGAGCTGTCCAATACCGCCGTCACCGAGAAGAAAGTCGATGCTGACGGGATTGCGCATATTGAAATCACCACCGACAAAAACCAGGACCTGCGGGAAGAGGTTTTCCGTTCCGTAGTTGATGCCGGCTGGGTAATTCTGGAAATGCGGCGGGATGTGCAGTCGCTGGAAGATGTGTTCCGCGATCTGACTACATCAGCAACTGACTGAGGATACCGATGTTGGCGAATACAGTCATTTTTGCGCGACGCGAGTTGGCGACCTATTTCAATTCCGCGATTGCGTATATTATCATTGTGCTGGCCCTAGTGATTTCCGGCTGGCTGTTTTTCCTCGATTTTTTCATCAGTGGTCAGGCCTCGCTACGGGGACTGTTGACCGGGTGGATGCCTGTGGTCTTTTTGATTTTTATTCCCGCTATTACCATGCGGCTTCTGGCCGAGGAAAAGAAATCAGGGACCATCGAACTGCTCGTCACCCTGCCGGTGACTGATTGGGAAATCATTCTCGGAAAATATATTGCCTCGGCGGTTTTGCTGGCCGTTACGATATTACTGACCTTTACCTATTTTATCAGCATAAACATGTTGGGCAATCCGGATACTGGTGCCATTGCCGGCCAGTATCTCGGCCTGTTCCTTCTGGGATGCACCTATTTGGCGATTGGCTTGTTTGCCTCGGCGATCACCGCCAATCAGATCATCGCGTTTTTGGTCGCCATTGTCATCATGTCTCTGTTTTATCTCAGTGCGAGTTTTACCCCGTTTTTCCCGGCTCCGGTCGCGTCGGTGCTGGAGTTTATCAGCGTCGATTACCATTTTCGCAATATGGCCCGGGGCGTGATTGATTCTAAAGATCTCCTCTACTATATCAGTATGATCTTTTTGTTCCTTTTCCTGGCGGTACGCGCCATGGAAAGCCGGAAATGGAGCTGAGCGAACACGCGTCATGGCAACCAAGAAGAAAATACAGTTTGGAGCGAGTTCGGCGACTACCGTCGTGCTGGTCATCGCGGTCCTGATTGTGATCAATCTGCTCGGTATGGCGGTTTATGCTCGCTGGGATTTAACCGAAGGCCGCTTGTACTCCCTGTCGGACTTCACTAAGCAGGTGATGCGTGACTTGGATGATGTTCTGTTGATCAAGCTCTATTTTACCGAGGACTTGCCGGCTCCCTACAACGCCAACGCCCGGTACCTCAAGGATCAATTATATGACTATAAGGCCCATGCGGGCGGCAAGATGAAGTTTGAAATTATTGATCCGGTCAAGGAGGGTAAGGAAGACGAAGCCCGTGGATTGAATATTCCCGCAGTTCAAGTCAACGCAATCGAGAAAGACAAGATAGAACTCAAGCGCGTCTATATGGGCATTGCCATCCTCTATGCGGATAAGCGGGAAGTCTTGCCGGTGGTGCAATCGACCGAAAACCTCGAATACGAACTGACCTCCGCCATAAAACGCATCACCACCGACTCCCTGATCACCGTTGGTATTCTGGGCGGACATGGGGAACCGAGTATCCAAAGTGAGTTATCCACTGCGGGCCAGCTTTTGCAACGGCAGTATCAGGTCCGGGATGTGATTCTCGACCATGGCGATTTCATTCCGGACGATATCCAGACCTTATTGGTTGTCGGTCCCACCGGTGGCGTGAAACCATTTGAACTCTATGCCATCGACCAGTTTGTCATGCGGGGTGGAAAAGTCGGCTGGTTTATAAATAAGGTCCAGGTAGACCCCACGACGCAGGTGGCCAGCAATCTCACGACCAACCTGGATACGTTGATGGCCTCCTACGGACTCAAAATCAATGAGGACCTGGTTATTGACGCCCAGAATGAGCGGGTCGCAGTCCGTCAGCAACAGGGCAGTTTCACTTTCCAGAGCGCCGTTGATTACCCGTTTTTCCCGAAGGCGGTCACCTTTGCTGAAGACAACCTGATCGCCCAGGGATTAAACAGTGTCAGCTTCCCATTCATCAGTTCCCTGGATACCACGGTTGCCGGTGACCTGGGTGTCGTGGTGGAGCCGATTGTCTTTTCGTCCGATAAATCCGGACGGCGCAAAGCGCCCTATCGCATCAGTCCGCAACAGGAAATGAAACTGGCCGATTTCTCCGAGTCGCATATTCCGTTAGCGGCGACGGCGATTGGCATCTTTCGGAGTTACTTCAATGGTCGGCGGATTCTGGACAGTGGCGTGACCGATATGCCAGTGCATCAGAATCGCAGTCCGGTGACGCGGATGATTGCCGTCGGGGATGGGGATTTTATGCGTGACCGAGCTGCGCGCATGCCGGGAAATCTTGCATTTTTCCTCAACGCCATAGACTGGCTGGCGCAAGATGAAGGGTTGATTGAGATTCGCTCGCGGGAGGATGCCTCCCGGCCGCTGGACCCTACTCTCTCGGAAGGCGCCCGGCTTCGCATCAAGTATGCCAATATCCTGGGCCCACCACTGCTGGTGGTCATTTTTGGTCTTATTCGCTGGCGGGCACGGAAGGCCCGGCGCTCGGCCATTGCCGCCGGTCGCATAAAATTGTAGGTCGGGAGAGGAGTCGGTGAAACGGAATATTCTCATTCTTGCCGTTATTTTCGTGGTTGCGTTGGTTGCCGTTTTGATCATCCGGTCCACCGAGGAAAAACGGCTCTCCACGGAAAACATCCGTGACTTCTTCTGGGTCGACTCTACTCTGATTGACAGCATGGCGATCAAGTATGGTACATGGAACCATTTGTTTCTCGACGCTAACGGTCAATGGCAAATGGTGGTTGACAGCGAACTGGTGTATCCGGCCTCGCAGACGGATATCGCCCAGGTAATCCGGACGACCAATGAGATGGTGCTCACCGATCTGATCTCGATAAATCCCGCCAATCAGGCCCGATTCAAGACCGATACAATTTCGGGAACCGTCATTAAGTTTTTCGATAGTGGTCAGCCCCTCAGCCGGTTTGTTCTGGGACGGATTGGGCAGGATATGACCCACACCTATGTCCGTCGAGTCGGTTCCGATTCGGTGTTCTTGGCTAAAGGCAAGTTTACGGGAATTTACACCAAACCCCCCTCAAGCTGGATGGATCGTCGCGCGGTGACTATGACTCCGGCGGAGATCGCGGCACTACACTGGGAATACCCTACCAGCGAGGTGCACTTGGCGCGAGCAGACAGTGCCACGTATCGCGTTGCCCGCAATCCGGAATTTGACTGGACTCCCGCGGATTCGGCCACCGCTGCCGATAAATTTGCCGCTGTCGCGAATTTTGGGTACAGCGGATTCCTGCCGTCGCAACAAGAACAGGAGGCACAGTTTGATGAACTTATCCTCTCGATGACCGTGGTCGACACCGGTGGCAACAAACAGGAGTTGATCTTCGCCGACGATACCACGGCCCCGTCGCGGATATTCGTCAAACCAAAGGACCAGGAACGACCCGTGGGGATAACATTCAGGACGACCTACGACCGAATCACCGCGCTTTTCGACGACTTGGTTGCCAAACCAGATACCACTGAAAGCTGATGAGTATCGCGCTGGGGACGGACCTGGTCCACGTCGCACGGATTCAGCGAATATATTCCCGCTTTCCGGAGCGGTGCGCCAGGAAGATTTTCACCTCCGATGAACTGGAAGTCTCGCTCTCCCGACCCGATCCTGCCCGGGCCTTAGCCGGTCGATTTGCCGGCAAAGAGGCGGTGATGAAAGCCTTAGGTACCGGGTGGACGCAGGGGATCCGGTTCATCGACATCGAGATAACCAGCGATAGTGATAACCGTCCCGACGTATCTTTGACCGGGCAGGCCGCAGTGTGCGCGCAATCAATGGGAATCAATCGCTGGCTGATCAGCCTGAGTTACGAGGGTGACTATGCACTGGCCTTCGTTATTGCCGAAGAGTGACTACTGTGCGGTAAACGGCCGTCTTTCTTCCGTAATCGCTTGCAGCGCCTCCAGCATCTGACGTTCCCACCGCAACACTTCCGTCAGCAGCTCAGCGGCCTCCAGCCGGTACTCAACCCACCGGGTGAATAAGAACTCGGCTCGAGCCGCCGAATCCTCCGGCAGGGGGCCTGCTCCATATAGACCCTGCGCGGCGCTGGTAAATGCTTCGGCTGATTTGCCACACGAGTAGCGTGCAAGTCTCAAGTCAGTTACGACCGCAGAATCTCGTACCAACGGCGCGAGTGTGTCGAGATATTCCTCAAATCGCCTCCGCTGCCATCGGGCGCGATGCAGGTAATATGGATCGTCTTCATCTTCAAGTGGGATAGCCGATGCTGGTGGCGCCGTTGATTCCTCCAGCGAATCGATCAGCGCCAGGATGGGGCGAATATACGATACCTGTCCGGTGGTAGTGTCCGTCCTGGCGGTCTGGAGGATATAAGTAAGATATTCTTTTGGCGGGGGAGATGGTTCCTGCTCCTCAGCGATTCCACCTATTTCGAGCATGACGGTTGACCGTGGATCCGGCTCCCATAACCACCACTGATCCCTGAGTCGTGACTGGGCGAGAATTGATAACTGTCCTTTCGGCCTGTACTGCCACGCGTAGAGGAATGGATCGTCCTCGCGGGCGTCATAGCCGAATAACAGGATAGGTGCCGGATTAAAAACAACGATCGGATGTCCGCTACTTACTTTTCTCGCCAGCAGTTGTATGGCTTCTGTAAAATCCGCCGGATATTCAATCTCGAATTGTAGGCCGTGCCGGGTCAACGATTCTGAAAGACGGGTGAGGATTTTTCCGGAGCGTGGTATTGTCCGGTTGAATGCTAAGGGAATACGGAGTGGATCGAAGCCCGGTGGGAGTACTGGGTCAGCTTTGCCGTGTTCCATCGTGTCGTAACGAGCGGCCAGATTCGCGGCCAGTACTATAAAGGGATCGATCCCCGGCGGCAGGGAATCCAGGGGTGCATTCGCTAACGGCGAGAGATATTCTTCAATAACGAAAAAGCGGACAGAATCGGTAAAATCAGCCGCAGCAGTAGTATTGGACCAGGGCAGGAGAGTGAGTGAAAAGCCTATAATGATCGGCAGGCAGCGAAGTGCACATGAGAACCGCGTTTGCATTTGCTGCGAAAACGGCGCTAAAATGTGATTGTCAGCCGCTCGGAGAGTTCCCAGCCTCCCAGGTCCAGCGCCTCGGTAAGTCCGCTTTTTTCCGCCGAGCCAAACCATTTCCGCAGTCCGATCTGGAGATGTATCTGGTCCCTGATTTTTTTCGCAACGGTGCCGCCAATACCAAACAGGGTGGCGCCTCCGTCATATAATACATCGTCTTCCGGGTAGCCGTTCGCCGCCAGGAATTTTGTCGACACATCGACTGATCCCTGCCAGCCGGCGTACACCGGCCGTCCGGTCTGCAGTCGAAACCGAAATTCGCTTCCGGTCGAGCTGTTGCGTTCAACGACCAGATTGCCGCCCTCCGCCAGCCGCTTGTCTTTCCCCCGAAGGATAAGGCGTACATTCGCCTGCGCGTGCCACTGCCCGAACCGGCGGGCACCGAGGGCCGCTACGTCAATCTGGGTACCGTCTTTAAAGACGTCAACATCGTCTGCCTGGTCGGCAGCAGCGATAGAGGCAACACCGTCGAATCGCACATAGTCGGATTGCCGTTTTGCACTGGTTAACTGCGCCGATCCCGTTACATAATAACGGACCCCCGGCTGATAGGAGACATCGTCATCCAGTGGCGTATAGGAACCGCTGTAGTGCAGACCACCGCCGCCGCTGAAAATCCATTGTTCATATGCCCAGGCGCCCAGCACCTCACCGTAAATACCCAACCCCTGGCCAAAAACCTTCAGGGGGAAGTTAAACCGTTCCTCGGCGATAAATTGCGCCAGCGCAAATTCCGTCGGATTCAGTTCCTTCTGCCCGGACGGCAGGTTAACACCGCCGGCGACTAGCAGATGGTCTTCGGCGAGGCTCCGCGCCAGGTGCAACCGGGTATCGGTCAACCCCGCGAGGTCTTGGTCGATTTCCGGGAGTGAAGACTGTGCTCCGACGACTGCGGTGTAATATTGTAGCTCTGTATTGGCGGCCACAGGAACCATGCCGGAGATTGGCATCACCCATTCGGACACGGAAGCATCGACTGTCTCTCCGGTCATATTCCAGTGCAGATACACCGCGGATTGTGTGATCCGGGCCGGGTCTTGATAGATAATCTGGGCGTCGGCTGCCGGTATTCCGAGGAATAAAACGACCACGAGCACAATCGCCAGTCGCCCGCAGGTTGCCCGTATTCGCTTACGGCCCGTCATCAAACGATCCTTCAATTATCACCGTGGCGGTGGGTGACCGGTGGCCGTACGGGCCAACGTATGGCTCATCAACACCTCGTCCGGACTCTGGGACAAACCCTAAACGTTCGTGCCCCGATACCAGGGATCGTTCGATTGCTCCCGACCGCCCGCGGACCAGTGGGTCAGATGTGGTCTGTTGCTCAAACTCACTGACATTGCCGAAGGCGGGCCGTTCGATCAGGGCCTTTGTCGTTCGGGTTTTTTCGGCAGCTTGTTGGAAATTCGGATCGGTGTATACCGCCTGTTTAAATTGCTCGTGAGCGCGTTCATAATTGCCGCTGTCCAGCCAGGCCAGACCGCGGGAATACATCAAAAACGCCAAAAACGATTCTGTCGGCGGTTTCGCGATCGAGTCGCGCTCGGCCTTGGTGAGTTTAATATCCAATTGGTCCAACGTGGCGAAGACAACATCTTTTTCCAGCTTGATAATTTGATCCAACTCTTCGACTGCTTCTTCCGGGGTTTCGACTTCGCCGGTCTTGGTGTTTACCAACGCGGGATCGATCCGCAATTGCTCGCGGGGCAATTCGGCAATCGTGCCACCCAGGATATGCGCTGCCCCCAGCAGTTTGCCCAGTCGCGGAGCCGTGGTCGTGTCGAACGCCGCCGTTTGACTGATCTGCAATTCATCAAGCAAGGTATTAATCTGCATTCGCTCGACTATACGCAGGGCGCCTACTTTTTTCAAGTCACTGGCCAGCAGGTCGGCCAGTCCGGTGACTAGCGGTTTGAGCCCATCCGGTAAAAAACGGCCATCAAAATAAACCACACCCAGAGTGGAATCAGGTAACGCCCCTGGTGAGATCTCCTGTTCCCGCGCTAGTGCCCTTTCGGTTAACTGTTCGGCGTACTGAACTTTCAGCTCGCGAACCCGACGGCGCACGTCGGCGGCAAGATCGCCGCTACTTCGTAAAGACAGAAAACTGAGATAATGGTGGATTGCTTCCAGGGTCCGGTCCTGCCGCTCGGCGATGAATCCGGCGTAAAGATGGGCAACCGGGTCTTCCGGGTCCAGCGCTAAAGCATTGGCGAGATGCTCATCAGCGGATTCATATTGTTCGAGGTGATACTGAGCCATCCCCAACAGCCGCTGGGTCGTTGCATTCTCTTTCTCCCGCGCAGTGCGCAGGAGCAATGCTGACTCGGCCTTGGCATATTCGCCTTGGGCAATCATGCGTTTCAGACTGGAATGCGACATGCCCCCCGCAGCGCAGCCGCATAAAATCAACAACACACCGGCTATGCCCAGGAATCTATACCGGGTAAAGCTCACAATACAATTTCCTCCTGAGGCGACACTATAGCCGAGGTACGCCGATGTCAACCTTAATTTGCGAGGAATTTATTCTCGTTCACCGCTCCGGCTGCAAAGTAAACTCCAGGCGGACTTCATGGGGCCCCGGTTTGACTCGGATGAATCGCGGGCCTTCCACCGACGAATACCCCTCCAGCCGGACATCAATACGGTGCGGTCCAAGTGGTAAATGGATACGGTGGGGAGTGTCCTTTTCGATATCCTCTCCGTCAACGAAAATCCAGGCAAATCCCTGGTCCGGAACTGCGGCGGATACGATCACCACCCCCGAATCGTTCACGATATGAAAGACTTTGTCCCGGTCGGTGGCTTCCCACCGGACGGTGTCCGACCAGGTAGCGGTGGTGGTAGCGATCTTTAGCCAGTGAACACCGGAGGTGATATCTCCGTATTGCAATGGCAGCGTTGAACCGATACGCCGGCCATCCAACCATACGCCGGTGACGTCCGGTTCCCGATTAAACGGGGTGGCGCGAACAGTCAGGAACTCGGTCGGTTGCTGGATGACCGGCTCCTGGTCCAACTCAGTACTGTTGGTGTGCACCGTATCGGGGGCTTCTGCTGTTGGGGTTGTGGTATCAATAGAATCGACATGGACCAGTGGTTCTTCCAAGTCATCTTCGGGCGTGGTGTGGTCGGACCCAGCAGGTTTCAGGATAAAATAGCCGGCGACGACGAGCGTAATCGCGGCGATCCCGTAAATGAGCCAGCGGCCAATCGGCACCGAGATTTCGGAGCTGTCCCGCGACGTTTTGGCCTCCAGCCGCTTCTGAATGGCGGCCGCCATCGCGGCAGTGTCGGTAAAACGGTCGCCCGGTTTTTTGGCCATCGCCCGCATGATGAGCCGATCATCTTCGTCGGTCAGAGCTGAATTGACTTTCGACGGCAGCCGGGGGGGCGATTCGAGATGCTGCTGCATGATATCGTATTCCGAGGCCCCGGTGAACGGGAGAGTCCCGGTCAACATCTCATACAGCGTTACGCCAAGGGCGTAAATATCCGTACGAGAATCCAGCTGCTGTTGCCGTATTTGCTCCGGCGCCATATAGAACAAGGATCCCTTTACCTGGCTGGTCCGGGTCTGTTGGCCACCACTGAGCAGCTTGGCAATCCCGAAGTCGGTGACCTTGACGTCCCCGTTCTCGGTGATCATAATGTTGGATGGCTTGATATCGCGATGGATGATGCCCTGCTGGTGGGCGTAGTTGAGGGCGTCGAGGACTTTGACGATAATCGGTCCGGCTTCGGCAAAGGAGTAGGGGCCGCGATCGTTGATGATCTCGGACAGGGTATGGCCCTCCACATATTCCATCACCAGGTAATGGCGGTCGTCGAGGATCAGGTAATGATTAAGCCGGACAATGCCCGGGTGGCCGCGCAGTCGGGCCTGGAGTTTTGCCTCTTCCTGTAATTGCCGGCGAAATTCCGCATCGGCCACCAATTCCGGGTGGAGAGTCTTGAGACCGACAACTTCATCCAGCACGTCGTCATGGGCCTTATAGAATATCCCCATGCCGCCTTCGCCGCGCTTCTCCAAAATTGAATAATTGCCGATCTTTTCGCCGGTCATGCCAACTCCTCCGCCGGAACGTAGGCTAGATCATAGAGACTGTCAACATATTGCTGTATCGAACGAGCATGCGATGGTGCCCACCGGATAAGTAGGAAAACGCAGGGAATTTCGCTTGACATCATCTCAATGGGCGGACTTTTTCTCCCTGATGGTAACGGATATTCGAATGTATGGTTGTCGGGTGATTTTGTGCGTAGCCCTGGCGGCGCTGTTGGCTGGGGTTATCGCGTGTTCGGGTTCGCCGAGTGGTCCTGCCGAGGGCGCGCAGGTGGGCTTGCAGGTGCAGTTTAAACCATCCCTCATGACCACCTTAATTGACACGGCGGAGTTGCGGGTGGCCTATCTGCCTGCCGGGGACACGCTGTATGAAGGGCTTCAGGTACGTCAGGGACGGATCAATGGTACCCTTACGATACCTCCCGGCGATAGCGTCGAATTCTATTTGAACGCACGCGACGAAGATGAACATGTGCTGTACAAAGCCCGTGAGACGAGGGAGGTTCCGCCCGGTTCGGTAGTCAATGTAACGCTGTCAATGCAGCCGGTGGTTTCCATGCTTCGTCCATCACCGATGTATCAGGAAGTAGCAATGAGCGAAGGCGGCGAAATCGCCGTTTCTGTGTACCTGTACAACGTGAGCGAGGTCTTCAGTACCGCGTTTCGCTTAATGTATGATCCTGCAATCCTCGAAGCACTCCGGGTCGACCCCGGATCATATCTGGGCAGCGATATCTTTATGGCGCCGCGAATTCAAGACGATTACGTGGCGGTTGGTCTCACCCGAATACCCCCGGCCACCGGCGGGGTGGAGGACGACTCGGGGCATCTGGTAACTATTTATTTCTCGGCGGTAGGCAGCGGTGACTCAGATCTGGTTTTCGACGCATCCCGGGCATCGTTCCTTACCGCCGACGGACAATCGATTCCCAAAGAAAATGATATCGTTTTTGAGACCGGGACGATTGTCGTGAATGCCGAACTGTAAGGGTGCAGGTGATGATGATTCGAAGACCCCCATTCATTAGCTTTCTTCAGTGTGGGTATTTCCCGGCCTTGTTCGCGGTCTGCCTGGTTGCGGCCCTGAATCTGTGTACGACGGTTGGGGTCCGCGCGGATACCATGGAGTGGGATGATACGTTGTTTGTCGCTCCCTACGGCATCGATTCGGTGGAGTACGGTACGCGGTCCCTCCCGTATCGTACGATTCAATTTGCGATAAATAATGTTGGTTCATTTGGTGTCGTCGTTGCGGTGTTCCCGGGAACCTATAACGAAGCCGTGTTTTTCGATGGGGGATACCCGGTCCAATTATTGGCATTAAACGGTCCGGATGAAACCATCATTGACGGGGCGGGTCTAGGCAATCCGATTACATTCTATGGCCTGGAAAAACAGGCGCGCCAGGACGAATTCAGGTCTATTGTCGACGGGTTTACCATCACGTGCTCGGATTGTCGATCCTTTGCCGGGAGCGGGCTGTATATCGACGGCGAGGACCCGATCATTCGGAACAACAAAATCGTTGACAATGTCTTCGATGCCTCCGAGGGCTCAGAGACTTTGGGCGGTGGCATCTACCTGTATTACGCCGATCCCCTGATTTACAATAACCTCATTGCCGGAAACACCGCGCGTGCCGGCGGCGGCATTTATATCGGGGATAACAGTGATCCCCGTCTGGTGAATAATACGATTGTGGATAACACTTCCGGTTCGATAGGTACCGGTGCGGGGATTCATATCTGGCAACGAGGGTACGCGGACATAAAGAATTGTATCGTCGCCGAAAATAATGTCGGCTGGGGAGTTTACAGCGAATCGGCGCTGGAGGGCCTGCCCCGAATCGCATACACCATGTTCTATAACAACGCGGCCGGGAATTATAGCCCACAAGGACTGAACCTCACTGATGAAGTAACGATCAAAGTTCCCGGTTTTCGCTCGGTGACCGGCGAAGACTACCGGTTTATCTGCCATGCGAATGCCCAAAATCAAGGGGATTTGCTGGCGATTGATACCTTGGCCGATTTCGATCTGGCCGGCAACCCGCGGGTGGCTTATCAAGCTCCGGACCTCGGCTGCTACGAATTTATCGATGACGAGAAGGTAGCATCATTTACCGCTTCACCTACGTTGGGTTGTGATCAACTTATCGTCGAATTTGAGAACACGTCAACCTGTATAGATGAGCAATGGCTCTGGGATTTTGGTGACGGTGCAACCTCGATTGAGAAAAATCCTATCCATGAATACACCGCGCCGGATTTATATACGGTAACCTTGATCGCCATTGGCGATTATAGTCGGGACACCATTATCAAAGTCAACCATATCAAGGTCTTTGGGGCAGTCGAGGCTGATTTCTCGCCGGATACCACTGAGGGGTGTATACCATTCGATGTCGCCTTTACGCCAACGATCACCGGGATTATTGACGATTATTTTTGGGATTTTGGTGATGGCACTACTTCCACGATGATGTCGCCGGTGCACCGCTATGACTCTGCGGGAGTGTTCACCGTACGATTTCGAGCACGCAACGTCTGCGATTCCCAGTGGGTGGAGAAGACCGATCTGATTAGTATCGGCAAGCCGCCGTCCGTTGATTTTACCTCATCGCTCGATCCCGATTCGATCGACGTTGACGGAGTGTGCAGTCCCGCTGAGGTTCAATTCTACACGATTTCGGACGATCCGCTGCTCAGTTATGAATGGGATTTCGGCGACAACCATTTTTCTACGGAACGAGATCCTGCGCACACCTATGAGACCGGTGGAACATACTCCGTACGTTTGATCGTAACTGCGGCATGCGGTACCTCCCAGCGCTCCCGCACCGATTACATCACTGTCCTCCCCCGTCCCACCCTGTCGGCCGCAGCATCCCAGACCAGCGGGTGTGCGCCGCTGGAAGTGGCTTTCGATTTGACCACCGATCAACCGGTGGAAAGCGTCCAGTGGGATTTCGGTGACGGTGACACCGGCACGGGACTATCGCCAACCCATGAATACGAGAGCGTGGGTACGTTTCCGGTCACGGTTGTGGTCACACATTCTTGTGGCACCGATGTTGTGCAGTTGAGTGATACCATTAGTGTCCAGGGACATCCGGTGACCGCTTTTGACTGCCCCGAGGGATATGGCCTGGCCCCGTATGAGGTATCGTTCACCGATCTCTCAAGTAATGTGCCAACCAGGTGGACCTGGGACTTTGGGGACGGTGATTCATCCTACGTCGCTGATCCAACTCATGTGTATGATGAACCGGGTGTCTATACCGTTTCTCACACCGCTGGTAACGCGTGCGGGGCCGGTGAACCAGTGGTGTCCACCGAGTGCGTCACGGTCGGATCGTTCGCATTTAATATCGGGGGGGCACAAGCAACCGGGGATACCATTATCTACCCGTTGTATCTTGATACCCTGGTCACGCCATACCCCAATCTGCTCACTTTGAGTGCCGAGGTTGAGCCGACGCCACGCCGGGGCGAACTGGCGGTGACATTTCCCCCGGGGCCGATCTTCGCGCCGGATACCCTCGCCATGTTGGTTACACCATCAGCAGATTTACCGACTGGTATTTACAACGTCACGGTACGCGCCGTGGATACTGAGTTGAATGTCGAACGATTGGCCGCAGTCCTGGTTGAACATAGCGGTACATCATTTCTGGAATTCGAACCGGACACTGTGGACTTCGATTCGGTGGTCACGCGGACCGCGAAGTTGCTGCCGGTGACTATCACGAATTCCGCGCCTGTTGGGTCGGGGGTTATCTTGACTGTGGAGTCCGTCTCTGAAGAGGGAGACGGATTTGACGCGCCGCCGCTCGAAGACCTGGAAATCGATCCCGACTCCTCGATTACGTTTAATGTCAAGTTCCGCCCGACCGCAAGGCGAGTGTACAACGGTGTGCTGACTATCCAAACTGACGATCCGGTCGTGACCGACACGACAATCTTCCTGACCGGGCGCGGTATTCCGGAACAGGTAGCCCCCACGGTCCTCATCAACCGGCCGGAAGATAACGAGACAGATGTTTTGATCAGCGACACAATCCGGATCGCCTTCACTGAACCAGTCACAATTGAAGAAACGGACACGACTGTGGTTGTGGAGTCGGCCCGGCTCGGCTGGCGCCTTGAGGGCCAGCTGGAGATCGAGGATGATCTCCTGCGATTTATCGGCAGCGATTTTTGGCCGGCGTTTGATACGCTCAGCGTGCGCGTGGTTAGTGACCGTATTGTTGACTCAGTGTACAATCGACTCGACGGTGATTTCGACGGGCGGGAAGAGGGATCGCCGATAGATGATTTCACCTTCTCATTTATCACCGGCCCCGAAGTGTACCCCGGAGATACCGATAACGACCGGCTGGTTGATGAACGGGACGTTCTCCCTCTCGGCCGCTTCTGGGGAACAACCGGCCCGGCCCGGCCGATCACGTATGAGAGCTTTGCCCCGCAACCGGTTCATCTGTGGGATGATTCGGCAGCAACATACGCCGACGCGGATGGGGACGGAGTGGTAGATTCAATGGATGTCTGCCCCATCCTGGAATTCTGGTCGGACGCCGCATCGGCGCCTCCCCGCGGCCAGGAGGAGGTCTTGAACCGCTTGGCCGGCTTCCATCAGGCCACGTTATGGGCAATTTACCATGCCATCGATTACTGCCCGGAGCCCGGCCAGGGTGCCGCCACCCTCAAGGGTGTACTTGAACAATGGCTGCATGACTCTGACGGGCCGGTCCCGCGAGAGTTCTCACTGTTGCAGAATTATCCCAATCCCTTCAATGCCAGTACCATTATCACTTTTGAACTCTCCCAGCCTGCCGGGGTGGAACTGGTGGTTTACAATACACTCGGCGAACGGGTGGCAGTCCTCGTAGATGAGTATCGTGACGCCGGACGTCACGTCGTGCTCTGGGATGGCAGAAGAGCCGACCAGAAGTCCGTGGGCTCGGGAATGTATTTCTATCGTTTGAACGCCGGGGAGTTCACGCAAACCCGTAAAATGATGCTCATTAAGTAAGCGCTTACTGAGTCGTCTAGCCGGCCATATTATACCGAACTGTTTTTCTCAACATTCCGCTGGTCCCGAACGTTTTAAGGAAAAAGACCCTTTCCAAAGGAGAATCACCTTCATGGCACGGTATGATGACATTCTCGGCACTATCGGGGGCACACCGCACGTGCGGATCAACAAACTCACCGGTGACTCGGACGCAACGGTTTATGCCAAGCTCGAATCTTTTAATCCGTGTTCGAGCGTGAAAGACCGGATCGGTTTCTCGATGATTGAGGCGGCGGAAAAAAGCGGCACCCTCAAGCCTGGCATGACCATTGTTGAACCAACCTCCGGCAATACTGGGATCGCTATTGCGATGGTGGCGGCGGCAAAGGGATACCGGGTGGTATTTACGATGCCGGAATCGATGAGCCAAGAACGTCGGGAAATTTTGCGGTTATTTGGCGCCGAACTGGTGCTTACAGATCCCGCGAAGGGGATGTCGGGGGCCGTGACCCGCGCCGAGGAACTGGTCAAGGAACACGGCTGGTTCATGCCACAGCAGTTTGATAATCCGGCCAACCCGCAGATCCACCGGGAAACCACCGCCCAGGAAATCATTGCCGATTTTGCCGACAGCGGCCTGGATCACTTTGTGCTCGGGGTGGGCACCGGCGGCACCGTTGCGGGGGCCGGGGAAGTGCTCAAACAGAAATTTCCAAAGCTCAAAGTGACGGTGGTCGAGCCCGCGAAATCTCCGGTTCTCTCCGGGGGGTCGCCCAATCCTCATCGCATCCAGGGAATTGGCGCGGGATTTGTCCCCGGAGTGTACAATGAAAAGGTGGTTGATGATATTATCCAAGTCTCGGACGAAGATGCCATTAAAAATGCCCGGCTGTTAGCGAGTCAGGAAGGTATTTTTGTGGGCATTTCAAGTGGAGCGGCAATGACCGCGGCGCTGCAGGTCGCACGGGATGCGGGCACGGGGAAGACAGTAGTAGTGGTCTTACCCGATACGGGCGAGCGATATATTACCACTGATCTGTTCGCCGATGTGCGCGAGCAGGGTACACCGGTGATTTGACCGGGAGTTCGTCCGATACTAGTAGCACTGGAGTAATTGTCCCGATGAAGCCAACAGCGGGAGTTTGTACCGATGTTTAAAAACCTCATTGCCGATACCAAAGCAGTACGCCGGAACGATCCGGCAGCGCGCAATATTTTCGAGACCCTACTTTGTCACACGCCGCTGCATGCGATCTTTCTCCACCGCTTGGCGCACCCACTCTATAAACTCGGAGTACCCATATTGCCGCGGTTAATTCAGGTCTTTGCCCGATTCATGACCGGTGTGGAGATCCACCCCGGCGCGGCTATCGGTCCGGGTTTTTTCATCGACCACGGGACAGGCACCGTGGTGGGGGAAACTACCGAAATCGGCAAAGATTGTGTTCTGTTTCACAATTGCACCCTCGGCGGGACCGGTAAACATGAGGGCAAACGGCATCCAACTCTTGCGGATAATGTCTATATCGGGACCGGGGCTGTGCTTCTCGGCCCGATAGCAGTTGGAGAGAATTCCCGCATCGGCGCGGGCACGTTCATTTATATGAAAGATGTTCCGCCCAATTGTACGGTTGTCGGTGCTCCCGGCCGCATTGTCCGGCAGAACGACAAAAAAGTCGATCGCGATCTCCCACCGTGTGCGTATCCGTTGCCAAAACCGGAAGAGCCGGTTGTCGTTGTCCCACAGCGTGATGCCAATCCGGCTCCCGAGAACCTGACCTGAACCGGCTCGGTGGACAACGGCCATCGAGTTGAGGG